>NZ_SUTI01000034.1 GCF_015062985.1 Methanobrevibacter sp. | reverse complement strand
AACTCCGCTTTCTACTTTTTTCTTAAAAACCTTATAATATTTTCAGTATTTCAAATAGAATAACATTTAGATTTTAATTATTCGCTTATTACAAAGCAAAAAATCTATTGGTGATGATTAACATGGCAGAAAAATATCAGGGATTAATTGCACAGATTAAAAATGAAGGATTTGAAGAAGGGCAAAAGAGTATAATTTCCAAATTATTACAGACATTCTCTATTGAAGTTGTAGCAGATTTGATTAATATGGATATTGGAGAAATACAGAAAATTGTTGAAAAATAGAAAATCTCTTCTACTTTCCTTAATATCTTCCGATGGATTAATGTTAGAAACATATCTGGGATTAATTACATATCAAAACCAAAGATTTGAAGACGGCGAAGGGAGTATCATTTCCGAATTGTTAAAGACATTCTAATTGAAGTTGCAGCCGATTTTTTTTATATTATGGGCGTCCGCCAAAACTAATTTTTTTATTTTGAATTTTTTATAACTATGTTATATTTTTATTGTTTTATTATTTATTTTGATACAGTAATCTGTTTCAATATCCCAAAATTCACATATTTCGATGAAGTTTTCTAGATGAATCTCTTTGCAGTCAAAATTCATATTAAGAATTTTTTCGATAACCTGAGGTTTCAAATTTCTTTTGAAATGATTATGATCCGCAAAATTTTCATTATTTCTAGTCATGGTTGTACCTTCTTTTAAATTTTTAGTTTGTTATTAAAATTTTGTTTTGGTTTATAAAATTTACTTAGTATTGTTAAATTTATCCAATAATATATAATTGTGTTGGTTTAAAACCAACAAATATATAAATACTACAATGAATATAATATTACATGACAAGAAAAAAACAAAATAAAACCACAATAGGTGATAAAATTCTCTACAAGGTAAAAACGCCAAACGGGTGGTCTATTATTATAATGCCGGATAATATTTTAATTGACAATTATCATGTTGGCAAAGCACATATTCATCCAGATCCTAAAAATCATGCGTATAAAGTTGAATTATCACTCAAGGATTGTGAAAAAATCTATGAAATAATTAAAGATTACTTAAATATTTCAGATGTATTTGATATTGAAGAGTTAATGGAGATGTTGAAATGATTATTACTTTAGTTAAAAAACAGAACGGCCATGAATTCATTCGTGAAATGGAAGAAACTTACAAATCTCTAAGTGAATTGGAAAAACTGTTTAAACGAACCAATAATATGAAAATGTATGTGGATTTGGAAAACTGGAAATATTACAGTCAAAATCCTGATGAAATGATTGAAACGACAGAAAGTTTGGTAACAAATAAATTGTCCTTGTCTGATTTGGATTTGATTATTTTAAATACTATTAAACATGAAAAACCAAGAAGCATAAGGGATTTAGCTAAAAAGATAAATAAGGATGTCAGCAATATCCAGCCAAAAGTTAAAAGACTGGAGGAAGACGGATTTATAAGGTTCGAAAATGGTGTTAAAAATAGTAAAATACCCTATCTGACTTTTGATGAGATTAAATTGGAAATTTGAATCCTGATTAAAAATCACAATATTTTCACTGATGCTCATTATGGTGTTTTGCACTAAGTATTGTCGTCTCACCCATATTTCTGCTTTCATCGCTTAAAACTGCAAAAACAATTTCAATGGGATAATCAGGATTGTCATAAATAAAATCCATGCAGGATTTAACTGCAATCTCCCATGCCTCTTTTTTAGGATATCCGTATATTCCTGATGAAATCAGTGGAAATGCAATTGACCTGCAGTTATTTTCTTTTGCAAGCCTTAAAGAATTTTTGTATGCATCAAATAGAAGTTCCGCTTCACCGCCGTCACCTCCTCTCCAGATAGGACCTACTGCATGAATGATATATTTTGCTTTAAGGTTAAAGCCCGCAGTGATTACGGCATGGCCTGTTTTGCACCCTTTAAATTTCGAACATGCTTCTTTAAGCTGGGCCGGACCTGCTTTTTTAAATATTGCTCCGCAGACACCACCTCCCATTGCAAGTTTTCTGTTGGCCGCATTAACAACTGCATCAGCATTCATTTCGGTTATATCTATCTGTTCAACTTTGATATCGCTTTTTGCCTGCATTGTCATGTTAGGCCTCATCCCTTGTTTTTAGAACTATTAATTTCCGGTTTTCCATATCTGCCTGGTAAAGCGTATCCTGTGTTGCGACATATATTACATCCTTGTTTTTGTCGACACTTAGCTGGTAACTGCCCAGATTTTTGACCATTTCCTGAAAATCTCTGTTTTGTTCTAATTTTGTAAAATCAACAGTTGTTTCGTCCGTTTTAATCCCAATCATCTGACCGTACTGGTCTGTTGCAACCATTCTTAATGTGTAGTAGGGAGTTTTTCTAAGGAAAATGTATTCTGTATAACCGTCTTTGAGGTCTAAATCTTCCAGTTCAACTTTGTAGGTATCGCATATTTTTTTACGGTATTCCTGATGTTTTCTTTCATATTCCTGTGCTTCTTTTAAAGAATCATCCTCAAAATAAGGGATGTCAGGTCTGTCTCTAGAGTGGTAATCATCGCTCCATACTAGATGAGCTCCGCAGTGCGGGCAGTACGGGTCTCCTTTCATAAAATCATGATTTAGGAGAAAAATTAAAATATCATATGATTAATATTTAATTAATAAGATATAACCAAAAGGAGATATTATGGAAACTGTTGGAATGATTTTATGCGGAGGATTGGGAAAACGTTTAAGGCCAGTTACAGAAACAGTACCAAAACCATTAATTGAAATTAAGGATGATTATACAATTCTAGACAAACAGTTATTCGATTTTAAAAATGCCGGTGTTGATGAAGTATATCTTCTTACAGGATTTTTACATGAGAAAATTAAAGAAAGATATGGTGATGAATACAACGGAGTAAAAATCCATTATGTAATTGAAGATGAACCATTGGGCACATTAAATGCAATTCGCTTAGGAATGGAAGCAATTAACGGAGATAAACAATGCATTATACGCAATGGAGATATTGTTTCTGATGTTAATATAAAAGCAATGATTGAATATGGGGTTAAATCATCACTGCCGGTAATCATGTTTGTCACACAAATGCAATCTCCATATGGTATTGTTGAAATGAATGGTGACCGTTTAGTTTCCTTTAAGGAAAAACCTATTCTTGAAGATTATTACATTAATGGAGGAATTTATTTCACAAAATCTAAAATAGATTTTGGTGAGTTTAAGACTGGAGACATAGAAAAAATTTATTTCCCAACTATTGCAAAAGAAAATAATTTGGGCTATTTTAAAGAAAATGGAATCTATTGGATTGCAGTAGATACTTATAAAGAATTAGAAGCTGTAAAAAAGGAATATGAAAATAAAACAGATAAACCTTGGGGATATGAAAAAATTTTAATCCTAACTGAAATGTATTTGACAAAAGAGTTATACATCAAGGAAGGATTTAGAACATCTCTTCATTACCATATTGAAAAGGATGAAACAATGTACATCCTATCCGGGTCAGGTTATATTGAATTTGAAGACAAAAAGGAATATTTCTCAAAAAATGATAGCATCCGCATTCAACCTGGTGTTGTGCATTCAATTGTTGCAACCGAAAATACATTGTTGCACGAAGTTTCAACACCTTATTTAGAGGATACAGTCTGCATTGAAGATTATTATGTTAGATAAAGGAATATGATTAATATGTCTGAGGTTTTGAAAAACGGAATCAGCATGGTATTGCTTTCCTACGAGGAAGAAGAAAACTTACGTGTGCTTCTGCCGCAGATTAAAGAAAAACTGGAGGAATGCGGGGAACCCTACGAGATTATTGTTGTGGATTCCATGGAACCGTTGGACAACACCAGAGATGTTTGCGAAGAAAACTGTGCACGCTATGTGAATCAAGAAGCCACAGGCTTTGGCGATGCATTTCATACAGGCATCCGTTTTGCACAGTATCAGAAATTTTTTATTATGGACAGTGACGGATCACACAATCCGAAATATATTCCCGACATTTATCATATCTTTATGAGTGAGCATGCAGATGTGGCAATCGGTTCCCGTTATACGGAAGGTGGAGTGAGTAATGACTCCCTCATTTCACAGATTATTTCTCGTTTTCTCAATAAGGTATATGGCATTGTGCTGGGAATTCCTGCAAAAGATTTAACTACTGATTTTCGTTTGTATCATACTTGCAGGCTAAAAGAAGTGGAACCGGAGCTGACCAACAAGCATTTTGATATTGTGGTAGAAGTGCTTTTGAAATTGAAAATTAAAAAATCCGCTAGGAAAAAAAAGATTAAAGTAGTGGAAACTCCAATTATTTTTGATGAACGGATGTTCGGCGAATCCAAGCGTCTTCTTTTTGCCTTTTTCATTGCATATACAACTAGCATATTGCACTTAAGTGGATTGCGCCTGAAGGCTGCATTTAAAAGGAAGTAATTACATTAAATTAGTGATATCACATCATCTATTGATTCTGTGAAATTAATCCAGATACTGCATCTGTTAAAACTAAATTTACACCATTCAGTCACTCAAGAATTTTAGATTCTTCAACTATATCCAATTTCTTGATTTTGTAGAAAAATATAAAGATTACGATTATTGAGACTGCAAAAATAATTATGCAGGTTGAAATCAAGTTTGCAGATGATAATGTAGCTACTTGATAAAATCTTTTGCTTGATGACGCCCACATTATTGTTTGAATATAATAACCTAAAGGAATGCCAAGCAAGATGCCTAAACTTATAAAAAATAGGCTCTGGATTGCCAACAGTTTTGTCACTGCCCAATTGCTAAAGCCCAAAATCTTAAGAATTGTGATGTCATATTCCATTTCGAGAAATGTCAATGCAAGCAAATTATATGTAACGACAACTGCCAAAACAATGGCGAAAAACATCAATATGGAAACCAAAATCAATACGCTTTGATAAAGTTCATTCCAGTTGTCCTTCATATCTTCAAGACTGTTTACTGCTTTGATTCCATCATATTCTCCATCCACATGTTCGGAGGTTATGATACTTGTTGGCGTGAAATTCAATCCCAATTCATCCAATTTACTGGCCGAAATGATTAATCCCTGAGAAGAAGGATCAGCATGTATTTTGTCAATCTTTACATTAACCCAATTGTCCGAACCCTTGATGTGCCACTTGAGAGTATCCCCAACACGTATATCCAGCGAATCAGCAATTTTCTTTGAAACAGAAATATCTTCATCATTGATTTTTATTTTTTCATGATTGTCATCCGTTGGAGTAATCAAATCCGTTTCATTTAAAACAAGAAGCGTTCCCGAAGTTTTTGCATTGGCAGATTCCATGTCAATGTATGATTCCATCAGCTTGTCACCATTGACCTTTCGTGCAACATTATCAATTTGAGACAATCCTACATCCTTGTCGATAACCAATTTTGATTCAAAATGATTGATTTCATTGAAGTACCAATCCTGTGAATCGTTTATTCCATCATTCAATCCAAATGCCGAAATCAGGAGTGCAGTACATCCAACCACCCCCAAAAATGTCATCAATGCTCTGAACTTATGTCTTTTTGAATCCCTATAATTCCAACGGATGTTGAATGGAACACTATTCCAGATTCTGAATCTTTCAACGAAAGTTGAAGTTGATGCTTTTGGCACATCAGGCCGTATCATGCTTGAAGGAGGCTCATTAATTATATTTTTAATTGCAAAATATGAAACAAAAATTGACATCAATATGCTTATAACAACTATGTGGATGAAGTTCATGAAACCTGCAGGATTGAGATAAGGCAATCTATACGTATCATACACTGCAACATATGATATTTTAGGCAATATGATAGGTCCTAAAATCAAAGCAAGTATTGATGCTACAGAAACTGTTAATACACCATAAGAAAGATAATGTATAATAAGGGCGCCGTTTCCAAATCCGTTGGCCTTCAGGATACCTATTTGGGTTCTCTGATGTGAAATCATCCTTTTGATTGTTGATAAAAGAATCAGCAGAGAAACCAGAATGAACACAAATGGGAAAATATCTGCAGCCATTTTATGCTGGCTGATTTCATTGTCAAATTCACTTACACTTGGATGTTCGGATTTCTGCAGGAATGAATTGTAATATCCATCCAGACGATATTCCAGCAGCTTATCAAAAGTTTCAGGATTCCCCTCAAATTTAACATTCAAAACATTGTAAGGTACAGAATCTGATGGAAAAGCCTTATGAGACATATAGGCAAAGCCATGTGTGGAAAAATTCTGTTTTATCAAATGACTAGGCAAATTGAAAACATATTCCGGAGAGTAACCCAATCCCCTAATTTCCTTTTCGATTTGAATGCCCTCACAGTTGAATGTGATATTATCTCCCACTGCCAGATTTCTCGCATCAGCAAAATCCTTATCCAACCAGACGCCATCCGAATCGTTAATGTTTAGATTTTCCCCTTCAATCAAATAAAATTTGGACATTGTATTGTTTTCAACAAAATGCAGCGTGATGTCCGGATTGTCATCAAGTTCTGCCAGCGAATCCAAAACCAGCTGTCTTTCCATTTGGGTGGTTGGCCCAAGCAGATATACCTGTTCTAGAAAAAGTTCATTGAGATATGGTGAATAAATCCAACCGTCCGCAATATTGGTTTCATCATAATAATTATCAATGCTTGATTCAAGACCCATTTCTTCCGCATTAATCCCTGAAAATAGAAATACTCCCAAAAATGCCAATAAAAAGATTGAAATGAATTGAAATTTGTAATCGGAAATGTCCCTCAACATCTTTTTAAAAAGCATGATCCCACCATTTTAAATCTCTATGAACTTCTTTGGAAACATCATTAACTGTTATTCTTTCACCATTATCATTTTTTATTCTGATAACTGTAATTCAGGAATGTCTTGAAATCGAATACATAATAACTCCATTAATTTCACTTAAAATCCAAATATATTCATTATTTTTTTGAAAAGAAATTTTGGAGTAATTTTAAATATTAAACCTCTTTTTATAAATTCTTTTACAACTTTTGACTGATTGTCCATGTCCCCATACTCGGAAATAATATTTTCACAATCACTTTCTTTCGCTTTTTCAAAAATATAATCTAAATCGTTATCATTAAATAAATTTAAAGTTTTATGTACTTTAAATTGATAGCTAAATTCCTTTGAATATTTTTTATTAAATTCTTTTTGATATCCTTTCAACAATTCCATATTATCCTTTTTTATTGCATCAGTAATGTATTTGCTAGCTATTTTACAGCAATCGAATGCTATCAATAATCCTCCACCTGTGGTGGGTTTAATTTGTGATGCAGCATCCCCTATTAGTATTGCTCTTTTTTTAACCAATTGATTTTTGTTATTGAAAATAGGAATGAACCCTTTATATTTTTCAATTATTTCATATTCAAAATTTTCATTCAAGAAGTCTGTTATAATTGTGTTTTGCTGTCTGTGGGAATAATTGGAAAACAATCCAACTCTACAAGTATTGTTTTGAAGAGGAATAATCCATAGAAAACCGGGTACGATATCTTCATAAAAACACACATCGACATAATCAACTGATTTTCTATTTGATTTTCTAAAATTGTCCATATCTTCATCATTTATTGAAACAAGAATTTGGGATGCATTGAAATTCTGCTGCATATTTCCAATAGTTTTAGATACAGTGGAATTGGGCCCATCACATCCAATAATGACTTTTGAGGTTATGGATTGTTCATCTGAAAAATAAGTTATCCCCTTTTCAATATCAACATCAATAACTTTTTTATTGATTAGTCTAACGCCATTTTGAATTGCACGATTTGATAAAAATTGGTCATAACCCACCCTATCAATTACATAAGCTACACTTTCATCTGTCCCGACATTTAAAATATGGTTTTTGGAATGGAGAAATGCTCCATTAATTGTGTTTATTATTATTTCATCAGGCAGTTCATTATATTCAAAAATATGTTTGCTTAAAATTCCTGCACATTGTAACGGATATCCTATATGTGTTTTCTTTTCAACCATCACTACATTTAAATCGTTTTGTGCAAGGTAAAATGCTATCGTTGAACCAACAGGTCCTGCACCAACGATAACAACATCATAATCATAATTCATTCAAATCCCTATTTTTTAAATTTATCAAAATTCGTTAATGTCTTTGAGATGTAGAATCCTATTTCTTTAATATAATCATGATTTATATAGGATTCAAATATTAGGGTTCCCATAATTTATTAAATAATTATTTATATATTAGAATTTACTTTTAAATAAAGTTTGGCTTTTAGAAATGCTCATTTTAATTGATTTGAGTTAATCAGCAAATTTTATATATAATAGTTCAATTAACTTCCGCCAACTTTTAAGAAATTGGGAATTCTCGATATTTAACATCCTCTTGTGAGCGAAATGTTATTTTCGAGCAGATACCATGCACCTCATGCCATGACAATTCCAATTGGAAATTGTCTTTATCTTAATTATGCAAGAATACCACGACCTCTTTTAGGTTGTGGATGAATTGCAAGTTGGGCGTACTTATTTTGAATGTGATTTTCGTAGTTTTTTTTTCTTGTTTTTGTGGGTTTAAAATTCTTATTTTTATTTTTATGGGATTTGTCAATAAATCTTTAATTTAATAATTTTACTTATTTTTTCTATTTAAATATTGAATTTTTCTTTATTTTT
>NZ_SUTI01000033.1 GCF_015062985.1 Methanobrevibacter sp. | reverse complement strand
TTGTGAGTTTCAATAAGTTCTTTTGCTAAACGTTTAACAAATGAAGTTCTAATATTGCCCATTAACATTCCTCCTTAAAATTTCTTTTTGCTCATTTTTACTTAAAATAGTTAACATGTTTACGATTTGATCAATAATATCAACATCAAGATTATTCTCCTCAGACAACCTCTTGAGTTTATTGTGAACTTCTTCTTCCCTTGATTTATCATATATTGGCATTCCAAGATATTCTTTAGAAAGAACTATGTCTTTTGCAAGAGATGTTCTCTGAGAAATTAAATCGAACAATTCATTATCAATTTCATCAATGCGCTTTCTTGATTCTTTGAGAAGTTTTTCAGCTTCTTCTTTATTTTTAAAAGATTTTATTTGATAGTCACTTTTCAAAAAATCACCAAATTGATAATAATGATAATAATATAATTTATTATTAATCCTACTATATAAATTATATGTTTAACAGTTAAAACAAAATAATGGAATAAAAAAATTACAATAATTTACAGCCAATATTATCCACTTTTGTTTCGATAATCTGGCCTTCATATTTTTCCCAAGATGATTTGACATCGTCGATGGATTCTTCGTTAACAACAGCAACAAAAGAAGAACCTGTACCTGATAATCCTGAAGCAATTGCTCCTGATTCCAAAGCATCAATGGCAATTGACGAATTAAATCCCAAAGTTGCAGAATATATCAGTCCATTTAAATTCAAAGCATTGAAATAATTTCGTTCACGTGCAAATTCAAAAGCTGTTTCAACCAAAGGAGCCAATAGCTTCATTCTTTGAGGATTAGAATCACCAGATTTCGAATAATAATTAGGCATATAAACAAGAATCGGATATTCATCCATTTTTTCTTTAATGAAAAACTCCCTGTTTGCATTGTCTGTTACGACTACGCCTCCAAAATATGAGGCTGTCGCATCATCAAATGAACCTGTTATTGTGACCCCCGCCTCCAATGAAGAATCAATTGCAATATTGATTACTTCCAAATCATCAAGAGGTCTGGCATCAAATTCGCTTGCGATGATTGAAGAGGTGACTTTTACAATAGCATTGGATGAAGCGCTGCTGCTTGACAAACCTGACGCCATTGGCAATTTGGATTTTGTTTTTAAGTTTATTCCAAAATCATTTTTATCAATATTATAATGGGAAAAAACCTTCTCGACACATATCTCCATCAAGGTATTGTCCGCTCCCACATCATTAAAGCATTCAATTCCCTGAGAAATTGTTTTGGCTTCACATTCAATATCCAAACCAATCCCAAAGGCGGAACCGCATCCTGTTGCAATTGCATTGATTATTGTTGCAGAACCTGGGGATCTAACCTTGCTCTTCATTGTTTACCTCATCATATGGAATGGAAACCTTTGAAAAATCAATAGCTCTACTTCTTGCATTGAGTGATAAGACAAACCTGAACTGCTCATCGTTAATCATCCTATCAATCGCTCTGGCTATGGATGAAACCTTTTTCGGATCAACAAGTAATCCCACATCTTCAGTTATTATTTCAGTGATTCCACCAACATTACTCCCAATAACTGGCTTTCCACAAGCTAAAGCCTCAATCAATACTAAACCAAAACTTTCAGAATAGGACGGCAAAATCAGAACATCACAACTTGGGATAATATCCTCAACATCTGTTCTGGACCCAGTGAATATTACATCACGGATATTCTCATCTTCAACTTTCTTTTTTAGTTTTTTAAACAGCGGCCCGTCACCCACAACAACAAGATAATAATCGCTGTTAGCTATCTTTTTAGCTTCTAAAATCGAATCAACATTTTTCCTTCTAATCAAGTTACCTACAAAAAGGACAATAGGCTTATCTTCAAGGTTATTTTCTTTTTTGAATGTATTATTTTCCTCTGTTGAGAATTTATCGATGTCTACGGAATTCCATGAAAGTCTAGTTTTGCTGGATATTCCTTCAACTCCGGTTGCAATAATTTCATGCCTTAATGCATTACTGACAGCAAGAACAACATCCGCATCATGCAAAACCTTGCGAATAGTTGGCCTCATTAGGGGTTGAGACTTATAGAGTTCAAACATGTCTGAGCCGTGTGCAGTAACATATGTTTTTATGCCCTTCTCTTTTCCAACTTCAACGGCAGCAGCACCTGCAGGGAACAAATAATGACCATGAATAATATCAATATCCACTTCTCCCACAAGGCTTTTTAATGCCTTTTTTGCATTCATCTTAAACATCAATCCCCTGACACCGGGAATATTTAATCCTGAAGTTCCGATTACATGAATCCCATCGATATCATGGATATCCTTATGGGGATAAGTAATTACATATACTTCATGCCCTTGACTGACTAATTCTTTAGATAACGTGTGAATATGAACACCTACACCTCCGAAATGAGGTGGAAATTGACCGACCATAGCTATCTTCATAAAAATAACCTCATAATATTATTTACTGAAATTATCGTTTAAATAAGTTCCTTCCATATCCACTATAATCACATTTAAATCCAAATCAAAGCGCTGCATGCATCTTTCATGAATGGCATTTGCAATACTGTTTGAAACATCAACTGAAACATTAAGTTCCTCTAAAATGGACATCATGTCATCAGTTGTTTTTGAATCAAACAATCTCTGAAGGTCATTCTTTTCAACACCACATAAAGCGGCATGAGTAACCATGATTTCACGCCTTCCATCTGCAACGGCATGTTTTGTGTTGAATATTCCGCCGGCAACTTTGATTAGCTTGCCCATATGACCGAAATATGTGAATTTATTAATTCCGCGCTTTTCAGCTTCTTCAAACATGAAACCTGCATAGTTGCCTGTTTGAACAATCTGTTCCTTTGTAACATTCAATTGTTTTAATGCTAATTTCTCACCAATATTGCCCGGAACAAAAACCAGGTCTTTTATATCTGATGCAATTGCCACATCAAGTTGCTTAACAATGGAATTTTTATAGGCATCACTTGACATTGACCTTGCAATCCCAGTAGTTCCGAGAATTGAGATTCCTCCAATAATACCCAATTTGGGATTCATTGTTTTTTTAGCTATTTCTTCACCTTCAGGAATGGAAATTGTAACGATAGCTGCTTTTCCTTCAGGAATCCTTTCTTCCAAATTCCTCATAATCATCCTACGGGGAACAGGATTAATCGCATAGTCTCCAACTTGAATTTGAAGACCTGGCTTTGTAACTAATCCAACGCCTTCACCGCCGGTGATGACAATTTTGGAATCCTGTGAAGATTCATCCACTAATTCGACAGTCGATATGATTGCCAAATCAACAGTGACATCAGGATCATTATACGGATTTTTATGAGCTACAGCATAAGCTTTAAAAGGAGAAATTAATTTACACTCATCAATGATAATATCTAATGTTTTTTTAGGGGTTTCAACTTTGACACATGCAATATCCGGAGTGTCTAAAATAGCATCCAGTGCCGCAAGTGAACATGCTGTGGCTACAGTACCTGTTGTAACGCCCATAAAATTATCATTAGTCATTTTATTTAAAAATTATAAAAAGAGTGAATCTATAACATAGATTCTAATTTTTCAATTAATTCAAAATCATGAGGTGCACCGACAAAAGCCACATCACCATCAATAACAATAGTAGGAACCGCCATGATTTGATAATCGATTGCTCTTTGTCTGTTTTCCATACTTTCATCAATTTTGATTACTTCTACATCAATTGCATCTGCTAATTTGTCTTTAGCTTTTTGAGCAGCATCAATTGCTGCAGGACAGTGTGGACATGAATTGGTTGAAAATACTTCTACTTTAATTGCCATGATATTGTCTCCTATATTTTTAATTTGTAACTATTTATTATCTTGCAATATATTAAGTTTATCTATAAAAATAGGTTACAAATGCTCTCTGAAAATATTTAATATATATAAAAAAAATAAAGATTAATGATTAAAATGGAAAACTTAGACAATGATATCAAAACAATAATTAATAGCGCTTATCCTTATATTAAAGAATTTAATCCTGCGCAAAAGGCCGTAATCGAATCCGGATATTTGGATGACAAATCCAATTACATTATTTGCATTCCTACAGCAAGTGGAAAAACAGTTTTAGGGGTGCTTCCTGCACTTAAAACAATATTAAATGGAGGAAAAGCAGTTTATGCCGCACCTCTCCTTTCGATACAAAATGAAAAGGTAAAAGAATTCAAGGCATTTGAGGAACATGGAATCAATGTCGGCAAACACCCTTCAAATTCCGACCTGTCAGTGATGGTTTTTGAATCATTTGACGCTTTAACCAGATTTTCATGGAATGTTCTAAGGGATGTGGATACCTTAATTATCGATGAATTTCACATGATTGGTGAATTTACTAGAGGACCGACACTTGAAGCGGCAATCACCAGAGCAAAGATTATCAATCCGGGCATAAGGATTATAGCCTTATCAGCTACCCTGAAAAACATTGGGGAAATTGAAGGATGGCTTGAAGGGACATGTGTTGAGCATGATTACCGGCCTGTTCCATTAAATAAAGAAGTGCTGGATGCCGAAATGTTCAATACAAAAAATAAGAATGATGTCATTGTAAAAGTAATGGAAAAAACCATAAAAGATAAATCCCAAGCCTTGGCATTCGTTTCCACAAGAAGATTTACCGAAAGTCTGGCCACTTATGTAGCTAAAAAAATAAACAAGAAAATCAACAAGGAGCAAAGGGAAAGATTTAAGGAAGTGGCCGATAAACTACTGGAAGTTCCAAAAAAGAAAGGGTCTCTGCCAACAAGCACCTGTTTAAAATTAGCTGAAGCCGCTGAAAAGGGAGTTGCATTCCACCATGCTGGCCTTTTCAATGAACAGAAGGAAATTATTGAAGATGAATTCAGAAATGGAAATATTTTAATGATTACTGCAACTCCAAGTTTGATGTATGGAGTTAATTTACCATCAAAAACTGTTATAATCAGAGATCATACCCGTTGGACAAGTAATGGGCCTCAACCGATTCCAGTGTTTGACTATGAACAAATGTCCGGAAGGGCTGGAAGGCCCCAATATGATGATGTGGGTTACTCATATCTCATTGCAAAAACAATGGATGAAGCTCAAAACCTGCAGGAATACTATGTCGAAGGGGAAATTGAACAGACAAACTCAAAACTTGTTGATAATAAAGATGCAATCTACAGACAGATTATAGCTCAAATTGCATCATCACTCTCTAAAAATCTGGATGACCTTACTGAATTTTTCGGGAAAACATTATACGGATATCAGATGAGCAATAATCCATCAATGTCCCTATTTGCTGAAGATAGCTTAAGATATGAACTGGAAAGCGCACTGGAATTTTTACTTCAAAACGGAATCATAAGAGCTACACCTGAAGGTCTCAAAACTACTGATTTCGGTAATCTAATTGCAAAATCAAATTACAGTGTCGAAACAGCTGTGAAAATCAAAGAATACGTCTCAAGCATTGATAAGATTAATGTCGAGGAATTCATTTATGCATTATCTGAAACTCCTGATTTACCATTGATTTCATTTAAAGGCAGAAAATCAAAAGATCCTGTAAGAGACAGGCTGTCCGAAGCAGGACTATTTGCAGTGGATATCGGAAATCCTGAAGCCACAACAGTTTCCTTAATTGAATGGGTTAATGAAAGAAGCGAATATGAAATAGAAAATAAGTATAATGTATATTCTGCATCAACCCGCCGATCAGCTTATGAAGCATCACGTCTTGTGAAATTTGCTAAAAACACATCAGAGGTTTTAGGAAACTACTCTAACTTAAAAGACTTTGATTTCTTATCTGCACGATTATATTACGGAGTAAAAGAGGACATCATTCCATTGGTTGTTGGAGTGAAACGCTTAGGCAGAAAAAGAGCTAGAAATCTGGTAAAAATATTTGGAAATGATTTAACTGGTGTATCACAAAACGAGTTGCAACAAGTTGAAGGCATTGGACCAAAACTTGCCGAAAAAATAAGTTTATTTATAAATAATTAAAAAGGTGGAATTAACCTCCACCCTCAGCAACTTTAGAATCTAATTCTAAATCTTCTAAAGCTCTTGCTTTTTCTTTCATCTCTTCAATATCAATTTCACCATCGCTTTCTTTATCATAATATGTAGATTTCTTGATATCCTTCTCTTCAAGCAATTCTACTAATTTTGAGCGATACCACATATTGGTTTTATCTAACAAAACCCATTCCACACCATCTTTTGTCTTCATGTCGATTACTTTACCGATTGTTCCGGTATCAACATACCTAACATAAGATTCGAGAGGGATTTCAATATCTCTTGCATCTAAAACCATTTTAAAAACCTGTGTTATTATTCGTCTTCTTCTATTTCGACTTCAACGGTTTTTTCTTCAGTTTCTTTTGGAATTTCTTTGTTTAAGATAACATATGCTCCGATGGTAGCGATATCTTCAAAGTTGATTTCTAATTCGTCTTTGGAGAATATGTTTTTTTGTAAAGTTAATGTAATTTTGTCAATTTTACCAGTTTCAGGGTCAAAATCTAAATTTTCAACTTTACCAACTTCATATGCATTTTTATCTAAAACTGTAGAACCTAAAAATTCTCTAATTTGCATAATTTCACCTTCATAAGTTATATGAATATATATTAAATAATTAAGTATTTAAATAAAACTAATAATAAGATTAACTATTAAATTAATTGAATGGTGAAATAATGAAAAAAGCATGTCGAACAATAATAAATGATATTATTGACGGCAAGATATCTACTCGACGTGAACTTGAAGTTGAAAAAAGACAGCTCTGCCGTGACTTGAAATTATCCAGATTCATGAGCAATGCGGACATTCTAGAATTTGCCAAACCTGAAGAGAAGGAAATCGTTTCAGAAATTCTAAAGAAGAAACCAACAAGAACAATGTCCGGCGTTGCAATAGTTGCGGTAATGTGCCATCCCCATAAATGTCCTCATGGAAGATGTTTCTACTGTCCTGAAAGCGATATAGCGCCACCAAGCTACACAGGTGAAGAACCTGCTGCACTTAGGGGTAGAATGTATGAATTTCATCCTTATGTGCAATGCTTTAACAGGTTGAAACAGCTGAAAAAAATCGGGCATCCAATAGATAAAGTGGAATTAATTATAATGGGCGGAACATTTCCTTCAAGAGACTTATGCTATCAGGAATGGTTCGTTTCCCAATGTCTGAAAGCCATGACCGATTTCGGTTTGATTCTTGAAAACAAACCCCAAAATTATGAATATAATCTGGATTATGAAGAAATCAGGTCTTTTGAAAATGGAATTCTTAAAACATATCCGCCAAGCGATTATGTTCTAATTGATGACGTTCAAGCTGCAAATGAAAATTCAAAAGTTAGATGCGTGGGAATGACCTTTGAAACACGTCCGGACTATTGTAAAAAAGAACATATTAACAGAATGCTCAATTTTGGAGTGACCCGTGTTGAATTAGGCGTTCAAACATTATCTGATGATTTATACAAAAAAATTAAGAGGGGGCATACCCTTGCGGATGTAGTTGAATCCAATCAGTTATTAAGGGATTCCGCCATTAAGGTTGCAATGCATATGATGCCAGGATTGTTTTCAGATGAAAAGCGGGATCTGAAAATGTTTAAGCAATTGTTCAGTGATGAAAACTATAAGCCTGACATGCTCAAAATTTATCCATGCCTTGTCACAAAAGGCAGCGAATTATATGACTTATGGTCCAACGGAGGATATGAACCTTACACCGATGAAGAAGCTGTTGAATTGATTGTTAAAATTAAAAAAATACTGCCAAAATGGGTTAGAACAATGAGAATTCAAAGGGACATTCCATCAACATTGATTGAAGCCGGCGTGAAAAAATCCAATTTGGGAGAGCTCGTATACAACAGACTGGAAGAGGAAAAAATCAACTGCCAATGCATAAGATGCCGTGAAATAGGTCATAAAAAAACAACAAACCAATATAATTTTGAAGACTTCGAGCTGTTTAAAGAGACCTATGCCGCATGTGAAGGGACAGAACATTTCCTATCCATTGAAGATTACAACGAAGAAAGCATCGCAGGATTTTTAAGATTGCGTTTTCCTTCCGAAATGCATTTCAGAGATGAAATTACAGACAAAACCGCATTGGTAAGGGAATTGCATGTATATGGCAACATGATTAAGATTGGAGATAAAAATCCTAAAATTGGCCAACACACCGGATTTGGAGAAAAGCTTCTTAGGGAGGCTGAAAACCTAGCGATAGATAATGGTAAGGAGGAAATGGCCATCATAAGCGGAATCGGATCCAGAAATTATTATCGCAAATTCGGTTATGAAAAAATCGGACCGTACATGAAAAAAGAGATTATATAAAAATATTTAAATATATGTTCGTATAAATACTAACTAATTAAGAGAGTGGTAATATGTATAACATTAAAAATTCAAAAGAATTGGCAAAACTCATCAACTATACCAACCTAAACAACATGATTCCTGAAAGGGAAATGAAAGAATTTCTTGAAAAAGCAAAAGAATTAAACTTTAATTCAGTTGTTGTTTCACCAACTTATGTTGATTTGGCAAAAGAGGTATTAAAAGATAGTGAAATTAAAGTTGGAAGTGTTATCGGATTCCCCTTAGGCTTTGAAGATACCGAAAGCAAAGTAGCTGAAGCGAAATCATTGCTTGAAAAGGGAGTAGATGAATTTGAAGTGGTTCTAAATTTAAGCTATTTGAAAGATGAAAAATACCCTTTACTTGAAAATGAAATTGGACAAATCAAAGAAGCAATCGGAGACAAAATTTTAAAAGTGATTATTGAAACCAAAGCATTGGAAGATTATGAAAAGGCCAACGCAGCCAAAGCAGCTGAAAATGCAGGTGCAGATTATGTCAAAACAGCTACCGGATTTGTATCCCCAAATCACATCTTTGAAAATGTTAACGATATAAATATCATACAAAAACACGCACCAAAAATTAAAATAGAAATTTACGGCGGAATTGACAATTATAAGTTTGCCAACCAAATATTGACCGCAGGTGCAGATATTATCGGAAGTGACCACGGATATGAAATTGTCAACAGATACAGGGAATTGAGAGAAAACACACAAGTAACACCAAAACCAATTACATTATAAAATATGTAAAATCCATCGCCATTACAATCTATTTTAAAAAAAGAACAATTATAGAAAAATATTTTAAAAAAAAACGTAATGCCATGGGCCGGACTTGAACCAGCGACATCTAGATCTTCAGTCTAGCGTTCTCCCATCTGAACTACCATGG
>NZ_SUTI01000032.1 GCF_015062985.1 Methanobrevibacter sp. | reverse complement strand
GGATTTGAACCCAGGAGGGCTGAACGCCCACGAGATTTCCAGTCTCGCGCCTTACCAGGCTAGACTATCTCGGCATAAAATAGTTAGCAAATACTTGCACATCATATCGTCTAGAATAATATGATAAGATAATATATTTACTTACACCTATATAAAGGTATTGTTTAAAGATGATATTTTGAAAAAAAATAATATTTTCCCATAATAATTATTAATTTAAATCTAAAAGGCAAAATATATTTTTAATATAAATAAAGATATAAATTAGGTGATAAAATGGACCTTATATTAATGATAGTATTAATTATAGCAATCATATTTATTGTAGCAACAATTATACACATGTACAATAATCTCGTTGGACTTAGAAACCGCGTAAAGAACAGCTATGCGCAAATTGATGTCCAACTCAAAAGAAGAAACGACTTAATTCCGAACCTTGTGGAAACTGTAAAAGGTTACGCAAGTCATGAAAAAGGAGTTCTTGAAGAAGTTACTAAAGCAAGAGCAAATGTCATGAATGCATCTTCTGTAGAAGAAGCCAGTGCTGCAGACAATCAATTGACTGGAGCATTAAAATCATTATTTGCCGTTGCAGAAAATTATCCTGAACTTAAGGCAAACAGCAATTTCCAACAATTGCAGACTGAATTAAGCGAAACAGAGGATAAAATATCCTATGCAAGGCAATTCTATAATGATGTAGTAATGAAATACAACAATGCCTGCCAACAATTCCCAAGCAGCATTATGGCAAGAATATTTGGTTTTAAAGAAGAAAACTTCTTTGAAGCACCTGAAGCAGAAAGAGCAGTTCCTGAAGTTAAGTTCTGAATCGGAGAAAATATATGAATGTTAAAAAGGCATTTTGTATAATCTTCATTTTGATAATACTGTTATCAACAGTAACGCTCGTTTCGGCCAGTAACGATCGAAGCTACAGCATTGAAAATGCAATAATCGAACTGACTGTACAAAAAAACGGCCTGCTGCATGTAGAAGAAGAATACGATTATACATTTGACGGGGAATTTAATGGGGTTTATAGGGACATCCCCCTAAAATCCGGAGAGAGTGTGGAAAACATTAAAGTGTCTGCAATAGGGGCATATCCGATATTGAAGGTAAGTGATGAAAACGGACAAAAACATTTGAAGATTTATCTCTATTCCGATGCAGGACACACCAAAAAAATAAGGGACTGTTCAGTTGCCGTTCTGATTTCATATGACATGAAAAATGTCGTTACCCTATTCAACGATGTCGGAGGACTCCACTATAAGCTATGGGGAAGTGAATGGGACGTTGATGTTGGGCACTTGGATGCTACTGTTAACCTGCCTGGAAAAGAAGGAAATGAATTTTTCGTGAATCCTGATGAATACACTGCTAAAAGCAAATTATATGGAGACATGATAAGCATTGAATCCACACGCATTCCTAAAGGAGAATTTTACGAACTGGTAGCGTTAATGCCAAGTGATGACTTTGACGATGCTCCATATGCAAAGCATGAGAATATGAACGGCAGGGATATGATAGTCAAAAACGTGGAAGACAGCGTCAATGGACGAAACTTCTGGAACACAACCTATCTCGGTTTAGGATTGCTATCACTTTTCAGTCCTATTGGTGCGGCATTCACATACTTCAGATATGGTAGGGAACCGAAAGTTGATTATGATGGAATCTATGAAAGGGACTTGCCTACAAACGATCCGCCGGAAATAATCAATGCACTCATTGAAAACAAAAGTGATATCGGAAAACCTAACATAAAAGGATTTGAAGCGTCGATTATGAATCTTATTGACCGGAAAATATTAAAATTATTCACTGAAGAGGATGCCAGCAGCGGAATGAAAGACCTTATATTAACCTTCAATCATGATAAGGAAAACGAATTAAGCAGCAGCGAAAAAATCGTGTTTAATATCCTATCACATTTCGCAAGGGACAACACATTAAACCTGTCCACATTGAACGGCCAATTATCTTCAGAATCAGAAGCGCAATGGTTTGTCGACAACATTGGAAAATGGGAAAATAAGGTCGAAAGCAAGATAAAAAAACCGTACTACTTTGATGATACCGGTTCAACAATCAATGCATTTTTAGTGGCAGGAGGATTCGTATTCGGAGTTATTCTCATTATTTTAAGTTTTTTAACAAATCTTGGAAATGGATTATACTGTCTTGCAGGGGGAATATTCCTAATAATATTCTCATTTGTCCTCATGTTCCTCGATGAGGATATCATGGGAAGATGGACCGAAGAGGGCAGAGTCTTCTACCTCAAATGGGACAACTTCAAGAAGTTCTTAGAGGACAACAGTTTAATGGAAGAACACCCTCCAGAATCCATAGTCGTTTGGAAAAAGTACCTTATTTATGGTACCGCTCTTGGAGTAGCTGAAGAAGTCTACGAATCCATGAAACTGCAGGTGCCAAACATATCCGAATATGATGACGGCATATTCATGTATCACTATTATGGAGGATATGGCCTTTGGCATAGCGCATACAATACAAGTGAACATACAATCAATCCATCATCCGATTCCGGAGGATTCGGTGGCCTCGGAGGAGGATCAGGTGGTGGAGGTGGAGGAGCTTTCTAGCTTCCCACTAAATTCTTTTTTTTAAATATTCAAACTATCCACCGCATGAATCAATTCCAAGATGTGTTCATCCTTTACGTCCTGCGGAGCGAAGCTATACTCTTCAAAATAAAATGAGGGAATACCGTTTTCATTTAAGGGAACTGTCAAAAAGGGTCCGCTTGTTGTTGAATCCGGCGTGTAATATGAAATGTTTTGACACATTTGTGCAATCTCATTGGCATAGTCTACACTAAGGCCTTCCTTAACCGGACTGAACACGAATGTCCGATAAGGATATGCACCCACATTTGAATGAACATCAATAGCCAATTCATAATTTCCATTCCTGATTTCAGGATATACATATTCATAAGCAAGTTCCTGTCCGTTTTGCCTGCCGGGACTTTCTGAATCAGACAAGCCGTCACCATACTGACCCACATCCTTAGTCACATTAATTATATAGATGTCATAGCAATAGTTGAGGCCAGTCATGTTCGGAAGAATTTTGACCAGGGTTTCATGCACTTCATGTTCCAATGGATGAACACCAACAACATAGGCTATTCTTTTAGAATTGGGGTTTCCGACATTTTTAATAACTTCAACAGACCCCAAATCACTGCCGTTCATCTCTGAAGTGATATTTACACGATAGGCACCGCCGGATGAATTGCTTTGAGAATCTTCAATAGAATTAGTATTATATGCCATTATCATGACTGAAAAAATAACGATTAATGCCAGAATTGCAGCAATGATTATCCTCTTATTAAAAATAAGTACCACCTGAACTACTTTAAAAAATAATTTATTTCAGGCTCATATAAAGATATTGTCTCAAATCTACTTCCAAAGTCTAGGATATGTATCAGGTTTCATGAATACTTTGGAAACATTGACTGCAAAACCTGAATCTGATTCCAAAATCTCATTGGAATTCAATAAGGAATTTCCTGCTCCAACCAATTCCCCTTTAAGAGTTTCAATTGCAACAATATCATTCTTTTGAATGCTATCCGCTAAAGAAGCTATTCCTCCGCAGGCAAGATCGGCGCCGTGGCAAACCGCATCAACAGCAGAGTCCTTGATAACAATTTTCGGCAAGTAATCCGCAGCCCTTTCCATTGGCATTATAGCTTCACGCAGGAATGATTCATCGCCATCTTCTATCCAGAAATGATACGCATCGGTAACATCCTGCAGGGTTACAAGATTATTTTTTTCATTGAATGACCCTACCTGAGTTCTTCTGAGTTCAGCCATATGAGCTCCAACACCCAATGCCTCACCTATATTGTGGCAATAGGTTCTGACATATGTTCCTGCTTCACAACCTATCCTGAAAAGCACGTCTCTGCCTTCAATTTCATAGATTGTGGAATAGTAAATGTTACGGGTTCTCAATTCGCGCTTTACAGCAGACTTTACAGGTGGAAGTTGGAAAATTTTTCCAGTGAATTCTGCAAAGACTTCACGAATTCTCTCTTCAGGGACATCATGATGGAAAGTCAATAGACAGACATACTCTTTGGGAGCAGTCAAAAGCAGTTGAATGGCTCTTGTCGCATCATCCAAACCAACCGGCAAAATTCCAGTTACTTTGGGATCCAATGTTCCGCCATGCCCTGATTTTTCTATCGGCAAAATTCTTTTAACCCAAGAGTCTATTTCATGAGAAGTCGGACCGGATGGCTTGTCCAAATTGATTACTCCTTTGGAGATGTAATCTGTAATTTCCCTTTCTTCAGGCTTGCATCCGAAATCCTGAGAAGTAAAACTTTTTGATTTGGTTACCATATCAAACTTCATGAAAAAACCTTGTGTATTAATATAAAAAAATAGTTAAATAAAAAAAAGATATGAATAAATTAATTATTCATTTATAAGTCAGCTAAAGCTGCTTTGATAGATTCTGCATCACCGGAAACATCGATAGAATCTTCGGTTGGTTCTAAGTGAGCAATATTACATCTTCTGTTTTTTACAGCTTCACCAATTACTTCAACAAAGTTTTCATCGATAATTTCAACGATTGCACATTTTTCGCCTGCTTCTCTACCAGCAGTTTTAACACATACTCTACCTACTTCGATTGATGCCATTTATATCACCTTTAATGTTTGAATAATGATTTCTGATATGCTTTTTGGATCAAAGCTATCAGTATTTATAACTAAATCATAAACATCCATATTATTGATGTCAATATTATGGATTTCTTTGTATCTTAAAGCTTCACTTTTTTCACGAGTAATAATCTCGCTTTTTGCTACTTCAACAGACTTTTCTTCCCTTTTAGCTATTCTTTTGGAACGTACATCAAAAGGAGTCATTAAACAAATCTTCAAATCCGCATTATCAACAAAAAATGCTGATAATCTGCCTTCAACAATTAAGTTTTCTGCTGATTTAGCCTTTAAAGCTTGTCTTTCATCTATTTCCTTATCAATATCGTCATTACCTTCGGCAAATTCACTAAATTCAAGAACACTCATTCCATGCTCCGCAGCCATTTCTCTAAAAATGAAACCCGCAGAGATATATGGAATCTCCAATCTTTTACTTAACTCTTCAGCAAGGGTAGTAGTTCCAGTTCCAGCTAATCCGCCGATAGTAATTATCATTATTTTCTAGCCTCGTTTTTGAAATGTTTACGAGCACAACTTGAGCATAAGTACCCACCGAATGGACGGTTAGGTCTTTTAGCTGTTTTTGATAATTTTCCAATTTCATATGGACGTCCACGAGGAACTCCATGTAATACTGCACCACACTCAGCACAAACATGCTTAGATGGTTTTTTCTTTTTATATCTTAAAACATTTTCTCCACCAGGAGTGTTTTTATGAATTCTTTTATATGATCTTGATCTAAACCTATTTGCAGGCATATAATCACCTTTAATAATAATTTAATAAAATATCTAATAATTGTGTAATAGCGTATTCAATATAGAATACTATAATATATATTTCTTCTTATTAATAAATGTATAGTTAAAAGTTGATTTAGAACCCTTGTTTGAATCCTAAGAATTTTCTTAAGATTTGACTCATACCAAAAGTACAAATCATATACCATAACAACCAACCAATACCATATGGGATAGTTGCTTTACCACCATACATTACGCTTCCTAATGCATGCCAAATCGGAGTTAATGTAACCCAATATACAGTTTGAGGTAAAATTACAACTAAATTGTGAATTGCAGAAGATCTCATCCAGAAAAATATTAAAATAATCGGAACAAAAGTCACAAACATTGGTTTGAACTGTTCTGACATCATTGCAGTCTGGTCCTTCATCATTTCAGCCTGTTTAGCCTGAAGTTCTGCAATTTTTTTACCGTCTCCTCTTTTTTGAGCATCCCTAAGTTCCTTATTAAACTCTTGCATAGCTTTTTGCTTTTCATTTAATGCATCCTGATCCACCAGATATTTATTGGCTATTGTGGTAATCAATGAAACAATAAATGCAATAATTAAAACTGTTAAAGCTGGATTAGCTGGATTAGGATCTATGGCAAGAATCGGATTGAAAATTGCATTCAATGCGCCATAAATCGGTCCCATTATATCAACCATAATTATACCCCTATAAATTTAAAACATCTACTAACTTAGAAACTGATGAATTTAAATGATTATCATGATTTTCAACAATTTTGACAGTAGCTCCTGTTAATGTAGCATAAGCCATAGAAGTTGCCCTGTTCATTTCTTGATGTAATTTAATTTCTTTTGCTTTTTGAACATCTCTTTGACGAGTTTCATCGTTTAATCTTCTGTAAATAATCTCATCAGGATTTGCTTCAACTAATATGAAACGATCTGGTTGTAATTGTTCCAATACCCAAATTGGTAAACCCGGTAAGAACCCGGATGGAGTATTGATAGTACAATGAGTATCGACAATAACATTATCATTTTCAGATCTTTCTTTAATTTCTTTAGCAGCCTTAGCTTGAATTTCTTTTTGAGTTTCAGCTGGTAATTTTCTTAAAGAATCCCTATCTTCCACAATGTTTTCTTTAATAGCAATTTCAGTCATTATGTCACCGTAATTTAAGTGCACATAATCAACTTCTTCAAGTGCTTTATTAAGTAATGTTGTACTTCCAGAACCTGGAATACCTGTTAATACTACTAATTTCAATTTAATCCCTCTGTTAATGTTAAAAAGAAAAGATAGGAGAAATTTAATCCCCTAAGAATTTTCTAAGAAGTGGATTTGCTGACATAAGTTGTTCTTCAGCCATTTCTTCATAAAGTTTATGAATAATACCTACAGTAAGCAATACACCAGTACCTCCACCTAAAGCACCGGTCAAATCTGCAAGGAACGCAATAAGACCTACATAAACACCACTGATAATGGTGAGAGCAGGAATATATTTCTTTAAAATTTTATACAATTGACGTTTACTACTTCTGAAACCAGGAATTTGGATACCTGAGTTATAAAGTTGTTCTGAAATCTTTTTAGCATTTAAACCACTGATTTCAACCCATAGATATGAGAAGAATATACAACATGCAATGAAAAATATTGCATAGATGAGAACATGAATCGGTTCTGTTACAAACATCCCTAACTTTGGAGTAGATAAAAGCCAAGCAATACCATCAACTGGTTTTCCTGCATCAATATGTCCTAAAATAGGGAAACCAATTTTCTGGAAAATATTTGCAAATAAAGTAACGTTTACAAGTAATGCACTTGTTAAGATAACCGGCATGTTACTTGAATATACGAATTTCAAAGGATATTTACCGACGGATCCTCTTATTCTACCATGACCTCTGACACTACCATGGGAAATAGGAATTTCCACTCTCATAGCTTCACCATAAAGAACCACCATAAATACAATAATTGTGGCGATTAATGGGATTAAAACTGAAAAGTCAGGACGGCCAGCTGCAGCCATTTGGATAAATTTAGGGAGGATACCTGCAAATAATCCATCAGATCCATGAAGAATACTGAATGTACCTACAATAATCGCTTGACATACACCAGCAGCAATGAATAAACCAATACCACTACCAAAACCCCATTTTGAAACAACTTCATCCAGATAGATGATGATTATAGCACCCAAAACAAGTTGAACAATTAATAATAATGTATATGAACCGTCTATAGGAAGTAAGTTACCAGTTAATACCAAAACACTTGCTTCAAATACAGTGAAAACAATAGATAGGATTTTTTGAGTAGCTTGGAAATGAGATTTATCTTTATGTGAAGACAAATCCAATTCTAAAAGATTTGAACCAACTAATAATTGCAAAACAATTGATGCAGTAACAATAGGACCAATCCCTAAAGCAAGGATTGAACCAGCACTTCCAGCCATTACAGCTCTTAATTGAGCGAATGAATCGATAGCGTTTGGAGCTAATCCGTACAATGGAATTTGAGTTAATATAAAGTATAAAACTAAAACTAAACCTGTCCATTTAAGTTTTTCATTGAAATCTTCTCTGTGAACAGGAGATTTAACTTCAGGAACAACCTTAAAAATTGGTTCTAATACTTCTAGCGCAGACATTTTATTCCTCAATAAATAAAGAGAATAAAAGCTATAACTCTATAGCTTCTCCTCCTAATTCTTCAATTTTTTCAATAGCGGATGCTGAAAATTTAGGTGCTGAAATTTTGAAAGTTTTAGAGATACTACCTTTAGCTAAAACTTTGTCATATCCTAATTCAGTTACATCGATAACAATAGCATCTCCATCTTTGGATGCTTTACCGCTTGCAATTAAATTATCAGCTTGTTCTTCTAAGTAGCTTAAATTAACAGCATTAACTTTTTTAATCATTTTTTGAGGTCTTTTAAAACCGTGTTTACCAAAGTGGTCAGGATCGTGGATTACAGTCCAGGTCCAGTGTTGTTTACCCATACCTGCTTTTCCTTTACCACCTTTGTTACCTGCACCTCTACGTTTTTTGGTACAGCCTCCACCGTTAGATCTAGAACCTCTTTGTTTGTTAATTTTACGTTTTGTTCTAATCATAAATATACACCTGATTTAAAGCATTCTTTTTGCAAGATCTTTAATTTCTTCTCCCCTGTAACCTAAAGATCCACCTTCTTTTACAGATAAACGGATGTCTTCGTATCCTTTTCTTGGAGGGTGTAAACGGAATACAGGTTTAATTCCAACATCAGCTAATTTAACTTTTGAATCGATAAGAGCACTAGCTAAATCAGCAATGTCCTTATAATCAGTATTTTCAGCAACGTATTCATCGGTAACTTTTACATTACCTGGGAGTCTACCTCTTTTAGCAATGATTGCTGCTAAAGTTTCAGCATCAATTTCACCCCAAGTGATGTAGTCCTTAGCTTTTTGAAGCATACCTTCATAACTAGGATTTTCTTCAACGATTACTGCGTGGCTGATTCTGTTAAGTCTTAACATGTCTAAAGTGTCAGCAATATTCTTAATGACACCAGTAGTTCCTCTTACTCTAATAACCAAAAACATAGTAATCACCATCTAGTAATTGACTCCCATTTTTTTGAGGTCTTCTTTGGTAGCTTTTACATTACTTAATTCTTTTAAAGCATCAAATACTGCATTAGCAAAGTTAACAGTGGTTTGGGTTTGTCCGAAAGTTTGAGACCATACATCACGAATTCCAGCAAGTTTTAAAATAGTTTTACCAACATCACCAACAACTAAACCTACACCTGCAGGAGCTGGCATTAAGGTAACACTTACACTACTGGTTTTACCTTGTACTTTGAAAGGTACGGTGTGTTCTCTTCCACAAACACAACCCCAGTCTCCACAACCTCTTCTAACT
>NZ_SUTI01000031.1 GCF_015062985.1 Methanobrevibacter sp. | reverse complement strand
ATTGGTACTGCAGCTTCTATTAACTCAAGAACGACTTCTTCACGTGATTCATCAATACGAACCACTTTTGCTCTTTCCCCTTTGAAAGGACCAGAAATAAGTTCAACAATACTTCCTTTCTGAATAGAGGAAATAATAGGTTCTGGTTTTAAGAATCTTTTTACTTCTTCGAAAGTAATGCCAACACTACCTTCAACAACCCCTCTTAAATGTTGTACTTTTAAATCAGGATTCCTAAGATCTATTTTTGTTGAAGATTCAACTAAAATATACCCTTTTAAAGATTCCGGAACAAGAATTGCAGAAATGCCTATGCCATCAATGGTTCTAGCCTTACGTGCCAACAATCTGGCGACATTCCTTTCTTGACCTGCAGAGGTTTTAAGAGCGTATATGGAACTATTAGTATCTTCCATGAAAAATTCACCTATTTTTAAAATTTTTGCTTGTTAATAAAATCATACATTAAGTTAAAAATATTATAAAAGCCATGATTTTCAAGAAAAAAAATTATCTCGAAAACAAGATTTCTATAATATCAATATTTATATAAATAGTAGTATTTAAAAGTTTTCAAAAAAAATCACTTTTTAAATAAAATAACACATTACAAAAAATTTTATTATAATCCTTGGTAATTAAAAAAATAAAAGAATGGTTCTATAAACCAACTAAAGAACCAAGTAACATAATTACGAAACCTATAACACCAATTATGACTACACCCATAAGGGAAACTTTAGCCAGATCAATGTATTCAGGTAAATCTGGTTTTTTTGATACTTTCAATACTCTTTTACTGTCTTTGATAAATTTGCTAAAAGTTTCTTCAACATTCATTTAAATACCCAAAATTAAAAAATTTATAAAATTATAATAAAATAATAGTAATAAAATAATTTATAATTTAAACATTAATAAATGTTTGCATTTTTTATAAAAAAATAAAATATGGAATTAGAAAATTCCATCAATGAAATCATCTAATTGGTTGCTGGCTGAATCTGAATCAATTTCCTCTTCGGAAACTTCTTCTTCATAGTTGACACCAGTTTCATAATTAGATTTAATGCCTGAAACAACAACTGTGGTTCTAACAGTATTTTGAAGGCTTTCATCAATTTGAGTACCCCAAATAATGTTAGCTTCAGGATCTAACTTATCAGCAACAACTTGGACGATTTTTTCAGCTTCATGCAATGTTAAATCAGAACTACCTGATATGTTAACTAAAGCACCGGTTGCATTAGAAATATCAATATCTAATAAAGGACTGCTTAATGCTTCATGCACAGATTCTAATGCCCTATCACCAGTATCGGATTCACCCATACCAATCATAGCCATTCCTGATCCGCCCATGATGCTTCTAATATCAGCGAAGTCTAAACTTACTAAACCTTTCTTAGTAATCAATTCAGTTATTCCTTTTACAGCTCTTCCTAATATTTCATCAGAAACCATAAATGCCTTATTTAACGGCAAGTTAGGTGCAACTTCCAATAATTTATCATTTGGAATGACAATTACTGTGTCAGCTGATTCTTGAAGTTTTTCTAAACCAAATTCAGCGTTTTCTCTTCTTTTAATACCTTCTGCTGAAAATGGCATAGTAGCAACAGCAACAGTTAATGCGCCTAATTTTTTAGATAATTTAGAGATAATAGGTGCTGAACCTGTACCGGTTCCCCCACCAAGACCGCATGTGACAAATACCATGTCTGCGCCTTCCAATTGGTCTCTAATTTCATCTTCGCTTTCTTCAGCACATTCTTCACCAACTTCTGGGTCACCACCAGCACCTAATCCTTTAGAAGTTTTTCTACCTAAAAGGATTTTTTTAGCTGATTGACAATAAAATAAATCTTGAGCATCAGTGTTCACAGCAATAGTTGTTGCTCCTTCAATACCCATTTCATTTAATCTTGATATAGTATTATTTCCTGCTCCACCAGCACCAACAACAAAAATATGAGTTTTAGCTCCTCTAATCATCTCAATAAGGTCATCATCGATATCTGAAGAGAGTTTATCAGGAGTTTTCTCTTCCATTCTTTGTTCGGATTCTTTGATTGCATCATCTATAAATTTCACAAATTAACCCCACATACTCTTCTATTAAAATAATTGTTAAATATTTCTATTTTTACTTATATTTAAATGCAACTACTATTATATAAATTACTAATTTTTTTACAAAATAATATAATAATCAACTAATCACGTGGCATTGCAATAATTTCATGGAATTCCAAATCGAATAGGTTTTTAGCATTGACCGGTGTTAGAATAACTGCACTGTCAACACCATGGCCTCTACCGCCAATTGCAATTATTTCTTCTCCCACAGGTATTAATCCTGCATCTGCAGCCATAATGGAAATTTCTGCAGCAACCTTAATTCCATGAGCGAACATTCTAAGTGTATCTGCAACAACATCCAATGGAGAGTATCCTCCATATTTGTTTGTAACCCCTCTTGCTGCACCGCTGAATGCATGGCCTCCGAAATATGTTTTAATTCCAACAGCTTCAAGCTTTTCAATCATCTCATCGGAAATGTCTGATTCGTTAGGACCGCTGAAGCCCATATGATGGGTCACGTTGATTATCTCAACATCATCACCAATAGCATCATACAGCTTCAATGCTGATTTTCCTGATGCTGAAGCAATTAGAATTCTTTTGATATTGTTAGAACTTTCCAATTTGTCTTTAACAGCACTAATCAATTCATCAGTATAATCCTCGCCTTCCTTTTCAAAATATGTGATAAATTTTCTAACCATTGTTACACCCAAATAGATAATTATTTAAAATTCATTACTTTATATTATACTATCTATTTTAAATAAAGATTCTTATGACAAGTGAAGATTTGAAAAATATAAAGCATGTGATTAATGGGGATTATATTGTAATTCCTATAGAAACCGGATACATCAAGCCAAATGAGAATTTAAATTCAATAATAGAACCTGCAAAAGAATTAATGAAAGATAATGACTATTTGGTAATTGCTGAAACTCCAATTTCAATTTCACAGGGGAGGCTGATTGATGAATCCAAATACAAACCATCCTTAACCGCCAAGTTTCTGACAGTAGTGTGGAGCAAATATCTTTGGGGATATGTGCTGGGACCCTTGCTTAAAATCAAAAAGAGAACAATAAAAAATTTGAGAAAGTTGCCTAAAGAAACTGAAGCCCATAAGGAAGTTGTCTTACAGTTATATGGATTGAAGCATGCTTTGAAACCCGCTTCCGAAGCGGGAATTGATTTGAGTAACGCCCCTGGAACATACGTTTCGCTATTGCCTGAAAACCCCGAAAAAGTTGCAAAAGAAATTAAAAAGGAAATCGGCAAAGAAGTTAAAGTCATGATTATCGATACCGACGCGACATATATGAAGAACGGAAAGTATTTTACAGGTTTGCCGATAGCCATTGAAGGCATCGATGCCGATAATGGGTTTTTCGGATATCTGAAAGGACAGATGTCAGAAAATATGGGATCAACACCATTGGGATGCAGTGAAGAAATTGATGTTGAAACTGCTTTAAAAATAGCCAATATTGCTGAAGATTATCAAAAATCACTTGAAACAGAAATGAAAACAATACACAGCGTTAAAGCAGTGTTAGGTACTGAAATTGATGAAGTTACCATCGAAGACCTTGATTCGATAACCCATACCCCTGCAGTGATAATCAGAAAAAGTTAAACGACCATTGAACCATCATTTTATTGAAAAAAAGAAAAATAAGCTTTAAAAGTGGAAAAATTATAAATTTAAACTAAAAAAAATGGTTAAAAGAAAATTTTATATTAACCAATATACAAAAATAATACCACTTAAAAATTATAACTTATAATTACTTTAAAACATGAGGTCGAACTTTAATGAGAATAGATAAATTCGCTAAATACAGGAATATTTTGTTGCCCTTAGTTGATGCGTTTGCTGTTATTCTTGGATATTATTTAATATCAGTCATTATTACCGATTCATTTTTAATGAATCCCACAAGCGCGGTAACAAAACATGAGCTTCTAATAAGCATAGCTATTGGAATAGTAATTTTATTGACTGTTTTTAAAATCGATGGCATGTATTCTCACATTATACGTTATGAAAGCCTCAGAGATTACACTATGTACCTGGTGTTTTCAGTAATCTCCCTACTTATAGTCTCCTTAATAGAAGAGTTGGTATTGGATATGAAAAATCCCTCAATTAAGCTTAACCTCGCAGTAGGATTCTTAATTGGTATTATAGTTATTACCTCACGTTTAACAATCAAGCATTATCTGCTGTCTTCCACTGCAAAACCTGAAAAGTATAAAGTTCCGGAAAGTCCGGAGAAGTTATTGCTTATAGGTGGAGGATACTCTGCCAATGACATCATAAAAACATTGAATTCCACTTTAAAAGGAAAATATGAAATAATTGGAATAATTGACGACAATAGAAAACGACAGGGTTATTCTGTGGCAGGAGTGAAAATCATTGGAAAAAGAAATGACATTATACGCATCTGCGAAGAATACAATGTGGATTCCATTTTTTTCACAATTGTAAATATAGATAACAAGAATAAAAAAGAGATTCTGGAAATCTGTAATAAGACAAATGCAAAAGTTAAAGTATTGCCGGGATTAAGGGAACTCATTTCCGAAGAGAACCTGTATCACAGTTTAAGGGATGTGGAAATTGAGGATTTACTCGGAAGAGACCCTATTGAACTTGACAATAACAACATCAAAAGCATAATCAGCGGAAAAATAGTTTTAGTGACCGGTGGAGGAGGATCTATCGGAGAAGAGCTTTGTAGGCAAATAATGCTTCATAATCCAAAGCGCTTGTTAATGATTGACATATATGAAAATAACTTATATGATATTGAATTAGAATTGAAATCCAAATATCCGAACAATGAAATATGTGCCATAATCGCAAACATCAGAGATGAACATAGGATGTTTGAGATCTTTGAAGAATACTCTCCTGAAATTGTTTTCCATGCTGCTGCACATAAGCATGTTCCCCTTATGGAAAATAATCCGACTGAAGCGATAAAAAACAATATATTCGGTACATATAACCTGGTTAATGCGAGTGACAAATACAATGTGAAACGATTTATTCTGATATCCACGGATAAAGCTGTAAATCCTACAAATATAATGGGTGCCACCAAAAGGTTATGTGAAATGATTATTCAGGCAAAGGATAAGGAAAGTGAAACTGAATTTGTGGCCGTTCGTTTCGGAAATGTTTTGGGAAGTAACGGGTCAGTAGTGCCATTATTCAAAAAGCAGATTGCTGAAGGCGGACCGGTTACCGTGACACATAAGGAAATTACAAGATTTTTCATGACAATTCCCGAAGCTGTGGCATTGGTGCTTCAATCAATCACCTACGCAAAAGGCGGAGAGATATTTGTATTGGATATGGGAAATCCTGTAAAAATATATGATTTGGCAAAAAGTTTGATTGAACTGTCCGGATTGACTCTTGGAGAAGACATTGAAATTAAGATTACAGGAATGAGGCCTGGAGAAAAGTTATATGAAGAGTTACTGATGGATGAAGAAAACCTTGAAGAGACAGGACATGAAAAAATCTTTATTACTGAACCAATGGACTTTAAAATGGAAGAAGTTGAAGAAAAGCTCGATGCTTTCAGATACCTTATAGATAACGACATTTACGATAAAGAAATCATAAAAGATACTATGAGGAAATGTGTTCCTACTTATCATGACCCTCAAGAAATCAATGGAGAATAAATAATGAACATACCATTTTCACCGCCAGACATCAGCGAAGCAGAAATTGAAGAAGTTATAGCGGCCCTGAAATCCGGCTGGATTACTACAGGACCAAAAACAAAAGAGTTTGAAAAAAGGATAACCGATTATTGCGGCAGCGATAAGACTGTCTGTTTGAGTGCTGCAACTACAGCTCTTGAAATGACATTGCGCCTACTTGGTGTAGGGGAAGGAGATGAAGTGATTGTGCCTGCATACACATATACCGCCACCTGCAGCGTAATATGTCATGTTGGAGCAACACCAGTAATGGTGGACAGCCAAAAAGACAAAGAGCACATGGACTATTCCCAAATGAGCGATGCGATTACTGACAAAACAAAAGTCATCATGCCTGTGGACATTGCGGGAATATTATGTGATTACGATAAGATTTTTGAAATAATTGAAAATAAAAAAGACCTGTTCCGCCCAAATAATGAGATACAGGAAGCATTCAACAGGATAATTGTGCTGGCCGATTGCGCTCATGGATTTGGCGCAGTTCAAAATAATAAGAAAGCAGGAAATCTTGCTGACTTTACTTGTTTTTCATTTCATGCAGTTAAAAACCTGACAACAGCCGAAGGAGGAGCTGTAACCTGGAAAAAACATGACAAGGTGGATTCTGAAAAATTATATAAGCAATTGCAGATTCTCTCATTGCATGGGCAAACCAAAGATGCGCTGGAAAAAACCCAAAAAGGATCTTGGGAGTATGATATTCTAATTCCTGCATATAAATGCAATATGACTGACGTTCAGGCAGGAATCGGCCTTGGACAGCTTGGAAGGTATGATGCGATGTTAGAGCGCAGACATGAAATTGTAAAAAAATACGATGCAGGGTTTGAAAACAGCAAGGTCATCACACCAATCCACTTCAGTGAAAATTCAAAATCATCAGGACACCTCTACCTGACAAGAATTGACGGTATCACACTTGATGAAAGAAATGAGATTATAATCAAAATGGAAGAACGGGGAATCAGCACCAATGTGCATTACAAACCGCTCCCACTGTTGACAGCGTATAGGGATTTGGGATACGATATAAACGATTACCCGAATGCATATCACTTATTTGAAAATGAAATAAGCCTGCCGATATATTCCACCCTAACCGATGAGGAAGTAGATTATATCATTCAGAATTTATTAGAAATTTTAGAAGAATATTAGATATGTATTTATAATAAAAAAAACATAACTAATATAGATTTAATCTTATATATCATAACATGTTATTTTTTTATTTTTATATGATAATTTGATTTGATAAGTTTTAGGGGAAATTAAATGATAAATGATCCATTAGTAAAGACTTTATTAACCAACATTGTTGAAGATGAAAGCAATTTACCAATTGTTGAGGCATTGAACGATGGAATTGAAACTGATGAGGAAATTGCAAATAAAACTGGAATTAAACTAAATATCGTTAGAAAAATACTTTACAGACTTTATGATATGGGATTGGCTAGTTATAAAAGAAGTAAAGACCCTGAAACACAATGGTTTACTTATTCTTGGAAATTTGAAAAAGATGAAGTTATTAATCGTATCCAAAAGGATTCCCAGAAATATTTATCAATGCTGAATGAGGAATTGGAACGTGAAGAAAACAATATGTTTTTCGTATGTCCACTAGGTCACGTCAGACTTGATTTTGATGAATCCTCCGATTATGAATTCATATGCCCTGCATGCGGTGAAGAATTAGAATTCCAGGACAATGCAGAAACCATCGAACAAATAAAAGAAGATATCAAAATGGTTGAAAGTAATTTTAATTCCTTTAATGAAAAAAACAAATGAAAAGATAAAAATGGAAATTGAATTGCTTGAAAAGGAGAATACTCCTGAAAATGTTATAGAACATTGTAAAGCCGTTTATAAAAAAGCTATGGAAATAGCTTCTAATTTTGATAATGTTGATGAAGACCTTATTAGAAAAGGCGCTCTTCTGCATGACATCGGACGATCCAGAACCCATGGAATTGACCATGCAATAGAAGGGGTTAAAATAGCTGAGCAATACGGATACGACGAAGACGTGTTAAAAATCATTGAAAGACATATCGGTGCCGGAATAACCGAAGAGGAATCCGTAAAACTTGGACTTCCAAAAAAATCATATGAGCCCGAAACTCTTGAAGAAAAGATTGTTGCCCATGCAGACAATCTGATAAGCGGCAGCGACGAAGTGGATATCGATTTTGTCATAGCGAAATGGAAAAGACGAATTGAAGACAGCGATGATAATATTGAAAGATTAATAAAACTTGACAATGAATTAATTAAAGCTTTTGAGGAATAACATGAAGGTAATATGCTCCAGTGAAGAATCATTATATCGTCCGGAAGCCGTGAGATGGAGGCAGAGAATGGAAATGATGAAGCCTCTTGGTGATACAGTTGTTTTATTGCCGTGCAGTATGAAAAAACCGTATTCCAATTCCAAATCACACCAAAAATTCAGAAAGATTACAAGATCATTTCAGGAACTTATAGTGACTTCCCCCTTTGGAATCTGTCCAAGGGAACTTGAAAATACATTCCCAATCCAATCATATGATGTGAGCACAACAGGTTCATGGTCTGAAGATGAAATTGAAGAAAGCGGGAAACTAATAGCCAAATATTGTGAGGGAAAAACAGTTATAGCCAATCTCGCAGGAGGTTATCTTGAATCCTGTGAGGCATATCTTGATGATTTCATCAATACATGTGAAGACGGCAGGCCCACATCACCTGATTCACTTTATAATTTAAGGATGGAACTTAAAAAGCATGATAGAGTAAACAGAAGAGAAAAAACACTTCATGAGTTGAAATCAATTGCCAAATATCAGTTTGGTGAAAATGGTGATGAATTCATACCGGAAAATGTCAAAACAAAAGGAATGTATCACAAAAGAATATTGAGCAATGGAAAACAGTTAGCATTACTTAATAAGGATTATGGATTATATAGATTAAATTTGCCTGGTGGAGAAATTTTAAAAGAATTGGGAATCCATGTTGTTGAAATTGACTTCGACCTTACGACAAATACCGTTTTCGCACCCGGAATCAAAAAAGCGGACCACAATATCATACCAAATGACGAAGTCGTGGTTGTTAAAGATGAAACAGTCGTAGGAGTTGGAAAAGCAATAATGACAGGCCGTGAAATGGAAGAATACAATAATGGAATTGGTGTTAAAATAAAACATCGATTAAAATAATTTAATAATCTTTTGTTAGAAAAAATAACAATGTTTATAAATATCTTATGAAATAATAATAAATACAATAAAAATATAGGAGACTGAATAATGTCTGAAGACTTAGTAAAAGATATTAAAGATGCAATTTATGTAATAAATGACCCACACATGGGAATCAGTATCGTAGAAATGGGTATTGTGCAAAATATTGCAGTTGAAGGAGATCAAGCTGAAATTATCCTCAAACCAACCAATCCAGGTTGTATGAGTATTACTCGTATTGCTGCTGATGCAAAAATCAGAGCAGAAAACGTTGAAGGAATTGAAAATGCAAAAATAATCGTTGAAGGACATGCAATGGCAGATTCCATTAACGAAATGATTAATAGATAAATTTTAAAAAATCTTATTTAATTCTATATATAACCACCGAAAGAGTTATATATAGTAATTAATATAAGTATAAGTGTTGACAGTTAACCTGTCATATATAAAACATAGGCTAGTGGCACAGCTTGGTTAGCGCGCTCGGCTGATAACCGGGAGGTCATGGGTTCGAATCCCATCTAGCC
>NZ_SUTI01000030.1 GCF_015062985.1 Methanobrevibacter sp. | reverse complement strand
TCAAGATTCACCAACTACAAAACACTTAACTACAGTACAATCAAAAACTTTGTATTCAACATAACTAAAGACATCAGGAGATGTTCAATTCCAGAACTAAAAGAAAAACTAAATAGACATTATCTTAACTTCGAAAGCAAACCTGAAGACGTCCTTCCAGATCTCAAACTAAACAGCTTTACCAAAAAATACATTAAAAATATGTTGGCTAGAGTTACAGGATTCATCGAAGAACAAACTGGTGTTGCCTCCAATTACTGCAATTACATGGCACAAACCAAAAATCCATTCGAAATAGAACATATCATCTCCGACCACTTTGAATGGTTCACAAAAGAATTCACTGACCAAAACGATTTCAACCAATGGCGTAACAGTGTTGGAGCATTACTGTTACTGCATAAAAGTATAAATGCCAGTTTAAATGATGCTGAATTTGATTACAAACTACAAACTTACTGTTCAAACGAAGGCAACATTTACAGTGAATCATTAGGCCAGCAAGCTTACAACAACAATCCACAGTTCAAAAGATTCATTGAAGAAAACAATTTACCATTTAGACCATATGTGGCATTCGGAAAACCTGAAATAACAGAAAGAAACGAACTATTGGTTCGGCTAGTACAATTAGTATGGAATAATGATATGTTTATGGATTAAATAGGTAGGGATATTATGGAAAAATACTGCAAAGCATGTGGAAGCGTCTTTGATGACCTAAATTATAAATTTTGCCCTTACTGTAGTAATAAACTCGAAACAAGACAGGGTAGACAACCGATACCACGTCAACTTCGTCATAAAGTATTTAAAAGGGATGGATATCGGTGCAAAGAATGTGGTGCAAGTAATAAAGAAACAAAATTAGAAATAGATCATATTAAACCAGTGGCTCGTGGAGGTACAAACCATATTGACAACTTACAAACATTATGTAAAGAATGTAATCGAGCTAAATATACAGATGAATGGGTTGGAGGTATATCTACTAGTGAAGAACTTATTAAAGAACTTAATTACTCAAAATCTCAATTAATTGATCTGAAAAGTAGATTATTAACATCGTCTAATGAAAATGAAATTATTGAATGTAAATATCAAATTTTAAAATTAGAGGAAAAGATTTCTAAAATTGAAGAACAGTTAAATGAATTGAGTGATGATGTTTTAGAAGCTAATAAATCTAATCAAGAACTTAAAGAGAAACTATTTAAAATGTTATATGTGTCATTAGATAAGTATACTTATGGAGTGCTCATGGGTAATTTTCATATCTCCAGCAAAAGTAAAGAAGATAATCTCAAACAATTGGTTGAATCACATACTGCTAAAGAAATTCATGATAAAATCATTGAAAAGAATTATGTCATTAAAATTAATTATCAAAGAGACAAAGGTCAATCAAAAGGTATTGAATTGTTTGATACTGATAAGTTAATACCTTATATGTCAGATTATAAAAATAACTTGAATATTAATAATAATGATGCAAGCACATTAAATACGATTCAAATTGAAAAAGTGGCTTCACAAGCAGCCAAGGATGCTGCTCATGAAGTAACCAAAGATATACTAGGAAGCATATTTAGTCAAATAAAATAGGTGTTCCTAATGGAAAAATACTGCAAATCCTGTGGAAGAGTCTTCAAAGATTCAGATTTCAAAATCTGTCCATACTGTGGCAATCAATTATCTACAAGAACTGGCAGACAACCAATTCCACGCAAACTTCGCCATCAAGTATTCCAAAGAGATGGATATCGATGCAGGGAATGTGGCGCTACTAATAAACAAACTAGACTTCATGTGGATCATATCAGACCAGTAGCTAAAGGTGGAACTAATGACTTAAGCAACCTTCAAACATTATGTGAAGCATGTAATAGGGCCAAATATACTGACGAGTGGGTTGGTGGCACATATAAATATATGGAAGGAATCCCTCAATCTTACAAAATGTTATCTGAAAGTGATATAAAACAATTGCAAAAAGACTTTTCATTAGATAATGAAGATTTTTTTGACATGTTATTTAAAATGGATGATGATCAATTAAATTCATTAAAATCATGGTTAAAAAAGAAATATCCTAATGGTTATTGGTGAAACTATGGAAAAATACTGCAAATCTTGTGGAAGAGTCTTTGATGACCTAAACTTTAAATTATGTCCGTACTGCGGTGGGGAACTAGCTACAAGATATGGTCGCCAACCAATACCTCGCCAACTCCGCCATGAAGTATTCAAGCGTGACGGGTACAAGTGCAGGGAATGCGGGGCCGGTAAAGATGAAACCAGCTTAGAAATAGACCATATTGTGCCGGTTGCTAAAGGCGGAACTAATAATATAAATAACTTACAGACACTTTGCAGAGAATGTAATAGGATGAAACACACAGATGAGTGGGTTGGTGGGGAAACAGATTTGGAAACAGTCAAACAAGAATTAGATTCGTTAAAAAACCAAATTAAAAAAGTAAAAAATAATTTAAGACAAACAAATAATGAAAATGACAGAATTGAATATAAATATCGGCTCATGAAATTAGAAGAGAGATTGCCAATTGTTGAAAAACAATATGGCATATTGTATGGGGAAAATAAACAATTTGAAGCTAAAAGAGAAAAAGAAGAACAAAAAACCAGTTATATAAAAAATTATATGTTCAACTTAATGATAATGAAATTGCAGTGCTTTCAGAAGGTTATGGAATAAATTATGATAATAAAGATAAAATCATTAGATTTTTGGTTAATAGGTACACTGAAAAGGAAATATATGATGTTTTAAATAGCGCGAAGGATCTAAAGAAAATTGCAAGATGGAAAAAGGTGGCTGGGGAGCAAGTCAAGAGGCAATGGGCAGATGGGAAAAATCTAGGAAAAGCTAGAATGAAGTAAGAAATTATAATGACTATTGAATTCGATGGTATTCTTAGGTTATTGAATACTTTTAATGTACATTTTTACCTATATAGATAACAAAGTGTATGGTCAAAACTTCAGCCCAGACAGCTTCAGGCCAGGGTGTGGATACTACACGTATTGCTGCTTTGGGGCTTTCATGCAGGGTTTCAAAGCGTTTTTCATGATTGCATGATTTGGGCAGACAATGCCTACAAAAGATGTTACTTTAATTGATTCTATGGCTAATTAAATCATGAGCATGTTGATGCAAACCCCATATTATTGGTTGCTACCATGAAATACTGACGGCAATTCCGCAACACTCAAAACAAGCTTATGTGCGTATAGCTGTAACAACAGGAAATGGACATTTTTATAAAAAAATAATTAGGAGTTGCGTTTCAACTCCTGAAATTTAACTTCGGCTTCCTCTGGAGTATCAAGGTTATACAGTTTCATTAACAATTCAGTCTGGTCATATTGCTTCTTTTTAGATAAACATCTAAAAACAGAAAACAAAGCTTCACCACTAGGCTGTGCATCATCATGAAAAGGACAATGATACATTTTACGATATGCATAATTATAAATAGGTTCACCTAATGTTAATCTAGTAAGATCGAACATATTCATAAAGTTATGATGACCGTCTTTTACATACTCTACAGTTAAATTAACCATGTTTGGTTCATTTGGAACTTCATAATCCTCAACTTTTAGGATATCCAAACAATCTGCATTATTAATATCATTTTTAAATGATTTAACAAAGTTAATATAAACTTTATCGGCGGCATTTAAACCATATCTTAGCCCCATATATCTTAATGAGCGTGTTAACTTTTTATCTTTTTCATTTATAAGATTTGGAGATAGGTATGATTCTGCCGGATAAAAAAGCCCATCTTCTATCTTGCCAAAGATATAAACCAAATGATTGTTGATTTCTGAATGTTTTTTAATTTTCAAATAAACATCTCTGTGGTCATAGAACTCCTTATTCTTATGTGTATAAGGTACATAAACTCCAGTATCATCATACAACCAACCTTTTTCTTCCAATTCTTCTGTAATTTTGTAAACATCTGTTTTCATGTTATCATCCTCCTATAATTCAAATGGTTTAAAACCATAATCTGCTTGTAGTAAATCGTTTTCAAAAATTTTCTCTGTTGGTTCTTTAGGTGTAGTAAAATTAGCTAAAACTTCTTTTAAATCATCATCTAACTGATAATAAGTTTTACCATCTTCATTTTTAATTGTATTTATGTAATCATGGGATTCCAGTAAGTCCAATTGCTCACCTAACTCCATATTGCAATATTCCTTTGCATCAGGTATTGAAAAATCCTGATCACTGTATACTACATCAAATATGCTATAAAAATCTAATTTCTGATTAAATAATAATTCACATATTTCTAAAGCAAAATCTGAACGACCTATTTCTGAACCAAAAATAGTGGTACTGTCCCACTGCTTGGCGGTACTTGGCAAATCGGAATCGCCATAGGAATTTGATGTTGTATCTTCAATTGGAGCATTTTCCACTATTTTCGGTTGGTCGGCAGCATTTGCACTATTTTGGTCTTTATATGTTTCTTCAACATTTTTATTAGGTGATGAAAATAAGTCAATCATATACTTCAAATCATCATGTTTAGCATCTTCTAATTTAATTGCATATTTTTTTAAATCAAAATTGTTCATTGCATCATTGATAAAATTATAATAACTATCATAATCATTCAAGTCTATACAATGATTTTCACTTTCACAATAATTTTTTAGATATACATATCCTTTTTCATTTACTGTAATATTTGCCAAGTATAAAAAAGAAAGGAGAATTCTTATTTTGTTCTCAAAGGTATCAAAGTGCTTGGCGTTTTCGATTTGCCAGTTATGCCAGAGGGTTTTTATATCTTCATCATCTTCATTTTCAACCTTGAAATAAACCCATGGCGAATTGTCATTTTCAGCATTAAATCTTATTCTACCAATTAAACCTAAATCAAGTAAAGATTTAGAAGTGCCCTGTGATCTATCAAGATAATTTCTAACAGATGTTTCGCTAACACCAATACGCTTAGATATTGTTTTACGAGTATCTAATTCATCTAAGATGTCTGCTTGATCTGCGGGTGTTGATTCATCATATTTTTTTAATTTACTTTCAATATCTTCAATTGCTTGTTTACGAGTTTTTTCATCAAGAATAGATAAAATATTTTTTTCTTTGTCATTGAGTTTGTACTTCTGTGTATCGGCTTCTTTAGACCATATGTCTGCAACATGCCAGAAATCCTCATAAGAACCAATATAAATGGTTTTGCCAGCAAAATTAATCTTTTTAAGTTTATTGGTATGGAAAAAACTTTTGGATTTTACCATTGCAATGAAATGTTTAATGTTACGATTTTCTAATGGTGTTGGGTCAAACAATACTGCAAATGGATTGAAAATCTCAAGTTCCTGTTCAACTAAATATTGTATTGCTGCCTGAATAATTAATCTTGATCGTGATATGATTTCATTATTATCTGCATTGATGATAGTGTTGAATTTAATCTTGTTTTTGATTACTTTTTTACTATCTTCATCAATATTCATGTTTAGCTTATATAACCTATTCAATAATTCCTCATCGGGATTGTCCTTAGCGTAAGTGATGATTATTAAAAATTTCCCTGGCAATGTAAAATTAACAGCCTTTTTATCAATTACTGTTTTCAATTCTTTAACTGGTTTGTTATTGTCAGACAATACTTTGAGCAATCCGATTGTTTCATCTGTTAGCACTACATCATCAAAAATTACAATATTGTATTTGCCATAGGAATCTCGATCGTAATAGATGTTTTTTGGTGAAACAGTTGACAAATGATGCACATAACAATCGGGTATGTTTTTAACAGTTTCTGTTGTAACATCTGTTTTCCCTTGTCCTGTGTTGGCATCCAATTCTGTGTGTGTTGGTTCGCCAATGAATAAAGAAACAGTGATTAAAGCTAGTTGATCTTTTGTTGTTTCATTGCCTGCATGAGTAATTGAAATGGAATCCACATATTTCTCATACAAAGAACCATCATTAATGATTTTCAATGCTTCTTTTTGAATTAAATCAGGATAACTATCAAAGCCAAAAACATCTTCTTCCTCTTCCGTATCTTCGTAGTCTTTTGGTGGTTTTGTAAATTCAAAATCTTCATCTTTTAATACATCAAGACCTTTTGTTTTTCTAATGTTTTTAATAACCTCTTCAACAAACTCATCAAAATCTTCAATAATATTAATGTCCACGCTAGTTGCTGATTCTTTTAGTTTGTCAAGTAAGTTTTTGTCTGTTTCAATAATTAATTTTCTACTTTTATGCATAGCCAATGTGTGGAACTCATTTTTTTCCTTTTTAACCCATGCATAAACAATTTCTGATTTTAAACCTTCAGTTCTGCTGATTTTTAAAAAAACAGTCGAATTGTCTTTATCAGGATAAGGCATGTAAATTCCTGTATCATCATTAAGATAATCTAATTCAGATAATTCTTTTACATAATATATTGATTGTTCCTTTTCTTCTTGTTTGGCGCTAAAGCTCATGTTAATTCCTCCATTTGTTGGGGAAGTAGAAAAAAAGATAAAGTATTTAACCATCAAACAACAGATAAGTAAATGCTAATAAATTTGTGGTTGTTTGATAAGTTTACTTATCCAATAACTACTTCTAATTTTATAATACCATAATTTGTAATTCTATTTGATTAAGAACACTTTCAAGAATGTCAATCAATTCTCCTAATCGAAATATTTTTCTTCCAAAGCGTTTTTTTCTTCTTTCTTCACTATCTTCATTCGAAATTCTAGCAAGATTTTGTAAGTAAATATGTCTGGATCTTTTACGCATTAACAACATTTCACTAATTTTTAAATATTTATCGATTTTTTCTTCAGTTGTTAATGTCCAAAATGACATCCAATCGAAATTGCTATATTCATCAACTTCTTTCTCTAATTGATGATTTTTAATTGCAAAACATAGCATCTAATCATCTCCTTCCAATTCATGATTTAACAAGATTACATTGTCTGTAAATTCATTCAATCCTACTAACAACTCTTCTTTTAAGATGGTGAGTTCGTTAATGTAGAATTTTATTTCTTCTTCAGATTCAGAAGTCATACTGTCTTCTGAATCAAAAATAGTAATCATCAAATCTTGTGCTATGAGCATATACTTGGATTTTAATGCATCTAAGTATGTGCTTCTATTTTGTACATCTAATATGGCGTCAGTAATATTTCTCATCATTTTATCACCTACATTCGATCAGCCATAGCTTCTGATTTAGCTATTTGTCTTTCTATTTCTGCTTCAATTTCTGCATCTGTTGGCTCATGACCTTCGTAATAAACATCACCTTTTTTACATATGCAATTTTTACAATAATGGCATTGGTGCTGTTCATCATATTGCAATTCACAAAAACTGTCAGTTATCATGTTATCACCACTTCAGTTGTTTTCTAAAAATTTGTTGATTAAAGTTCTACAGTCTTCCAAGTCCTTAATAGCATCATCAATTATGTTGGCACAGTTGGAAGTTTCTTTAGTTAACATATCATTATGCACATAAAGATCTTTGCCTTCTGCTTTACCATCAGCATAATCCAATACGCTATGCTTCAAACTATCGTTCAAACAAGTCATGTCCAAGCAAAATTTATTCAAATGAGTAATACTTTCTTGAGTTTCTTCTAGCTGCATAAGCACATCCCATTTAGTAATATTTTGACCATCCATAACTATGACCTCCTAATGAATTTATTTATTTTTTTACAAATTCAAAAGTTAATGTAAAATCATGATTTTATCTAAAACTTTTTATTTACAGTTATTATGTTAGTTTAAAGGATATATAAAGTTGATTGGTTACTGTACGGTAAGGTTTAATCTTCTTTTTCTGATTGTGGAGTAATAAATAGGTTAAAATTATTATTTTTCCTAACTGTAGGGTTAGGTTTTTTACAAATTTCACAACAATACCTTACTGTGCAGTCATGTTTTTTGACCAATACTTTTAAGTGATTCTAATAAGATAATAATATTCATGAGAAAGATTGCTAATGAAGAAGATTTGTATAGAATCACCATATATGCTCCCACTAAATATCATAGGGCAATTGTTCACTTATTGGCTTCATCAGCCATGCCTAACAATTTTATTGAAGAATTAACAATCGAACAATTATTATCCGCATGTGATACTTATTTTAAATTTGGTGAAAACAAAACTATTGATAATTTAATAAAGAAAGACCCTGTTAAAGATAATTACATTCCTTGTTTTGATTTTAAAGATGATAACAAACCTAGGATTGCCTGTTGCAGCCCAAAAGCCTTGAAAGTAATATTCCAATACATCAATTATAGAAAAAATATAAAAATGGACGAACCATATATTTTTTTAAACTCTGAAAATGAACCTATAATTGATAAAGATGCTATTACTACAATAATTCGTAAAGCACGAAAGAATGTAAATAAATTTGCAATTGACGGCACTTCAAATATCACTGCTAATCAGATTAGAGCTAGATTTTGGCATATTGCTGAAAATAATATGCATGGAATCTATAAAGATGAAGTTTTGATGTTAATGAAAGGTAATTCATCTAGAAAAAACAAAAATTTTTATGATTACATTTGTAATGACAAACAAGTATTGATTAATCATTATAAAACAATTGTTGATTTCTTAGCAATACGATCAGAAGATGATAAACCTAAAACCCAAACAAGGTCATATACATCAGATTTTACTTATTAATTTGTTGAGAGCGTCTAATTTGAAACTTATTCGTTCTTCATTTTTTCTGCTTTTGAGGCATTCTCTAACTCTTGTAATTCGGATTCTAATTCTCCAATATTCAATTCTAATTTTTGACAAATCTTTTCTATTAGTTGTATAAGTTCATCAGTAACTTGGATATTATAAATAGATTCAGGCATTAGTGGATTCATAAAATCAAATGTATGTATGAAATCCACTTTCGGATAAAATTTAATAATGTTTTTGAAGTATTTTAGATAATCTTTGAATGTATTATAATCGTTTTCATAATCCTGTTCTTCAGCCCAATCATATCGGGATAACTTATTGTAATATTTCTCCAGTTCGTTCATGTGAGGTAAATTATAGTAGATTGTACCTCCATTTTCATATAAATTCCATGTTGCTACCAATTTATCTAAACGTTCTTTCTGTTCTTTTAGATCTGCTTTTCTGTTTTCAATCTTTTGCTTCATCTACATCACCTTTAAAATTTACTCTGATCGGTTTGTTTCCTACAATTTCTCTAACTTTCTTAATCATTATTTGCATTATTATCGCCTCAACTTCTTCCTGGTTGGTTGCTTCATATGATTTAGGCAACCTTATTCACCTGCTTCCTGCTTCATTTTTCTGTAAAGTTCAGTGATGCTATAGCGGACAATGTTGCTGCGACTCATTTGTGTTTGTTCTGCTATAAAATCCAATTGTTCTTCTAATTTTTTTGTTAATTTCACACTTATCGGCTTGGACTGGTAATCCAATGTAGTGTTACTTTCTACTGGAGCATTAATGTCTCCATTATCATTTAATTTCATACTACCTAGTATTTTTTATGAAGTATTTAAACTACTGATTTTTTCCAATTTGGAGTAGGACACCAAATATTGCTTTAAATTTGATTTTTTCAACGATGCCTGCGAGACGGTATAGAACTCGGAAGGTTAGCGATAAGCCACTCTCCTGAGAGAGTGATGTGGATTGTTCTGCATGCTAATCTTGAGCTTTAAAGAGAGTTTTAGTATGTTTGAACATCAACAATCAATTTAAAGGTGAAAATATGCAAGAAAATAATTTTGTTGTAAATTTAGAGCATTATGATGTCGAATTGTTTGTAGCTCATAAAGAGTTCTTAAATGACGTTGAAATGCAAGTTTCAACCATAGATTTTGAATGTCTTGGTTTATAGGTGGTTTTATATGTGTGTTTTTAAATCTAAGGTCGTGGGATTAAATTTCCACAAAGTTGAGAATCCTGTTGAAAGTGGTGACTATGTGATCCTTGCTGCAGAAGATAATGAGCATGATCCTGATGCAATTGCAGTATACAACAGTGATAAAGAGCTCATTGGTTATATTGCTAACTCAGAAAAGACCCTAAGTCCAAGCAATAAGAAAAATGGTGCTCTTAGTGCCAGTGAACTTAAAGGTAAGCTTGACTTCAATGATAAAGAGTTCTATGCCGAGGTTGATCGTGCTTTTAAAACCTGTCTTTTTATAATGATTAACGACGGCAAGTGGTCATATATCGGCAACAAAGAAGCTTCCGACATTGGTTTTGTAAAAGCAAGTGAGCTTGCAGATACTCTTGAATCAAGTAATGATATCGATGAATTGAGAGCAGAGGTCGAAAGTCTTAAATCCATAGTGGCAGACTTGCATGAAATCGTATTGGATTTGAAATTGATTGCCATTAGCAGGGGAAAATAATTCCTCTGCTTAATTATTATTGGGGTGACACTATGAATGAAATAGAAATTGGTTTGGAATTTGTCAATGAATGTTGCAATACCTCTTACACCAATCCTGAAGATGTTATTGTAGCTGGTGAACAACTTGCGGCAGAATTGCTTGCAGGT
>NZ_SUTI01000029.1:7918-11599 GCF_015062985.1 Methanobrevibacter sp. | reverse complement strand
CTTCTTTTTCTACCCATCCGATTTCATTGAGTCTTTTCATTGCAAATCCTTTAAAAGTTGCCATATTTTCACCTCTTTTTATTAAAACATTCATATAAAATTTAAGTGAAAAAAATAAGTAAATATAAACAAAAAATGTTTATAAATAACCTATTTAAACACTTATTTCATTAAAAAACATAATTAAAAATATGTTAATTTTGAAATAACTAAATAAAATACAAATGTTTTCTAATCTAATCTATGACAAGGCACATATATAAAAGTTACTACTTATTTACGTAAATTTTTAGCATTACTAAATAATTAAGGATTTAATGATATTTTTAATAGCTCCTGATGATTTTTTATTTGAATGATGTTAATCAATATGAAAACAAAAATTTTAAAAAATATGTTGAAAATTCGCAATGATTGTGAAAATATAACTTCGAAATAAAAAATTAAAATTCAATGAAAAAAATTAAAAGTTGAAAAAGAAAATTTAAAATCCTCATATGAAAAAATCAATGATGATGCAATAAACTGTTGGATGAAAAAAATTCATGTTGATGATGAAAATTCATGTTGATGGTAAAAAAAATAATTTATGGAAAAATCCATAAAACAAATTAAAAAAAAAAATTATTTTAAAATATACTTTTTATAGGAATAATAAAATCTGTAGGCATCATCAATACCTGATTGCTCATCAATGAAAAGCATTTCAGAATTATCAAAGACAGAATCATCATAAAATAAAAATATTGATGCAAATACGTCAGATACAGTGAAAAAGATATTTGACAAATCTTCAACAATATAAAAATCAATCCGCTTATCCCTAACCAAAGCCTTAAAATAATTTTCAGAATCGGATTTGACAATTAAATCATAGATAGTTTTAGTAGTTAACAAATCCAAATGCCCCTCGTGATCAATTAAAGCCTCATATATGGAATCCATAAAAATCTTTGAGAATACCGGTAAAATCATACAGATATCGGTAGATTTTTTTATATTTTCCAAGTATACATTTATAGGCTTTGCAAATTCAGTGATATTAGACTTTACTGAAGAAACTCCACTAAAGGAAGAAATGTCTTTTAAAAAACGATTAGGTATTGATTTAATAGAATGATCTTCCCAAAATTTCTCGTGATTGTCTATATTTTCAAAATTGGACAATAGATTTTCCAAATTTTTAGCGAATAAAAAACCTATTGACGTAATAACATACTTTTTATCAGGCAAACGTGTAATCATTTTACAAGATTTCAAATCGTTTAGCCCTCTGGAAATATTTCCTGATTTTCTATTGAACTCTGATTCCAGTTCTTTGATAGTTTTACCGGATTCATATAAACTAAGCAATAATTTTAATCTTGTTTCAGATGAAAGAATAAATTTTAAATGATTAAAATCATTTAAACTACTATTTTCATCAAAAAAATTGGATCTAATAACCATCCCTCCTGCCGTTTGGATAAATAATATCTTCTAGTGAAACATAATCGCCACATAATTTTTCATATTCATCAAAAAGCTTCAATCCAAATTCTATAGCCTCAGGGCTAGTGGAAGTGATAACCGCATTTTGATTGAACTGGCCATTTTTAGTATAAAAAGCTAAAACCAGACATTTATCTGAAACAGTGAATGCGAATTGGATATTGCAGTCATTCGGTTTTAATTTGACATACTTATTTTTGATTTTCGGACTTTTTGGCACATAATCTTTAATAAAATTTTTTACCGCTTCAGAAACCGCATCCGGAAGTATCAATTCAACAGTACAATCATTATCAATCCAATAACTTATTATATCATCATGTTTTGGATGGAAATAAGGAAAGATTCCTTTTAAAAATTTAAATCCCATCAATGAACGTTGAAAAATTTCAGTAGCTTTAAATAAATCAACATTATTAGACTCGACCAATTTAGATCCCCTAAGGGAGGATAAATCTTTAATAGTGTCAATATTAATGTCTACAAGAGAATAATTTAAAAAATCAGAATTTTCCTTTAAAAAAACACATGCATTGTTAAAATCAAGTACATTAGTTAATTTAATCTTTGTTTTATTAAATAAATAAAATTTGTCTTCAATACTAAAAATAAACTTTCTTTGTTCTAATTTATTAATATTATCCAGTATAGAACTGTAGCTATAACCTGTTTTTTCTTCTATTTCTTTAATGGATGCAGAAGAGTTATATAAACATCCCAAAATTTTCAAACGAATTTCAGAGTTGATTAAAAACTTGAGATCATCTTGAAAATTTATAAAATTCTTTTTTTTCAAAAGTGTCCACCACAATAACACCGCCTCATGTATGATAAAGTTTTTATTTTATAAAATATTTATACTTTTTAATAAATCCACAATAATTTGTTATATCATGTGATTATTATTTAAACTGATATCCATTAATCATTTATGTAAACTATCAAAAAGATGAATAGTGAACTGAAAAAAGCCCCATTAGTGTTAATGAATAAAATGGTCAATCCAATATTCCAATAAAGTTTTAATCGTATAGCTATCACAAGTTTCTTTTATTCTGCATGCCAACTTAAAAGCTTCCTCTTTTTCAATTAGGTTGCTTTCGACCTCATCAATCAGGTTTAAAACAGAAGTTGTAACTGCCACATTATCCGGCTTGTTCATTTCCTTTTGCAAATCAACAATGAACTCTTCCTTATCACAGTCCAGATTATCATAAAATTCATTAATGTCCAATGTATAGCGATTTAATCTTACCAAAACGTTTGACTGAGATTTTGGAGAAATCCAAACCTGTTTTTTGATAGCTTTTTTGACTGAATCTATTACACATTTCCCAATTAATTCTCCCAACTTGGAATGCTTTCCGGCATTTGTCAATAGGTTATTTGATTCCAAATTGGAAAAAACGCATAGTCCGTCAGTCCCCGTTCCAGTGGCATATCCATTCGAATATTGTGAGGGAATCTTTAAATCATTAAGGGCAACTGTTTTAGCTTCTGTTGCACTCATAAATGCATCAAGCAATGTTTCATAAGTTAAATTGGTATTGATTAAAATGATTGTGTTTATTGTACCAAATTTACCATTTTCTTCATAGTATGCAGCAGGATCGCCCGCCCTTGCAGCATTAGTCCTGACCCCCGCTGTTGTTATGGCAGTGACTTCCAGATTTTTATATGATTCAGTTACGATGCTTACCTTTTCCATTTTAGCCAATGTAGTCAATGCGGTGGAATGTGTGAAATCAATATTTAATGATTCGCATTGCTGAATCAGATAATCCTTCAAATCATGATTTTCCAGATAATCAATATTCTCCTGCGATAAATGATGATTGAAAACACTCTTTAAATTGCTTGAAAATCCACCATTTAACTTGGATGTGGAAATTCCATTACGTTTAACATTAAAATTAACAAAAATAGTGTCCTTTAAATAATACACATCATCAAGGGATGTTTTAAAAATAAGTCTATTAGAATCCATAAAAAATAAAAAAAGAAAGAAATTATAAAAATTTCTTTAAATTTACATCATTGGAGGCATTCCACCGCCCATGGATGGGTCCATACCCATGTCTTCTGGGCCTCTGGTGGATGCAATTACGTCATCAATTCTTAAAATCATTTCAGCTGCTTCAGATGCAGATTGGATAGCTTGTTTTTTGACACGTTTTGGTTCAATTACAC
>NZ_SUTI01000029.1:5681-7876 GCF_015062985.1 Methanobrevibacter sp. | reverse complement strand
AACCTGCGTTTTCAGCTAAGGTTTTTGGTACGATTTCTAAAGCTTCTGCAAATGCGTTTACAGCTAATTGTTCTCTGCCGGAAATGGATTCTGCGTAGTCTTTGAGTTTTTTAGCCATTGCGATTTCAGGAGCTCCTCCACCAGCTACAACTTTATCATCTTCTACGGTAGCTGCTACTACACCGATAGCGTCTTCGATTGCTCTTACGATTTCTGCTACGATGTGTTTGGTACTTCCTCTTATGAATAATGTTACGGATTTAGCTCCGCTGCATTCTTCTACGAAGATCATTTCTTCTCCGGAGATTTTTCTTTCTTCTACGATTCCAGCGTCACCTAAATCTTCTGGGGTTAAGTCGTCTAAGTTTGTAAGTACATTAGCACCGGTAGCTCTGGATAATTTTTCGATGTCAGATTTTTTAACTCTTCTTACTGCTAAAACGCCAGCTTTGGATAAGTAGTGTTGTGCTAAATCATCAATACCTTTTTGTGCGAATAATACGTTTGCACCAGCATCAACAACTTTGTTGACCATGTCTTTAACCATTTTTTCTTCTTGTTCGATGAAAGCTTGCATTTGAGCAGGGTCAGTGATTGTGATTTCTGCATCCATTTCAGTTTCTTTAACTTCTAATGGAGCATTGATTAATGCGATTTTTGCACCTTCGATTAAGCTTGGCATACCAGGGTGAACTCTTTCTTTGTCTATGATTACACCTTCAACTAAGCTGGATTCGTCAACAACAGCGCCATCTTTTTTCTCGATTTTAATGTTGTCTATGTCTACGCCATCGTCATCAGCTACAGCTTCTACTGCATCAACGATTAATTTTGCTAATGGTTCACGTGCTGCTTCGGTTCCTTTACCAGTCATAGCAGTCATAGCTACTTTCATTAAAGTTTCGGAGTCCACGTCGTCGATTGCGATTTCATCTAAGATTTCTTGTGCTTTTTCAGCAGCTTTTCTGTAACCCATAGCTATGATAGTTGGGTGAATGTCGGAATCGAGTAAGTTTTCGGATTTTTTTAATAATTCTCCAGCAATGATAACTGCAGTAGTGGTTCCATCTCCAACTTCGTCTTCTTGGGTTTTTGCTACTTCTACGAGCATTTTTGCTGCTGGGTGTTCAATATCCATTTCTTTTAAGATTGTTACACCGTCGTTGGTTACGACAATGTCTCCAAGTCCGTCTACTAACATTTTGTCCATTCCTTTTGGACCTAAAGTAGTTCTTACGGTTTCAGCTAATACTTTACCAGCTAAAATGTTGTTTCTTTGCGCATCTCTGCCGACAGACCTGTTTGTACCTTCAGGTAAAATAAAAATTGGTTGTCCTTGTGCCATTAATAATCACCTTTTTAATTTTTCATAAAATAATCAGATCAGTTTATAATATCAACATGAGAAAATAAGTTATAACGTTGACTAAACCTTTCTACTTAATACATGAGTTTGAGGTTATATAAATACTTTACGGTATAAAGTAAATTAAAGTAAGAAAAAGAACATTCCACCACCCTGTGGGCAAATCCATCATGAAAAAAGTGCTCGAATAATTGACGAGTCCTTTCATAATTTCAATAGAACATTACTCACACATTATAATTAATACGCTTGCATTTCAGAAAATGGGACTATGGAATAAAAGAATATTAAAAGTAAAGGAATAGATAGGTAAGGAATTATAAATAAATCAAAAAATAAAAAAAGTCAGTAGATAAAATTATCTACCTTGTTTTTTCTCTAATCTGAAAGGAGGTGTTGTTTCTAAAGTTTCATAAGCTTCTTGTTCTTCTTGAAGCTCATTAAAGAAATTATTGATTTCCTCCAATCTTTTGATCTTATCATTCTTTCTAGTTAGTTCGCTTTGAAGCTTAATGAAGTCTTCACGAGGAACAGTTTGTTCTCTTAAATAGCGAAGCTCATTATCTTTTGTATTGATTTCATTTTGTAATTGGGTTTGAAGAGAAATGAAATCTTCTTTAGGAACTGACCTCTCCTTGATATATTCAAGTTCGCTATTGCGAGCAGAAATCTCATTTTCAAATCTATTTTGAAGGGAGATGTATTCATCTTTAGGGATAGTGTTCTCCTTGATTTTTTCAAGCTCAGTACTGCGAACAGAGATCTCATTTTCTAACTGAGTTTTAAGAGAAACATAATCATCTTTAGGAATAGTATTCTCTTTAATGTC
>NZ_SUTI01000029.1:0-5671 GCF_015062985.1 Methanobrevibacter sp. | reverse complement strand
CGAACAGAGATCTCATTTTCTAACTGAGTTTTAAGAGAAACATAATCATCTTTAGGAATAGTATTCTCTTTAATGTCCTCCAGTTCTTTATTACGAACAGAGATCTCATTTTCTAACTGAGTTTTAAGAGAAACATAATCATCTTTAGGAATAGTATTCTCTTTAATGTCCTCAAGCTCAATACTGCGAGCGTAAATCTCCTTTTCTAACTGAGTTTTAAGAGAGACATAATCATCTTTAGGAATAGTGTTCTCTTTAATGTCCTCCAGTTCTTTATTACGAGCATAAATCTCATTTTCTAACTGAGTTTTAAGAGAAACATAATCATCTTTAGGAATAGTACTTTCTTTAAGATTAATGATTTCTTCACCTAAATTTTTAATTTCAGAATCAAATTTAACTTGAAGATCATCATAATCTTTTTTAGGGACGGAGTCTACTTTTAAATTAGAAATTTCTGCATCCATTGCATTAATTTCAGTTTCAAATTGAGTTTGAAGGGAAATATATTCATCTTTAGGAATTGTCTGTTCTTTTAAGACATCCAATTCATTGTCTTTTTTAGTAAGTTCACTTTCCTTTAAAAGAATCTCCTTATTTTTAAGTTCAATCTCTTTTTCAAGTTCCATTATTTGAGTTTGAGACTCGACATTGTTCTCAAGTTTAATTACCTGAATTTTATATTCATCGACAGTCCTTGAAAGAGAATTGATGGTTGCTTCTTTTTCTGCAATACTTTTGTAAGATTCGTTTAATCTTTCATTTACGTCAGACAATTCTTTTTTCTTATAATCCCTCAACTGTTCTGCAAAGTATTCCTTAATTTCATCAAGAGAATTGTTGACATAATCCAATTCATAAATCCTATCCTCTTGATTTTTAATCAGAATATCCTTTTCATCAAGTTGTTTTTTCAGGATGTTAATTTCGTCTTCAGCTTTGAATTTTATTACAGAAACTTCCTTTTCCTTGTCTAAAATGTCTTTTTCGAGTTCTTTAATTCGTCGTGGTGTATTATCATTAGCCCTTTGGATTTCAAGCTCAGTTAAATCTAATTTCAATTTATTGAGCTCCAAAAGGCAAGACCGGATTAAAGATTGTAAAGTATCTTTTTCAGCATCTATTCCTATTTGCATTCTATCCCTTAGTTTAAATTTTATCCCAATATCGGCATCAAATTATTAAAAAATAATGAATTTGAAAATTCCGATATAATGTACAATATAATTCCTTAACATAAATTATTTATTTCATACTATTTAAATTAAACCCTTAAAATAACTTACAAAACAAATTAAAAAGAATTAGAATACAGATGGAAAAAATAAAAAAAATTAAAAAAAATAGAAAAAATAAATTGATAAAATTAGAGTATTTTATCATTAATTAATTCAGCATTCAATATGGATGCTCCAGCAGCACCACGAATAGTATTATGTCCAACAAGAACATATTTAAAACTATTATCAAAAGCTTGGTCTTTTCTAAGTCTACCTACAGTAACAGCCATACCATTACTTGCATTTCTGTCCATTCTAGGTTGAGGCCTGTCGTTTTCTTCTTTGACAATGACAGGATTTTCCGGAGCAGAGAATAAATTAAGTTCTTGCGGTAATGCTTTGAAATTTGCCATTTTGCTTTTAACATCATCAATGTCAAAGTCATCGTCCAACTCAATGAATACTGCTTCAGTATGACCATCAATAACAGGCACCCTATGACAGGACGCACTTAATTTGAAATCGGCATTGTTTACATTAGTGCCATCAAAAGAACCTAACAAATGAAGGGTTTCGCTTTCCATTTTTTCCTCTTCACTGCCAATATATGGAACAAGATTATCGACAATAGCCATAGAAGGAACTCCATTATAACCTGCACCAGATACAGCTTGCATTGTAGAGACTCTAACAGATTTTACATTAAAGTTATCAACAATAGGTTTTAATGTTAAAGTTAATGCAATAGTTGAGCAATTTGGATTGGTTACAATGAATCCATCCCAGTCATTCTCCTTTTGCTGTGCATCAATCATGTCTAAATACTCAGGATTGACTTCAGGAATTACTAATGGAATATTTTTTTTCATACGATGAGCACTAGCGTTACTTGCAACAACATAATCCTTTGCAAATTCTTTTTCAACTTTTGCTGCGAATTCAGTTGGGAGAGAAGAAAATACAATATCCACATCATCATCCATCTCATCAGGATTAGTGTCAATCACAGTAATGTCTCTAACTGACTCAGGCATTTCACTATCCAAATACCAAGTAGTAGCATCCTCATATCTTTTACCAGCAGATCTGGATGAAGCCGCTAATGCTGTAACTTCGAAATCTGGATGGTTTTCAAGCAATTGAATAAATCTTTGGCCAACCATCCCAGTTGCACCAAGTACACCTACATTTACCATATCATCACCTATTCTAAACCTAAAACATCATTCATACTACTTACAACACCTTTTTCAGCAGTAGGAACATATCTAATTGCTCTGATTACACCTGCTATGAAAACTTCCCTAGTATGAGCCTGATGCTTAACCTCTAACCTTTCACCATCACCGACAAACATCACAGTATGATCACCGACAATGTCACCACCACGGACTGCGTGAACTCCAATTTCTTCAGGTGTTCTTTTGCCGACTAAACCATGTCTGCCGAATACACCAACTTCTTCAGGATTACGGCCAAGTTCCTCAGCAATTACTTCAAATGCAGTCATTGCAGTTCCAGATGGAGCGTCTTTTTTCTGATTGTGATGTGCCTCAATAATTTCAATATCAAAATCATATAAAAGAGGAGCCAATTTCTTTAGAGTGTTGAAAAATACATTTACTCCAATAGCCATGTTTGATGAGATGACAGCACGAACATTATTATCTTCAATGTTTTTAACATTGGATGCCATTTGTTCATCAGTGAAACCTGTAGTTCCAACAACAACGTTTACACCACAAGCAGTAGCCACTTTAATTGTTTCAACAGCCGCATGAGCAATAGTGAAATCAACTAAAACTTCAGCACCTGATGATTTTAAAGCCTCTTCCAAATTCTCAGAACCGGTAATTTTGACACCAATTTCATCAATTCCAGCTTGAAGACCTGCGTCTTTACCTGCGAGAGGAGTGTTTGCCATTTCAATAGCCGCAACTACTTCCATATCATCTTGTTCTGTAATTTTTCTAATAATACCGGAGCCCATTCTTCCTGCAGCTCCAGTTACTGCTACTTTAATCATTATAATACCTACCTAAATTAACTCGGAATCTTTTAATGCTTTTTTAAGAATTTCCAGGTTTTCTTCTTTCATATCACATAACGGTTTTCTTAAAGGTCCTGATGGAAGTCCCATCAAATTCATTGCAGTTTTTACAGGGACAGGGTTACTTTCAATGAATAATGCTCTAATTAATTCAACCATTTCATAGTGAAGTTCCATTGCTCTTGTATAATCATCATTTAAAATACTGTCAACCATTAAAACCATTCTTCTGGTATCAATATTTGCAGATGCACTAATTACACCGGTTCCTCCAACTGCCATGATTGGTAAAGTTAAAGAATCTTCACCTGAAAGGATATTGAAATCATCTTCAAGACCTTCGTGAGTGAGTGCCCTATAGATATCTGACACTTTATCAACGCTTCCGCTAGCTTCTTTAATAGCGTCCACACCATCGATTTTAGCTAACTCAACTGCGGTTTCAACTTCAATATTACTTCCAGTACGTGATGGAACATTATATGCAATAATTGGAATATCACAAGCTTCAGCAACATCACCATAATGTTCTACTAAAGCATGTTGTTGTGGTTTGTTGTAATAAGGGGTGATTAACAATGCGGAATCTGCACCTGCATCAGCGGCGAATTTAGTTAGGGAAATAGCTTCTGAAGTAGAGTTGCTACCAGTTCCCGCAACGGTTTGGACCCTTCCGTTAACTTCATCTACTAAAATATCAATTACACGATGATGCTCATCATGAGTCATGGTGGCTGATTCCCCGGTAGTTCCAGCACCAACTAAACCGTTAACACCTCTTTCTATTAAATAATTTATATTTGACCTAAATCCTTCCTCATCTAATTCTCCTTCTTTTGTAAAAGGAGTGACCATTGCAACATATGTGCCTTCAAAATTCATTCTAAAACCTCGCTAATTAATTTATGTGCTTTTTCACCATCTTCCCAGTCAACAAATAAAACAACTGCGGTTTGTGATGAAGTAATTTCTAATATGTTAATGTTATTTTTTCTAAGTGGTTCTGTAATATCCGAAATAATTCCAGGAGTTTCAATAATATCTGGACTAACAAAAGTAATCATCGCAGTATCCCTTCCAAGAGATAATGAACTTAAAACATCAAGTTCAACAACTAGATGATGCAATAAATGATATGCTTTATTAGAATCTGCTTTATCAACGAAAACAGTGATAGAGTTTTGACCTGCAGAAACACCAAAGATATTGATATCTTCTCCAGCAAGAGCAGTAGTTAACTCAGCCAACAAACCAACTTTTTTAAGCATTGCCTCTCCGACAATTGCTATAAGTGAAATAGGATTTTTATAAAGGGTTACACACTTCAACATATCCCCTTCAAAAGGACCTACAATGCGTGTTCCCTTTGAATCTATGTCTCCGTGAGAAAAATTGATAATTTTTGCACTTATTAATGGATCTTTATATTTTAATGCGTGAGGATGTAAAACCTGTGCGCCGTGTGTTGCCAAGTCCCTTAACTCCTCAACAGAAATTGTGTCCAATAATCTTGCATCTTCAATTTTATTCGGGTCAGTGGACATTACTCCGTCCACATCAGTAACGATTACCACTTCATTAGCATCAAGACAATGTCCTAATAAAAATGCAGTAATATCACTTCCACCTCTTCCTAATGTTGTAATTTCCCCACTTGGACCTTTTCCTAAGAATCCGCAAATAACAGGGATAACACCTTGATTGATAAGCTGTTTGATTCCTTCAACTTTCTTATGAGTGGTATTCAAATCAATTTTTGCTTCCAAAGAATTTGAATCTGTAATGATAGGCCATAATTCATTATATGGGTCAATGAATTCTGATGTTACTCCTAAAGATTCAATAGTTGCTGAGAATAATCTAGAACTAGTTAATTCGCCCATAGCCATAATTTCTGCCTTCTGCTTATCTGTTAAACTTGTACCAATAGCATCATTGGATATACCAATAAGTTCATCGGTTGCCTTGTTAACAGCTGAAACTACAACTACAACCTGATTGCCTTTCATATACTCATTTACCACGGACTGGGCCGCTTTTTTAATTCTGGAACCATCTCCAACCGATGTTCCGCCAAATTTTACTACTATTAAATCCATAAGTTCACCTATTTCTTGAAAATTTATCAATATTTTTCAAATATTGATTAAACAAAATATACATATATATTTTTATACAACGGTATTAATAAACTTTATAATAAAAAATTAATTATGACAAATCATTAAAATTGGAATTATAAAAAAAATATTAAATAAAAAAAAGAGTAAGAAAATATGAAAAAAGCTTATTTTTGGGTTTGTTCTAACCTTACAAGCCTTGTTACATATCCTGCAATTTTATTTCTTAAATGTTTAGTACTTACAGTAGAGTATTCTTGTACTAATTTTTTATTTTCTTC
>NZ_SUTI01000011.1 GCF_015062985.1 Methanobrevibacter sp. | reverse complement strand
CAGATTCAGCTTTTTTTATCATTGCGATTGCGTCTGATATCTCTGCCATAATTAATCACCATGGTACACTTATTTTTATTGTGCAATATATATATCTTTTACTATTTAATAGTAGTAAAAATAGCTGAAATTTAAATTTAAATAAAAAAATGTATTTAAAAAATAAAATTTAGATAAAAATAATGGATAAAAAAAAGAATAAAAGAAAAATAGACTATCTGTAAAACCATCTCAAAATATTAGGCGGCAATTTCTGTAAATAAGCAAGAACTGCTATTGTTATGATAATAAGACCTACAATAGCCAATTCGAAGTTGTATGGAAAATCCAATAACATATACCCAACAACCGCTATGACAATACCTTCAAAAAAGAAAACTGCCTTGGTCCAGCTAGGGTTGTACAGGATTATCAGATAAGCAACACCTATCAAAATCAATATGATTGAAGTAGCAATAACATCATTTGTCAAAGTCTGATGTCTGAATATGGGTGTTAATGCCCAAACAATCAACATTAAAGCCAATGCTATCCCTAATAATTTAAACATTTTAATATTTGCCATAATAACACTAATTTTAGTATTTATTTCATAATATTTATATCATTTTATACAAATCTCTTATTATGGATAGAGGAGTTTGGATAATTTTAAATGAAAATTTTTCACTGACATTGGACAGTGAAATTGACAACGGCAAAATTGCTGATAAGAAATTCTCACCCGGCGAAGATATCTGGACACATGAACTTCCACGCCTGGGTTTCAGTGATGAAAACATTCAAAAGGACTATGATGACTTCCTTAGCGACATCATATCACTGTTCAGCGAACCTGAGGTTGACAAAGTATTCATTGATGCTAAAATAGGGGAAGAATCAGAATACCTCAATGCTAAAAGGCCATTGCTGATAAGAAAAATAGAAGAGTATAGTGTGGATGAAATCATAGAATAGCAAATGCTGCATTCAATACTTCATCCATGTCGTTGAATTCCAAAGGATTGCCTTCGTCATCAACCTTTTCTGTGGTTATCAGCACATGGGGAGACGCCCATAGATATGAATAAGCAAAATAAGCCACATTGACAAAGATCAATGGGCCTAAAAAAGATAATGCGATTATTAAACATACCGCATGAATCAAAAGGTTTCCATACCTTCTTTTCATCATCAATATGAAATTGTCATCCTTTTCTATAATCTTAAATTTTTTTGAGGATAACTCTTCTGATATATCTTCCATATCTTTAGAGTTATCTGCATCAAGAATAAAAAGTTTCATTTTAATCTTTATATACTACAAATTCATCCAATTCCATTCTAGGAGTATCTCTAGGTTCGGCATCACCATATCCGAGAGGAGTGAACAGAACTGCTTCCTCATTTTCATCCAAATCCAAAAATTCATGGGCTTTATATTTCTTGAATGCGCCGATATAACATGTTCCAAGGCCCGCGTCTGTAGCTGCAAGAATAATATGGTCCATCACTATTGTTGCATCGATGTCGGCAATATTTTTGACATCCCACGGTCTGGTCCATGCCTTATTTCTTATTGCCACGACACACAAAACGTATGGCGCTTCAACAAACCACTTAGCACCATAGATTTCAGAAAGTTCCTTTCCATATTTTTTTGTATCAATCACATAAACTTTAAATGGCTGGTAATTTACACCTGTTGGAGCTAATGTTGCTGCTTTTAAAACATATTCAAGCTTTTCAGGTTCAACTTCTTTATCCAAATATCCGCGTACACTGTACCTTTCCGTAATTACATCAATGAATTCCATTTTATTTGCCTCCCTGATAAATAATATCATCTAAATCGCAAAATCTTCTAAATTCCTCTTCATCCATATTTTCTTCATGAATATGTGCAATTATGCCTGGAAGCCTTCCAATCATGAATACCCCCAATCCCAAATCAGGAGTGAAACCTAAATCTGAGAGGATTGCTGCATTTGCACCGTCAACATTGAGTCTGATGCCTTTCTTTTCAGAAAGCAAATCTTCAATCGCCAACGCTAACTTGATATGGGGTCCGACAAAACCCTTGTTGATTACAACTTCCATCAACTTATCTGCCCTGGGATCCACATTATGATATCTGTGGCCAAAACCTGGTATCTTTTTGCCTTCAATAGTGAAGTCGTTATAGATATCAATGGCTAAACTAGCGATTTGCTTATTATCAATATTTGAATCCTCAATTAAGTAAAGGGAATTAATCTTTGATTGGAACAGCTCCATAGTTTTTTCAATTGCCCCCGCATGTTTATGTCCGAATGACAATAGAGCTCCTGAAACGGCCGCATTTATAGGGGAGCCTGAAGATGCAATCAAACGTGCTGTCTGAGTGCTTGGAGGAGTTACTCCATGATCGCAAAATGAAACCAGAACATGATTGAAAATCTTTCCTTCAATAACAGAAGGCAATCTTCCCTTTAAAAGAAGAAAAACCATGTCACTATATCTGATTTTTTCAATCAAATCCCTTTGATTGTATCCCATGGTTACGATTTTATCTTCTTCAACACGGGATATTGCGGTTTTTAGAGAATGAGGATTTATTTTAAAATTATTTTCTTGCATTTTTTTGATACCTTACAATTCAATTAATTAAACATAATCTCAAATGATATATAAAGATTTATAATTTCAATGTGGCGACTCTTGGATCAACAAAACAGGATGGCCTTACGGAAACAATTCTAACGCCACTTGCTCGCTGATTTCCAATATTTACATAACTTCCTAAAACTGTTGTCCTTCCACCCAAACCGAAAGGACCGATTCCTGTTTGATTTATCCTATCAGTAATATGCTGCTCATAATCACTTTGATTGTCCAAATTTCCGTAAGCTATTGACTTCAAAAGCAGTGATGTTGACTCGAAATGTGTTCTCCCAATACCTATTGACGGAATTGACGGAGTGCATCCTAACATCTTTAACGAATCCTCGAGCCATTCGCATGCCGTATCTATGACATTTTCAAAAGACCTTTTATGGTAGACCCTATATGTTTTGGCTCTGATTTCAGGCCCGCCACCTTCAAGCAGAAAATGAATATTTAAAGTGTCGGGGGATATGTCCCTTTTATATGTTGACTCGTCATTTGCGCTATCAATCAGGATGGATGCCGGGCGAAGCATTCCCGGCTCATCAAATAAGCCCCGGCTCTGTTCAATCCTTTCAACAGGTCCTCCCTTAACGGCCATAGGTCTTGCAGGAAGATTGTTCAACCCCAATGCAATACCCTCATGAATCTGATTTAGGAGCTCTCCTGAAATTTCCCTTTGGCTGCCTACTTCAATAATCACATGAGGAATTCCAGTATCATCACATAATGGAAATCCAGTCTTTTGTGCAACCTGATAATTTTCATGAATTTGTTCCAAGGCCCATTTTGCATTTTCATTATCTTCAGTTTCAATAGCTTTTTTTAATGCCCTGAATTTATCATCAGAAAGAGAAGTAGATGCTTTTATGATAGTTTGAGAAATATCTTCCAATATATCCATATAATCACTCTGGAATAGCTAAATCACTAGATTGATCAGGAGAAGCAACAGCATCAGGACAATATTCATCGATAACCCTTTTGACTAGTGAAACCTGTTTTATGCGGGCAATAGCTTCTTTTTCAGTAGTGTCCCAATTGTGATTGGCTGCAACAGAACCTCCAGTCTTGAGATAGACAGGAGAAGCCACTCTGATAAAATCCGGAACTTCATAATGCCTAATAAATCCTCCTGTGGATTTTGGATTTTCCGTGTGCAGATCTATAGACATGCCTGTAGCATCTCTAATTGCAGCTATCATCGGAATCTGCAAATCCCTTACAGGATTTAAAGAATCAAGACCGTGGCTTTCAAGTAACTTGGCGGAAGCCGGATTTGAATGTCCTGCATGGGCAGACAATTTAAAGTGAACGTTTTCAGGTAGTTCCGCCCCCATTCTCATTTCATTTAAAGCCCAAAGAAGACCTTCATCATACAACAATATTCCACGGACTCCTAACCTGCAAGCCCTTTTCACGTCTTCTATGGCATAGACAAGATTATCATAACCTCTAAGGCGATATCCTATTCTGGCGCCTTCCTTTGTGTGTACTGTGGCAGATGTGTCATAAGTTGCCCTTGGACCAACAGCCAAAAATAGTTCGCATCCGTAATCGATTGCAAGTGAAACCATTTCTTCGATTTCATCATCAGTTAAAAACATTATTCCTTTGGTTTGAGTTACCCTATGGATGAAGATGCCTTGTTTTGATGATTCCTCTAAAAGAGCCTTCATTGTCTTTGGGGATTGGATACCCGGAACTTCAAAACGGTACTGTCCCCCATCCTTAAAACGCTTAATAGATTCATAATCCTTTGAAACTTCATTTATGCCAATTTTTTTAAGAAAATTCTTTGTGTTTTCCATAGTATCTACTCATTTAATTTGCGAACAACATATTTCATGGAATAATCCTCAAGAGAATCAATAACAGTGAGGTTTTTGATGTTATAATATGGATTGAGGCCCTTAAACTTATCGATCAATTCCCTCAGCTGCAGAGGGTTTTCAAAATCTCCTTTTGGAAGTAAAGTAATGTTCTGGAATATTCCATTCCTGAACTCTTTATCCAATTTTATAACAACATTTGAAGGTCTTTTAGCAGGATATAACTCATTTAATTTATCATCGGAAAGAATAATCATTCCTTTTGCAAGTTTTTTTATGCAATTTACTTTATCGACAGTGGAATAGTTATCCAAAAGACCATATTCTATTAATTGGTCAATCTTATCAACGCTGACTTCTCCGACTACCAATGAAATGGCAACGGCGTAAGGGAGACTTTGTTTCAGTTCTTCCAAGTTTTTAGGGTCATAATTGTTATGTTGGGCTGCAACGGAATATGTTTTGACAGCCACATTTTGAATATGATTGTATTCCTCACCAATACTGGCCTTAAGCTTCAGTGCAGTGTCTATTGAAGAGTGCAAATGCCTGCAAAATGGATATTTCTTAAAGTAGATGTCCCTCACCCTTACCTTACCTATATCCTTTAAAACACTCTCCAGGGAAAAATCCTCCATATCATAATCTTCGTTATCAACCACCATGGCTTTTAAAAATCCTTCATCACCTTCAAATATTGTTCCACTACCAGTGAAACCATTTCTGGCTAGAAATGCTGCTAAAATTCCATTATATGCTGCTTTTCCAACATGCAAAACCTTACCCATTGATCCGCCATGGTCAGACTCCAAAAGCCCTGCCGCCTGAGTTCCGCATAATCCCAAGGCATTTAAAATTTGATCTTCATCAAGCTTTAATAATTTTGAAGCGACAACTCCGGAAATGAAAGTTCCTATTGTCCCGGTTGTATGGAATCCCTTATTTCTATGTTCCGGATTGACAATTTGGCCCAAAAGGATACCCACTTCATAACCTACAATAACACCTTCCAAAAATTCCTTCCCGCTTAAGTCATAAGCTTCAGAAATGGCTAACGCGGTTGGAAATATTATTGAACCTAAATGAATTTGGGCGCCTCTATGACCATCATCCAATTCAAGGACATGAGCTGAAACACCATTTACAAAAGCGGCGCTTAAAATATCCGTTTTAATGCTTCTTCCGATAATTGAAGATTTTAAATTTGAATCCAAGTTTCTTGAAAATACTTCTTCAACAGTGTTTAAAGCAATGTTTGGAGCTTCCTCATTTATTCCTCTATAGGTGACTCCAAAAAAATCTAAAAAAGCTGCTTTAACAGTAGTTAGTGACTCTACAGTTGCCTGTTCATAGCGATAGTTTGAAATAAATTTAGAAATATTTTGTAAAAACATAAAACACCTACAATATAATATGTAAAAAGTAGTATTAAAATTATAAGTATAAAAAAATCAACATTCATTCCTGAAATTAAGCTGCAGGAACACCTGTTAACACCAATACGATATGAGCCACAATAGCTGCACCGTAATAAGTTGCTGCAATAACCAAAACAGTTATTACAATAGCTCTCCAACCTAAAGCCTTGAATTCATCCCAACTTTTACCCATACCAATACCTACGTAAGCTAAAAATACGGTAACTATAGATAAAAGTTCAATTTGAGAAACGTAATATAAAACAAATTTTGATGTAGGCATACCCGGATAAGCCAAAAGTATACCGATTATACTGATATATAAAATGGATGATGCATTAATAGGAAGCTCCCTTTCTAACCAAACACCCACAAGAGTGATGAGTGATAAAATTGCCATCCCAACCAGGGAATCTGCAATCGGATGTTTATAACCCAAAAAGTTGCCGATAACAGTTATAACTGAAAATATGGCCAATAGCAATATCCAATTAAGGATACCATGAACAGAAACATTTTCAGAACCGTCAATTAAATCAGGCATTTATTCATCCTCCTTAGGTATAATAGAATCCCTTCCGATTTTAGGTTCGAGCCAGTCATACATTTTTTCTGTCAACGGCAATGCTATGAAAATTACAATATAAATGCCCACACAGAATGAAAGCAGATTACTGAATCCTGCAAATGCTTGAACTTGGGTTTCGAGTCCTGGGAACGCCGCAAGGGTCGGACCTATTGCTGCCGCATTCATACTTGCACTTCCGACACCACTGGCCATAGCAAATGCATAAGGGTGTAACGGCAAGAAGGATAATGAAAGGGTTACCAGGAAACTGATAAATATTGTACCGATAACTGTACCTATGATAAATATAGCAAATACTCCTCTTGATTCTGGAGAGTTAAATCCATACTTATCAACAACGACTGCAACGTTCGGTTCACGACCAATGGAATTGGTCATACCGATAGATTCCTTTTTAAATCCTAAAAGAAGTGCAATTGGAAGTACCAGTATTGTTGCCAAGTGCCCCAGCTCCTGTAAAATCAAAGCGGGACCCATTTCAAAAATAAGGCCTATGGATTGACCACTGGCAACAGCCAATTTGGCGATCAAAACACCTATGAAAAGCATCATTGCCCCTTCAGCAATACGGGCTTGCTTTCTTTTAATCCATTTAATTGGTTTGGCTAAATAGAATGCCAGACCCAAAATAATCGTATAAATAAGAGGCATGATAGTGATTGCCACATCCTTAGTAATCGGAACCCTTATAGTTCCAATAAGTTCTGCAATTATAACCAAAATAAGTACAGTTCCGTGTAATCTGTAATCTCTCCAGGGATTTTTCTTTAAAATACGTTTATCCGTTTTTTCCCTGTAAATATGTTCAACATGTCCGTCCTGACCCTTATTTGGAATAATAACAAACCCCTTAACAAACTTTAAAAATGTAAAAAAATTTTTAATATAATAATATTTTCTTGAAACATATTATATAAATTAATAACATTTAATTTTAAAAAATTCACTAAATACGAATAAAAATAAGTAATAATTTTCACAAAATAAGAATAGTTATGCCGGAACGCCAGTCATAACCAAAACACAATGTGCAACAAGAGCTGAACCTAAATAGGTGGATGCAATAACAAGAACTGTAACGATAACTGCCCTTCCACCAAGAGCCTTGAACTCATTCCAACTTTTTCCCATACCAATACCGACATAGGCCAGAAATACTGTAACTATTGACAGGAGTTCAACTTTAGAAACATAATACAGTAAAAAATCAGATGTGGGCATGCCCGGAAATGCCAATAGAATTCCCATCACACTAATATAAATGATGGAGGAAATATCCAAAGGAAGATACCTTTCCATCCAAACGCCCAGTAATGTGATTAAGGATAGAATAGCCATGCCAACTAATGAATCTCCAATCGGATGGTGAAATCCGATTGCATTGCCGACAACGGTAATAACCGAAAATATGGCTAAAAGCAAAATCCAATTAAAAATTCCGTGAACTGAAACATTTTCAGATCCCTCCATAATATCAACCATTTACTCATCCTCCTCTTCAACAACAGGTTTTCTTCCAATTATAGGCTCTAAAATTTCATATAACTTTTCAGTCAACGGCAATGCTATAAAAATTACAATATAAATCCCAACAGAAAATGACAGCAGATTACTGAATCCTGCAAACGCCTCAATCTGAGTTTCCAATGCCGGAAATGCTGCAAGCGTAGGTGCTAATGAAGCGGCGTTCATACTTGCACTGCCCACACCACTGGCCATAGCAAATGCAAATGGATGCAACGGCAGAACAGAAACAGAAATACTTGTCAAGAAGCTAATGAATACTGTTCCGATAATTGTTCCAACAATAAAAAGAGCAAAAATACCTCTTGATTCAGGAGAATTAAATCCATATTTATCGACAACAACTGCAACTTCAGGTTCACGACCAATAGAATTGGTCATGCCAATAGCTTCACGTTTAAAACCTAAAAGTAAAGCAATAGGAAGCGCAATTAAAATTGTGGCCAAATGCCCTAATTCCTGCAACATCAAAGCAGGACCCATTTCAAAAATAAGATGAATTGATTGGCCGCTTGAAACAGCCAATTTTGCAATCAAAACACCGATGAAAAGCATCATAGCCCCCTCAGCAATTCTTGACTGTTTTCTTTGAATCCATTTAATGGGTTTCGCCAAATAAAAAAGCAATCCCAAAACCATTGTGTAAAGCAAAGGCATTACTGACACTTCAATACCTTTAGCAAGTCGAATTTCAATAGGGCCAATATACATAGCAATAATAACCAAAACAAGTACAGTTAAATGTAAACCATGATCTTTCCATGGATTCTTCTTTAAAATACGCTTATCAGTTTTTTCACGATAGATGTGTTGAATTTCTTTCGTCTCAATATCATTATCAGACATAATACCCTCTCCCGCCCGGCATAAAAATATATGCTAGTTAATTTTTTATTACACAGTCATCATATTTAAATTAATATGATTTAGTTCTCAAAAGTTCTAATTTTGCGAATAAAAATTAGTAAAAATTAATAATTAATTCACAAAAAGAGAAGTCTAAAATTTAAATAAAAACTAGTATTTTCAGATATAAAAAGTTAATAAAGAATACTTACTCTAAATTCATACGACAAAGTGGTTTTGAGAGATGTCTCCTAGCAGAAACCGGTGTTTCATAAAACCAAGAATTTTTTAAAAAACGAGTTATCAAAATAGGAACTTTTTCATTGGATTCAATTTTTCTTCCACATTTTTTACATTTGAAACCTTTATTTTTGCCGGCAGATGTCATTCTTTTTCCACATTCGCAAATCGGATTTTTATACTCAACATCATTCAATTCAATGACCTGAAACTTTTCAATATTGAACGTATTCTGCTCACCGATTCCTCCATAGACCCTGATGATATCGCCCTGACGCAAATGTGAAACAATCTTTCTAAAATTCTTTGTAGGTTCATATGCACCGCATTCAATCTCGCCGGATTCATCGAAAATGTAAAAGAACATGTGTCCCCCGTCAATGATAGTAGGTCTGTTTTTGACTTCACCTGTTACGCAATAGCAACCAAATTGTTTCATTGAGGCAATATTTTCTGCCTTTTGTATATGCATGTCAGTGTGCTGGTTTGTCTTAAAAATGCACCAGTCGACAATAGGTTCTGAAACTTCAACTATATCCATTGCTTTTTTTAAAGCACCCACAGTATTTGACCTAATACCGTATAAGACCGGGCACGGTGTTTTAGGCTCGATTGCAATATAATCTTCGGAATAATCAATATTTTCAAAAGTGTCGGGAAATGTTTCCTTATCCATTCTGTAAACTGATTCGTAATTAATCTGCCTTTTAGTTCCGTAATTATCTGAACTTCTATAGGCAAGCAGCTCATAGGTGAAGTCAGTTAGCGGCAAACTGATTGCCGCAATTGATCCTATAATGCCCCTTCCTTTTTTGAACTTGTGAATTTCACATCCTACAGATTTACCGAATTCCTCCGCCTCATCGATTGTAATGAATTCATAAATGGCTCTAAAAGCGTAGCCTTCCATTTCCTTTGTGATTTCCCCATCGTAAAAGATTACTCCGGGATTTGTATTGTCGCAATCGAACATGGATAACTTCTCAACTTCCTCAAGAACTATTTCTTTAGCCCTTGCGGCATTATCATCATTGACTATTTTCAGACTTACTCCTCCATTTCCACGAGTTTTGAATCGGGCAAACGGATTTAATCTTATCAATCTGGGATAATCAACTAACTCTATGCCGTTATCCTTGAATTTATTGACAATTTGACTTGCCAAATATGTTGTGCACATTCCATCCGGAGAATCCGTATCATCTATTCCAATATGTAAATAATTAATCACAATCACCTACTAAAATATATTAAAGTTAAAAGAATATATAGTTTAATCAGAGGTAGAAAAAATGTTGACACGAAGCCAAATGCTGCAAAATATTGAAAATCTATTAAAATCACAAGGTTTTAAAACCTCCGATATTTATGAACAGGGCTCATTTGATATAGTGGCAAGGAAAAACCTGCAGATTTTGCTTCTGAAAACATTTTTGAATATAGACAGCATCAATGAGCATAATGCTCATGAAATGAAGCAGCTAGCCAATATCTTTCTCGCATCACCAATCATTATCGGAGAAAAATCAAGGAATGGAATTTTGGAAGATGGAGTGGTGTATGAAAGATATGAAATTCCAACAATTACTTTTGAAACCTTAAAGAACATGATCATATACGGCGAATCGCCTGAAATCCTAGCGGATCGTGGAGGGTATTTTGTTAAAATAGACGGCAATGTCATAAAACAGTACCGTGAAGAGTATTCAATGTCTCTAAAAGATTTGGCAAGCCTTGCGCATGTATCCCGCGCTACAATGTACAAGTATGAAAACGGAATTGTGCGCGCAAATACTGAAACAGCAATGATTTTGGAAGAAATCCTCAATACCAAAGTCACATTGGATATTGATCTGCTGAAACAGCCTCAAAATGAAGAGGTCAAATATAGCGATGACGTTAAGGACCTGTCAAAATTAGGATACGGGGTTTTGTCAACCAATAAAAGTCCTTTTGATGCTGTTGCTAAAATGAAAACTTCAGATAAACATTCACCATTAATGGCAAATGTTGAAAAAAACAGGAACGAAAAAACTTTAAAAAGAATGGCAATACCATTGAAGGACTTGTCTATGGTTACAACATCAGAGCCTGTTTTTATAATTAACAATGATAAGATTAAGGAGTCAATAGGTACAATCCCTGTTATTAAATCATGGGAATTGAAGGAATTTGAAAATTCAAAGGAACTATTGAAAATGATTAGAGAAAGAAAAGAAAATTAGAGTGGTAATATGGAAAATTTACAAATTACTGGCATGGAAAACTATCCCATCAAATGGGTTTGTAACTTTAAAGGACAAAAGGCTATAGGAATATGTGGTAAAACCCAAAAAATAGCCATGTTTGCATCAGATGAAAGAGTTTCAAGAATTTTAGATGATATCGTAATCGGAACCGACGAATCTCAGGAAGGATACGGTTGCGAAGAAAAGGACAGATGCTGTAATTTTGAGTGTGAGTACTGTGAAATCTCACCTAGACAATATCTTCAAATAACCGGCAAAAAACCATCAAATAAAAATATAACCGATTTGATTAACGGATTGATGGATTTGAATCTATCACTCGAAGCCGATGGACATGTTCCTTTTGAAGAATACGAAGTTGTTAAACTCTAATATTCTTTTAATAGTGTGAAATCGTCGCGGGCTTCACTGACGCTGGCAACACCCATACAGATTGCATCCACAAAATCAGCATTTTTATAAAATGTGAATGCTTCCTGAGGTTTTAATACCCCTGCTGCTAGAATCCTAGTAGCTATTACTTTTTTATTTAAGTTTACTACTTTTTCTATGAATTCTTTCCTTTGAGAAGCATTGAATGCACTAATATCCATCATATATGAAAGGCTATTATATGGAATCATATAAAAATCAAACAGATCCATATCTAAATTCTGGCCAATTAACTCGGTTGTTCTCATTGGAAAAGCAGTGACAAGACCTGACAGGGCACCGGTATCCCTGATTCTATTCAAAATCCTTGATGTTAATGTCCAATCATAAGCATCAGTTATAAACTCATCAACAAGCATCAACGGACAGTCATATTGGCTAAACAATTCAATGTCCTCATCCCAATCCGCTTCCTTTGCAATTTCGTAATTCGGATTCAGATAGTCAACATCAGTTTTGCCGATGGTTGCGATTACTTTCATCTCACAGCCTTCACTCACAGCAATATCATACGCCTTAAGCAGGTTATCATCATTGACTAAATTAATCGCCCTTACACCCTGATTATATGATTCTACAATAACTTCAGAAATATTTTGAGGATTATTATATAAATCATCCAAGTATAATCTTGACCTGTGACCAAAATAAAGTTCAGCCATGAAAGGACCATAGCCTAAAATAGTTTGTGGAATGGATTTCCCTTTATATTCTAAATCCTCAAAAAACATGTATATCACTATTCTTTTTCAACTACTACAGCAGTTCCGTAAACCAAGATTTCCTGCATTACATCAGAAATTTCATTTGAGTCGAATCTGATTGCTACAATACCATTAGCACCGAGTTCTCTTGCATGTTGAATTGCTCTGTGTAATGCTTCCTCCCTTGATTCTTCCATCATTTTAACATATTGTGTGATTTCACCACCGAAAAGAGATTTGATACCTGCACCGATTTGTCCACCGGCACCTCTACTTCTGACAGTTAAACCATAAATAAATCCTTTAGTTTCAATAATTTTAAATCCCGGAATATCATTTGCGGTTGAAATTGCGAATTCATTAACAGATACCATTTTTACACCTCATTAAGTTAATGTTAAATACTGGAAATAACATCTAAAAAATAGTTTATATAAAATCATATTTAATGTTATCTAAATGCAATAATTCTGTGATTATTATTTAATTTTAAATATTATAAAACACATAGATTTAAGTAATATTTATTATTAAATATTCTTTTCAAAATAACAGATTATGGTGAAAAAATGAAAGTACTTATTGCAGATGCTATAAATGAAAAAGGTATTGAAAATTTAAAGGAGGTAGCGGAAGTAGTTGTTGATACCAACATTACTCCTGAAGAATTAGCAAATACCATTCACGAATATAACGGAATTATTGTAAGAAGTCGGACAAAACTAACTGCAGATCTCATTGAAAAAGCTGATAATTTGCAGATTATCGCAAGAGCAGGTGTTGGAGTAGACAATATCGACCTTAATGCAGCAACCGAAAAAGGTATTATGGTTGTAAACTCTCCTGAATCAACATCAGTTACCGTGGCTGAACACACAATGGGATTAATCCTAAGCATGGCACGTAAAATCTCCATTGCAGATAAGTCTGTTAAAGAAGGCAAATGGGAAAAGAAAAAATTCATGGGTGTTGAACTTAGAAACAAAACACTCGGTGTAATCGGAATGGGAAGAATCGGTTCCCAAGTTGTCAACAGATGTAAAGCATTTGGAATGGATGCTATGGCATACGACCCATACTTGCCAGAAGAAGTGGCAATGCAAATGGGCGTTGAACTAACTGATTTGGACACCGTGCTTAAAAATTCAGACTTCATCACTATCCATGTGCCTCTCACACCAGAAACCAAACATTCAATCTCTACCGAGCAATTTGAATTAATGAAAGACGGTGCATTTATCGTTAACTGTGCTCGTGGTGGAGTTATTGATGAAGACGCATTATACGATGCATTATTAAATGATAAAATCGGTGGCGCTGCACTTGATGTATATGAAGAAGAACCTCCTAAAGATTCAAAATTATTCGAACTTGATAATATCGTATTGACTCCTCATATTGCAGCTTCAACCAAAGAAGCTCAAAGAGATGCTGCAATTATCGTGGCTGACGAAATTATCGATTTGGCAAAAGGAAATACACCTAAAAACGTATTGAACATGCCTCGTATCGACAGGAATACCTATCAGGAATTAAGTCCGTACATGGAACTATGTGAAAAATTAGGTGCTTTCATCTCACAGGGAGTTAACGGTAAAATAAAAGAAATTGAAATTGTCTACAGCGGAGAAATCGCTGAAATCGATAACCTTGAAATATTAACAAGAACTGTTATCCAAGGTGCCGTAAACCCATTCTTAAGTTCTCCTGTTAATGCTGTTAATGCTGCATTGGTTGCAAAAGACAGAGGAATCAGCATTACAGAAGGCAGGAAAAATAATGCCAAAGGATATGAATCATTGATTAAAGTTATTGCAAAAAGTAAAGATGATGTTTTCTCAGCTGAAGGAACACAATTACATGAAGCAAGAATCCTAAAAGTTAATGACTACTGGGTCGATGTTATTCCTGAAGGACACATGTTCATTGCAAAATATGAAGATGTTCCTGGAAGTATTGGTAAAATAGGAACCAAATTAGGAGAACATAATGTAAATATTGGAATCATGCAAGTTGGAAGAGATGAAAAAGGCGGAAACGCTATTATGGTTCTAACTTTAGATAAAGAGATTCCAAAAGGAGTCATTAAAGAAATCCAAGCTTTAGATAATGTATATGAAGCTAATGGATTAGAATTATAAAAACAATTTCACCATAATTGTTTTTTATTTTTTTATTTTTTTTTAATCTTCGAATTCACGATAGATTCTTTTTACAGTACCGTCGGAACTAATCACTATTTTAACTGACTGATTTTGCATTTGATTTCTTTTTTCATAGCTTTCATAATGATTTACTTTTTCCTCGTCAAGACTTCTGAAAAATTCATCGTCATCTTCATCAAGAAAGCCCGGTTCGAATTCATCGTCATCAGTTAAAACATCACTTTCATCAAAAAAATCGTCATCATTATTTTCAATCAGATAGCTGTAATCCCCAATGGTATAATCCAAGTGCTGGCCATACCTATCATATGATCTGAATGTGTCCAAAGAATAAGGCAAACAAACAATCATGTGAAAGTAACCGTTTTTTGAAAATGTAATCAAGTCGGCATCAGACGGCATTGCACTCGGTCCCGGGTGTGAGTGAACTGATCCCCAATATTTTGTATTTATCGGAATCATTTCCGTGTGAACAGTAGCTCCGGTCTCACATGTTTCGCCGGGCACGAATATCAGACCTGTTATGTAGAGAACTTTATCTTTTATTTGGCCATCGAAAAATGCTAAAAATTCATTTGGATAGGCTTCCTTTGAATAATAGATGACAGATTCCAGTACTTCTCTATCAACCCTAACCTCGTTAAATTCCTCATCATTGTTTGAGAACAATTTTGAAATAAAACTCATTTAATAACCCCGATTTCTGTGAAAAATTCTTTATTGAAAATAGGAAGTTCCCAGTCAGTGAAAACATAACTCCTATATGAAGTTTGATTAATCTTCTCTTTTTTATTGAAACCTATGACTTCCTTAGTTTTCCTATATACTGCAATTCCTCTTTTTTTATAAGTTTCAACATCATTCAAGTTAATTCCATTTTCAAATAATAATTCATGAACATCACTCAAATTCATGCCATTTATTTTATCATTCGCTTCAGTATTTGAGTATATAGATTTGAGGTATGATATACCATGTGAATTGACGCAGTTTCTCCATGATTCATCCTGCCTCCATTTGAAATATTTTAAGATATCATTATCAGCTATTGGAATGATTCTTGAATCAAAAGCTGGAGGCTTCTTAAATTGGGTATTGTAGTGCATGACAAAAGAGCTTGCTGCAAAACTGGCAATGACTGAATCAATCTTTTCTACTCTGCCTTCAAAAGGAATGTTATCTAAAAGCAGACTTATCTCATCTGAAAATGTGTAAACAAAAAGTGGTGAAAATTCCTTGAACAGGTCTTCACAAACTTCTGAAATGACATTATAAAAATTTTCATCATAAGGTTTTACAAGTTTCAAATCACGGGCAAGTGAATGGAAACTTCTGCCATCCAAACGAATAATTATTTTGGAGTTTTTTGGAACCTTAAGTGATGAATAAATTTCATAATCCTTCATTACATTCCCACACAAATGGTTTCGTTGAAACTTTTAAGCAAACGTATTGCGGAAAGTGCAGCCAACATACTTGTCTTTGGATTAGCTTCGCAAGGCAAATTCATGGTTGTTGTTCTGAACTCACCAAAGTCCCCTTTTGCAATAATCTCATGAACATTCCTGTCAACTTTAGGGTCTACAATTATTTTAACATCGATATCCTTGTTACATGCCATGCTTATTGTTGCGGCGACATTAATGTTTAATGGAAATTCCTTAACTGCTTCAGAAGCTTTTCCCTCAAATAAAACCTCTTCGGAATCTATTTCCTTACCGAGGGATTTTGGGGATTTGCGGGTAACAAGACTAACTTCTTTAAGACCGAACTTGGCCACTGCCTTAATTCCGTCCAGGCCTACAACAGCACCAGAAGGCAGGTGCACTTTTACATTGTTTTCCTTGGCTAGTGTTAAAACCTCATTATAGAAACCCAAATCCATGAATGCACCAATACTCATGATAATCATATCCAAACCTTTTCCAAGAACAATTGGCGCATATTCTTTGACTGAATCCGGTGAAGCACATTCTAAAACCAAATCGACCTTATCCAACATGTCCTCCAATTCAAGTACTGCTATTCCGCCAGCCAAACTTGCTAAATTTTCCGCTCTTTCAATGTCTTTATCAAAAAAACATACAACATCAATATCATTATCTTCTGGAACTATGCTGGTTGTAATAATGTTAGCAATAGCTCCACAACCTATAATTCCTACTTTCATGTTATCACACTTAAGAAAATTAAAATTAATATAAAAGAAAAAAAGAATTGGTGAAAGATTGATTATAATCTTTCAGAATCGAATTGTACTTGAGTTTCAGTTTGTGGTTGAGTTTCAGGCCTTTTTTGAGCTACTGGTTCTGGAATTTGTGGTTCTGCACTAACTTTTTTCATATCCCTAGGATTGATTAACATGATGTCTCCAATAGCTTGAACTTTATCAAAGTCAACTGTCAATAAGTCACTTTGGAAGGATCTCATTTCATTTTCTTCTGGGACTTCACCACGAATACTTCCTAAAAATGAATTAATAACTCCAGCAGGTTTTCTTTCATGTTCGATAGCTCTGACTTGTAATTTTGAAATTGTTCCTAATCTAATATTGAGGATAACATCTTCTACACGACCAACATAATGACCGGTGTTTGTATAAATATCTAAACTGCGTAATTTTGAAACTTCTACCATTTTTACACCACAATAATAATTAAATAAATATGTATAAGTTTATTTTATTGTTAATATAAATAGTTTATGTTTTTTAAAGTTAAAAATAGTCTTATTTTAACAAAATAGAAAAAATTTATTTAATTATAAAGTTAAAAAATATAATTTAGATTAAAAGGAGACTTTAAATGTGGGATACAACAAAAGATTATAGGATTTTAGTAGCAAGCAAAGCAAGAGAAAATTATTTAAATCTTATTCCAACAGCTTCATTTAGAGGAAGCTGGAATAAAAAACAGGCTATTGAATTAGGAAAACAAATGAACAGTGACTTTCAATCATTAACTTATTCTTATCTTGAAGGGGACGAACTTGTTAACTCCCCTGATGTTGCTGCATTAAAGGAAAAAGCGGAACAAATCATTGAATACCTGGGAGGTCCTGACTGGAATAAAAAATTCCTGAACAACGCTCCAAAAGAAGACCGTGAGAAAACACAGGAAAACATCGCTAAAGTGAGATTTTTCTTAGACACCCTTATCGGCTTGAAAGACAGATTGGCATTAGGCCCAATTAATGATCCAATAATGGGAGTTGACATAAAAGTAGGAGAGGTCATGAGCGTTACAAAACATCCGAAAAACGAAAATTTAATGCTCTGTAATGTTAATTTGGGAAAACGTGCCATTACCGTCGTTACCAATGATATGAATGTTAAAGATGACAATAAAGTCGGTGTCTCTTTGCTCCCACCACAGGCATTCAGTGACATTGTAAGCGAAGGAATGTTCCTTGGAATGGGCGGCAGCATCCTCAAAGATGTTGACGGAGAACTCGGTCAGATGCCTAAGGGAATTCCAATGGAATCCCTCAATGAAACACGTAACCTTGTTGAAAATTATTTAAAATAAGTTTAAATACTTATTTTCTTTTTTTAACATTAATGTACAGTCATTATCTTAAATTCAAACCGATCAATTTTGTTTTTGTCATTTCTTCTACAGCGTATTTAATTCCTTCTTTTCCAACACCACTGTTTTTAAATCCTCCGAATGGCATATTATCTGTTCTGAATGTGGATTGTTTATTTATAAATACTGTTCCAGACTCAATCTCCTGTGCACATCTCATTGCATCGGAATAAGATTCAGTGAATACTCCTGCCTGAAGACCATATTCAGTATCATTTGCAACTTCAATAGCTTCTTCAACACCATTCACTCGAATTAACGGCGCAACTGGACCAAAGGTTTCATTTACAACCAAATCCATATCTGGTGTGACATTATCTATCACAGTGGCTTCATAGAATGCTCCGTCACGAACTCCGCCAGTCAATATTTTTGCACCGGATTCGACCGCATTATTTACAGTTTCCTCCACCTGCTTTGCAGCTTTCTCAGAAATTAATGTTCCCAGAGTGGTTTCGCTGCTTAAAGGATTTCCCATGATTAACTTTTCGGTTTCCGCAACCAGCTTTTGTCCGAATTCATCGGCGATTTCATCTTCAATGATTATTCTTTTAACACCCATGCAGACCTGTCCCGCATTTAAAAATGCTCCATTGATAACCCCTTTTACTGCCTTGTCGATATCTGCATCTTTTAAGACAACCACAGGATCGTTTCCACCGAGTTCCAAGGTGACCTTTTTCATTCCTGCCTTTTGGGAAATCATCATTCCTGTAGTTACGCTTCCGGTAAATGATATTTTGTTTACATCGGGAGAAGTAACCAGATAATCCCCCACTTCAGAACCATATCCTGTTATTGTGTTAACCACACCATCCGGAAATTCCTCATTCAAAAGTTCTGCGAATTTCAATACGGTTAACGGTGCTTCTGTTGGAGGTTTTATGATAACAGTATTCTTACATGCTATGGCAGGGGCAATTTTATGGATTGTAAGATTTAAAGGATAGTTAAATGGTGTTATCGCAGCCACAACTCCTAACGGCAATCTCTGTGTAAATGCAAAAAATCCCTTTCCATTCAGTCCCGCATCTAAAGGGACACTTTCGCCATAGATTCTTTTTGCCTCTTCAGCCGCAAGTTTTAGTGTTTCAACTGATCGGTCAAGTTCAACCAAAGATTCATTTATCGGCTTTCCCACTTCCAATGTTAGAAGTTCAGCGAAATCTTCACGATTGTCCTTCAGCTTTTCAACAGCATTGAACAATTTATTTGATATCTTAAATGCAGACATCTCGCATAAACTGCTTTTAGCATTGTTTGCCTCATCAATAGCTTTTTGAGCTGTTTGCAAATGTGCAATTGGAATTGTATCAATTACATCACCATTATACGGATTGATTACGTCCTCTGAATCTTCACCTGAAATGTGTTTTCCACCAATTAACATGTCCATATTATCACCATAATTAATATTTTATATTAGAAAATAATAAATATTGACTATGGAAACAAATCGGTTTGAAACATTTTTTGATGCAATTATTGCAATTATCATCACTGTTTTAGTTTTAAAAATCCCTCAACCTTCGTCACCAACACTTGGAGCTTTTTTAGAACTGAACACCATGTATGTTGCTTATCTGATTAGTTTCTTAATTCTGTATAATATTTGGTATGCAAATCACAATTTGTTCCAGCTTGTAGAGAATATAGACAATATTTCAGTTTCAATTTACGGAGCAATGACCTTTGTAATTTCTCTTTTGCCGTATTTTACAATTTGGCTTGCAAGAAACATATATTCAATCCCTGCTGAAACCATGTTCGGATTACTTTTTATAATAACCCACATCCTATATACCGTAGCAACATATACTCTCTACAGGAGCAATCCCTACAACAAACAATTGCAACAGGCAGAATACGATTCCAAAATAAACCATGCCCCGGCTATCGTCTTAATTATCGGTTTTATATTAACCTATACTGTTTATATACCTGGAATCTATTTTAGCTGTTTAATTTCTATAGTAATGTGGATATTAATCGGAAGAATGCTTGGAGGGGACGATAATGGAAACTGAAAGATTTGAAGCATTGATTGATGCAATTTTAGCAATCATTATCACAATTATTGTTTTGGAATTACCCCTCCCAATCAACGGAAGCTGGGAAGCACTCTTTGCTATAAGATACGAATTTGTCATTTATGCAGTAAGCTTTATTGTATGCTTTAACTTTTGGAATTACAACAATAATGTTTTCAGTATCGTAAATAAGATTAATTCAAGGATTATATGGACAATGGGAATAACCTTATTCATATTCTCATTACTGCCATACTTGACAACCTTTGTTGGTGAGAATTTCTACGTATTCTTCCCACAATTCCTGTATGGTTTGAGCTTTATCATTACTGCAGTTCTTTCCATGATTTTCAGCAAATTTTTAAAGGACGCCGACCCAGGAAATATCGCTTTGCAAATAGCATTGAACAACAAACCACTAATTGGGACAATCATTGTAGTTTTGATTGGAATGGTAATCGGTTATCTTGCATACCCACCAGCAATAACATTCAGCTGTTTACTTTCAATTTTAGGAATATGGTTTGCAAAGTTATTTAAATAATCCTAACTGAAAAATACTGAAAGTATCTATTTAAAATATCTGCTTAACTTGATTAATTCATTATTGAATTCATTTACTTCTTTTGATGAAATTTCACCGCCAAGTTCGTCCATGTAACTGTTATACATATGAATTACAAGCAAAACAACAACCATTATACCACCAAAGAGTAAAATGAATTCTGCAGATGTCTGACCACTATTATCCATTAAAATCCCCCAATGAGCAGATTTCCACCGAATGTAGATATTACATAAAATATTCCAAAAGAAGCTGCCGCCAACGGCAGAGAAAACTTAAATCCTTTCTTTATTTCACCATACATGATAATGCTTATTATAAATCCTATCAAGAATGAATGGATTATTAAATATATCTCCCCAGCAATTGGTGCTGTTAAAATGAGTTCTGATTCCAAGCCATTGGATTGCATAAATCCAGAATACACACTAACCATTCCAAAGGCAAACGGTGTTGCAACAATGGATGATATCAATAGGAACATGACTGACATCATTACAGCAGATTTTCTCTCCCGTTTAAGTGCCATCAATTCCCTTAAATCATCGGAAACATCAACCAATACCATTGAAATACTTGACCCGGATTTACGACCGTCTAAAATTATTCCAAAAATTCTTTCCAGTTCCCTTGATTTTAAACGTTTACTCATTGCTGCCCACGCTTCATCAAAATTTCTGCCCATGCGAATTTCAATTATTGTCCTGCGCATTTCGTCATAGAGAGGGCCTTCCCCATACTGTGACATGTCCTCCATTGCGTTTTCAAAACTTAAACCAACTTGAAGCATGCTTGAAAGCTGCCTTAGAAAGTCAGGTGCAGTACGTTCTATTTCCCGGGCTCTTTTTTCCTGCTGGACAATAACATATGTGAAAAGGCTAGGAATTAGAAAAAACGGCAATATTAACATTGACCATGACAGGTTTAAGAGTGTTAATGTTACTGCTAAAACAATTTCACTTACTAAAATGAAAATTATGAGTACAGCTAAAACTTTACTTGCATCTGTAAAAATAGCCCCACTTAGCAAAAATTCCTGTAATTTAGATAAATACTTTTCGGAAATATTATTATCCAAAAATATTGTTAAATTATTGATTATTCTAAATTTCATGAAATAATATTAAACTTTGAAACATATAAAGGGATTGTTGTATTCTAAAGCAATTTTACAGGGTGAAAACAAGATTGATATTGAATAGACAATATCTGAATCCTAATACGATTAGAGAATATTTTTTTCATGTTAAATTTATCAACATATATATAATGAATATTTCAACATAAACATTCAATTCAAACTAAGAGAATAAATTTAAAATAAAAAATAGAAAAAATATAGATTAATTTACTAAACGATTATTATTCAGGAATTATCTGTTCAAATAAACTATCATCTGTAGTCATTACACAAACCAAATCACCATCTTCGGCATAAAAAAATGCATGAACATTTAAATCATCGAATTTCTTTTCTGCAATTAAACCTTCATGACCATTAATAAATTCTTTTTCCCCCAATCCGGACTTTTGAACATGGGCATCAGTCAAATTAAGTTCATAACCCGGATAGCTATAATCTGACACTTGAATAAATATTATATCATCTTCACCCTTATAATAACTCTCTGCAGTCGTATAAAAAATAGCTCCGTTTGACTTAGTAGTTTCATTTTCTGATATAAATGACTCATTTTTCTTATATCCATCAGGTATATTGAAATCATGCCCCGCGATGGTAGTCTCATCAGTTAACAAGTTCCCTGCACTAACTGAAGCTATGAAAAAGATAGCCAAACAGACAAATGCAAGTACTAAAATTAATTTTTTAGAATCCATTAACATCACCTATTTCCTCCAGATTTAGTTAATTATGTTTCTATCGTAAAGCATAATTATAATTATCTATTTAAATTAAGTTACGTATTGTTATCTATAATATGTTATAACCCACCACTTAAAAAAAAACTATTCATTTTGAGATGAACCTAAACCAATACCATCTCACCATATACTGGATACACTCTGTTAAGACATTTCGTCATATAGCAGTCCTTCGTCGTACAGGGACATTTCTTCAATAGCGTTTTCGAAGATCAATCCAATCTGCAGCATGCTTGTAAAAAGTCCTGAGCAGTTTTCTCAATTGTGCTCGTTTCCAATTAAACAGTAATATTGTGAAAAGAATCTAATTATCAAAAAAAAGAAAAATAAAAGAGTTTAAAAACTCCCTTATCCATAGTGTTTTAATTTAATCGCCTACACTGAAAGTGACGCTCGAAGTGCAGTTCTTATACTTGCTGTCGCCGCCATACTGAACATCATAGCTGTATGTTCCATCAGCCAAACCGGAAACTATGATTGAAGCTACGCCATCAATGATTTCAGCAGAAAAGACACCGCTGTCCGCAGTGATGCTGACATTGCCGGTAGCATCTTTGGACATGACCACATTAACGTCAACATCCTCGCCAGATCCTACAGAAACGGCAGTCGCCTTCATCGCAACTTTATACTTATTGACATTGAATGTGGCAACCCTTGATCTTGATTTGTACTTATCATCACCGCTGTACTGGACATCCAAAGCATAACTGCCTGCAGGCAAGCCTGAAACAACAATGGAAGCAACACCGTTTTCAACAGTTGCTGTGCAGTTAGTTCCATTAACTTCAACCCATACAGTGCCTGCGGCATCATCAGCCAACTGAACATTGATAGTAACGTCATCACCAACATGGACAGTGCGTGTAGAGCACTTCATAATAGTATTGAACTTGTTCACGTTAAATTTAACAGTGGTATTATATGCCTTATACATTTCATCGCCGCTGTAGGAAACATTTAAACTATAACTGCCTGAAGGCAAATCAGGAACTACAATGACTGCAGCACCATTCTCAACAGTAGCATTATAAACGGCACCATCAATATTGACTGAAACAGTACCGGTTGCAAGTTCAGGCAATCTAGTAACGTTAATTACAACATCATCCCCAACATGGACGGTTCGAGCGGTTGCCTTAATGGTCGGATAATACTTGTTCACGTTGACATTTACGGTAGTGGTTTTGCGATTATAAGTGTCATCACCGCTGTAAACAACAGTATGCTTAGTTTTGCCTTTAGGCAACAGCGGAAGAACAATGGTTCCCTGACCGTCTTTAACATCACCGGTGTATTTTACGCCATTTATTGTGATGGTGACAGTACCATTAGCATCAGTTTCAGCCAATACGACATTTACAGTAGCATTAATGTCCACTCTTGTAGTAAGTGAACTGGCTTTCATTGAAGTGATGTTATTCTTAGGCCCTATAAGTAAAATAGTGTAGGAAACGTTTTCTATGGTGGCTGTTAGCTTGCCGATTCCCGCTCTCTCTGCAGTGTATTCAACAGGTTCTTCCAAGCCGGCCCAGGTAGTATTGACTTTTCCCTTTGTTGGAGTCAATGTCAGGTTGACGGCTTTCAAAAGACTGTTGTCATATTCTGATACCCCTGAAGGAGTATAGGCATATAATTTAAACACGACCTCAGATGCGTTTGAAATATTGAGCGTATCTAGATTTGCTGTAGCATTCAAGAACAGCCAAGCACTTATTTCCATATCATTAGTTGCCGGCGCCTTATCGTAATTGGTTGCATTGTTTCCGAACCAGTTATAGTCGGCATTGGAATTATTGTCGATTTGGTTGAATGAGATTTCATATCCTCCGGCGTTATTTAAAAAGATATTGTTATTGATTTTAAAGTAGCTAAGGTTCTCTTCGTTGACATTTTCAAAATAGATAATGCCCATTTCTGCAGTATTATTTACGAAGATGCAAGTATAAACAGATGAATTTGTATCATTCAAGTATATTGCACCACCATAAATTCCGGAACTATGCATAAAGCTACAATTGGAAACTTTACCCTTATTTCCAGACCAATAAACGGCGCCACCATCATTGCCGGCACTGTTATTCACAAAACTACAAGCAGAAAGATCACCGTTATTGCGCACCCAATAAAGAGCACCACCATTATTGCCGGCACTGTTATTCATAAAGCTACAGACAGAAACAGCACCGCTATTGCCCTGCCAATAAACAGCACCACCATTTTTAGAACTACAATTCACAAAACTACAGCCAGAAAGAGCACCTCTAGTATTATACCAAAAAACGGCACCTCCCTCATTGCCAGCACTGTTATTCGCAAAACTACAATCGGAAACAATACTGTCAGGACCATGGCAATTAACAGCACCACCATTATCACTAGCATTATTATTCACAAAACTACAATCGGAAACAATGCCATCATCACCTCTACAATAAACAGCACCGCCACTTTGAGAACTACAATTCACAAAACTACAACCAGAAACAGCACCCTTATTACCATTGAAATATATAGCACCGCCTTGATTATCAGGAGAACTACTATTCACAAAACTACAACCAGAAACAGTACCACTTGCACTATACCAATAAACAGCACCACCATCATTGCTAGCACTACTATTCACAAAACTACAATTGGAAACAATTCCTTTAGTACCCTCCCAATAAACAGTACCACCTTTCATTTTAGCATTACTATTCACAAAACTACAATTGGAAAGAATACCATCTGCACTACTCCAAAAAACAGCACCACCTTCATGACTAGTTGAACAACTATTCACAAAACTGCAATTAGATAGAGCAGAATTTTTTCCCTTCACATAAACAGCACCAGCATCCTTTTTAGCACTGCTATTCACAAAACTACAATTGGAAACAACACCATTTTGACTATACAAATAAACGGCACCGCCCTCATAAAGAGTAGAACTACTATTCACAAAACTACAATTGGAAACAACACCGTTATCATCTTTCAAATAAACAGCACCGCCCTCATGTTTAGCACTGCTATTCACAAAACTAGAATTGGAAACAACACAATTATCACCACTCAAATAAACAGCACCACCCTGATTGCTAGCAGTACTATTCACAAAACTACAATTGGAAACAACACCGTGATCACCAGTCAAATAAACAGCACCACCATCACTTCTAGAATTACTATTCACAAAACTACAATTATAAACAAGGGTATTATAACCCCTTGAGTATATATCGCCCCCTCCATTATCAGTATCCCTCCAATTACCATTAATAAAAATAATATTTTTTAATATTACATTTTCAGAGACGATATAAAAAACTCTTACTTTCTGATTTGCATCAATTGTTTTTCCTTGCCCATCAATTGTTAGGGGTTTTCTAATTTCAATTCCATGACCTTTCCCTGACCCTGAGTACAAGTAGTCATTTTCTAATTTTATTATGGAATTGTCTGGGGCATTTTCAATCTTACTTTCCAATGCAGCGAAACTTCCATCATCGGGTTCGCTTATTATATCTTCGCTGTTTGACTGTCCAATAGGTTGATTATCCTCTTGAGCTGCTTTTGAATCATCATCTATTTCTGCCAATTCAATATGCACATCGTCTCCACTGGCCTGTGAAACCTCATCAGCAGAATCTTGTGTCAGGTTGGCGTCTGCGCTATCCTGAGCTGCGACAGAAGTCAGACAGATGAAAACACTTAATACGATTAAAATGCTGATAAACAGCTTTTTCTTGTTAATCATTTTATACACATCATTTAAAAATTAAAGTTCAACAACAAATTACATTTTTTAAGTTCGACAGCATAATTTTACATTTTAAAATACAAACTCCAATCGGATTAATTTTAATCATTGAATAAAAATCTAAGCCAACGAATAAGAATTACACTCATTACCCCCTCGAAATCCTAAACCTTCATCAATGTCAAATTAATAAAACCGATAAAGTGTATATCAATTTATCTTTATGTAATCACACCATATATAAAATTATTAACCATGACATAATATATTTAAAACATAGGAAAAATATATGAACCCTTTTCTTAAATTTGTGTATCACTGATATCCAGAAACATTCAATGATTGGGAATCCCCCAAATTATACTTTAGGACTTATTATTAAAACATTATTTTGTACTTTATAATGTTATTTTAAAGAGCATTTCAAATATAATGTTTTAATTCTTTTTAATCAATGCTGAAAAATCAAATTTAACAGCAATTAATCTGTCTTAATCCAAACAAGAAGATTTAAATTTACATTATTTTTTTGAAATAGACCTTGACCATAGTATCATTTCGTCGTATAGCGACCCTTCACCGTACTGCGACATGTCCTCCATTGCATTCTCAAAGCTTAACCCAACCTGCAGCATGCTTGAAAGCTGCCTTAAAAAGTCCGGCGCCGACTTTTCAATCTCCTGCAATCTTTTTTCCTGCTGGACAATAACATAAGTGAAAAGTCCTGGAATTGTGAAAAACGGCAAAATCAACATTGATACCGGCAGATTCATAAACGTTAATGTTAATGCCAATGCCATTTCTGAGATTATGATAAAAATTATGAGCATGGCCAAAACTTTACTTGCCTCTGTAAAAATGGCTCCACTCAATAAAAATTCCTGTAATCTGGACAAATACTTTTCAGGAAGAATATTTTCTAAAAATATCACCAAATCATCAATTATTTTAAATTTCATAAAATAAAATTGGATGTTAAAGCATATAAACTGTTAGTTATATTCCAAAGCAATTTAAAAATGCAAAATAAATAGTTGAATCAAACAAAATAACCACATTACTAATCCATTTATAATTGAAGATGCTTCTGAATAATTTGATTTGTGAAAAGGCCCATATTTTAAATATTTTTTAAATACAAACCCAAAAAAGAAAAAAGAGGGAAAATATTCCCTAAAATATATGGAATAACTTCATTATCAGTTCAGATTTCAAAGGAAAGTATTTGATTTGGTTGAGAGAAGGAAAACGAACCTGATCCACCTAGATTGGAATTAGATAGTTGTTCTGAAAGAAAACTTCCGGAAACATCATCCATAAAGAATTCCCCTTCTACAATTCGATCAGAGAAGAATTCCTTATAAGGTTGTCCTCTAAGATTATCAACGTTTACTGCTCCATTAGCCTCTTGATACTCCTCCATTAAACACCTATATTCTAAATGATAATCTTCAATGATTGCACCGGCAAGTCCTGAAACAGCACCAAAAGCAGCCATACCTATCATTAAACCATATCTCATGCTATGATCGTGAGTGTAATGGGCGATAATAGCATCAGTAACATATCCTCCAGCAGCACCAATCACCGCTCCGGATATGCCTGCAGCAACCATACCGCATGTTTCATGCCACATTGCAAGTCCCGCATAGTAACATCCGGCTCCAGCTGCAAAAGATGCGACGCCAACTACTATAGACATTCCTGCTATAATCAGACCCTGTTTCCATTTAGGTAATCCTTCTTGTTCTTCAGATTTAGTATTGTTTCCTCCGATACAACTTATTATTTCACAATTTGCTGTTTGATAGTTGTGAATGAGTGTTTCAGGGTCTATATCACAATTGGAAAAGAAAAGTGTACCTTTTTCATTATAGATTTTGCCATCATTTTCCTTAATTGTACAATTAATAAATGATAAAGAACCTTCATCGTTATTAATTAAATACTTTCCATTTTTATTTCCTGTGATAGTACAATTAATAAAAGTTACTCCACCTTCATCAATGTCAATGAGATATTTTCCAGTATTTCCTGTAAAATTACAGAAAATAAAAGTACATGAACCTTTACTTTTAAATAGGATATGGGAATAATCGCTAAATGTAATGTTAATTAAAGTAACAGATTGGGATTTCTTTATTTCTTCCTGGTGAATAAATTTGATTTTATGGCCATTACCATTGATAACCAGATTATCTTTGAATCCTAATTTACTTAAATCAATTTCGCTATCCTTATTAATGTTTAAAACTAAATTAAGAGGATCTATTTCATCACAAATACTGGAAAGTTCAACATTGTTTGCCAAATTTGATTTATTATTTACTTGCACTAACATTATACCTCCACGACTAATTGTTGTGTTGTTACAAACAATCTTATCATTATTATGGAATACAGATGATTTATCCAAATCAATTTTATCTTTTAAACTTAGCGGCGCATCAACAACGGAATCAACGCTTACTTTTCCAATGATTTTTCTATCTTTAAAGAAATTGTCGAAATTACAACCATCAAATCTAATGCTAGAATCTTCGAGGTTCATTATATCGCTGTGGCTTTTAGAGTTGGTATTCTTATTAAAAGTACAATTAATAAAATTATTGGAACTTCCAGCACCCTCTACAACAGAACCCCCATTAGACCAATAATCATCAGCCGCATTATCTGTGAAAATACAGTTTACTGCATTTAATGTTCCATAATTTTCAAAAACATTATTAAATTTAATAAGTGTTATATTCACAACATTTAAAATGCCGCAAGGTCCAATAAAAGCAAAACCATCACGATTATCATCATCTCCACCAGTAATTTTTATTGTTGCACCATTACCATTAACAGTTACTGGAATAAAACCAACATCCAATGCGTAATTGTATTGAGTAATTCCAGATTTTGTTCGATATTCGCCCCAACCAAAAATTGTAGGATTGTGACATTCACTTCTCCAATTCATAGATCTCATATAATTTTTCTTACTTAACCACTCGGATTTAATATTGTAAGTGCCTGGAGTTAAATTAATAACAATACTTTGGGCATTAGGTGTTAATGAATTGATTGAATATAATACTTTTTGAAGTTCATCAGCATTACTGCAATTAAAAACATAAGTTCCGTTATGTGTTTTTTTTGAAATAACAGATAAAGAAGCATCCGGTTCAAAATAACAATCCTTTAAATCATCGAAGATTATGGTCTTGGTATATGATGGTAGTACTTCTTTCTTTAGCAATAATAAAAGTATCATCACAATCTTTGAAAGTGCAGTCGTCAAATACAGTTAAAGCATGCTTTTCGGCAAATAAAACATCACCATAAAAACCTTCAGCATAATTGGCGTTGAAAGTACACTTATCAAAATAAACATTACCGAAATTGTGAACAACAGCACCGCTCCAAAGTAAAGAATCCTTAAATGATTCAAAACCACTATTCTTATCACCATAAGGCATATAAGCTTTATTTTGAACAAAAGCGGAATAATGGCCATAAATTGTTCCTAGATTCATGAAAACTTGATCAAAATGTTCTATAGATACATTCACCAATAAAAGTTTACTGTTTGGAGTGAGATACATGAAATCATTCTTTTTTCCGCCACCACTATTAATTTTACATTTTATTGTAGAGCTTGGATTACCATTAATCACCATATTTCCAGTTAAGCGAAGAGCATACTTTTGGAATTTTGTATTATAAGTACTATAATCTACTTTGAAAACAGTGTTTGGAGCTAAAGTAATATTAATAACATTCCATGAAGGATTATGTTTGGTAATAAACTTAAAAAGATTTTTCATATCATCGCTGTTTTTCAAATAGAAATTCACAACATCTTTAGACAAACTTACACTTGCTAGATTATCATAATTACTAGCGCTTCTGACGGAATTACCATCTAGAATAATTTTTCCTTTTTTACTGTAAACTTGGTCACATGAAGATTTACCGCAGAAATTCATATTGTAGGATGAATTGTTGATAATTATATTCATGTTAGCCCAAATAGCACTACCATCATCATTACTTCCAGCAAAATTGTGAGTTAATTGAGCATTTTTAACAAGGATTTCACCATCACAGCATATGGCACCACCATTATCACCGGCATGATTATTTGTGAAATAACAGGTTATACCTTGATTTGTGTTTTGATTTTTATTAATATTAATATAATTCTTAGCATAAACTGCTCCACCATTATCATCAACCTCATTTCCATCAAAAGTAGATGAATAAATATTTACATTAGAACCATAAACTGCTCCACCATTTTCATCTTTAGCAACATTCTTATGAAAATGACAATTTAAAATTTTGAGTGTATAGTCACTATAAACTGCTCCACCGGATTTTCTTGCAAAATTATCAGAAAAATTACAATTTACTAGAGTGACAAATGTATTATCATGGATATATAATGCACCACCTTTGTCACTTTTATCATTAAAACCATTAATGAAGTTAATATTTTTTAAGATTACATTTTTTGCTTTAATTTCCATGTAACAATTCTTACGGCCACCAAAGTCAATAGTTTTACCATGACCATCAATTGTCATGTCTTTATTAATATTAACGATTTTGTTTTCTTTACCGTTGTTTTTAATATTATCAACTAAATCTAATGTTGATCCCTCAGGTACTTCATCAATAGATGCCTGTAACCCATTTAAATCAGCTGAACGTAAGGGTTGATCAATTTTGAGAATAGGTGAAATCATACGGAAACCCTTAATAGTTGAATTATTTTTTCCACTATCATTTATAATACTATCTTCATTACTATCACTGCTTGAATTCAAAGGCAATTCCTTTTCAATTTCAATTGCACTATCTTGAGACGAATATGAATTATTATGAATGCTGTCTGAAGTTTCATATACAGCTTCGCCCAATAATACATTTTGTGTATCGTTAGTTTCTATACTATGACCATCCATATCGACAGCACATACACTAACTATACTGGTTAAAGCAATTAAAATTAAAAATAAAATCATTATTACTTTTTTCATTTTTAAACACCTCACCTATAAAAATTCAACAACAAATTCTAAATATTTATATAGATGAACTAAGCCACATATAAAGATTTTCGAAAGTAAGTGCTCACTTGCATTATTTAAATGCAGTATATCTAGTAATTTCGCAATTAACGGACAATACATTAAAAATTAACTCAATAAATAAATTTTAAAGCTATTTAACTAAAATAGCAGCAAGATTTTTTACATAAAAAAGAGTGTTGGAAGAACTTATTGAGTTTTAGATTTCATTCAATTTTTTAACTGATTTTTCTTGTTTATTAAATTTTGTTCAATTTGATTAGTACAAAATTTTTTCCATACTAACAATAATTTTACAACCTGAAAACAATTCCGCTTATATGCATGAACTGAAAAATGAAAAAATGTAGAAATGAATCAAACGATTATTCTGATTCTTTTTCTTTTACTATTTGATATATTGCACCAATACCAAGATATTCTGTTGTAAATACAAATAGGGTTAACACAACTTCCCAAAGATAATTTAAATAAAAGAATTGAAAATCAATATATTGAAGAAGTGAGAATAAAACAATTGCTAAAACAATACGTGTATACTCTTTAGTATAATTCCCCCAACCGATTACATCAATATTTCGTTTAATGGCTACTAAATTAAAAGCAGACAGCAATTTACCTGAATCTGCAAGCCGGGCCAATGCAATTTCCATGAAAAACATGGTGACATAAAAAAAAATTGCGCCAACAAAAACAAAAACTAATGCATCAATAGGATTATGTGAAAATAATAAATCAAGTGTATGCGGCAAATCCAGTAACATATCTTTCAAATCAAACTCTGGAAAATTCAATGGAGAACATATTAAATCTATAATATGTCCCTGAACAAGGAGATAAATGACCGTGACAAAAAAAGATTTTAATCCTAATACTATAACATCCTTAACCAATATTTTTGGCAATCTTACGCCATCATTCATCCTATCACGAGTAATAATCATCCCATAACCAAATATTAATATCAAAGATACTATTATAATACCATAAACCAGAAAAAAATTCTTGTCTTCATAATATTTTATGAAATAATTCAATACCGCGAATAATATCAAAACAAGAATAAAAAACGGTTTATTATATGTACAATAATCCCATACCTTTTTCATTTTAAATACTGGCATGACTACACCCCAATTCATTTATTATTTTAAAAGGAAGAAAGTAATAAATTTAACTAATTATGATGAAAAAAAGTAAAACTGTTTTTTTAAGAACCATCGAGAGGGAAAAATTTTTAGTTTTCCCATTTACTCAGATACCATTTTTCACCAATTTTTTCCATGGTTTGACGTGAATGCAATGTCCATGTTCCTTTCATCCCATATACTTTTGCATCAAGAGTCACATCTGCCTTTAACAATGCTTTGTTCCCCTTTATTGTAATTGATGGGTTGTCAATTGTGGATTCATAATAGTTGAGCGTTCCATCCATTATTTCATCGACATATTCCTCTTTTGTCTGTGTCTTACCGGACATGTGTGTAAGGGTGTAGTTGTCATTCATAATTTCATTTAACTTTTCTGAGTCTTTTTCAATCATTGCTCTTTGAAATTCTATGAATCTTCCCAATACATCTTCCTGATCCTGCGTTAATTGTTTTTTGTTGATAACTGAGACATTCATTATAACAGAACCTTTATTCAGAAAATTTATCCTTGTCCAATGTTTTTACAACCTTTGCAGGGATGCCTACGACAACCGAATAATCAGGGACATCTTTTGTCACTATTGCTCCCGCACCAACAATTGCATATTTACCAATGCTGACACCAGGCAAAACGGTTGCTCCCGCTCCGATCCATGCTCCTTTTTTGATGATGATTTCTTCACAGGTTAAGATTTGCCTTTCATATTCATCGTGATTGTTTGACAGCAATTGCACATTTCCCGCTATCATGACATCGTCTTCTATTGTAATTCCACCCCTTGCCATTGCCAAGCAATTGCTGTTAATAAAAACATTGTTCCCGATTTTTATTTTATCAAAAGCAGCACCGGCGAAAGGTGTTGTTATCCTACTGTTTTCACCTATATTGTTATCAAGCAATTCATTGAGAATCAAATCATACTCTTCAGTCATAGGTTCAGTGTGGTTAAGCTTAAACAATAATTTTGACTGCTTAAACATTAATTCCATTTCCTCTTGTGAAATTTTATCCAAATCTACTCTTTGCATCTTATCAAGATTCCATCTCTTTTGTGGCCATGTATTTCTTCCATCATTTCCACTAAAATATTATATCCTCCCAATTGTTATATATAGTTAACTATTAACATTAGTTAACTATTTATATTATGATTCATAAACTTATGTGCAGATATTATGAAATTAAATAGAAATCCCGAAGACATGTACCTATACCATTATGTTGAGGAATTAATATCTGATTATCATTCATATTATGATGCGAATCTGGAAAATCAAGATTTGACCATAAAAGAATATTCAGTTCTTTTAAGAATAAGATTTACAGGAAAATCCACCCAACATGATTTGGTAAAGCTATTCGGTGTAAGCGGAGCATATATGGCTAAACTTTTGAAAAAATTTGAAGATGAAGACTATATTGCCCGGAGGGAAAACCAGGAAAACAGACGAAAAAAGATTGTTGAAATAACCGAAAGGGGAGTTGAAAAAACAGACAAACTAATAAAGATAATCGATGAGTGGGAAAGGAAAGTTACCTGTGACCTAACAGAAGATGAACTTATGATTCTCAAAAAACTATTATCAAAAATTCTATGGCAATAAAAGCCCATAGCTGAAAATAGCTAAAAACATTAAAAAAAAGGAGAAGATATCATGGCAAGTATTGTAATTTATTTTTCAAGAAATGGTGAAAACTACTTTGGTGGCGAATTAAAAAATATCGAAAAGGGAAACACAGAAGTGATTGCCGAATATATTCAGGAATTGGACAATGCGGATTTATTTAAAGTAGAACCCGCAGTCGAATATCCTGCGGATTATATGAAATGCATTGATGTTGCTAAAAAAGAACAACAAGCTGATGAAAGACCTGAAATCAAAGAAACATTAGATAATATCGATGCATATGACACAGTATACATCGGTTTTCCAAACTGGTGGGGAACATTGCCAATGCCCATGTTTACCCAATTAGAACAACTTGACTTCACAGGCAAAATCGTAAAACCTTTTGTAACACATGAAGGATCAGGTTTTGGTTCCTCACAAAAGGATTTGGACAAATTATGTGCCGGTGCTGAAATTAAAAAAGGATTATCAATTCCAGGTGCAAGCGTATACGACGCAAAAGACACCGTAAAGATATGGATTAATGAATAATTAATCCATAATCTTAAATTAAAAAAAACCATTTTTCAACGCCAATTTTAATTCACCCAAAACTGCTAATTTTTAAATGAAAAATCATCAAACCATCAATCCGATGTTTAAATCATGGTGAAAAATAAAGATATTTCCTTTAGAAAAAAACAATGAAAACTAGCCAACATTCCATCTCCAAGTAAAACAAGAAGAAATAACAAACCATTACCTCTTTTTAAAAAAATGTAAATATCATACAATCTAAAATTAAAATATAAAATGATTTATTTTAAGAAATTTGGAAACTTCTAGGGTTGTTAAAATATGTTAATGAATGAACAGAAAAAACTCACTAAAGATCATTATAGGATTTTTGGTTTAAGCTGGGCCGGATGGGTTTTTGATTTCTATGATTTAGTTTTGTTTACCTTTTTAATATCCCAACTTCAAAGCAGCCTACATTTTTCAGCAGAAATGCTTTCATTATGTTTAGGCATATCATTATTTGCTACAGGTTTGGGAGGAATTATATTTGGAGCATTAGGTGACAAATACGGCCGTAAAAAAGTATTGCAATGGACAATTATTCTTTACTCCATAGGCACCCTATTATGTGCTTTCTCATGGTCATTCTATTCACTGGTACTGTTCAGATTTATCACAGGATTAGGTGTCGGTGGTGAATGGGCTACAGGCCAAATCTATATCAATGAAACATTTCCCGACGATTTAAGGGCAAAATTTGGAGCTTTCATGCAATCAGGTGCCCCAGTTGGAGTAATTTTAGCTTCAATAGTTGGAGGCGTGATAACTCCCCTTATCGGTTGGAGATTCACATTCATGATTTCCATCATTCCTGCAATCACAGTTATCTTTATAAGAAGATATCTTAAGGAATCAGATGTCTGGATTCAAAATAAAGACCAATATGTAAATAAAAACATATTCCAAGAGTTTAAAGAATTGCTTTCAAAGGAATACAGAAAAATATTTCTCATATCATTAATACTGTGCATATTCGGTATGTCCGCCTATTGGTACACATATTCCTGGCTGCCAACATATCTTGAACAAGAAAGAGGGATGGCATTACTGAGCACCACATTGGGAATCATAGTGATTCAGTGCGGTGATTTCATAGGTTATACCACTTTCGGTTTTGTAGCTGAGAAACTTGGAAGGAGACCCGCTTTTACAATATACAGTTTTATAATGGGCATAAGCGTATCCATGATAACAATCTGTTGGAATCAAATTGCTGCAATACATGATTTGTTATACGTATTCATGTTCCTAACAGGTTTCGGAACAGGATTCTTCGGGGGATTCGGATCATTATTCTCAGAATTATTCCCAACAAAAATCAGAAATACCGGTGTGGGAACAGTATTCAATCTTGCACGTGGAGCGCAATTTATCACACCAATAATGATAACTCTTGTAGCATCCTACTTTGATTTGAGTTATGGAATAGCTATTGCTGCAATATTCGCCATATTAGTCGGTGTCTGGATTTGGGTATTCCCTGAAACCAAAGGAACATCCATTAATGAATTAGATTAAGGATTAATAGACTATTTACTTCCGTAACTAGCCATTATCCTACATTTTTTATTTTTTGAAGATTAATCAATGTTTAACGGCAAATCTCCAATAATCCTGGCCTGTTTTGAAATGGCGACAGTATCTTCAAGGCGAACACCAAATTCCCCTTCAAGATATATTCCCGGCTCAACTGTTATGACCATACCTTCTTCTATAACTGTTTCATCCTTCAAGGAAAAACCCGGAGTTTCATGAATATCCAAACCTAAGCTATGGCCTGTTGAGTGGATGAACTTATCGCCATAACCATAATCTGAAATAATGTCTCTTGCGACCTTATCAATATCACAACATTTCAAACCTGGTTTAATGGCTTTAATGGCTTTGTCATGTGATTCAGCCACAATATCCCATATTTCATGTTGATATTCAGTGTAGACCATTGTACGAGTGTTATCGGAACAGTATCCTTCAAAAATAGCACCCCAATCAATTAGAATAGGGTCATCTAATTTTTTAGGCTGCGGAATAGCATGTGGAAGGCTTGAATCGGGACCGCTTGTAACAATTGTGTCAAACGATTCCTTTGAAGCACCATTCCCAATCATGTTCCGTACAAGATCAAAGGCTATTTCCTTTTCTGTCCCATCATTATTCAAAATGTCCAATTCTAAAAATGATTTTTGAGCAATTTCAGTTGCTTTTGTGATTTTTTCAATTTCGAAAGGCAATTTAATCATTCTTTGCTTGTCAATATAAGTTTTAGAATCAATTTCAAAGTCATCCCTAAATCGAACATAAGTGCTGAAAGGCAAACTCGGTTCGATAGCCAGATTTTTCACTCCTTCCTTTTTTAACTCCGAAATCATCATGTCATATGACTCATATTCCTTAACTTCAATTTCCGAATCGCGATTTGCCAGTTCCATATCCATTCCGGATGCATAAATAATCGGATTTTCTTTTATAACACAAAAAGCAAAACTAGTTGGCTTATATCCTGAAATGTATTCCACATTCGTAAATTGTGTAAGTAAATAAGCTTGAAAATTATCTTTCTCTAAATCTTTTAAAATATTATCAATATGCAAGTCCATGTTTAATATTAGAAAAAACTTTATATATAAAATTAGATACTTTAAAATTATGTTTAAATTTACAAGTAACGAAGTGAGAGATTTATTTATTGCATTTGTTTTTATTTCACTCAGTTTTGCAATAGCCAATGCTGGAAGAAATCCTTCAGCAATACTTGCTATTTTACCATATGTTTTAGTTGGTGTGGGAGCAGGTTTTATCTTGCACGAACTTGGACACAAATTCGTGTCAATGAAATACGGTTACTGGGCTGAATTCAAAGTATGGCCACAAGGATTATTATTCGCACTCATTACATCATTCTTTGGATTTGTTTTTGCAGCACCAGGAGCAGTCTATACCTATGCAAACTACATGACTGATGAAATAAACGGTAAAATATCCATTGCAGGACCTATCGTCAATATCATCCTCGCATTGATATTTTTAGCGATAGCAACTATGGTGTACCCATCTGCATTATACTCAGAGACATATGCAATGATATTTATAGCATGTTCAGTCGGATATTCCATCAACAGCTTTTTAGCTGCATTCAACCTACTTCCAATCGGTAATTTGGACGGTTCAAAAGTGTTAAGATGGAATTTTGGAATTTGGATTGCTACAATTGCCGTGGCTGCAATATTAACCATCGCATCCATGACAATAGGTGTCCAAAATATTGTTAGATTAATTTTAGGATTTTAAAAATGACAGACAAACTTACATACTTTGAAGGAACTCATAGAGTAATAGCTCCAAAAAAGACCATTGAAAATAATGAAGACAAACTAAAGATAGCTGGAATTACCCGAATTGCAGATATAACAGACTTGGATAGAATTGGACTTCCAATCTATACTGCAATCAGGCCAACTGCTGAAGATGGTGCCGTCAGCATTTATGGGGGCAAAGGAATTTCAAAAGACCATGCGAAAGCATCAGCCATGATGGAAGGTTTCGAGAGATATTCCGCTGAAAAACAGGACGGTGATGAAACAATTATCGCTACTGTAGATGAAATATCAGATTTTGGCAATCATATTGATCCAGTTTCTCTAAATTTGCCTAAGATGTTTGAAAAAAGAGATATTAATAATTTGTCCCTTGAATGGACACTTTCAAAAGATATCGTTTCAGGCGACGAATATTACATTCCGACAAATGCCATCTACCACCCATACATCCATGGAAACGATGTTGAAAGCCTATTCAAATCCAATACCAATGGTCTTGCTTCCGGGAATATCTTGGAAGAGGCAATATTGCATGGGATGCTTGAAGTGATTGAAAGAGATGCATGGAGCATATTTGAGTTGACCCATAAAAACTATGCTCAAATTGATTTGGACAGCATAGAAAGCGAAGTAGTTAATGACATCATTGATAAATTTGAATCAAATGGCATAAAGATTAAATTGATGGATTTTACTGCCGATGTCAAAATCCCGACAATTGCCGCTTCAGCTGACGATACCGTTACAAAAGATGCTGGCCTTTTAACTTTGGGTATGGGAAGTCACTTGGATCCTGAAGTTGCCATTTTAAGAGCCTTAACCGAAGTGGCTCAAAGCAGGGCAACACAAATCAATGGTGCTCGTGAAGATACTGTGAGGGCTGATTTTGCCCGTGAAGCGGGATATGAGCGAATGAAAAGGATTAACAGGTACTATTTCCGAGAGGAAGATGAAAAAATCAAACTTTCAGACATTGAGAATAAAAGCACTTCCTCAATTGCAAAAGACATTGAAATCGTCAAAGATGAACTGATTGCAAATGACATCGATAAGATTTTATATGTTGATTTGACAAGGCCTGAACTTGACGTGAGTGTAGTTAGAGTCATCATTCCTGAAATGGAACTTTATGCACTTGACCCGAACCGTGCAGGGTACAGATTTTTAAAAGTTTGATAAAATGGTTAAGATTATAATTTATACAGGATTATCACTCCCATTTGATGAAGCAAAAGAGATTCTTGACAGCCATGATGATGTGGAAGTGATTTATAAGAAACCTATCAAAAGAGGAGATTTGGGTCTGGCCTTAAAGGAACATCCAAACATCATTGCGATAATTGACGGAGTATTCCACCAAAATTCCGCAGTAGGTCATAAAGAGATACTGAATGTGATGAAAAATGGAATTAAAGTCTTTGGAGCTTCCAGTATGGGTGCTTTAAGAGCTTCTGAATTGGATGAACTGGGAATGGTTGGTATCGGCTATGTCTACAATCAGTACGCATCAGGCGAAGTTGAATCCGATGACGACGTTGCGGTAATGCTTGATTCCGAGAGTTTGGAAGCACTTTCAGAGCCTCTAATCAATATGAACTATGTTTTTACAAATGCATCATCTGAAGGGATAATAAGCGAAGGTGAAAAAGAGGAACTGTTAAGCATTGCAAAGAAAACCTACTATCCTCAAAGAAGTTATGCCAAAACATTGGCCGAGTCCAATTTAGATGATTCTACAAAAGAGAAGTTAATTGATTTTATTCGAATGTCTCCCGATATCAAAAAAGAAGATGCGAAAGACTTAATCCGATATATTAAAGAGTTGATAGAATGAATCTCGAATACAAGATTAGTATTGTAAAAGATATTTTGAAAGATAGAAAAGTGGCAATCGGATTTTCCGGAGGTGCCGACTCCACATTAATAGCCTACTTATCTTCCAAAGTTGCGGAGGATACCCTGGCAATAACCATTGACAATCACCTTATGCCGACAGGATTTATAGAACATGTTAAAAACATGACCGATTCCTTCAACATTAACCATGAGATTATTGACATAAATTTCTATAATGACGATGATTTTTTAGCCAATAAATCTGACAGGTGCTATACCTGCAGAAATTTAATGTATAATCAGATTAAAGAGCATGCATTTGATAAGGGCTTTGACTTTGTCTGCGATGGCAACAACATCAGCGACCTTGTAGTTGACCGGCCGGGAATTTTAATTACATATGCCATGAATTTCAACACCCCTCTGATTGAGGCAAAACTGACTTCAAAAGAAATTCATGAGTATCTTGATAAAAATAATATTCCGTATTCAAGATCAACAACTTGCCTTGCAACAAGAATTCCCACCGATACTCCTGTTACAGCAGAAAAAATCAATAGAATAAGCTCATGTGAAGATTATATTTTGGAAAAAACTGACTGTAAAATTGTTAAAGTTAGAGATTTTGAAAAGTTTAGTATATGTGAAGTGGATGACATTAATGAAATAATGGCCGACAATAGATTTAAACAAATTAATGGCGAATTAAATAAGAAAGGATATAAAAAAGTAGCTTTAAATTTATCACCAATTGATGATAATGAAGAGATATTGCTTGACTATAATGAGGGTTCATTCTCATACAATCTGCCGTTCACAATAAACATGGAAAATACAAAAAAAATTATTGGATCTGGAAAATTTTCAGATGAAAATAAAATCCAACTTGAAAATATCACAATCCATGAAAATGGAATAGTCAGTGGAAGTGATTTCAAAAGTTATGAAGATGCATTATATGCATTTATGGAAGTATTGCCCAAAATTCGAAGAAACGTTTAAGGAACATGAGTGAAACTCACTTTTTCATTTCTTTATATTTTTTCAGCACGATATCTGGAGTTTCAATGATATGGTCATAAACGGTTTCAAATTTTTTAGCTTCAAAATCTGGCTCGACATTACGAATTCCTCTTAAACAGAATAAGCCATTATCTATTTTAAAGCCAACACCATCTGCAGAAACAGAAATTAGATTTACTTCAATTTCGGAAGCCCTATCTAATACTTCATTTGCCTTAACCTCATATTTTAAATTTAATGTTTTATGAGGCATAATCTCATTAATAGTCCTTTTAATCACTGAATCAAAAAGCTCTAAAAATTTTAAAGCAGGCGGCAAATCATTAGCCCACCAATAAGCAAGAACTGAGTTCAAGACAATTTCATGTTCGGCAAAATCATCATACAATCTTGCACGAACACTTAACGCACTGTCTTCAACTAGTTTGATAACTAACACCGGACTAACAGCCATTTTATCACTATTTATTGTGGAACTAATGCTTTAATCAAATCGCTTGCTCTTACAAGACCGACTAAATCCCCTTCAACACCAATAACAGGAATTTGTTCAATGTTTAAGGTTTTCATTTTTTTAGCACAGTCTGAAACTTTAGTTTTTGAGTTTGCAACTTCCACATTACCAATAGCAACATCGCTTACAACTTTGTCAGTGAATTTTAAGTGATTTTTTTCAATATATAAAACAGATGTACTGTCCCAAGACCATTTATCTCCTTCGGTTCCTACGGTGGAACTGTGTTCGCTTCTTTCAGAGATGATTTCAATTTCGGAGATGAAATCAGTTTCGGTCAAGATACCGGATAATTTAGCATCATCATCTAATGCTAAAATTGATTTTAAACCAAATTGATTCATGCTTTCAAAAGCTACATTTAATGGAGCTTTTTCCCAAGTTGTCGGAACAGTGGTAATCATATAATTTTCAACTACATCATTAACTTCAATTTTAGTTAAAGCTTTGGATACTAAGTCAAAAGATGTAATGATTCCAACCAATTCGCCGTCGTCATTGACAACAGGAACTCTTCTTACATCATTTTCAATCATTCTTTGAGCAGCAACAACTACATCATCACCAGGATTTACAGTAATCAAATCTCTGGTCATTAACATTGCAATTTGTTCTTCATCAGGATTATTAATTAAATCAGAACGGGTTACTAGTCCTACTAAGATATCAGTATCTTCTTTAACTACTGGCAATACTGCTTTTTTTTCTTTTCTCATTAAGTCTAAAACTTTATCTCTGTTTCCAGGTACAGAAACACTTACAACATTTTTAGACATTGTTCTTTTAACTAACATAAAAACACCTTTTTACAAAAATACAATAAATATGGTAAGCTTAATGGATTACAAGCACTGCGCATTTAGCTGAATTTACAACTTTGTCTGCTACACTGCCCATTATAAATCTATCAAATCCGGATTTACCAGAACTACCCATCACTATCAAATCAATATCTTCATCTTTTGCCACTTCCAAAATAACTTTGGCAGGTGAACCTTCTCTAATTATATGGGTAATCTTTAAATCATCATTTTTGTTTAAATCATCAAATTCCTTAAGATTTTCTTCAGATCTTTCCTTTAAAATTTGATTTAATTGGTATATTTCATCATCCAATGGAAGTCCGTTAACAAAATTATTCTCTGTGACACTCACAGCAAAAATTTCAGCTCCAGAAGCATTTGCTAAAAATAAAGCATGTTTTTGAGCTTTTTTTGCAAATTCTGATCCATCTGTAGGAACTAATATTCTTTTATACATCATTAACATCTCCAATAAGACATAGATTTATATCCATGATTATTATACATTAACTATTTTATTAATAGTATATAATATATTTTTCGTTTCAGCCCTATTTATTATATTTAAATAATAATTTTTAGAAAAAGAACTGAAAACATTGAATTCGGCAAAATTATCTTCCATAATTATGGACTTTTGAATTACATCATTAATCTTGAATCCGCAGACATTGGTTGTTGACATTTTTAAAAGTTCAACCGGATTAATATAATCCTTATGATATACAGACATGATTTTTAAGCTAAATTCCAATTCGCGAAGCATATTCGGTGAATTCAACATCACATTATCAGTTCCCAAAAGAGGTTTTAAGCCCAAACCAATCATTTCATTTAACGGGGCGACACCAACATTTAAAGTGGCGTTTGCCCTTGGACATACGACAACATTCGGATTCATCTTGGAAACCTCAATCAAATCATTATTTTTTGGATTGGTGAGATGAACCAATTGGGAAAAATTGCTTTTGACACCTTTTTCTATTTCACTCAACCCATATTTATTCAAAGATTCTACCTGATTGGATTCTGACTCTGCGACATGGATAGATGAAATCTTTCCCTCCTTTTCACATTCTTCAGAAATTATTTCGGCGACATCCATTGTAATTTCCCCAAAACCGCTTGGAGCAATACCGTCAGCGACCTTAAGGAGCTTTCGAATGGCTATTTTAACTTTGCTTAAATCAGGATCATCACCATAAAAACTGTCATCACGGCCCAAAATTATTGGTTTTATCGGAATGTCCTTGGATGCTTTCCTCAAAAGTTCAACACCTTTTATTCCGCCTTCGCGATAATCTATAAAATGAGTTGTTCCAGTGCTAACCATTTCCCACATGGAATCCTTCATCGCCTCAATCAAATCATCATCACTGGCATTAGCTAAAGCAACATGTTTAACCCCGTTTGGAGGTTTAACCATTTCACTTAAAGACAAACCATATCCCTCATCCTTAATGATTGAGTCCCCGATATGAACATGCCCATTAATAAAAGACGGGCAAACAATAGCTCCATCAACATCGATAATTTTTCCTTCACGAGAATCTTTTCCAATTTCAATGATTTTGCCGTCATCGACGACAATATTCTCCCTGCGTGGGACTAAATTTTCACCTTTTAAAATGATTCCATTAGCTATAGTGAACATTAAAGGAAAATCTAATTTTTTTTATTAATAAAATTTTTCATTAAAAAAATTTAAAAATAAAAAAATTAATAATAAAATATACTCATTATTTTGATATAATTGCTTTTTAAATGCAAGGGTGATATTATTAACTCTCAAGAAATCCGATACTTCTACAGGAACATTGTGAAAACTGGTGACGTATACAGGGTTAAATATAATAATAAAGACTATGGGGAGTTTAGAAAGTTATCCGATGCATTATATGAAAGAGATGCGCTATTTTTTTGTAACTTTGATTATGATTTGCTTGTTGAATGCGATTTGGAAAACAAGTATGAAAATATGGATTTGCCGCCATTTCCTGAAAGAAGACCTAAAGGCAGAATAAAAGGAACAAAAGTCAACAAAAAAGAAAGGGAAGGTGAAATCCTATTCAATCATAAGCTTCGCAAATTCTACATCAAAAAGGGTGATGAAGTTTTCGGCTTTTACGATACCATGACAGAGGCATTTTACTATAAGAAATTACTGATGGACAACCATTGGGACATGAATGTCCTTAAAACCAATATTACTGAAAGAATTGAAGTTAATCTTATCATTGACCCTACTGTTGAATATAAGGTTCAGTTGAACTTCTGTCCTAAATGTAAAAGCAGACTTAAAATTGGTGAAGAGGAATGTCCTTCCTGCGGTATCAATATTAAAGAATACCTGTATAAAAATTAGAAAAAATGATAGAGAAAAAACTATTCTCCATCAACATATTCATTTAAAGATTTTACATTAATTTCATTATTTTGCACAGCCTGAATAGCATTTAAGACTGCTCTTGCTCCAGCTAATGTAGTAACATAAGGAATACCCAGTTCAATAGCTAGACGCCTAATGATATAACCATCCTTAGCGGATTGTTTACCTTCAGAAGTGTTAATAATCAAATTAACCTCATTGTTTAAAATAGCATCCCTAATGTTAGGGGAACCCTGTGATACTTTCAATACTTTTTCAACTGAATCCAAACCAGTAGCATCACCAGTACCATCAGTGGCCATGATTTTAAATCCTAAATTAGCTGCTTTCTCAGCAATAGGTCTGATTTTTTTCTTATCAGTTTCTTTAACACTTATGAATATTTTACCATCTTTAGGTAATTCCATTCCTGCTGAAAGCTGTGATTTGTAAAATGCCATTCCATAATTTTCATCAATACCTATACTTTCCCCGGTTGATTTCATTTCCGGACCTAATACGGTATCGGATTCAGGCAATTTCAAGAATGGGAATACTGATTCTTTGACTGCAACATGATCTATTTTTATTTCCTTGGTCAAACCGAAATCTTTCAATTTAGCGCCTTGCATAATCCAGGTTGCAACTTTAGCCAATGGAACACCGATGGCTTTACTTACAAACGGAACTGTTCTACTTGCACGAGGGTTTGCTTCAATAATGTAAACCATCTCTTCATCAAGTTTTACAGCGTATTGAATATTCATTAAACCTTTGACATCCAATTCTAAAGCTAATTTGGTGGAGTTTTCACGAATTGTATCCAGGATGTGTGCCGGAATGGTTTGAGGAGGTATTACACAAGCGGAGTCACCTGAGTGAACACCAGCTTCTTCAATGTGCTCCATGATTCCCGCAATAAATACGTCTTCACCATCACATAAGATATCTACGTCAAGTTCAATGGCGTCTTCAAGGAACTTATCCACTAAAATTGGATGTTCCGGAGATACCTTTACAGCTTCCTTCATATACTCTTCAAGCTCATCGTTGTCATAAACGATTTCCATTGCCCTTCCCCCGATAACATATGACGGACGCACTAAAACTGGGAAAGTAATTTTTTCTGCAATTTTTTTTGCTTCATCAAATGAATTGGCTGTTCCGTATGGAGCTTGATGAATGTGCAATTTTTCTAAAAGTTCTGCAAACAATTCCCTGTCTTCTACCCTATCAATACTATCATATGGAGTTCCTAAAATTTTAACACCTGCATTTGCAAGTGGAACTGCCAAGTTAATTGATGTCTGACCACCGAATTGTACAATAACACCATCAGGTTTTTCCTGGTCAATTACACCCATCACATCTTCGAAAGTGAGAGGTTCAAAGAACAGTTTATCGGAAATGTCATAATCAGTACTTACGGTTTCCGGGTTGTTGTTAATCAAGATTGTTTCAATTCCTTCCTCTTTTAAAGCCAGAGAAGAGTGAACACAGCAATAATCAAATTCTATACCCTGACCAATCCTAATAGGACCTGCACCGAGAATGACAACTTTTTTCTTGGTAGTGGAAACAAGTTCATTACCTATATCGTAGCTGCTGTAGTAGTATGGAGTTTTAGCTTCAAACTCTGCAGCACAGGTATCTACCATCTTATAGGATTGCTTAATATTGTATCTTGAAAGCAAGCTTCTAATGTATTCTTCAGTTTGGCCGGACAAGTCAGCCAATCTTTTATTAGAACAACCTAACTGTTTTGCTTTTCTTAAATAAAATTCATCATTAAGTTTTTCAGCAGTCACATCATTTTCAAAATTGACGATGTTTCTGATTTTATATAAGAAGAAATTATCGATTTTGGTGATTTTTCCGATTTCATCAATATCCATTCCATCTTTGATTGCTGAATAAATTTGGAAATAGATTAAGTCAGTAGGATTTGCCAAGTCTTCTTTAGTCCATTCGACATATTCAAATCCATCGAATCCCATGTCAAGTGACCTGAGCGCCTTTTGGAAAGCCTCTTCAAATGTTCTTCCGATAGCCATTACTTCCCCAGTAGCTTTCATCTGAACTCCAACTTGACGGCTGACTCCTTTAAATTTATCAAATGGCCATCTTGGGATTTTAATTACAACATAATCAATAGCCGGTTCAAAAGAAGCAGGAGTCTCTTTTGTAATGTCGTTTTTAATTTCATCCAAAGTTAAACCTAAAGCCACTTTTGAAGAAATTTTAGCGATTGGATAACCTGTAGCCTTTGATGCGAGTGCACTACTTCTTGATACACGCGGATTTACTTCGATGACTTTATATTCATCAGTTTCCGGGTTAAGTGCGAATTGAATATTACAACCACCGCGAATTCCTAATGCTCTGATAATCTTAATTGAAGCATCTCTCATTTTCTGGATGGTTTCATCACACAAATTCTGAATAGGAGCAACAACGACACTGTCTCCGGTGTGAATACCCATCGGATCGATGTTTTCCATAGTACAGACAATTATACAGGTGTCTTCCTTATCTCTCATTACTTCAAATTCTATTTCTTTCCATCCGAGAACTGATTCATCAATGAGAACTTGATTAATGAAACTCATATCCAATCCATGATTAGCAATTTCAATCAATTCCTCTTCGTTATGGGCTATTCCCCCACCGGTACCGCCTAATGTAAATGCCGGTCTTACAATAACAGGATAACCGATGTCTTCAACAGCTTTAAGGGCGTCTTCAACACTTTCAACAGCATGACATTTTGGAATTTGTTCACCAATCTCTTCCATAAGATTAGCGAATAAATCACGGTCTTCCACATCCTTAATTGTTTGAACATCAGATCCTATGACTTTAATTCCTTCCAATAATCCTAAATCCCCGAGACCTGTTGCAATGTTTAATCCTGTTTGTCCTCCCATGGTTGGTAAAATAGCATCTATGTCTTCTTCTTCTATGATTTTTGCAACTACTTCCGGAGTTAATGGTTCAGTATAAACAGTATCTGCCATTCCGAGGTCTGTTTGTATTGTAGCTGGATTACTGTTAACTAATACTGTTTCAATACCCTCTTCTCTTAGTGATTTACATGCTTGTGAACCTGAATAATCGAATTCTGCAGCTTGTCCGATTTGAATAGGCCCAGAACCAATAATCAATACTTTTTTAATATCTTTATCAACTGGCATATGTAATCCTCATTAAATTTTTTAATAATCATCCATCATTTGATTGAATTCGTCAAAAATACTTCTGGTATCATTTGGACCAGGACCTGCTTCAGGGTGGTACTGGATACAAAGCATAGGCAATTCCTTATGGGAAATACCTTCTGGAGTTCCATCATTTAAGTTGATTTGTGTTAAAACCAAATCAGTTTCTTTTAAAGATTCTTTATCAATGGTGAATCCATGATTTTGTGAAGTGATGAATACTTTTCCAGTGTTTAAATCTTTAACTGGTTGATTTTCACCCCTATGTCCAAATTTCATTTTATAAGACCTTGCTCCAAAAGATTTTGCGATTAATTGTTGGCCCATACAAATTCCAAAAATAGGCAACCTGTTTGATAACTTTTTCATTGTTTCTATGGTTTCAGAAACTCTGTCAGGATTTCCGGGTCCGGATGTAATCATCAATCCGTTTGGAGAGTAATCCAAGACTGTTTTATAATCAGTATCATAAGGGAAAATAACAACACCAATGTCCCTTTCTAAAAATGAGTTAATGATATTCTTTTTAACGCCGCAATCAATTAAAGCAACTTTTTTATCGGCATCTTCATTGAAAACCTTAATTTCTTTAGTTGATACCAATGGCACAACATCCTTGTCTTCAATACTTGGTTGTGAGCGAGCCATTTCCAACAATTCTTCATCAGCAATATCTTCTGTAGTTATTGCTGCTTTAAGAGAACCTCTTTCACGAATCTTAAGTGTTAAATCACGAGTATCAATTCCGCTTATTCCCGGAGTTTCAAATTCTTTTAAAAATTCATCCAATGTTTTTTGAGGTCCAAAATTAGAAACTTCACGACAGACCTCACGACAAACAAAACCTTCAACCTGAATTTTATCAGATTGATACCACTCTTCACTTACCCCATGATTTCCTTCAAGCGGATAAGTGGACATTAATATTTCCCCTTTAAAAGACGGATCTGTTAAAGATTCAGTATAACCACCCATACCAGTGGAAAAAACAAGTTCTCCCAATTTGGTGGTTTCATAACCAAATGCTTCTCCTTTTAAAATAGTGCCATCTTCCAAAGCTAATTTAGCTATTTTTACCATTAAATCACCATATAAAAAATATAAAATTACTTTTTATCTTTAATATATATTATTTTACTATATTATTAATCTTTGTTTTTTGGAGAATTTAAGAATTAATTTTGAAAAGAAAATTCAAAAAATAAAAATAAGTGCTGAAAAAAATGAATATTTTAATAAATTAACTCAATATATTTAATTAGCAAAATTAAAGAGAACAAAAACATGGATTCTGAATTTAAAAAAATAATGAAAAAACAATTAAAAGATCCGAAGGATTATGCTCGATTCAATAAGTTGATAAATGACACAAAGGTTTATGAAGTTCCAAAGTCACTGACAGGAGAGTTAAGGCCTTATCAAAAAATTGGATATTCATGGTTGGTTCAAAACGTCAAATATAACTTCGGATGCATTTTAGCAGATGACATGGGTCTTGGAAAAACACTTCAGGTTTTAACTACCATCCTTCATTTTAAAGAAATGAATCCACTGGATAATGAACCGTCATTAATAATCGTTCCGCCCACCCTGATTTCAAATTGGGAAAATGAAATCAAAAAATTCACACCCGAACTGACATACTACATCTATCACGGATCAAATAGGACATTCCCTTTTGAAGATTATGATATCATATTAACATCTTATGGAGTTATCCGTCTTGATTTGGACATGTTTTTAGATAAGATTTGGTTTATATGCGTTATTGATGAAGCGCAAAACATTAAAAATCCCAACACTCAACAAACAAAGGCAATTAAAAGTGTTCCTGCATCCAATAAAATTGCATTGACCGGTACTCCAATAGAAAACAGATTAACCGATTACTGGTCAATATTTGATTTCGTGAACAAGGGATACTTATCCAGTCTGGACAATTTCAAGGCAAGTTATGTCATGAGAATTGAAAGACTTGAAGAGACAAAAACCCTGGAAAAATTTAAAGCTATCACAAAACCCTTTGTATTGAGACGCTTGAAAAGCGACGACAACATCAAAGATGAACTTCCTGACAAAATTATAAATGACATCTACTGCAGCCTAACAAAAAAGCAAATACTATTGTATAATGCAATAATGGATGGAATATTTGAGGATTTGGAAGGAAAAACAGGTATTGAACGAAGAGGAATTATCCTAAACATCATAACCGCCTTAAAGCAAGCCTGCAATCATCCGGCGCAATACCTTCACACAGATAATCCTAAAATTTCAGAATCCGGAAAGATGGAACTGCTGATTACCATTCTGGAAAATATTCTGGATGTAGATGAAAAAGTGATAATATTTACCCAATATGCGCAAATGGGTGAAATCATACAGAAATTAGTTTCCAAGAAATTAAAGCAGGACGTGCTATTCCTACACGGTTCGCTCACACAGCAGAAGAGAAGTGAAGTGATTTCCAATTTCCAGGAAGATAAGGATTGCAAAATTCTGGTTGCAACACTTAAGACCGGCGGTGTGGGACTGAACTTGACTGCAGCCCAAAATGTCATTCACTATGACTTATGGTGGAATCCTGCCATAGAAAACCAGGCAACGGACCGTGTACATCGCATTGGCCAAAAAAGTGATGTGATGGTTTACAGATTCATCACCAAAGGAACACTTGAAGAAGTAATTGATGAAATGAGTAAAAATAAACTGAATTTAGCTGAAAAAGCCATCAGCAGTGATGAAACGTTCATCACTGAAATGAGCAATGAAGAATTGAAAGAAAAGTTATCCTTGAGGTTATAGTCTTAATCAATTCTTAAACTGAAATTTAAACTTCTTGAGGAATGTGTTAAAGCTCCAATGGAGATAATGTCCACCCCATACTCAACATAATCCAGGATATTTTCTTCAGTGATTCCTCCTGAGACTTCAATCAATGAATTTTGGCGGATGTTAAGTTTTTCAAGCTCTTCAATAACCTCTTTGACCTCGGCACCAGACATATTGTCAAGCATCACAATATCTGCACCATTTTTTACACATTCAATTGCATCATCCAAAGTTTCCACTTCAATTTCAATTTTTTTAGAAAAGCTGGTTTTTGCTTTAGCTTTTAGAAGCGCATCAAGAGGGTTTTCGCATGTTGCAATATGGTTGTCCTTAATTAAAACCATGTCATCCAAACTAAAGCGGTGAGTATCGGCTCCTCCAATTTGCAGTGCATATTTATCAAATTTGGCGATTGCGGGGGATGTCTTACGTGTTCCGGCAACTCTCACATCATAATCCTTAACAATATTAATATAATGATTGGCTGCACTGGCCACACCACTCATCCTCATAGATAAATTCAAAACTGTCCTCTCCAGAAGCAGAATTGTCCTTGCATCGCCTGCAACAGACATTAACAAATCATTTTCAGATATTGGAGATCCATCCTTTAGCCAGAAGTTAACTTTAACACCATATTCTTCAAATACCTCTCTAATTATATCCATTCCTGCTAAAATTCCGTTATCTTTTGAAATTATTTGAGCAGACACTTCCAAATCTTTTTCAACTACTGCATTTGAAGTAATATCTCCGAATCCCTCATCTTCGGCCAACATGTATTCTATAATTTTATCCAAAAAATCACCTAAACTATAATAATTTAATTAAAATATATATTTATCCTATAATATAAGTGATTATATGGAAATAATATTTTTAGGAACTTCTTCAGCAGTTCATTCGAAAGAGAGAAATCATGTTTCAATTGCCCTTAAGGCATTCGGAAAAGTGATGTTATTTGATTGTGGGGAAGGAACTCAAAGACAAATGCTTCACACAAAAGTGAGTCCTATGAAAATATCCAAGATATTTATCACACATTTCCATGGAGACCATATCTTAGGTCTTCCAGGGCTCATGCAATCACTTGGACTGCACGGTAGGGAAGAAAAACTAACAATATATGGTCCTAAAGGATTGTACAAAGTCAGAGATGCAATATTTAACTTCGGTTACTGCAAATATGAATACCCTCTTGAATTCATTGAAATAGAACCGGGAATCATTGAAGAAACTGAAGAATACATCATCAAATGCCAATCCGTCAGACATAATGTTCCATCTCTTGCATATTCCATTGAGGAAAAGAAAAAGCCAAGGTTTTTGAGAGAAAAAGCTATTGAATTAGGAGTTCCCGTAGGCCCTCTTTTCGGCAAATTACACAATGGAGAAACGGTTGAAATTGATGGGCGAATCATAAAACCCGAACAAGTTCTTGGGGAACCTAGGAAAGGAATCAAATTCACCTACTCCGGAGACACACGACCTTGTGAAGAAATGATTGACCTTGCAAAAGACAGTACACTCCTAATTCATGAATCAACATTTTCAAGGCAAGAGGAGGAAAATGCAGAGGAACATGGGCATTCAACCGCAGCGGATGCTGCATATGTTGCAAAGCAATCAAATTGTAAAGGATTAATATTGACCCATATAAGCACACGTTATAATGGGGAATTTTCTAAAATCCTACTGAATGAAGCTCGAGAAATTTTTGAAAATACCGAAATTGCTTACGATTTAATGGAAATTGAACTTAAATGATACTATGGACATCATAACAACACTTGGAAATAATACACGAATCCTACTTTACATATTAATCATTATATTTTCAACTGCAATCATTACTAGAGTTTTAACATATGTAATGAAACACAGGGAAAACCGCGCCAAGGACATGACTGCATCATACCTGCTGAAAGACATTATAACTTACACCATATATTTTGTTTCATTAATGTATATTTTACAGTTCTTTGGAATAAATCTCGCAGGAACATTATTGAGTTTAGGTATTGTAGGTATTGCAGCGAGTTTTGCAGCTCAAGACATTATTTCCAATTTATTTTCAGGAATCATATTAATACTTGGTAAAAGTATTAAAGTCGGAGACACTATTGAAATCGATGGCAAAAAAGGAATCGTCGAGCGCATATCTCTTAGGTCAACCCTTATCGTTGATGATTTAGGTATAAAAATCCATGTTCCAAACTCCACATTAACAAATAATCCATATCTTGAATTCCAATCCAATGAACTATGCCGGGTCGATCTTATTGTTGGATTGCCTTTAGATATTGATACTGAAGAATTCAGTGAGTATATTATTAAGAAAATTTCAACTTACGATGCAATAGCTGATTCACCGAGCCCCAATGTTTATTTAAGGGAAACCAGCTTCAAACAAATTAAAGTTAAAGTATCCTTTTGGGTAAAAGATATTGATACTGGCGACAGACGTAAACTGATAATAAGAACTAAAGACAAATATAAGTTAATAATTGCTAACGATATTCGAAAATATATAATGAAAATGGGTGAAAAAAATGAGTAGTTCCATTCAAGAAGAAATTTTGAAATTGAAAGACGAAAAAAACGCAATAATACTTGCACACAACTACCAACCTAAAGAAGTGCAGGAAATAGCAGATTTTCTTGGAGATTCTCTAGAGTTATGTATAAAAGCTTCAGAAATTGAGGACAAAGATTTAGTTATCTTCTGTGGTGTAGACTTCATGGCTGAAACAGCTCATATATTAAATCCGGATAAAAAGATTGTCATTCCTGATCTCGAAGCGGAATGTCCTATGGCACATATGCTGCCTGAAGATGTGCTATTGAAAGCCAAAGAAGAACATCCTGATGCTGGAGTAATCCTTTATGTGAATAGTATTGCTGAAGCTAAACAACATGCTGATACTTTATGTACATCAGCCAATGCTGTGAAAGTTGCCGAAAGCTTGCCTCATGACAAAATATTATTCGGACCGGATAAAAACCTGGGAACACATGTTGCAGAAAAGATTGACAAAGAAATTATTCCTGTCCCAAGAGACGGTCACTGCTATGTTCACAGGCTATTCCATGTTGAAGACGTTGAACTTAAAAGGGAACAGTACCCTAATGCAGAAATTATCTGCCATCCTGAATGTGATATTAAAGTTCAAAAAGCGTGTGATGTTGTGATGTCTACCGGCGGAATGTTAAGGCATATTGCTGAAAGCGACAAGGAAGAATTTGTTATCGGAACCGAAATTGATATGATAACAAGAATCAATGCCGAAGTTCCGGGTAAAAAATTATACCCATTGCTTGAAGGGGCAATCTGTAAAACAATGAAAATGCATTCATTAGAAAAAATAAGAGATTCCCTTGTCAATGAAACTCCTGAAGTTACATTACCTAAAGATGTTGCTGACAAATCCCGAAAAGCAGTCGAACACATGCTTAATGTGTCAAAATAGCTAGTTTAACTAGCTTTTACTTTTTTATTTTTAATTTTTTAAAAAATTTTTCAAACGCCGATAGGCTTTTTAAACGAATCGATAAAAAAAATTATGAATTTTGATTTAAATGCATTAATGGAGACACTGGCATTGTGCCCTTACGAAAAAAAGGAGATTAGTGTTTAAACTGATTTAAAAAAGATACTATTTCCAAACCTATTTCGGTATAATCAAATTCTTTATAATAACTTTCTTTTCCATGGATAGTGATTATTTTTGAATCTTTTATAATGTCCTTTAAAGGTAAAATGTCATTTTTAGTGTTGAATGACAAATAATCTTCAATTCCTAAAATCAATGATTTTGCTTTAATATCGGATAATTTATCAAAAGTATCATATTCCAAAAGGCAATCATTTCTTGATTTAAAATCATAGATATCCATGAATAAAGCTTCATCAACATAATCATCCATCAGCACATCTATTTCATCATTATTTAACTCATTAAAAATATTTTCTGAATAATAAAACATGAACCTTAATTTTGCAATTGCAACAATCAGTTTAGTTACAGAAGGACTATACTCATTATTGTAAAAATCATCACAGGAATCAATCATTGCTTCAGTGGCTTTAAGCACAACATACCGATGGCCATAGTTTTTATAAGTGGAATTTAAAACCATGATGAATTCCATTTCATCAGGATATTCGCAGGCCCATGTATAAACGTCGAATCCTCCAGTACCTTCACCAATAAGTCCCAATACTTTTTTAATATCTCCAAATTTTTCAGCCAAAAACTGTCTTTTAAAATTTACCCTATCCTTAACAGAATACGCTGGAAAATTATGTTTTAAACCTGTTGTAGATGGAGAACATGAACCGGGAGCTCCAAGAGAAGTAATCTTAATAAAAAAATAATCCTCTTTATTGAAATTATAAATAATATCATGGAATTTGGCTAAAATGGAGTGCCCTCCTTTAAGAGTTGGGAAATAAAGAATTGCATTGATAATGTTTCCTTCATCATCATATTTAGGGACGCCTGAAGTTGAATATTCCACATTCACATTTTCCAAAACACTTCCTGACTCAAATTCAAAAGAGCTCATAATATGATTGCCGTATTCCCTAGGATAATACATCTTTACACCTTACTAATATAGTTATTTCATTAACTATTTAAATTTAATCAAACCTAAAAATAGGAAAAAAATCAACCGCAATAATATCTGAATTCACATATCCTCTAAAAAACTTGACAGAAAAACGTTCATTTCAATTTCTTCACGAGCTATGAAGTCTTCTAGCCTGAACTGTGCAACATCACTCTGGAAAGGATATAACTTATCATCAAAATACATTTTTAATTTGAAAACACCTTCATCAATCTTAGTTTCTTCGTCAAGGTTGGCTTTTAAGAAATCCATTTGACTGGAAGTCAATCCCCTGACGGAATAATCAACGAAATTTTTATCTTGGATTTTTCCATAATCTGTTATCTCAACTATCATCAAAATCACTTAAGAAATCTTTTAATTCATATGAAATGTTTTCAAGTTCATTGAAACACAAATGTCCCAATTCAGAATCCATTATTACCAATTCAGAGTTTTTAATCATTTCAGACATCGGAATTGCATCCAATTCTGGAGGGAAGTGAGGATCCTGTTTGCAGGTAATTATCAAAACCCTTGCGGTTATTTTACCTAAATCGTTTTCAACATCGTAATTCATGCAGCATTCATTGCAATATTTCAAATCATAAATGTCAGTTTCAATACTTTCATTTCCAAAGTTTTCAAATTCTGCGCTTAGCTCAGCATTTGACATGCTCCTCAAAGATTCCTTGGAAAGACCGAAGTTAAATTCCGCCAAGCAAGCTATTCTCAATGTTCTTATTAACGAATATGTCAATTCTCCTTTGGCATAATCAGGATCTGACTCGATTATTTCATTTACGAATCTTGAAAGAATGAAATCATGACCCGCCACTTTATAAGTGCTTACGCCACAGATTAAGAAATCGGCAAAATCAGGATATTCAATAGCTTGTGTTAAAGCAACAAAACCTCCCATAGAATTGCCGATAATGCCTAAAATGTGAGAAATATTGAATTTTTCTTTTAGGAACTGTTTTTGGAAATTCACAACGTCACGAACAGAATATTTTGGGAATTTGTTTTTAAGACCTGTTGTGGATGGAGAGCATGACCCTGGAGAACCTAATGCTGAAATGCTGATGAAAAAGAATTTGTCCTTATCAAATGGGTCCCCCTCATAAGACAATGGGAAAATTTTCCTCATTGACGAAAAATTGCCTAAAGATCCGTGATTGTATACAATGACATTATTCAATAAACCTTTTTCATCATATTTTGGAGTTCCAAATGTTACATATTCGACAGTTACATCATTTAAAACTTGCCCGTTCTCAAATTCAAATGATTCCATGGTATAATACTCTTTTTTATCCTCAAGGTATTCCTCATCGTAAATTTAAATTCCCCCTTGAAATATCAATATCAATAAAAATCTTTAAAAAACAAAATATTTAAACTAAACCCAACAATGTTATTGTGATGAAATATAAAATTTTGGAAAAACCTAACTGTGAAGATGCTTATGATTTAGTTCAGGATGCTCTGCGTAAAAAAGCAACAATAGTAATTTTTGCATGCTGCAAAGTAAACTATGAAGGACGGGCATTAAGTGAACTTAATTGGGGAGAACGCATAATCATGATAAAACCGGATGGTGCTTTTTTAATCCATCAAGAAAAGAAAGTTGAACCAGTGAATTGGCAACCCCCAAAATCCCGGACAAGAAGCTATATCAAAAATGGGAACCTATTTTTAGAAAGCCACAGAAGAACACCTAAAGAATTATTGACCGCCGAAATAAGACAAGTCCAGTTCATTAGCTATGCCAATATTGAAGACTTTGAAGAACTCGAACAAGCAGGATATGAAAAGGACATGAGCGACATGATAATGGAAAAACCTCATATGATTGAAGAAGGCTTCATCCCCACTACCCGCGAATATAGCGTGGAACACGGATTTATCGACATTTTAGGAAAAGACAGTGACAATAACCTGATGGTTCTTGAGCTAAAAGCACGTAAAGCAGGAGTTACAGCAGTAAAGCAGCTTAGAAGATACCTTCAAGATTTAGAGAATACTGAAAACGATTATCTAAAAGAATGCAAAGCCCAAAAAAAGAAAATACGTGGCTTGCTTGTTGCACCGTCAATTATGGATGATGCGCTTGAATTGCTTGAAGAGGAAGGAATTGAATTTGTATCCATAGAACCTCCTCGTGAATTAAAAAGAGATAAAAAAGTAACATTAGATGCATTTTAGTTTAATGCATCCTCTATTTTTTTAAGTTCCCTGATATGGAACTCTTTTGTAAACTCATTAGCGGGTGTTGATTTAGTAACATGACATTCCTTTTCTAACTTATAAATCAGATAATCTTCTCCATTAAGAGGAATGCTTTCGTTTTCATCCAACAATTCCAGATTCTCCAATTCACCCATTATATCGTTGAATTCTTTTTCTTCAAGAGCAATAAGATCATCAATATCCATATCCTGAAGTTTTGGATTTAATTGTACTGCAATAGCGACAAAACCGTTTACTTCCTTATCGGAAAATGCGAATCTTGAATTCCTAATTTCTTCCATAGACCATTTTACATGATTTAAAGTATTTTTAGTGACAGGAATTTCATTTGATAAACCAATTTGATTAATCTCATAATCGTTTTTCCATTCACCAATTTTATAAACTGCATAATTTATATCATTAATATTAATAATTTCATCATTAGCCATCATATCACTTATCAATAAATATATTTTTATAATAATAAAAACATTATTATAAATATTATAAACTACAAATCTTAATTCAATGGAGGTTATGCAGTGAAAAAATGTCCTGAATGTGGAAATCCTAGTTATGATGGAGCTCCTATATGTGGAAATTGCGGATATAAATTCCCAAAAACAAAAGTTGAAGCTCCTAAAAGAGAGGATATCTTCCAAAAAGAAAGAAAGGTTAAAAAATCTTCCAATGATGACAGTACACTCAATATTTTAAAAGAAAACAAATTAATTATTGGAACAATATTGCTTATAACTTTACTTGTGATTTGCGGAATTGTCCTTACTGGATCAAATAATAACAATTCTTCTATTCAAACTAATGATTTAGTCAAATATGATGCAGGAGACTTTTCATTTAAGCATCCTGGAAATTGGGAGCAAATTAATGGTAGTGATGCAGACCACCCTGGAGCAATATTTTTCAAAAATTCTAATAATGTTATAATAGAACATTACAACATTACTAGTGATGCTACATCATTAAAAGAAATTACACAGGAAAGAATTAATCATGCTCAAACTAGTGGTGATTATGTAGATCTTGTTGAAACAATCACATTAGATGGTAGAAATTCATCAAACATGATTTTAGAGAACGCTGATGGAAATTATACTAGATATGTTTCAATGTTTAGTGATGGAAAATTATATGTTTTCAAAATTAACGGTGAATCTGTTAATTCCGTCACTTCAGATGATATCAACACTATGATAAATTCTGCAGATATTGTTTAAGTATGGATTAAAAAATCCCTACTTTTTTCTATTTTTTATGTATTAACATGACAAAAATAAAAATTGCACTTTGTCAAATGAATGTTGTTGACAACAAGGAAGAAAATCTTAAAAACGCAGCCCTGATGATTGAAGACAGCGTTGATGAGAATGCTGATTTTATTGTTCTTCCGGAAATGTTTAATTGCCCTTATTCCAATGATAAATTCATTGAATATTGTGAAGAAGAAAAAACCAGCCCTACTTTAAATTTCATATCCGATATTGCTAAAAAACATGAAGTTTATATTCTGGCAGGTTCGATTCCCGAAAAGGAGAATGACAAACTGTTCAATACAAGCTATCTATTTGACAGGAACGGAAATGTGATTGCAAAGCACAGGAAAATGCATCTTTTTGATATTGATGTTAAAGATAAGATTACTTTCAAGGAATCGGATGTTTTAACAGCCGGAAATGATTTCACAATAGCCGATACGGAATTTGAAAAAATAGGTATTGGAATATGCTATGATATTCGTTTTCCTGAATTAGCTAGAATTATGGTTGAAAAGGGCGCTTTAGTACTCTTTTATCCTGGTGCATTTAATATGACAACCGGTCCCGCTCATTGGGAACTGTTATTCAGGTCAAGAGCCTTGGATAACCAAGTTTACTGTGTTGGCGTTGCACCTGCATTGAATGAAACCGCGAGCTATCACAGTTTTGGCCATTCCATTATCACAAATCCATGGGGCGAAATAATAGCCGAAGCTGATGAAAAAGAGAATTTGATTATTTGTGATATTGATTTGGATGAAATAAAAAAAATAAGAGAAGAACTTCCCCTTTTGAAAAATAAAAGAGAAGATCTTTATGAAATTATTGAAAAATGATTATTTCAGTTTAGCCAATCTTTTTTCGAAATAAGCCACTTTTTTATCATTGCCGGCGAAAACATCAATAGCAGTTTCGATAACTCTCACTTCATTATCATAATCATTGGCTTTTCTATATAAAACACACAATCTTTTATATGGAGCATCCTTAGGCTGTTTTGTTTCAACATAACGTTCATATTCTTTAATTGCTTTTTGAATATTGGTTTTCTCCATCTCCTTTATTGTGCTCATTGGAATGAGTTTTACAATTGATTCGCCAGATTCTTTAGCTTTTTGTCTTTTTTGAGCTTTTTTAATGGCTTTACCGCAAGACTTTTTAAATTCTTTATCATCTTCCGCCTTGCGCGCATCTTTAATTAATTTGATGGACTCGTCAGTTGCCAAATCACCTAATGCCTGAATAGCTGCTAACTTAACACCCCAATCTTCATCTTCAAGACACTTTGCAATAGCATCCAATTCATCTTCAGCTTGAAGTTCACCTAAAGCACGTACAGCAACTTTTCTGACACCGAAGTCCTCGTCTTCAGTTGCGTCAACAAAATAAGGAATGACTTTTTTATCTTCAGTTTCTTTAAGTGCAAAGGCCAAAAATCTTTTATCTTTGCCTTCAGCATTTTTAAATTCATCAATCAGTTTATCAACAGCCACATCCCCCATATTACCTAAAATTTCAGCCGCTTTAAATCTAACCTGTGCATTATCATCAGTAGTAGCTTTAATTAATGGTTCAATAGCTGATTCATCAGTAATTCCAACTAATGATTCTATAGCTTCTTTTCTAACTTTAACATCATTATTTGATAAGTTGTTAATAGCTTCTTCAAAACTTAAATTAGACATGATATTAAATTAGATTTAATGAATATATAATCTTTTAAAAAAAAATAGAAAAAAATAAGAGAAAAAAATCTCTTATCTAAATAGCTGTCCAACCACCGTCAATACAGATTAATTGACCGGTACAGAAACTGGATGCATCAGATGCGAGATAAATTGCAATACCATCTAATTCACCAGGTTTACCTAAACGGCCTGCAGGACAGTATGCTGCAATAAGGTCCATGAATCCAGGTAATTCAATAGAGTCCACTGTTAATTCTGTTTCAAATACAGCAGGACCAATTGCGTTTACAGTAATGTTGTATTTAGCCCATTCAACAGCTAAGTTTTTGGTTAAGTTCATTACTCCACCTTTAGCTGAGGAATATGCACTGATTCCTCCTCCTGGGAAGATTACTCTGGAGTGGATTGAACCAATGTTGATGATTTTTCCGTATTCTTGTTCAATCATGATTTCTCCGACAGCTTTACACATGTAGTATACACCGCTTAAGTCAATGTGGATGTGTCTTTCCCATTCTTCATTGGATTGATCGGTAACCATTTTGTTGTTACCCATACCAGCTGCGTTAACTAAGATATCGATTCTGCCGAATTCATCCATAACTTTAGCAACTGCTGCAGTGATGCTGTCATAGTCACCTACATCACATACTGCATACATTACATCTACATCGTATTCTTTTTCGATTTCAGCTTTGTTTTCAATTAATCTTTCTTCTCTTCTTGCAAATAATGCGATTTTAGCACCTTGACTTGCATATGCTTGTGCTATTTGCCAGCCTAAACCAGAAGAAGCACCAGTAATTACTGCAACTTTGTCTTTAATATCGAAATAATTTTTCATGTTTTATACCACCTTAGGCATTTAAGCCTACAATTAATTATATAAAAGTCAAACTATTTAACTATTATTATAACATTCAACAGTAAATATGGAGTTTAAGTTAAAATAAATCCTATTTATAACAGTGTTTATTAAACAAACATCAATAAAGAATATTTTATATTTTCTAGTTGTATAATTATTTTGTCAAAAAATATTCTCAGAAATATAAAATATATAAAAACAACAAAAAAACATACATATAATTCAAATGTTTTAAGAAAATGGGATAAAAATGATTGAAGAACAGACAAAAACATATTCAAAAAAACAGATTTATAAAATCTTGCATCCTTTTGTCAAAAAATGGTTTGACTCAGAATTTGAAGATTTCACACCCGCCCAAAAAGCTTCAATCATGGATATTCATAAAAAGAACAATATACTTATTTCATCCCCAACAGGTTCTGGGAAAACATTGACCGCTTTTTTATCTGTAATAAGTGATTTGACCGCACTTTCTGAAAAAGGCGAATTGGAGGATAAGGTATACTGCATTTACATTTCTCCGCTTAAAGCATTGGATAATGATATCGAAAAAAATCTGGACGAACCTTTAAAGGGCATTGAAAAAATAGCAGAGCATGATTTGGGAATCAGAAAAGCCGTGAGGACTGGAGACACATCACAATATCAAAGACAAAAGATGCTTAAAAAACCACCCCACATATTAATTACAACTCCAGAGACATTATCCATCCTTCTAGTAGCTCCAAAGTTCAGGGAAAAATTAAGCAAAGTCAGATATGTGATTATTGACGAAATTCATTCGCTTGCCGAAAATAAAAGAGGAGTTCATTTAAGCTTGTCCTTAGAAAGACTGCAACATCTGGTTGGGCAGTTTACAAGAATCGGACTTTCAGCAACAGTCAGTCCATTGGAAGAGGTTGCGAAATTCCTTGTGGGATATGAATATGGGGTTGGGCGAAGCTGCAAAATTGTCAACATCAACTACCTGAAAGAGTTGGATATGGAGGTGATGTGTCCTGTCAGCGATATTGTTCTGGCAGATGAAGAAGACACCCGCCTCGGCATGTACGATTTATTGGATGACCTGATTCAGGAAAATAAAACAACATTAATCTTTACGAATACCCGTAGCGGAACAGAACGCTTCGTTTATAATCTGAAGAAAATGTACCCTATGAACTATAACGATTCTAATATAATGGCCCACCATTCCTCCCTTTCAAAGGAAGTGCGTTTGGAAACTGAAAACAAGCTGAAAGAAGGAAAATTGAAAGCAGTCGTATCATCAACATCACTTGAACTTGGAATAGACATAGGATATATTGATCTTGTCGTGTTGATAAACTCTCCAAAATCCGTTGCAAGAGCCCTTCAAAGAATAGGAAGAAGCGGACATAAGCTCCATGAAAAATCAAAAGGAAGAATAATTGTAACAAACCGTGACGACTTGGTAGAATGTTCCGTCTTATTGAAGAATGCTAAAGAAGGAAAGATTGATAAGATAAGCATTCCTACAAACTGTCTTGATGTTTTAGCGCAGCACATCTACGGAATGAGCATTGAAAATACATGGGATATTGATTATGCCTACGACGTGATTAGGAAAAGCTACTGCTATAAAGACCTTACAAAAGATGATTATGAAGATGTGCTAAGTTACATGGCAGGAGAATATCCTGAACTTGAAGAGAGATATGTTTATGCTAAAATCTGGATTGATTACGATAAAAGAACCTTCGGAAAACGAGGAAAACTGGCCAGAATGCTTTATTCAACAAACATAGGAACAATCCCCGACAGTTCAGGAGTGCTGGTTAAATGTGACGGCGAAACTGTTGGAAAAATCGAAGAAAGCTTCATGGAACGTCTGAAAAAGGGAGACAGCTTTGTTTTGGGAGGCAGAACATATAGATTTAACTATGGAAAGGGAATGACAATCAATGTGACTCCTGCAAGCGGACCGCCAACAATACCTTCATGGTTTTCACAACAATTGCCTTTATCCTTTGACCTTGCAATGGACATCCAGCGCTTCAGGTCACACATGGAAACAAAATTTGAATATCGAAGAAGCAAGGAAGAGATAATGGAGTTTATTTATGATTATCTCTATGTCGATGACTTTGCGGCAAATTCTATTTACGAATACTTCGTTGAACAGTACAAATACGCCAAAATACCAAGCAATAGACTTTTATTGATTGAATATTATAAAGGATTTGGAGGAAGACGTTTTGTAATATTCCATTCACTGTTTGGAAGGAAAGTTAATGATGCACTATCCAGAGCTACCGCATATATAGTGGCTAAGAAATACAACATGAACGTGACAATATCCATTTCGGACAATGGCTTTTATTTGAGTTCCGACGGGAAGATTGGGGGATTGGAATCATTCAAGGAATTAAATTCAGAGAATTTTGAAACAATACTGACAAATGCATTAAACAAAACAGAAACACTGGCTTCCAGATTCAGGCACTGCGCCGGAAGGTCCTTGATGACTTTAAGACACTATAAGGGCGAATCAAAATCCGTTGGAAGACAGCAGGTAAGGGGAAAAATATTATTGAAATTCGTGCAGGATATGGACAATGACTTTTCAATACTGAAAGAAGCAAGAAGGGAATCCCTCGAAGACTATATGGACATAAAAAATGCTTTAAAAATAATTAACATGGTCGATAACGGAGAAATGGAAATAAAAACCATAAATACCGTGATACCAAGCCCATTCGCATTTAATTTGGTTTCTCAAGGTTACTTGGATGTGTTGAATCAAAATGATAAGGGAGAATTTACAAAAAGAATGCATCAGGCAATACTTGAACAAATCAAAGATAAGCTAAAGGACATTTATTAAATTTTTATCCTCACATCAGAACAAAAGGTTAAAAAATAAATACTTTTATTAAACATATTAATTAATGTATAAAAAGGTGATATTATGACTAAATGGAAAGCAGTATTTGTTGGTTTTATATTAGCCGTAATAGTTAAATCATTCTTTGCACACTATGAATTTGTTGGATTATTAATTGTCGGATTTATTACAGGTTATATTGCGCATGACGGTGCGATTGGAGGATTATGGAATGCTGCAGTTGCAGGATCATTAGGAACAATAATCAGCGCAATATTATTTGTTTTGGCAATGACTCTTGGCGGAAGCACATTAGGTATTTTCGCGGGAATGACCGGATTTACAGTCTCTGGAATTGCAAGCATAGGCATTATCATAAGTGATTTGATTTATTATGCAATTGTTATGGGAATAACCGGAGCCATAGGAGGAGCATTAGCTTCTAAAGAATAAATTTTTGGAGATATAATATGGAAATATTACCGAATGTAGACATAAAAGCATTAATTTTCGGAGCAGCAATAGCTGCAGCATTTATACTATTTGGATACCAATATTGGGATTGGTTCTATCCATTCTCAGCAATAGGACTTTTATATGCAGGATATGCTCAAAAAAATATCAAGATTGGAACACTTGCAGGAGCATTTGCTTCTACACCAATCGTAGCATTGACACTGCAAGGTTACATGGGAACATTCCAAGAAGGATTTTTCACAACAGAAAACGGAATCCTAACTGTAACCACCATTATTCTCATTACCGGAGCATTTGTCGGTTTGGTTGGTGCTTGGGCTAAAATGAACCGTGTGAAAGCATTGGAAGAATATGAAAAAAAACAGAATATCGGTAAAAATAAAAAGAAAAACAAAAACAAATAGTTAAAGTGAAAAACCCAGTTTTTTAAATAAAATCTTAAAAAAAATAAAGAAATGAAAAATAATAACAATCTATGTTATTATTTTTTCTAATTCATCCCTTTCAATTCCTCTTTTTATTTCAAGAGCAATTCTTCTACCCATACTCATAGGTTTACCATAAGTCAAGTAGGAGTAAGGAGAACCATCCATAAATGTATTTGTACCACCATCTGTTCTAGCACTGATTTCAAAACAGATTACTTCTAAATTATCATTTACTAAAGTTTGCATACAGAATGGACCGTTTAAACCTGGAGCAACTAATTTTTTAGCGCTTTCTGTTAATTTATCAGCTATGTCGAATACTTGTGGGAGTAAAGATTCACGAATTACAGCAGGATGGTTACCTGTAACTACATAAGAAGGACTTAAATCAATATCTAATTGATCTTTTGCAGGCATTCTTACAAAACCATCAATACTGGATTCATATCTTGTATCCATACCCATTAATTCAACTTTATCATCAAGTGCTGAGTAGAAATAGTGTATACAGTAATTACAACCGGAAACATATTCTTCGATGTGAGCAGCTTCGACATCACTGTCATCTAACCATCCACGAGCTTTCATTGCTTCGATTTTTGCATCGAATTCTTCAGTGGATGATGCGACAAAGTAACCTCTTCCACCTCTTGCACCAGGGAATTTAACCATAACTGGTCTGTCAATTTCAGACGGACTAGAATATTTGAAAGGAATTCTTACATCACCTTCTACGAGCAATGCCCTTTCTTTATCTCTTTCTGCTTCCCATCTTAACACATCTCTGTTTCCAAACATTGGTACATTGAATTTATCTTCAACATTATCCAATCCAGCATATGCAACAAAAGATCCGTGAGGAACAACAATAGCGTTCATGTCTCTAAGTTGTTGTTGAACATCCTCATTAACAATGTCCTTGAATTCATCAACGATAATGTATTCATCAGCAACTCCAAAACGTTGATATGGAATTTCCCTTCCTTTTTGACATACAATAGCGGTTTTAAATCCTTCTTCTTTAGCACCTTGCAAGATGTGTAAAGAAGTATGGCTTCCGAGAGTAGCTATTGTTATTTCACTTTTGTCGTATTTAGCCAAAATATCTAAAATGTCTTCCTTTTTAACTTCGCCCATTATATCTTCTCCTCAAAAGAATGATGATATTATATATATTTTTCTGAATTTATAATAGTTTTTATTTGAATATTGAATATTATTAAAAAGGATTAAATACATATAATTAAATTGAACTACTTAGGATTGAAAAAATATGTTAATTGGTTTAATTTCAGACACACATATTCCAGATAGGGCAAGGATATTGCCTCAAAATGTAATTGATGCATTTAGTGATGTTGATTTAATAATGCATGCGGGAGACTTGACTTCACCAAAAGTAATTGAAGAACTTGAAGATATAGCACCCGTTGTGGCAGTTCAGGGAAATATGGATCGGGCAAGAGGGATTAACCTACCTATTGCAAAGGTAATTGAAGCAGAAGATTTAAAAATAGGTCTTGTTCATGGAGAAGTATATCCTAGGGCAGATACCCAACAGTTACTCTACCTGGCCAGAGAATTGGATGTTGATATCCTGGTTTCAGGCCATTCCCACCAGCCCAAAATTGAACAGACAGAGGGGAAATTACTGCTAAATCCTGGAAGTCCTATTGTACCCAGACTTGCTGACAGGACAGTGATGTTGCTTGAAATTAACAATAAAGAAGTGGATGTTGAAATTGTGAAAATTGGTTCACCGGTATGCAGTGCGCTTGATTTTGACAAATATAAGAGGGATTGATATGGGAAGCAAATGGCAAATGGAAAAACACAATGATCCATATTATAAAAAAGCTAAAAAAGAAGAATATCGTTCAAGAGCATCATACAAACTCAAACAGTTGGATAAAAAGTATAAGATTATAAAAGAAGGAAACACCGTTGTTGACCTTGGTGCCGCTCCGGGCGGATGGTCACAAGTGGCCTTGGAAAAGGTTGGTGAGGAAGGAATCGTAGTCGGAGTGGATTTGAACCGGTTTAAAAAATTCCATGAAGAAAATTACTACGGCATCAGAGGAGATTTCACAACCCCTGAAGTTCAGGAAAAAATTATGGAACTTATAGGCGGAAAAGCAAAAGTTGTAATGTCTGATGCATCACCGTCACTATGCGGAATTAAAAATATTGACCAGCTCAGGTCAATCGACTTGGTTTATGCAGTTATCGGAATAGCTGAAAATATTCTGGAGGAAAAAGGAAATCTTGTAATGAAGGTATTTCAGGGCCCGGAATATAAGACCATGCTTGATTCACTTAAAGGAAAATTCAGACATGTCAGAACAACCAAACCAGCATCATCACGTAAAAAAAGTTCTGAAATGTATGTTGTTGGGTTGGAATATATGCCAAATAAAAAAAATAGAAAAAGAAAATAAGTTAAAGAGTATTATAAGCATCAGTAGCTGCCTGTAGTCTCTCTTTAGCAAATTCTATCCTACTGTCAACATCATTAGATGGTTTTCCTGCATCCAAAGCACTTTGGACATTTTCAATAGCCGAATTTGCCCTACTCAATTCAAGTTTAGCATCATTATAAACTTTTACCTGATCAGGCCCGCTGGCATAATAAGTAGATTTTACACTATCAAACTTGACGGCCAAATCATCATAAGTGGATTTGAGCTCGGCAAGCTCATCATATTGATTACCAGAGGATATTTCATCAGTAATACCTGATGAGACCATACTGTAGCCTACATATGCAACAACAATGACTGTTATAATAACCATTACAATTCCTACAACAGAAATCATCATAGAAGTAGATTTAAATAAACTTAATCTAGATTTTCTCATATTATCCTCATAATCAGCAATTTTATTAGATATTAATAAGTAATTTATAGTATATAATTTTTACTTATCCCCCCGGATAATACAATATTTTTTAAAGTATGAAAAAAATAATATTAAGATAATGAATTCGACTACTAAATCACAAACATCAATTTCAAAATTTGAAGAGTTTTTTGCAACATCTTATAAGGACGATGTATTTAAGATACTTGAAAAATATCCTGATGAACGTTCACTTAATGTTGATTATCGCTCATTGGAAATATTCGACCCGGATTTGGCAGATTTATTAATTGACAAACCTGAAGAGGTTATTGAAGCTGCGCAAATAGCTATTAAGAATATTGATCCCCTTGTTAAGGATGCGGACATCAATATCCGTTTTGAGAATCTTTCAAATATAATTCCTTTAAAAACCCTTTTGAGTAAATACATTGGTACATTTGTTGCTGCGGATGGAATTGTGAGGAAAACCGATGAAATCAGGCCTCGTATTGAAACCGGTGTTTTTGAATGTAGGGGATGTATGAGATTACATGAGGTGGAACAGACTTCTGCAAGCAGAATTATAGAACCGTCATTATGTAGCGAGTGCGGAGGGCGTTCATTCAGATTGCTTCAAGAGGAATCAAAATATATTGATACCCAGACCGCAAGAATGCAGGAACCTTTAGAAAATTTATCTGGAGGAACCGAACCTAAACAGATGTTAATGATTTTAGAAGATGATTTGGTAGACAAATTAAATCCTGGAGATAAAGTAAGAATTACCGGAACTTTAAAAACATTCAGAGAAGAAAGAAGCGGTAAATTTAAAAATTACATTTATGTAAATCATATTGAACCTCTGGAACAGGAATTCGAAGAAATCCAACTTTCCGAAGAGGATGAGGAAAAAATCATAGAATTGTCAAAAGACCCTAACATTCATGAAAAGATTATCCGCTCAACAGCACCATCTATCAGAGGATATCGTGAAGTTAAAGAAGCAATCGCACTTCAGTTATTCGGAGGTTCTGCAAAGCAACTCGAAGATGAAACCAAATTAAGAGGAGACATCCACATTCTCATTGTCGGAGATCCTGGTATTGGTAAGTCCCAGATATTAAAATATGTTTCAAGATTAGCTCCTAGAAGTATTTATACAAGTGGTAAAGGCACAACAGGTGCAGGATTAACTGCTGCTGCAGTTAGAGACGAGCTTGGAGGATGGTCTCTTGAAGCTGGTGCATTAGTGCTTGGGGATCAAGGTAACGTCTGTGTTGACGAGCTGGACAAAATGAGAGCTGAAGACCGTTCAGCACTTCACGAAGCATTAGAACAGCAAACCGTGAGTATTGCAAAAGCTGGAATTATGGCCACATTAAATTCAAGATGTTCAGTTCTTGCTGCTGCAAACCCTAAATTTGGAAGATTTGACAGGTTTAAAGTACTTGCAGAACAAATTGATTTGCCGGCCCCTATTATTTCACGTTTTGATTTGATATTTGTTATTGAAGATAAGCCAAGCAGAGAGGGAGATACAAAATTAGCAGAGCATATCTTAAAGATACATAAAGAGAATACTGTTGAATATGAAATTGAACCTGATTTGCTTAGAAAATATATTGCATATGCCCGTATAAACTCAAATCCTGTTTTAACTGATGAAGCAAACCAGATATTGCAGGAATTTTATGTAAATACAAGAAACAGTAACACTGAAGAGCAAGGCCCTATTCCAATTACAGCAAGGAATCTGGAAGCAATCATTCGTTTGGCCGAAGCCAGCGCAAAAATAAAACTTAAGGATACCGTTGATAAGGAAGATGCTGAAACTGCAGTTAGACTGCAAATGGCATGTCTTAAAGAGGTTGGAGTTGACCCTGAAACCGGTAAGATAGATGCTGACATTATCGGTGGCGGAACACGAAAATCCGAAAGGGATAAAATCCAATTGGTTACTGAAGAAATCAAACTTCTTCAAGAGGAATATGCAGGCAATGCTCCTTTAACTGTATTATTATCTCAAATGAGCGATAAACATGGATTGAGCGAAGATAAAACAGAGCAAATCGTTAGAAACTTGGTCCAAAAAGGAGTTATCTATGAGCCAAGTACCGGATACTTTAGACTTGTAGTCTAAATTTCCACTATTTTTATTTTTTAAGAATTTTTTATTACAATTTTCATCATATAACAATACATTAATAAATGATTAAATTAAAATTTAATATATTATACTTATACTAATTTTTATGGAGAGATAATATGGATAAATACGAAGATTTATTAGAAAGAGCAATAGACCAATTACCTCCTGAAGTATTTGAACACAAAAGATTCAAAATTCCTAAAG
>NZ_SUTI01000028.1 GCF_015062985.1 Methanobrevibacter sp. | reverse complement strand
GCTGAAGAAATGGAATACACTTCACTTCCTGGTGTAATGGAAAAATTAGAATCCAGATTTGAAGACATGGATGATTAAATTTAAAGAGATTTCAAATCTCTTATTTTTTTACTTTTTTTTAAAATTATTTCTTATGGGCAGTTATTATTGTAAAGCTGCTTGAATTGATTGTTATTGTGCACCCGTCAACATCCACGTAATAGTTTTTACCTTCTTTTCTAACAACTGAATTTTCCTGTTCAAGTTTGGAAATACAGTAACCAACGGGTTCATCGCTTATCCCTAAGTTTTTCTGTATTCTTCCAACGCCCATTTCTGTAGTATGGATTTTTTCTTTATTTTCTAATAATGATTTCTTATGCATTTCAGCACCCGTTTTTCGCATCTTGGTTGATGGTATGATTAGTTATTTATATATTACACACTAATTAATAATTATGTCATTTTTAAAATTCATTCTTAAAAATCCATTCAGGAGGAAGAATAGTGCAATCCTGGCTATTGTGGGGATTGCAATTGGGATTATAGTTATTGTTGCTCTTGGTGGAATTACTGATGGTTTAGTCAATACTTTTGAAGATACAATTCATGCTGGGGGTGCAGATTTTTCAATTTCCGGTAAAGAAACCGGTGATTCAGCATATGGGACTAACACTATCGATGCAAATTGGACAGATAAAATAGCAAATGTAAGCGGTGTAGATGAAGCATATCCGATATATGTCGTTCTAACTTCAGTCGGTGATGATTTCATGAATACTCTAATCGGTATCGATCCTAACGGTACAAAATTGGCAGACGTATCCATAAAAGAAGGAAGAATCATGAACGACAATGAATCCGAAGCCATTTTGGGTGAAATCTATGCCGATGATAACAATTATTTCGTCGGAGATAATATCGTGATTGACGGTGAAGACTTTGAAGTTGTTGGGATTTATGAAAGCGGAGATTCTAATATGGCTGGAGGAGTGTTCACATCAATTTCTAAGGTCGGAGACCTGATGGATGATGAGGATTCAATTTCAAACATTTACGTTAAAGTCGAAAAAGGTGAAGACCCTCAAACTGTTGCGGATAGAATAGATGCAAAATACGGTGATAATATTACAACTATCACTTCCGTAATGGAGATGACACAAATGGCAGACATGCTGAACATGCTTCAGGCATCAACATGGGCTATTTCACTATTGGCCATTGTGGTGGGGGGCCTAGGCATCATCAACACAATGCTGATGTCAGTATTTGAAAGAACCCGTGAAATTGGGGTTTTAAAAGCTGTAGGATGGTCAAACCGGAAAATACTCACCATGATTGTGGGTGAATCACTTGTAATCACAATTGTATCAGCTATTATAGGATCCCTAATCGGCTATTTTGCATGTGTCCTTTTAGGTCCTCAAATGGGAATAAGCCCAGTATTCACACCTAAGATATTTATTCAGGCATTTGCAATAGCAATCGTCGTCGGAATCATCGGAGGAATCTATCCTGCAGTTAAAGCAATGAAATTGCCTCCAACTGAAGCATTGAGGTATGAATGAGGTGATATTATGAATGTGGTGGAAATCAAAGAGTTATATAAAAGCTATGAAGACGGCAAAATTAAGGCATTAAACGGTATCAACCTCACAATTCAGGATGGTGAATTCGTATCAATCATCGGTCCGTCAGGATCAGGTAAGTCAACCTTATTGAATATGCTCGGTGCTTTGGATGTTCCGGATTCCGGAAGCATCAATGTTGCAGGCAATGATTTGAAAACTTCCAAAAAACTAAATGAATTCAGGGGAGAAAAAATAGGATTCATTTTCCAGCTGCACAATTTGATTCCAAATATATCTGTCGTTGAAAATGTGGAGATTCCGATGTTTACTCAAAAGATGTCCGCTAAGGAAATGAGGATTCGTGCATTGAAGCTATTGGATGATGTTGGACTTAGGGACAAGGCGGAAATCTTGCCGAACAAATTATCCGGTGGGGAACGTCAAAGGGTAGCCATTGCCCGAGCACTGGCTAATGACCCATCAATAATATTGGCGGATGAGCCTACAGGATCACTAGATTCCAAGACAAGTAGCAAAATCCTTAAACAATTAATCGATTTACACAAAGATAAAAATGTAACATTGATAATTGTAACTCATGATATGGATGTAGCCAAACTTGCAGACAGAGTTATCGAAGTTTTGGATGGTGAGATAATATCTGCCGGCGATGACTCATTGATTAACAGCAAAATTGATGTTTAACTTATTTTATCAAATAAGTTATTCTTACTTTTTTTTAACTTCAAAATTGATTTCAGTTTGAAATATTATTTTTTCTTAGTATAATTGCTTTAATTTCTAACAAAAAGCTTATTTATTCCTTTATTCTATTTAATAACTAATTAAATTTTTTAAATAAGAAAATGAGGAATAAATATGGGAGAAGAAATTCAAATACAAAAAACTTTGTTATATGTTGGTGATGAAGGCGAAGTGTCAATGGATGTTATAGTTGATTATGAAAACGAGACATTCTGGGCAACTCAAAAGACTATGGCAGAATTGTTTGGTGTTAATGTTCCGGCAATAAGTAAACATCTGAAAAATATTTTTGAGGAAGGGGAGTTAATAAAAAATTCAGTTATTTCCAATTTGGAAACAACTGCATCAGATGGAAAACAATATAAAACAAATTTCTACAATTTAGATGCCATCATCTCTGTAGGTTACAGAGTCAACTCTAAAAATGCAACACGCTTCAGAATATGGGCTACTCAGCAATTAAAAGAATTAATAATTAAGGGATTCGTTTTAGATGATGAATTATTGAAAAATGGTTCAAGATTTGGTAGGGATTATTTTGACCAACTGCTTGAAAGAATACGTGATATTAGGTCATCCGAGAGAAGATTCAATCAAAAAATCACAGATATTTATGCAACAAGCTTTGATTACCGGAAGGATGCTGAAGTAACACAGGAGTTTTTCGCTACAGTTCAAAACAAGTTAATATATGCAGTCAGTGGAAAAACGGCTGCAGAAATAATTTCCGATAGGAGTGATAGTGAAAGAATTAACATGGGATTAACAAATTGGAGCAGTCCCAATGGAAAAATCATATTGAGTGATGTTGTCATATCAAAAAATTATCTGAATGAACGGGAATTAAAACGTTTGAATAATTTGGTAGACGGTTTTTTAACTCTTGCCGAGTCACGGGCTTATAATGAGATACCTATGGCTATGAATGATTGGAAAGAAGTGTTGGATGCATATATTAATCTTAATCAATTGCCGATTTTGGTAGGTAAGGGTAAAATTTCATCAAATGAAGCGCATAGGATTGCAAAAGAAGAATATGAAAAATATAAAATTATCCAGGATAGGGACTATCAGTCTGATTTTGATAAGTTGATAATTGAAATTAAAAGATTGGAGGGTGTGGAAAATAATTAGATTATTCCATGAATCATCCTTAAGGCATCTAATAGTCCGTGGCTGTATTCAATACAACCGAATGCAGTCCTCATATCTTTTTTTTCCAGGTAATATTTAGAATCATTCCAGTAATCAATAGCACGGTCATATATTTCTTTTTCTTTTCCTTCAAAGGTAATGTCGGCTACCTGATTCAAGTTTCTCTCTAATTTTGCAATGTCTTTTGCAATTTTTTCAGGACTTTCAAGTTCACTCATTGTAATCTCCTCCAAACGTACATTACTCTTTGTCCAACGGTAAAGTATGACAAGCCTACTAAAAAGTAAATTATGTATGTAAAGTAGATGTCTCCTGCAAAGTATCCAATTAATGCCCCAATCATTAATATGATCATACGAACTGCTCTCTCTGCAATTCCAATGTTACATTCAATTCCCTGTGATTCAGCCCTTGCTCTCACATAGCTAACGCAGATTGCAGAATGAATTGCCAAAACTCCAACAAACCAATCGCAGTATCCTCCAAATATGATTCCAATGTATATTATCGCATCTGCAAATCGGTCCATTGTGGAATCAAGAAATGCGCCGAATTTTGATGATTTGCCATGAAAACGGGCAACAGCACCATCCATCACATCTAAAAATCCGGAAGCCAGAATGGCTATTGTTGCAAGAATCAATGAATGTTCTGCAAATCCGTAAGCTGCAATAATTGCGATAAATGGTGAAATTACAGTAATAATATTCGGATTGATATTAAAGTTTTTAGCAATAGGGTTCAATATTTTTGTTAATAGGGGTCTTAAACTTTGAAGCATAATTTATATATAAATATTTCATCTAATATAATTGTTAGGTAAGTTAAAATGAAGATAGTTAAAACCAGTATTGATTCGGTTGATGAAGAGATAATTAATGAGGCTATAACCGTATTGACCGATGGCGGTGTGGTGTTATATCCTACTGACACTGTTTATGGTTTGGGTGCAAATATTTTTGATAATCGTGCCGTTAGAAGGGTTTTTGATATAAAACAAAGAAGTTTGCTAAAACCTTTGTCAATACTTGTTTCAAATGTGGATTCAATAGATTTGGTTGCAAAGGTTTCTTTGAGTCAAAAGGAGGTTATCCATAATTATCTTCCGGGCCCATACACTTTTATTCTACAAAAAAGGACAATAGTTCCCAGGGTGGTTACAAGCGGTTCAAAGTATGTTGGTGTCAGAGTCCCCAACAATGAGCTGGCATGCAGATTGGCCAGGATATTTCCGATAACAACCACTAGTGCTAATTTGTCAGACGAAGAGGTTTTAAGCAATCCAAACGATATTCTGGATCAATTGGGACATGGTGTTGATTTGGTTATTGATGTTGGTGAGTTAAAATCCAATCATCCTTCTAAAATTGTTGATTTGTCAATGAGAAATCCAAAAATAATAAGAAGGTAAAAAAGATTAGGGATTAACCTTTTTTACGCACATATATTCCTACAACTGCTATAATTACAATCACAACCATCAAAATAAAGATAGGGTTTCCAACTGCTTTAATTAATTTTGTTACAATTGTTGCATTTTGAGGTGTTTCATTTGCATTAATGATTTTGGTGTTGTTTTGGTTTATTGTAGTATTATTAATGATTACAGTCTTTGTTTCATTTGTTTTGTTTGTTGTTTGGTTGGTTTCGTTTTTAACAGTTTGGTTGGTTGTTGTTTCATTGGTTTTATTTGTTACATTTTCGTTGGTTTTATTGACAGTTGTTTGGTTGGTTTTGTTTTTAACAGTTTGGTTGGTTGTTGTTTCATTGGTTTTATTTGTAACGGTTTCATTTGTTTTGTTGACTGTTGTTGAGGTGATGTCATTTGTCTTTTCAGTTGTATTGTTGTTTGCCGCTGCACCAAGTATGCCGTTATTATCTACTTCTTTTATGGATACTCTGTATGCAAGGCAATCAGATTTGCTTCCGTTCAAATCTTTTAAAAGTTCAAATTCGAATGTGCCTTCGGTTGAATCTTCAAGTTCAACAACAGCGCTGTCACCGATTTTTTCCTGTGACTTCAAAACAGCACTGATTACTTTATCGTTGCTGCTTGCATAAGATCCGTCAGAAAAGCTGGCAATAATCTGGTTGAGATTGCTTTCACAACCTTGTTTGTAGGCTTCAATGATGGCTAGTTTAACATAATTTTGGATTCCGCTGTTGCTGGTTGGTTCGCTGACAAATCCGTCATCGTTAGTTATATCAGCTTTTGTTAAATCAAGGCAAAACCCTGTAAATCCATCGCTGAATTCAATTCTATTGCCTATGATTGAAATTGGCTTGATATGATTGGACATATCCAATACTTTACCGTCATTTGTATTTATAGTGTCATTTGCATCTGTGGTTCCATTTGTAATATTTTCGGCTGTAACAATGCTGAAACAGCTGATGCAAAATAATAAAACTATTAAAGTTACAATTATTTTTTTGTTCATATTAAAAACTCCTTAAAGTTATTTGATAATATTGATGTAGGGTTATTTAAAATTTGTTAAATATATATCTTATAAAAATCAATATTTTATCATGAAAGTATTAGCTAATTTTGAAGATAATCATAAAATTCCTTCAAATTCTTCATTGGATGTAATGTTGGGCGGAGGTTTTGAGAAGGGTACAATTACTCAAATATTTGGGCCTCCAAGTTCCGGGAAAAGTAATTTGACATTAGCTTTAACAGTCAATGTGGCAAAAAATAATAAAAAAGCCATCTATATTGATACAGAAGGAGGAATATCCATTGACAGGATTAAACAAATTGCGGGTGATGACTTTTCAAATGTAGCTAATAATATAATCGTTTTTGAACCGACAACTTTCCAAGAGCAAAATGACAAGTTAAGGTCAATCGAGATTTGGCTTAGAAGGAACCATGATGATGTTGATTTATTGGTATTGGACTCTGCTGTTGCATTGTATCGTGTAGACGATATGAAATCCGCCAAACTGAATAAGGAACTTGGTAAGCAAATGGGTCTGTTATCCAAAATTGCAAGACAGTATGATATTGCAGTTATAGTTACAAACCAGATATACAGTGCAATCGATGAGGAAGGAAACAGCGATATCAAGGCAGTTGGAGGAACCATTTTGCAGTATTGGAGCAAAGTTATAATCCAGCTTGAAAGAGGTGATGAAATCAACCAGAGGGTTGCTACTCTTAAACGCCATAGGAGTATGCCCGAAGGCAAACAGGCTGTTTTCACAATTACTTCAAGAGGAATTATTTAGGTACTTTTATTAATAATTAAAAATAAATATTTACTTTGGTATTTTTAGTGTGATATTATGAGGGATAAGGATTTTGATATTAAAAACCCTAAAAAGAAGTTTCAAAAAACTGAAAGGGTGCCTCCAGAAGGCTATGAATGTGCAAATGACTTTTTTGAAGATATGTATATGGACAAGGACATGATTTGGATGGGTCAAAATACAAATCATTTACATGGTGATATAATTGCCGATGCAATGATTGACGCCATAAAGGAAAAGACATTTTGCAGATATCCTGCCCCAGAAGGATTCTCCGAACTTAAACAATTAATTTTAGATGATTTAGGATTTGAGGATTTGGAGGTATTGTTAACATCTGGCGCAACAGAATCCTTATACTTATGTATGCAAGCTCTTTTAGAGCCTGAAGATAACGTGATTTTATCCGATCCAGGATATTTCATCATTGGAGACTTTGCAAATCGTTTTGCAGGTGAAGTAAGATATGTTCCGATTTACTTTGAAGAAAATAACTATAAGTTAACTCCGGATTTATTAAGACAGAATATGGATGAAAATACTAGAATGGTTATTTTAATCGATCCTTTAAACCCGCTCGGTTCCTCATACACTGAAGATGAATTAAAAGAGTTTGCAGAAATTGCAGAAGAAAATGACTTATACTTATTGCATGATATAACTTACAAAGACTTTGCAAGAGAACATTTCCTTGTAGAAAACTACGCTCCAGGCCAAACAATAACCATTTATAGCTTTTCAAAAATATTTGGAATGGCAGGTTTAAGAATTGGTGGAGTTGTTTCATCAAAACCAATCATTGATGCCATTAAAAATGCTGTAGTCAATGATTTGGGTGTAAACATCATTTCCCAATACGGTGCAATTGCAGGTCTTAAGTCAAAACCGCAATGGTTTGAAAAAATGAGGGAAATCTGTTTTGAAAACCAAAGATTGATTAATGAAATGATTGAACCGATTGAAGGTGTGTTCTTGCCGGTTTATCCATCAGACGCAAACATGATGGTGATAGATTTATCCGGTGCAGGAATAGATCCAAAGGAAATGTCAAACTACTTGATTGAGAAAAAACTATTTACAAGAGAAGGGGAATACACTTCAGAAGAATTTGGGGACAGGTACTTGCGTATTAGTTTCTCAATTCCAACAGAAGAAATTGAAGTATTCTGTGAAGAGTTCCCGAAAGCTGTTGAAGCTTTAAGAAAATGATTGATTCTACTTTTGAGAGGTTTAGATACCACAAACCTCTTCCTAATTTTTATAAAATTGAAAATCCCCAAAACCCTAAAAGAGAAATTTCAGATGATTTGCTGAATGAATTGGATGGCTTGGCCAAAAAATATGGTTTTACAGGAATAAGCTATTCCAAATTATCCGAGGATTTCAAACGTGAATTTGACATTAATATTGATAATGTGCTTATTTTCAAGTTTTTGATGGGTGACGATTTGATTAAGATGGAACCTTCTCCCGAAAAAGGCAAATTGATGGATGATGAATTTCAGGAATATGGTGTTCACGTTTATGAATTTGCGGATTTTTTAAGGGAAAACGGATTTCAGGCAGACTTGATACATCCGTTGGATGACAATTTAAGCTTGAGGGCAATTGCAATGCAGTCAAATGATTGTGTAATTACCAGAAGCAACATGTGCCTTTTTAAGGATGGTTTGCACTGCGGTTTTTTCATGATTCACACTTCAATTGATAACTTGCCATTTAAAAGTGAAAATGACATGTTATGGGTGCCGGATTTCTGCTCAACATGTGGTGTTTGTATAGATAGATGTCCTGAAAATGCATTTGATGAAAATGAAAAACTTCTAAGAAAAGTCTGCACTGCCCATAGGGAAGGTTGCAATGAATGCTTCTTGAAATGCCCATTTTACAGGCGAGGTTATGATAAGGTTAAAAAAAGATATGGGAGGATGAAAAAATGAGTGAAAAAATAGCTTTAGTTTCATGCAGTGGATTAAGCCCGTTAGGGTTAGTTGTAAGAGCAGCTAGTGTCGAATTAGCTTTAGAAAATGATAATATTGTTGCAGCATGCATCACCGAATATTCTGCTCAGCCAAACAATTGCTCACCAATATTGGATGATGCAAAAATAGTTACAATAACCGGTTGTGGTGATGATTGTGCATCAGTCATCTTAAAGGATAAGGATGTCAATCCTGTTAAAAATATTTCAGCAGATGCGGTTGTCAAAACTTATGACTTAAATCCTTTGGATGCAGTCCGTTTGGATGAAGACGGTGAAAAAGCTGTTGAAATACTGAAAAAATTCATTCTGAGCGAGCTTGAAAATATTTAGTTGTGGTTCCTTAATGTTGATAAATGTTGGGGTTGTCTTTCCTGATTAACGGTATTTATAAAGATTGTCTCATTAGTCATGGTTGCATTTTTAAAAATTAATGCCCATTCCCTTTTAGGGGAATGGTGATAATGTAGCTTATTTATTTTATTAAGCAACTCAGTAATATCAATATCTATTTAAACTATTTTTCTAATTAAAACTGATGTATTGTTTGTTTTTCCAGTTGGCAATACCATTACTTCTTTGTGGAATCCTCTTGTATCCTTTTCAAGAACAGGAGCATATAGGATTGCTCTCATTCCGGTGTAAGTTCTATAAATCAATGGAGTATCCTCATCTATGAATTCCCAAATGTTTGAAAAGACTCTTTCCTTCGGTTCCGCCAGTGCAGCCACCATAAGGATGTCATATTCAAGATCAGCAATGGAATTTTCATCACCGGTCATGATTATTATGTCATTGTCCAGACCTAATTTTTTCAATACCTGCCTTGATAAGTCTGCAACATCTTCTTGCTGTTCTATTCCGATACATTTGCAGCCAAATACCATATTGAACATTATCAGAGTCAATGGTAGTGGTCCGCTTCCAAGAAATACAAATGTTTTATCCTCATTAAATTTAGCTAATTGGCTTTCATTATTTATTAGTCCAATGTATCTTTCATAGAACTGGAAGGAGTCTAATGTTTCTTTGGGATTATCTGATTGTAGAATTTTAAGGGCATTTTCTGTTTCTAGCCTTGCACCAATATATACATAGAATTTGCGGATAAATTGAAGTGCTTTGTTCATCTTTTCATCATCGAGAATGTGCTTTGCAGAGTCAAAATCAATTTCTCTATCGTGTGCGATGATTTCCACTTCATCAAGAATCTCAATAATCTCGTTAATATTTACATCGTCTAAGGCTGAATCTCCATATTTGTCTAAATCGCCATAGCTTGAGAGTTTATCAGCTATTTCTTCAATCTTTCCCTAATATTTGTAACAGCTCATCTTATCACAACTTAATTTACTTTAAATAGGGTTTATGTTATTAAAGGTATATAAGCTTTTTAAATTTAAAATAAAGTATTACTATTCGTAAAAAAAGGTATTGAGAGTAATACTTTGTTAAAAGTGGTGATGATAAAAAGAGAATAGTTAATCGGATAAGTAATAATATTCTCCTTTTTCTTTTTGTTCGCGATCTTTATAACTGTCAAGCTTGTTAACTCTTGGTCTTTTTGTCTCTTTGTCTCTTCTGAATGTGATGTTCAAGTTTCCTAAAAATTCGTTCATCGCATTTCTGAGGTCAGTTGGCTTTGAAGCGTGACCATTCAAACCAGGAGTTCCGTTAAATACCATTGCCCTGTCGGATATGTAATCGATAAAGACGATATCGTGGTCAACGATAAGTGATGCGGCATTTTTGCTTTCAATCATCTTACGGATTACACGGGCGGCTATTAACCTTTGCTCAACATCCAGAAATGCTGTCGGTTCGTCGAAAAGATATATTTCAGCATCTTTTGCAAGTGTTGCGGCAATAGCCAATCTTTGAAGTTCCCCTCCACTCAATCCTTTGACAGGTTTATCAAGCATTTCATTCAATGAAAATGGAATCATTATTTCACTTTCAAAGATTTTGCTTCCAAAGCTAGGCGCATTCATGTACAGGAAATCGCTTACACTTCCTTCAAAATCGGTTACGATGTATTGAGGTTTGTAAGCAATTGTAACTTCCTCGTCAACTTCACCGGTTGTCGGTTCTTCAACTCCTGCAAGCATCTTTGCAAAGGTGGTTTTACCGATACCGTTTGAACCGAATGCAGTTACAATCTCATCATAGAATATGTCTCCTGCATCAGCGGATAATTTAAACCCTTCGTAATCCTTGCTGATGTCGGTATAGCTTGCAAGCGCATCCCCTTCATCTTCCGGAGTTGGAGGTCTTATTGTAAATTCAATTGCATTTTTTCTGATTCTCACATTTTCTTCAGCCAGGAATCCTTTGATATATGCATTAATTCCTAAACGAACACCTTTTCTTCCGGATACTACACCGTACCCTCCTGGTGTACCGTATAATATATGGATATTGTCGGATAAAGCATCGAGTGTTGCAAGGTCGTGTTCGATTACAAGAACGCTTTTGCCTTCTTCAGCTAATGACCTTATTACTTTAACTGCATTTAATCTTTGGGACACATCAAGCCATGATGTAGGTTCGTCGAAGTAGTAGAAATCCCCTTCCCTTAGAACTGTTGCAGCTATTGCAACCCTTTGAAGCTCTCCTCCACTCAGGTTTTCCATATTCCTGTCTAAGACGTTTTCAAGCTGGAGTTCCTTTGTCACATATTCGAGTTTGTCTCTTTCATTAACGTTATTGAGCAAATCTCGGACCTTGCCTTTTACAACTTTTGGAAGCTTATCAACCATTTGGGGTTTCATTATGGTTTTCACATTGCCTTCTGACAAATCCCTGAAATATTTCTGAAGGGCTGAACCTTTATAGAATTCAATTACCCTGTCCCAATTTTCGGGAGGATTTTCGAAGTCTCCAAAGTTAGGTATCAGGTTTCCAGCCAGAATATTCATTATTGTGGATTTACCAATACCGTTCTGCCCTAGAAGGCCTAAAACAGTTCCTTCCTCTAAGCTTGGAAGTCCAAACAGTTCAAATTGATTTTGGCCAAATCTGTGTATTGGCTCACCTACCGCTTCAGGCAAGTTAATAATAGTAACAGCATCAAATGGGCAACGGTTTGTACAGATACCGCACCCTTCACATAATTCTTCTGATATCAACGGTTTTTTTGTATCTTCATCAACTACTATGGTGTCCTCGTCCATTCTAACACCTGGACAGTAGTGTATGCAAAGATAGTCACATTTTTTAGGTTGACATCTGTCTTTGTCTAAAATTGAAATACGAGTCATTATTATCTCCTTAAAATATAATCATTTACATTTTTGTTATTTCTATTTAATTAAATTATGTTAATTTTCAAAAAACTTTTTAATTTAATAATTAAATATTTAGTATTGATTAAGATGAAACAGGTTATGATTGTTAGAACAGATTTAAAAATGCGCAAGGGCAAAATTGCAGCACAATGTTGTCATGGATCCATTGGGGCATATAAAAAAACAGCTCCGGACAAGATTAGAAAATGGGAAAATGAGGCTTATGCAAAGGTAGTCCTGAAAGTCCAAACAAAAGAGGAGTTAATTGAACTTAAAAAAGAGGCGGATGAAAAAGGAATATCCACTTATCTGGTAATTGATGCCGGAAGGACTCAGATACCTACATCAAGCATTACAGTTTTGGCCCTTGGCCCTGATGAAGATGAAATAATTGATGAAGTGACTGGGGATTTGAAACTTTTATAGCATAACTTGCAATTTAATCATGCTTATTTTTAATTAAACAGGGTCGTGATTGTTATTATAAAACAGGTTGTAAAGATAGGGGGAAGTCTATTTCCAGAGTATGCAATAGATTTGGCAAAAAGGCTTGAAAACACTGATTCATGTATTGTTTTGGGGGGAGGCGAATTTGCAAATCTCATTCGCAGATACAATGATGAACAAAATTTTTCCGAAGAAGCAAACCATTGGACAGCTATTGATTGTATGGACATCATAGCTAAGCTTGTCAACGATAAAGTTGCCTCTTCAAAACTGGCATATTCAATCGAAGAAGTTATTCAGGTCTCAGATGAAGGTTTTACACCAATCTTTGTGGTATCTGATTTTTTAAAAAGAGAAGATCCGTTTGAATGCTCATGGGATGTAACCTCAGATTCGATTGCAGCTTACATTTCACACCTTCTAAATGCAAACCTTTTAATAGTAACAAATGTAAATGGTATATATACCCAAGAACCGAAAGAGCC
>NZ_SUTI01000010.1 GCF_015062985.1 Methanobrevibacter sp. | reverse complement strand
GTCTAACAATAGGTCAATTACTGGTGAAGTACCAATATTACCACTTTTAATAATAGCAATTTTTACTACCATAATTTAGTCTCCTTTTTCGATAATTATAACTTTAATTAAGAAACTATTTAAATTTTATTATTTATGATTTTTAATGAATGTATGAATCTTTTGAATGAATGATGCTCATAAATTCAATGAAATTAATTAAATGGTATACAGTTATCTAATTTATTTGAAATTTTTTTAATAAAAATAATGTTAGATGTGCCAAAATTAGAGAAAAAGATTAGTATTAAAATGATGAAAAAATGGACTAAATGTAAAAAAATTTTAAAATTAGAATGAGTGGTTCCGACGAGATTCGAACTCGTGATCCCCTCCTTGTAAGGGAGGTATCATACCACTAGACCACGGAACCAACAAATATTATTATGAATTTACTATTATATATACCTTTCTGTTATTGATTAAAATTGAACAAAGTAAGTTTATTATATATAAAAAACATATTAATTATCACAAAAAATAGAAGTGATAAAATGGCATGGGACGATAAAGAAACTAAAGTTTGGATGGACGGAGAATTTGTTGAATGGAAAGACGCTAATATTTCAGTGCTTTCTCACGTTGTCCATTATGGTACAAGTGTTTTTGAAGGTATTCGTGCATACGAAAATGAAAATGGTGTAGCGGTATTTCGTTTAAAAGAACATGTACAACGTTTATTCGATTCTGCGAAAATTTATAAAATTGATATTCCTTTTACTCAAGAAGAAATTGAAGAAGCTATTTTAGAAACCCTACGTGTAAACGATTTAGGGGCATGTTACATACGTCCTATTGTATTTAGAGGATATGGAGAACTTGGAGTAAATCCTTTAGGATGTCCTGTTAATGTAGTCATAGCTGCTTGGGAATGGGGATCATATTTAGGTGAAGAAGGAATGGCAAACGGTGTAGACATTGGAGTATCCTCATGGAGAAAACCGGCACCTGACACTTTCCCTGCACTCGCCAAATGTGGTGCAAATTACATGAACTCCCAGTTAGCTAAACTTGAAGCTATTGACAACGGTTTCGATGAAGCAATCATGCTTGACTATGAAGGGCATGTTTCTGAAGGTAGTGGAGAAAACATTTTCCTCGTTGAAGGTGAAAAGTTATTCACTCCGGCAATGTCATCTTCCAACCTCAAAGGTATTACCAGAGACTCTGTCATGACCATTGCACGTGATTTAGGTTATGAAGTAATTGAAGAAGTCATTTCAAGAGAAAGATTATACGCTGCAAATGAAGTATTCTTCACTGGAACTGCAGCTGAAGTAACTCCTATTCGTTCAATTGACCACAGAACAATTGGTATCGGTAGAAGAGGACCAATTTCCGAAAAATTACAAACAGCATTCTTCGATATCGTAGAAGCTAAAACAGAAGACAAATACGGTTGGTTATCATACATCTAAGCGGTGTTAAGTTATGGATATAATTCAGGCAATAATAATTGGTATTGTTCAAGGTTTAACTGAATTTTTACCAGTTAGCAGTTCAGCACACTTGGTTTTTGCCCATAATATTCTAGGTGTTGAAAGTTCCCTTGCTTTTGATGTTTTCCTTCATTTGGGAACATTAATAGCCGTTATATGGTTCTTCCGCTGGGACATCCTTAAAATGCTCAAATCATGGTGGTTAAGCATTGGCGATATCTTGCAAGGAAGATTCAGGCAGGGGTTACGTGATGATCCATATAAGAGACTTGCTTGGTATGTTATTTTAGCGACTATTCCTGTTGGTATTGTGGGAGTTTTATTTGAAGACTCCATTGATGCACTGTTCGCAGGTGCATTATATGTTCCTGCATTCTTCTTATTTGTAACAGGTACCATACTTTACCTGTCTCAAAGAATGAACAGTGGAAATATTAATTTACGTAACATTTCTGCAAAAGAGTCATTATGGATGGGATTGGGTCAGGCATGTGCAATCTTACCGGGTCTTTCACGTTCAGGTACTACAATTGCTGCAGGTTTAACAGCAGGTCTTGAAAAAGAATTTGCTGCTAAGTTCAGTTTCATATTATCTATTCCGGCGATATTTGGAGCGTTCCTATTCCAGCTTAAAGACATTGGATCTGCTATGGATGCTAACTTCTTGCCTATCTTTTTAGGTTTTATTGCATCAATTATTGCAGGATACTTTGCTATAAAATGGATGTTGGACTTGATTCAAAACAGAAGTTTGGACATCTTTGCCTATTATTGCTGGTTGATGGGTATTATAGTGTTTATGGGCTCAATAGCTCATATATTCTAAAATTAAAAAAAATATAGAGATTATTTAATCTCTATTTACATACTTTTTCTATTCTTTTTCTCAGTTTTTCAACAGAATTTCCTAAGGCAAGCGCTGCAAACATGGCTCCTCCGGCTCCAGCACCTTCTTTAACAAATCCTTTCAAGTAATTTTTCAGCCCGTCATGTTCAGAATCTTCAAATTTAGGGTCTACTGCATGAACGGTAATGTTGTCATCGATTTGTTTTAGGATTCCGAATAAATCCGCTGTCTCATCGCCTGCGACGTATACTGTGGTGGCAAGGTTAATTCTTGAAAAGTCAAAGTTAGGTTGGATTGATTTTATGATTGCACAGGCGGCAGCCATCTGTGTTCCTCCGGCCAGGATTACAGGAATGTCTGAACCTAAAACTATTCCGGCGATTGCAGGTAATGTAGGGTCGCCCACTGCACCTATTGCCTGCATTGCATCGATGTCATCTGTTTCAGGGTCAAGACCGGCATTTTTCAATCCTTCATCTACAGCCTTTGTTTTCATGTCATGGGGATTGTGCGGCATGCTTCCGCTTACTTTTTCATTGGCGTCATAGCCAAGTGCTCTCAATACTCCTAAGGCTGTTGTAGTTCCTGCAGCTATGCTTTCCCCAATAATTAGCATTTCATGCCTGTCTGATAATTCAGAACCTAAATCCTTTGCATTTTCAAAAATTTCAAGAGGATTTAAAACTCCTTTTCCTGTTCTGATGTCTCTTCCATAATCTTTTCCTAAGTTGACGTATTCCACATCGGGTTTTATTTTAGAACCTGCATCGACAACTACAAAGGGGATGTTTGCAAGCTGAAGTGATGCTTTTGTAAGTCTTGCAGGAGTGGGTGCTGCTGCATCTCCAACTACAGTTTCAGCAGGGGCTTCACAACATCTTACTTCATCTAAAATCATAAATTCAACGTCTGAAGCAGGTGTGTATTCTGTCAAATCCGCTGATGGGCCGGCACCTGAGATTCCATCTATTAATGAGGTTTCGGTTGTACCTATAGTAATTAAGAATACAGTATCATTGGATTGCTGCAATTTTTCGAGTAATTCAGTTGATCCGTATGTTGTTATTCCTTCAATCATCATTTTCACCTAATTTTTTCAACTGTTCTATAATAATCTTGTTCTGATTGATAATCTTTTTATTTTGAAGAATTATTTTCTTCAGCATTTCCCTTTCAGGCAATTCATCATCTGTGTAGAATTGCTTGCCGTCTCTTGCTCTTGGAGGAATTTTGATTTGGTCTTTTGGTGGAAGTGAAGTTTTTTCCTCTTCTTTTGGAGCAACATTAATTTGATTTTGAGGAAGTGATGCTTTTCCATCTCCTCTTTGAGGTATTACTCCTTTTGATGCACTGTCTTCATTTGAAATAAAGTCGACATATCTGTGCTGCACTTCAATCTTTCCTCTCTCGTCAAGCAGTTCCATCAATCTTTCATCTACCTGGTCGACACCAACCAGCTGTTCCTCTTCGACTTCATGAATCAATCTTTTTTGAATGTTGTATGCATTGTAGATAGCAATTCCTCTTATTTTACATTCGTTTTTAAACATGTCATGAATGTTGATGTCTCCGGTCAATTTTTTAATTCTTTTCTGTTCTGGAGTATTAGCACTATAAAATCCCATGAATTCAATTATGTATTTTAAATTTAAAATATTTTTACCTATGCAATTTTGTCTAATTTTAATACATTAAAAAGTTATTTATATTAAAATGTCTAATTATTATACATGAGGTGAGGTTATGTTAAAAGATATTTTCGGGAATCATCCTCAAGTTAAAGTAATAGATTATATGTTATCATGCCCATTTCAGGAATTAACAAAACAGCAACTGGCTGTTGGTTCTGAAATATCAAGATCGACATTAGATAAATTTATTGATGATTTTCTCGAGTATGGGTTATTATGTAAAAAAGGATCTAAATATGTTGTAAATTTTAAATCAGAATTTGTCAGAGATTTTTATAGCATCAGCAACAAACTTGTCAAAATTGAAATTGAAAGACAGGAACAGCTTCCGGAAGAGGAATTTGAGAGCTATTCGGATGAAGAATTGGATGATATTCTAAGTGAAATTCCAGATGAAATCAATTTGGACAGGTTAGAGTTTGAAATTGAATCAAAAGAGTTTTATACATTTTCTAGTGATAAATCGACAAAAAATTCTTTTGAACTGTCAATATTGTAGGTGATAAAAATGAGGAACATATCAAATATACCATATGATGAGGAAGTAAGAATAAATAAGGATTCAAAAGTTGTTCACGCATCTTCTTTAGGCGTTGGTGGTGTGGATGATGAAATTAGAATTGTAATTTGCAATAAAAAACTAATCAGCGATAAAGATGGTTTTAAATTAATCAATGAATCAGATTTTCAAATTGTTATGGATAAAAAAACAGCAAATGATTTAAAACACCTTTTAGAACAATACACAGATTAATGAAGGTGGTTTTATGAAAACCAACACCATTATCCAAGAAGAGATATTATTCTTCTTGTATCATAATAAATATTTCAATAAACGCCACACTCCAATTTCTAATATATGTAACAAATTATCCGGAATTCCATGTAAATATATCAAAAATGAGTTAAAAAGTTTATACAAACTTAAATTTATTAGATTTAAAAAGACTAAGCATGGAAATGATGTTTTCTTAAATATTAAAATGAAAAAAGAAATTGAAGATATTATTTCAGATAAACTAGATTCATTATATTCGCTATGATTTAATATTAGGAAGGATAATATATAGTAATAATTAATTTTTTTTAGTTGATTATTTTGATAAGCTTAGGAATTGAAGGAACTGCGGAAAAAACTGGTGTAGGCATTGTTGACAGTGATGGGAATATTCTGGCAATGGCTGGAAAACAACTGTTCCCCGAAGAGGGAGGTATCCATCCTAGACTGGCTGCCGAACACCATGCAGAATGGATTCCTAAACTGATTCCACAGGCCATTGAAGAATCAGGATTATCTTATGATGACATTGACCTGATTTCATTTTCACAGGGTCCGGGCTTGGGTCCTGCTTTAAGAATCGTTGCAACCTCAGCCAGAAGCTTGGCATTGTCCTTAAATAAACCGATAATCGGTGTCAATCATTGTATTGGACATGTTGAAGTTGGTAAGCTTGACACAGGTGCTGTAAATCCAGTATCACTTTACGTAAGTGGTGGTAACAGTCAGGTTATTGCATATGAAAGCGGAAGATATAGGATTTTTGGCGAGACTTTGGATATAGCTATTGGAAACTGCCTTGATCATTTCGGACGTGAAACCGGTTTGGGACACCCCGGCGGGCCGGTAATTGAAAAATTGGCAAAGCAAGGTTCATATATTGATTTGCCTTATGTCGTGAAAGGAATGGACTTTTCATTTTCAGGATTGCTGTCTGCGGCTTTAAGGGAAGCTCAGAAAGGAACACCTATGGAAGATATCTGCTTTTCACTTCAAGAGACCGCATTTGCAATGCTTGTTGAAGTTACAGAACGAGCCCTATCCCACACCCAGAAGGATGAGGTGATGCTGTGCGGCGGTGTTTCAGCAAATTCCAGATTAAGGGAAATGCTTAAGACAATGTCTGAAGAGCATGGCGCCAAGTTTTACATGCCTGAAATGAAGCTCTGCGGCGACAATGGAGTGATGATTGCATGGCTGGGTCTTTTGATGTGCAATGAATTCGGACCGATGAAGTTGGAAGAAACCGAAATCATTCAAAAGTTCAGAACAGATGAAGTCGACATTCCATGGATTGACAATACCAAGACTTATTTGAAATTAAGTGATGATTTGATAGCAAAAGGTGCCGAATCAAATATTGTAAAATCAAGCTATTTGGGAGAAAAGGCAGTATTGAAAGACAGGATTCCTAAAAGCTATAGAATTCCCGAAATTGACAACAAAATCAGAAAGGCAAGAACAAAGGAAGAGGCTAAGCTATTGTCTGATGCAAAGCGTGCAGGTGTCAGGACTCCAGTTTTATATGATATTGACCTGGAGCGTAAATCCATATTGATGGAAGAGATTGAGGGGGATATGGTTAAGGATATCCTTGATGAGGATTTGGCATTTAGAATAGGGCAGGACATCGCCAAACTTCACTCAGCAGATATCATTCATGGTGACATTACAACATCCAACATCATGCTGCAGAATGACAATCTGGTTTTCATTGATTTTGGCCTTGGAAGATATTCACACTTGGATGAGGATAAGGCTGTTGACCTGCTTGTTTTAAAGAAGGCTCTGCAAAGTATTGATTATAATTTGGCCATAAAATACTTTGACTGTGTTTTAAAAGGTTATGGGGATGAATCCATTTTGAATAAAATACGGGATGTTGAATCACGCGGAAGATACACCCACTGATTTTTTGGATTAAATATATAAAAAAATGAAATCATAATTAAAAATATGATAACATTTATAACTGGTAACGAACATAAAGTTAAAGAAGCAGAGACTATTTTCAAGGATTATGACATTAACTTGGAGCATATTGATTTAGGTTACGAAGAACCTCAGGGAACTCTTGAGGAGGTGGCCATATCAGGCGCAAAATATGCTTGTCGTAAACTTGACAGACCTGTGATTGTTGAAGATGCTGGTTTATTCATTAAAGCTTTAAATGGATTTCCTGGGACCTATTCACATTATGTTCAGGATACCATTGGAAATCAGGGAATTTTAAAGTTATTAACCGATACTGATGACCGTTATGCCGAATTCAGGTCAGTTATTGGGTACTGTGCCCCCAATTCTGAGCCCAAGATCTTTTTAGGCAAGGTGTCAGGAGAAATCGCAGTTGAAGAAAGAGGAAATTTAGGATTTGCTTTTGATCCGTTGTTTTATGTGCCTAGTTTAGGCAAGACATTCGGAGAACTTACAACTGATGAAAAAAACCAATTTTCACATAGAAAAAACTCTTTAGAAAAATTCATTAAATGGTATTCTACACAGGAATAGCGTTGTTTTTCTAAATAATAATTATTGGGCTTATTTAAGATTTAAAAAATTTAAAGAGGTTTATATTATGGCAAGACCAGAATGGGTAACTTATAGTGATGAAGAAATTGAAGAAATGATTTTAAAATTTAACAGAGAAGGTAAAAGTACTTCCGAAATTGGTATTATCTTAAGAGACCAATACGGAATCCCATCCGTTAAAGATGTAACCGGTGAAAGAATCACCCAAATCTTAAAAAGAAACGGTCAAGCTGGAGAATACCCAGAAGACTTATTAAACTTAATCAAAAGAGCTGTTAACATCAGAGACCACTTAGAAGAAAATCCTAAAGATTTACACTCTAAAAGAGGTTTAACTATCATTGAATCAAGAATCAGAAGATTAGCATCTTACTATGTAAGTGAAGGTAAATTACCAGAAGGATGGAGATATAATCCAAAAGAAGCAGCACTCCTTGTTAAATAGAGCTAGTGAAGCTACTGATATGCTTAAGGAGCATATTGAAAAGGACAGTGTTATAAGAATAATTTCTCATAACGATGCTGATGGAATATCAGCGGCAGCAGTTATAGCGAATGCTTTGGCTGAAGAGGATGTTCAGTTCCATACTACAATTATCCCACGTCTTAAGGAGGATATTGTAAATCAGCTTAGAAGTGAAAAATATGATTTGTTCATATTTTCCGATATGGGCAGTCCGTTCATTAAGGAGTTCAATACCTATAAGCATGATGTTATTGTTGCAGATCACCACCAGGTAGACGGCACAGAATCCGAAAGCAATGTTGTCCATCTTAATCCTCATTTGTTTGGAATTGATGGAAGTAAGGATTTGTGCGGTGCAGGTTCAAGCTATCTGGCTATTCGTGATCTTGATAAAAAGCATTTGGCATATTTCGCTTTAATTGGTGCGTTTGGTGATATGCAAGGTCAGGATGGATTTACTGGTGTAAATAAACTGATTGTTGATGATGCATTGGAAAGCGGTGCTTTGGAAGTTCATGAAGGTTTGAAGATTGTTTCCAAAGCTTCCGAACCTATTTTCAAATCACTTGCATATACTTTTTCACCGCCACTTCCGAAAATCAGTGGAGATTTGGATGGGGCACGTGAATTTTTGGAGCGTATGAATTTATCTTATGGAATCAAGTTTACTGATATGGAAGATGAAGAAAAGGACTTGCTGAAAGACGCACTCATTTCAATTAATCCGGATATTTTCGGCGATTGTTATACCGTTCCTAAAGAAGTCCCGCTATTGCGTGATTTGGAGGAGTACTCCTACATTTTAGATGCTTGCGGTAAAAACAAAAAGCAAGGTCTCGGTTTAAGCATTGCCCTTGGTGAAAGGGACCAGGCTCTTGATGCGGCTTTGAGGCTGCAACGCCAATATCGTGACCAAATCGTCAAAGGTCTTGAATGGGTTAAAAAGGAAGGTGCTGAGCAGCTCAACAGCATTCAATATTTATATTCTGAAGATAAAGTGTTAAAATCAGTTATGGGCACTATAGCCAGTATCGGATTATCTGTAGAACTGTTGGATGATTCAAAACCTGTTTTAGGACTTTCAAGACTCCACAGAGATATTAAGATATCCGGCAGAACCACACGCGACATGGTTGCCAAAGGGGTTAACTTAGGAAAAGCCCTGCAGGATTCATCAAATAACTTTGGTGGAACCGGTGGAGGTCATGACATTGCTGCGGGCGCTATGATTCCATATGAGAGTAAAGATAATTTCTTGCACTTGGTAGATGAGATGGTTGAATATCAATTAACTAATGATTAGCATGTTTTTAACAAAAAAAGAAGAACAAATGTGTGATGGTGAATTCGGGGAAACCATCAGAAAAAGTATGGATATTCTTGTTGCTTTGGGAGACATTTATGGGGCTTCCAAATTGGTGGACATTACATCCGCACAGGTATCCGGCGTTTCATATAAGACAATTGGTGATGCCGGATTGGAATATCTTGAAGATTTGGCTCGTGATGGTTCAGGTAAAGCTACTATAAACGCTTCTTTAAATCCGCCTGGAACCGATTTGGACAATTGGGAACAATTGGGATTTCCAAAGGATTTTGCAATTAAGCAAAATCAGATTGTAGATGCATATGCAAATCTTGGAATTTCCAAAACATGTACCTGCACACCTTATCTGGTGGGCAATGTTCCAAGATTCAGGGATCATGTGTCCTGGTCAGAATCATCAGCCGTTGCATATGTTAATTCTGTCATTGGTGCCAGAACCAATCGTGAAGGCGGACCTGCAGCATTGGCGGCAGCCATTGTCGGTAAAACTCCATTATATGGATTCCATTTGGAGCAAAACAGGAAAGCAAATTTGATTGTCAATGTAAATTGTGAACTTAAGGGCGCTGATTTCGGTGCTTTAGGTTATATCATCGGAAAATTTGTCGGTGGCGGTGTACCTTACTTCAAATTACAGAATACTCCTGACAACAATGATTTAAAAACATTAGGCGCGGCACTTGCTTCATCAGGTTCAGTAGCGCTTTATCATATGGAAGGCGTCACTCCTGAATATGATATGGCAGGCAAGGATGATGTTGAAGACATAATGTTTATTTCCGAAAAGGAAATTTCAGAAACCCGCCAAAAATTATCTACCACTGATAAAGAGCCTGATTTGATATGCTTGGGATGTCCTCATGCATCTTTGGAGGAAATCAAAAGAGTAGCCAATATCGTTCAGGGAAAAACTATTAAAAACAAATTATGGATTTGCACATCAGTCAGTGTAAAGGCAACAGCCGACAGAATGGGTTATACAGAAGCCATTGAAAAAGCAGGCGGAAACGTTGTATGTGACACATGTATGGTTGTAGCTCCTATTGAAGAGATGGGCTTTGAAGTGATTGGTGTAAATTCAGCAAAAGCAGCAAATTATGTTCCATCTATGTGTGGACTTGATGTTGTTTATAACGATGTGGAAAATTTAATTCATTTTGAATGAATTTTCTAATTTTCTTTTTTTTAAATCTTTAAAATTTAAATTTAATAAGATTCAAATATTTAACATAATAAATTAATGGGAAGACTTTTTATGAAATATTTAGTTGTAGGTGCCGGAAATGCAAGTAGGCCTGTTGCAAGACTACTAAACCATCTAGGCCATGATGTTGTCATAACAGATTTGAAGGATATTTCTGAATTTAAAATAGAATTTCAAAGAAGCTTAAATCAGATAGAAAAAGAAGGGGTTGTTTTAGATATGCCGAATAAGGACCCCTCCGTTGATGGCTTCGATGCCGTGTATATGCCGCCTACATTACCTGATTCCGCTCCGGTAGCTCAAAAGATTGCAAAGTCCGACCTAAAAATTTTAACCAATGAAGAATTTTCCAAGATAGTCAATGACCTGATTCCTGTCGACATTGTTGGAATTACAGGAACCATGGGAAAGACAACCACCACTTTCATTACAACCAGCCTGTTCAAGCAGGCAGGATATAAGGTATGGTCATGTTCATCCCTTGTCAATAACCTGGTTTCAGAAGCAATAATTGACGGTATTGTCACAGGCAAGGCAAATGATTGCGACATTGCCATATTCGAACTTCCTCATGGTACAATCGGTCTTTTGAACAGACTGAATGTTAAAATTGGCCTTCTGACAAACATTGCAGAAGACCATCTGTCCGAATTTGGAGGTTCACTTGAAAGGTATCAGCAAAGAAAACTGGTTCTGCAGGCAATGAGTGAGAAGTTCATTGCAAACAACTCCTGCAGGGATATCATCGAAAAAGTCAGGGACGACGCGATATATTATGCATTGGATGAGGATGTTGATTTTAAGGGAACTGTTGGAGATAAGTCATTAACTATCAGATATGGTGACAATGAATTCACCACTCCATTTCACATGATGAGCTATTTCTTTGAAAACTCTGTTGCAGCTTCTGCTGTCGCATTGACATATGGAGTTCAGGAAAAGGATATCATTGATGCATTGACTGAATTTAAAGGACTTCCGGCACACATGGAGGATGTCGGGGAGTATAATGGCAGAAAAGTAATTTTGGATTCAGCATTTTTATATGATGGAATGAAAATAACATTGGATTACTTTAAGGATGAAAGTGTTGTTTTATTCCTGGATCATTTTGATACATTGTCCGTAAGGGATAAAACTGAAGTGGGTCAATTAGTCAATGGTTATGACATTAAAGTGGTTATAGCCAGCGGATTTAATGAGGTCACTCAGGAAGTGGAAATGGAAGCCGCTCAGGAAATCTTGGATGCAATTACAAATCCTAAAATCGAAAAGGTGGCTGTCGAAACAATTGAAAAGGCAGCGGAATTGACATTCAAATATTCAGAGCCCGGCGATATCATTCTGCACATGGGTCCGCTTATAGCATATGATAGATTGACTACTGTCGACAAGATTATGAAAGGACTGGAAATAGGAAGTAAAAAGTATGAATAAAAATAAGACCTTCGGAGTTATTGGTGTTTGCGGAGCGAATGGTAATTTAATAGCAAGAATCCTTAAACAAAGAGGATATGATGTTATAGGAACTGATTTAGCATTCAAAAAAGATTGCAGATTTGCAAAAGCTTTAGAAGGTTATGATATTGATGTTTTCTATGGGAAAACTCCCGAAACATTTTTCAAAAAGGCGGATTATATAATCCCTCCCGCCAGTTTGCCTAAAGATTCTGAATTGTTTAAAAAAATTGACAAGCCTATTTTGGAATTATGTGATGTCATTGAAATGATTCAGCCTGAAAAGCCGGTGTTTGGAATAACTGGTACAAACGGCAAAACCACCACAACCACATTGCTTAAAAAGATTGCCTATGACAATGGCATTAAACCGTGCGAACATGATTTGGAAGGTATGCAGGGCAATGCGGAATTCATTCCAATTCTACAGTCAAGATTGGACGGGGATGTTGCAATTCTTGAAGTGGGAACATTCGGAGTTCCAGGCACTGTAGGAAGGATTGTCAAGAATACTTCCATGTCCAGTGGTTTGATAACAAACATCACTCCTGATCACTTGAATGACCTTGGAAGCTTTATGGATTATGCCAATGTAAAAGGTGAATTCATCAAGGAGTTGGGCCTTGGGCAGCTGATTGTAAACGGTAATGACCCGACAATCATGGGTCTTTTAAGGGAACTCGACTTTAAGGGAGAGGTTATTACCTTCGGGCTTGACGAGCTTCCCGATTCAATAGGTATGAAGGAATGTGTTTGCGGAAATGAGATAGCTGTAAAGGAAATCATTTCAGGTTGCGGATATTACTTCTGCAAATGCGGAATCACAACTCCGCAGGTTGATTATGTTGCCACAAATATTGATTTGCCCAACAGAACTTTTGACTTGCACACTCCAACAGAAAAATTAACCGTAAAGATGGGGGTTGACGGACTTCACAATGTTTACAACTTAACTGGAGTAATCATTGCGGCCCATAAATTCCTGAACTTGCCTTACGAAAAAATCTTACCTTCAATTGCTAGTTTTACAGGCGTAAGCGGAAGGATGGAAGAGGTGGGAACCGTAAACGGTAAGAATATTTTTGTTGATTATGCCCACAATCCCGGTGGGGTTGAAACAGTATTGAAAGAATTCAATAAGCTATTCGGAGATTTCACAACAATAATTACCGTTTCTTCAGAATCAGGTTATGTCGGTGATTTGGACATATTCAACAGTGTTTTGAAATTCTCAAAATTCATTGTTCCGGCTTCAGTCGCATCTCAAAAAATTGCAGTGGAAAAACTAAGGGCCAATCCTGAACTGAATGACAGAATCTTTTTAAACCATGTTGATGACTTCGTGAAAGAAGGAACCCTCGGGGCTTCCGAAGAAGAGGTCAGGGATGGTTTGAGAAAGGCATTGAACTTGGATTGTGAAATGGTAATAGCTCTTGGAGAAGCAGCCACTAAATTCAAATCAGTTATTTTTGATTTATAATTCAATGTGAAAATTGATATTACTTTTCAAATGCTCTCTTAAAACATTTATAAACATTTAAAAACAAAATTTGTAACTATGACTAGCTATATTAATCATCCTTTACTGAAAAAAGATGCAATTGAATCAAGGTTATATCAACAGATTCTTGCAGGGGATGTATTAAAGAAAGGAAATACGATGGTTGTTGCACCGACAGCTTTAGGTAAAACAATCATTGCTATTTTGGTCGCTGCTGATAGATTGTATAAGGTTAAAAATTCAAAAGTACTTGTTTTAGCTCCTTCTAAACCTTTGGCAATTCAGCATGAAGCTAGTTTTAAAGAATTTATCAATCTTCCCTGCACTTCAATAACAGGCGCCGTCAAAACCGATGAACGTGTTAAGAGATGGGAAGAATCAAGAATCATCTCTGCAACACCCCAAACAATCGAATCCGACTTATTGAATGGACGATATGACTTGAGCAGTGTCTCTTTAATAGTATTTGATGAATGCCATCATGCTGTAGGATCTTATTCCTATGTGTATCTGGCATCACGATACGTACAGGAATCCAAATTCAATCTTGTTCTGGCTCTTACCGCATCACCGGGTTCGGACAAATATAAAATCAAGGAAGTTTGTGAAAATCTCTATATTCAAAACATTGTAGTAAAGACAGAAGACGACCCTGATGTAAAGCCTTACTTCAATCCGGTCGAGATTGAATGGGTCCGGGTAAAGATGAGTTCAGAGCTTGAAAAAATCAAATCACATGTTGATAAAGCGTTGAAGGTGCGCCTCAAGGCTTTAAAAAATATGGGCGTTATTAAAACGGTTTCCGTCGGTAAGGTCGATATTTTAAAAGCAAGGGGAAGAATTCAGGGTGAAATCGCAAGGACTACAAATCCGGACAAGGAACTGTTCCATGCCATTTCCATATTGAGTGCAGTTATCAACATTCAGCATGCTCAGGAGCTGATTGAAACCCAGGGCGTACAAACTTTTAATAAGTATGTTGCAAGGCTGCGTAAAAAGAAAACCAAAGCTGCAAAATCCCTGATGTGGGATGATAATTTTGGACGTGCAGTCAAAATGGCTAGAGATGCCGAAAAACATGGTTGGGAACATCCTAAACTTCGTGAAATCACTAAAATTCTTAAGAAGGAATTGGGTGAAGGCGATGGCCAGACAAAACTTAAAACCTCCAGATTTGATGATAAAAGTGATGAAAACTCTTCAAAGATTATGGTATTCACACAATATAGGGATACTCTTGAAATGATTCATCAGAAACTTGAAAAAGAGGGCATTAAATCTGCAAAATTCTTTGGTCAAGCACAAAAGGATGGTGAAAAGGGTCTGACTCAAAAGGAACAGAAAGCTATTATCAAGTCATTCAGAAAAGGGGAATATGATGTATTGATTTCAACAAGTGTTGCTGAAGAGGGTATTGATATTCCTGCAGTTGACCTGGTTGTTTTATATGAGCCTGTGCCATCGGAAGTTAGAATGATTCAAAGACGTGGAAGGACCGGACGTAAAAGAACAGGCCGTGTTAAGGTTTTAGTAACAAACGGTACAAGGGATGAAGCCTATTTCTGGTCTTCAATCAGAAAAGAGGACATGATGAAAAACCAGCTTATAGATCCTGATGTTTTGAAAGAGCTGAATGAGTCCGCTACTGAGAGAATGGAAAATGAAAAGAAGATTAAAGTTATTGAAAGGCCTAAGAATGAAAATGATTTCCCTATAGTTTATGCGGATTCTCGTGAAGGCAATTCAAAAGTAATCAGACATTTAACAGAAATGGAAATCGACGTTAAGGTGCATTCCATGGCTGTTGCCGATTATCAGGTCAGCGATGAAGTAGCTATTGAGAGAAAAACCGCAAAGGATTTTGTCGATTCATTAATTGATAAGAGATTGTTTAAACAGGCCAAAGAATTATCTGAAGAGTTCAAGCATCCTATAATGATTTTGGAGGGGGATGATTTGTATAATGGTATGGTTAATCCAAATGCAATACGGGGTTCATTGGCTTCCATTGCAATCGATTTTGGCATAAGCATCATTCCTACACGAAATGCGCAGGATACTGCAGCCATGATTAAAAGGATAGCTGTAAGGGAACAAAACGGTGAAAGAACTCCAATTCAGATTAGAACAGATAAAAAACCTGTCAGTCTTTTGGAGCAGCAATTGTTCATAGTCGAATCTTTACCTAATATCGGTCCCGTCAATGCTAAAAATTTATTGCAGCACTTCGGGTCTGTTGCAAATGTTTTGAATGCATCAGAAAGCGAACTTCAGGAAGTTGAAGGTATCGGTAAAAAAACAGCAGAAAACATTAGAAAGGTAATTGATTCAAAATATCTGTATTTCCAAAAAGAAATTAAAGAGAAAAAACTTCTTTAGAAGTTCTTTTTCATATATTCATAACTTTTTTTGATAGAATCATAGTCATTTACTTCAATGATGTAGATGCCATCATAATTTTTATTCTCTAAAGTGTTGACGATGTGATTTAAATCAATAGAGCCTTCACCTAATGCAAGGTGTGAGTCATCATCACCAAAATTATCATGGATATGTACGTGTTTAATTGAATCAAAATACATTGCGTCTGGAGAATATCCTGCATGCTTTGCATGGCCGATGTCTAATGTCATTGACATGTCCAGTGATGTGAGAAGCTCATGCAAATCTTCAATATTGTGGTAGATCATCGCATCAAATATTGGCATGTTCTCAATTGTTGTTAAAACGCCAAGGTCATTTCCATACTCGCCGAGCTCTTTGATGGATTCATTTGAACACTCATAAACCTTATCTAAAAAATATTTTTTCGCCAAAAATGTGGCTAGTCCCGGATGGACAACAACGGCCTCGGCATTAATCCTGTTGGCCAAATCAATGGAATCCTTAATCTGGTCAATTGAATTCAATCGGCTTTTATCCTGTAGGGCGGCAATATTGACATCCATGAATGGGGAGTGAACGGAATATTTCAAATTGAAACTTTCCAGTATTTCAATGTCAATGTCTTCACAGGGGAACTGATGAACCAGTTCGGCATACTCGATTCCCAGGCTTTCTATAAATTCCAATGTGTTTTCCAATGAATCTTCTATTCCGGCAAGTGTTGATGCTCCAATTTTCATATTATCACATTTTTTGAACAGCAGTAATCTTCAATCCCATTTCAATAGCTTCAATAATGAAATCGGATAATTCTATTCCTCTTTTTATCTTAATTTCTCCCTTTTTGGAAGTGGTTGCAGTCAGCAGGTATTCATTTTCGATATAAACATCAAAGTTTTTTCCTCCGTTGTCTTTTCCCAAATCCAAAATCAATTGTTTTTTGGTATGAACTATGTCCACTTCAAATGGAGTTTTGTTAACTGGTTTTTCTTCTATAACTTCAACTCCAAGACTTATTCCGATGCTGTCTTCAATTTCAGCGATTCTTTTACCGTTTTTACCTATGATTTTTGGAACGTATTCTTCGGGAATGTAGATGTTCGCCCTTTCTGGGGAGATTACCTCAACATCAACTTTGGCTTTTTTAGGAAGAATCTTCTTGATTTTCCTTAGGATTTCCTTTTCGGCTATTCTGTCAACAGATGATTTGTGACGTTCATCATCTGAAGTCCCGTTGACAAGGTTCATGTCCATGACAATGGTTTGCTCACCATAAGTGTAGATTTCATTTTTGAGCTCGCCGGTTTCAAAATCCCTGACTTCGATAACGGGTCTTGCAAGATCTGCCTCTTTCATTCCGGTCGGAACCTTAACGGTCATTTTGGTTTCATAAACGCTTGTGACCTTACCGTTCTCAATGTAAATGCTTGTATCGACAATGGAAGGGATTACACCAAGTTCCACTCTTGAGGCAATTCTCTGTATCGCATCAATCGGTCTGGTTGCATGAACAACCCCAATCATTCCGACGCCCGCCAGCCTCATATCTGCAAAGATGTTGAAGTCAGTATTTTTTCTAAGCTCATCGTAAATTGTGTAATCAGGCCTTACGAGTAACAATACGTCTGCAGTATTTTCCATACTGCCTTCAAGCGGAGCGTATTGTGTTATTTCATCCGGAAGCTGCAGATCCCTTGGGGATTCCATAGTTTTTACAATCTTATTTAATTCTGATGAGTAGTATTTTGCGATGGCCTGCACAAATGTGGATTTTCCAGCTCCGGGAGAACCTGAAATCAGTATTCCTTCCGCACTGGTTCTGATTCTGTTTAATAATTTATCGGACAGGCGGTATTCATCAAGGCTTATGTTGGCCACAGGCCTTACGATGGTGATTTCCAAAGCTTCGGAAAATGGAGGGTAAGCTATTGAAATTCTGTATTCTCTTGACTGAACAACAAATGAACCTTCCTTCTCGCTTTCCAGGTAAGTTTTAGGGTCACTTTTAGCCTTGTCCAGGATTTCATCTACTATCTTCTTAAGTTCCTTGTAGGAATAGCGCTTTTCACTTAACACCTCAAAATCAATGTGTCCTGGTGTTCCTTTCTTAGCCATCGGAACTACATTTTCCTTCAAGTGGATGGACATTGTGCTTTCATCAAAGAATTTTTCTATTGACAACGGATTTTCAACATATTCCTGTTTGTAAAAGTAGACCGGAATTCCCTGCGCTTTTGCGGTTTCGGCCTGCACCTTATCATTTGTAAGTAGGGTTCCCATTTCACTTCTGGCCAAATCCCTTATTATGCTATCGATTTCACCGCTCTTTGCATATCTGATGTCATAATTGGTGGGTCTTTTCCCTTTAAAGCTAATGGATAGTTCCCCATCATATTGAAGCTCCTGCAGTTTCTGCAATTCTTTCAAGCCTCTGCGACCTTCAGATCTGTTGGCATTGGCTTGGTGTTCAAGTTCACAGACGACAGCTTCAGGCACGATAATTTCCGGATAATCCAAATCTTTCTCTTCAATCAATTTACTTACTGCACCTATAATGACTGCACTTGTGTCCGGTATTATACATTTCATCTTAATACACATCTTCTGGGTTTACAAGCCTTTCTAAAACGACTTCCAAATCTTCATCTTTCAAGTCTTCAATATCGACATCGCTTTCTGTTTTTAATTTTCTAAAGAAGCATGAACGGTATCCTTCATGGCAGGCTGCACCGGTCTGCTCGATTTTTAAAATGATTGCATCCATATCACAATCTACAAGGATTTCCTTAACTTCCTGGAAATGGCCTGAACTTTCACCTTTAAGCCATAATTTGTTTCTTGATGTGCTCCAGTAGTGTGCCTTGCTTGTTTCAATTGTTTTGATTAGTGCTTCCTTGTTCATGTTTGCAAGCATTAATATCTGATTTGTATTCACATCCTGTGCAATTGCCGTAATCACTTTAATGCCGTTGATTTCATGTCTGAAGTTTATTTCCATATTCATTCCTCTTTTAAATATTCAACAATTCCGTCAACATCAATTAATTCCTGCTCTCCGCTGACCATATCTTTCACGGTAACTTTACCTTCGGCAAGGTCATTGGCACCGATAATCAGGATTTTTTCAACCTTTATCTTGTCGGCATAATTCATCAGTTTCTTGAATTTTTTACCATTCAAATCAACATCGGTGTTGAAACCGTTTTTTCTTAGAGTTTGAGTAATTTCAAATGCTTTAGGCCTGACATCTGCTGAAATAGGAGCCACATACACATCCAAGTGTGAAGGCAATTCTTCCTTGTCTGTCAGTTCTTCAATCGCATTCATCAGTCTATCGAAACCTAGAGCAAATCCGGTTGATTCAACTTCCTGGCCTCCAAATAGTTTAACGAGACTGTATGATCCTCCGCCGCAAATCTGCTTTTGTGCGCCAAGTTCGGGAACATAAATCTCAAACACGATTCCTGTATAGTAGTCAAGCCCTCTTGCAACCCCAAGGTTCAATGTATAATTTTCAACCTGGAATGCTTCCAATAATGCTATTAATTCCTTAAGCTCTTCCAATGATTCTTTTGGCTCTTCATATGGTGCAATCAACTCTTCAACATCAGGTATGATGGTTTTGTCTCCCACCAAATCAATTAATTTTAACAATATTTGATTTAACTCATCATTGTCAATAATAGGCTCGTCTCCGCTTAAGGATTCGATGAGCAAATCCTTATCTCCCTTGTCGATGACAATCATTATTTCGCTTTGTGTTTCAGCTGAAATGCCGAAATGTTCAAAGAGCCCCCTGATGATTCCCAGGTGGTTAATGTTGACGTCGGCGGTGGTAATTCCTAAGGAGTTTATTGCATCGGTACATAATGCGATGACTTCAGCCTCTCCCTGAGGTGTTTTCGCACCTATTAATTCACAGCCGAATTGCCAAAATTGTCTGAATCTGCCTTTTTGAGGCCTTTCATATCTAAAACAGCTCCCATAGTAATAAAGCTTAATTGGTTTGGTAGCTGTCTTTTCAAGTTCGTTTAAGTATAATCTTGCCACTGGAGCTGTTATTTCAGGTCTTAATGTTAATTCTCTGTCTGATTTATCCTTGAAATTGTATAATTGATTTACAATTTCGTCTCCAGATTTTGTTGTAAATAATTTTAATTCTTCAAATAAAGGGGTTTTGATTTCTTGATAACCGTAACTTTCGAATACTTTTCTTAAGGTACTTTCCGCTTTTTTTCTTTCTCTCATTTCTTCAAATAAGAAATCTCTTGTACCTCTTGGTCTTGTAAATTCCATTTTTACACTCCTTTGATAAGATATATTATAATTAAAATTTGTATCTGCAAAGTTATATAATCTTTGTTAATCAATTAAATATTATATGAAAATTAAAGGTAGTACAAATATTGTAGGGCTGATAGGCCATCCTGTTGAACACAGTTTTTCACCGCCAATGCACAATGCTGCATTTGACAAGCTTGGAATGGATTATGCCTATGTTGCATTCGATGTCGATCCTCAGGATTTGAAATCAGCGATTGAAGGTGCAAAATCCCTTAACATTAAGGGATTCAATGTCACAATTCCTCATAAAATCGAAGTGATGCAGTATTTGGATGAAATTGATGAAATTGCCGGTTTAATCGGTGCTGTCAATACAATCGATTTTGGGGATTTGAAAGGATACAACACTGATGGAATTGGTGCTGTAAAGGCAATTGAAGAGGTAACCTCCATTAAAAATAAGAATGTGGTTGTTGCAGGTGCCGGTGGGGCATCAAGAGCCATTTCATTTTACCTTGCAAAATATGGTGCTGAGTCCATAACATTATTGAACAGAAATGTGGAAAAGGCGCAAAGTCTTGCCAATGACATTTCAGCTTCAGCTTTGATAGATGATGTTAAGGCGGATTCAATTTCTGAAATTTCCTCCTATCTGGGCAATTCAGATATTTTGGTGGATACAACACCAATCGGAATGCATCCTAACATCGATGATGAACCGATTGCCAAGGCTGAGGACATGCATGAGGATTTAGTTGTATTTGATGCGGTTTACAATCCTAATGAAACAGTATTGATAAAAGAAGCTATTAAGGCAGGTTCAAAGCCTGTTTATGGAATTAAGATGCTGCTTTATCAGGGTGCTGAAAGCTTTAAAATTTGGACTGGAAGGGATGCGCCTGTTGACGAGATGGAAACTGCCCTAAAGGATACACTTAATTTAGAATGATAATATGGATTTAATGTTTGATATTTCAGGATTTAATAATGAAAAAGAGGAATTCTCAAACTCTAAAAAAGATGTATTGAAATTTCTGAAGATAATTGGAGTTGACACCCGTTTCGTTTCATACACTCCGCAGAAGATTTACATCAACAATTTGAGATTTTCAAAGTTTTCTAGGAAACGTGAAGCTACCTTTATGAAGCAATATCCTGAAATTGAAGTTGTCAGAAACAAGCTTTTCCAAAAGATATGTTCAAAGTCATCCAAACATCTTGCTCTTGAAATCGAGCCGAATTCCCGCATATTAATGACAGATGATAATTTCATCATTGAACTGCTTATGGAACCTTATACCCGTAAGTATGGCGTTAAGTTAGTTTATGAAGGGGAATATGATTTAAAGGTCAATCCTCTGATTTTGGATGATCAGGTCAACGATATCTTTGAAGGCATTTTTTCAGGCGAGGGTTTAAACTATTCTAAAAAGTCAGATGAGGTTTATCCATTAATCAATGTTCCTTTGGATTGGATTAACTCCTTTTTAGAAATGGATGGTCAGGATATTCTAGAAAATGAGAATAAAAATGATTTGGCCAATTCATTTTCCGAATTTTTGGAAGATGTTGCCCCGCAATATAGGGAAAATGTTGTAAAGGCGGCCGAATACATTGAAAATAAATTAGAAGCTGAACAATGAAACTTGCTTATCAGTTTTCTTTTTCTCTTTTTTCTCTTCAGCTTTTTCTTCTACTTCTTCTAACTCCTCAACAGGTTCTTCAGGGGTTTCCTCTTCAGTTTCATTTGAGTCGATTCCAGGAATTTCAAATGGCAGTTCATCTTCATGAGGCTCTTCAGCTTCAGGAATGAAGTTAGTCATTTGGGCTTTAAGCTCTTCTGCACGTTGGTCACGTTCCTCAACTCTCATTTGAGCTTTTTGTTTTTCCATTTTATTGATTACTTTTTTAGGAATCTTTTTAGATCTGAATCGCTTGATTTCAGTATCTTCAAGTTCTAAAAAGTCAGAGATTTCCCAAGCGAGCTCATCATTTTGAAACATTATTTCAAGATAAGGGAACATTGAAATTGCCTCATATCTTGAGATGTGTAATTTCTCGGTCATTTTATCGGCAATTCCATCTCTCAAGTTTCTCTTGCCTCTGTTTCGGCTCATTAAAGTGAAGATTGTTGGGGTCTGAATTTTTGTGAATTTTTTATAGGTTTCATCCTTGGAGTTGCTCACTCCAATCCCCATAAAGTCGCTTGCATATTTCCAATAACCATAATTTCTGCTTGCATTGGTTCTTCCAAAGAATATGTCGGCTTTTGAAATGTAGTCATAAGCCTTTTTAATCTCTTCTTTTTTCTTGTATTCCCTTGGAATGTTTTCTGCAATGTATTCCATAACGAGTGTAGGGTCTTCTTCAATCCATAGGGCTTCTTTAACATGAGCGGGAGTTTTACTTTTTAAAACACCTGTGATGGCATTGAATATGTCGGAACGTGTGTCCTTGGTGACCATATTTTCAACGTCGCTAACGCCTAATTTATGGTCTTTGTCAGATAGTGCCTGCAGTGTGTTAATCGCAGACCTTACGTCCCCTTGGGATTTTACTGCAATTTCCTTTAAAGCAGCAGGTTCCACTTCCACTCCTTCTGCAACGGCTATTTTTCTTAAAAGTGCAGAAATGGAATTCCATCTTGATTTTTTCATTTTTATTACTTGACATTTCGGTTTGATGGATTGCAGTCTTTTTGAATAAAAATCATTGGCTATTAAAATCATTGGGTGCTTTGAGTTTTTTATTATTTCGCCGATGGCCTTAACTCCCCCACGGTCATTGGTTCCGTGTATTCCGTCTACCTCGTCCAGAATAATTAGTTTGTATTCGTCTCCAAAAAGAGATCTGGAGGATGATGATTCTCCTATTGTGCGTTTAATCACGTCTTGGGAACGCTTGTCACTGGCATTAAGCTCAATATATTCTGAAAAGTCTTTTGCAATAATCTGTGCCAGCGTAGTTTTTCCAATGCCTGGCGGTCCAACTAGGAGTAGTGGTATTTGAGGGTCATTTGATTTCCATGCGTTAACCCAATCTGTGATTATCTTAATCTCTTTTTTGTTACCGACCACTTCATTAAGACTTTGAGGTCGGTATTTATCAGTCCATAACATTTCAATACCTTATAAGAATTGGGTTAATAAAGCTTCAAGTTGTATTCTCGGATTGGCGCCTTCTCTAATTCTGAAATCACATTCGGCAATTGATTCAATTAAATCCATGTAAATGTTTGCATCCATTTTGCCTTCAATTACTCTTTTGGAAACGTCCTGATAAATTTGGGTCACCATATCCTCTCCACTGGTTCCCTGTAAAACCATGGTTTCTCTTAGGATATTTCGGGCACCCATAAAGTCGCCCATAAGCGCTTTGTTAATCATGTTTCCGATATCTTGCGGTTTGGCCTTTGAAACAACTTCATAAACTGAATTTTCGGTAATCGCTTCGCCTTCTGAAGCTGCTGCCTGAAGGATATTGACGGCTTTCCTCATATCCCCTTCAGCGAAATACACGATTGTTTCAAGACCCTTTTCCTCTGCTTCGAAACCTTCATTGTCACAGATGAATTGCAGACGTTCCTTTATCTCTTCTCCTTTGAGTGGAGCAAACCTGAATATTGCACATCTTGATTGAATAGGATCTATAATTTTTGATGAGTAGTTACATGAGAGTATAAATGAAGCGGTTTTAGTATACATTTCCATTTCACGACGAAGTGCATGCTGAGCATCTTTTGTCATGTTGTCTACTTCGTCTAAAAATATTATTCTGAATGGGGCGCCGACAGGTTTCAATCTGCAGAAGCTTTTAATGCGCTCTCTTACGGTATCGATTCCTCTTGCATCGGATGCATTCAATTCTAAAAAATTGTTTCTCCAATATTCCCCTAGAATAGATTTCACTAGTGCTAAGGCAGTGGTTGTTTTACCAACACCTGCAGGGCCGGTAAACATTAGGTTAGGCATGCTTTCTTCGCCTACATATTTTTCCAATCTTGCTACTATTTGCTTTTGCCCTACGATGTCTTCTAATTTTTGTGGTCTATATTTTTCTACCCATGGTCCGCTCATTTAATCACCATTTTTTTATAGTAAGATTTATGTATGATGTGGTTAAATTATTTTTTGCTTAACTTTTATTAATGTATGAAATCTAATAAATATATAATTAAAGTGAGCATTTGATAAGTAATGTTTACAAAAAATTAGGGTGTTAATAATGAAAGGCACATGGAAACTTAGATTAAGAATGTGGATTATATCCATTTTGATGTTTACAACAGTTTATATTCTCATCATGGCTGCCGGAATATATCTGGGCGTCCGCAGTTACATGGTATGGTTTGTTGCAAGCTTAGTAATTGTATTTTTACAATATTGGTTTGGACCATCATTGGTTAAACGCTCTATGAATGTAAGGCCGTTGTCTGAAGCTGAAGCACCTCATATTCATCAGATGGTTCAGGAATTGGCAGATGCTGCAGGAATTCCAAAACCTGAAGTGGGCTTGTCTGAAGTGAATATCCCAAATGCATTTGCTTATGGAAGATCAAAAAGGAACGGACATATTGCAATTACCCGTCCGATTTTAGGATTGCTGGACCGTGACGAGCTAAGAGCCGTACTTGGTCATGAGATGGGCCACATTAAACATAATGACATGATTGTAACTACAATTGTCAGTGTTGTCCCGATGATTTGCTATTATGTTGCTTTGTCCTTCATGTTTTCAGGGGACAGGGATAACGGCGGAACAATAATCATTGGAATTTTAGGTTACGTATTTTACATTATAGGTCAATTCTTGGTATTGTTCATTTCAAGAATAAGGGAATACTATGCTGATGAGGCAAGTGTGGAGTTCGGAAACAGGCCTGCGGCATTAGTGTCAGCACTTTATAAATTGTCCTATGGTGCCGCAAAATGCAGCAATGAAACAATTGCGGATTTAAATACAAACAGGGCATTTTTTGTCAATGATATTAATAACGCAAAACATGACGTTAATGACTTCAGTCAAATTGACTTTGACGGTGATGGAAGAATATCAGATGAAGAGTTAAGAAGACTTGCAAATTCTGAGGTTACTATATCCAAGAAAAATGGAATCATGGAACTGTTGTCCACTCACCCGGATTCCTTAAAAAGAGTTAAAAGATTAGCTGAGCTTGAATTAGGTGAATAGCATGAAGATGATTTTAGATGAACGTGGAAAGAAATATGTTTTAAAACCTGGTGAGGACTTTCAAAGCGATTTGGGAATCGTCAAGGCAGAGGTTTTGGATGATGCTGAAATCGGCGATGAAGTTAAAAGCCACCTTGACCACACATTTAAAATCATGAAACCTAACATCAATGATTTCATTGACATAATGGACAGGAGATGTTCAATATTAATTCAAAAGGATATTGGGCAGGTTTTAGCCCATTCAGGTTTAGGTGCCGGTTGCCGCGTTGTTGATGCAGGAACTGGTGCCGGAGCCATTGCACTTAATTTTGGAAATGTCGTAGGCCCTGAAGGGGATGTATTTACCTACGAGATTCGTGAAGACTTTGCCGAAGTCGCCCAAAAGAACATTGACAGATTTGGAATAAGCAACGTTCACGTTAAAAACCAGAATATTAAGGATGGAATCGATGAAGACAACATTGATTTGATCTTTTTGGATTTGCCGAAGCCTTATGAGATTTTTGAAGAGGTATGGGATTCCTTGAACGTTGGAGGATGGCTATGTGTCTATGCACCATATATTGACCAGGCGGAAATATCCTATAGGGTTGCCAAAAAGTTAGGTTTCTATGACATTGAAATATTTGAAACATTGGAAAGGGGCCTGGAGGTTAGAACTCAAGGTGTAAGGCCTAAAACACGTATGGTTGGCCATAGCGGATATCTGATGTTTGCAAGAAAATTATAGTAATATTTTAATAGTAAAAAAAGAAAAATAGTTGGAATAATTAAATTATTCCATAAATAACGCTGGTTTGTAAGGCATTGCGTTTTTAGCCTTATTTTGTGGGTCGTATGAGTCATCGGTATGAATGATAACTTCGTTTCCACATTCTTCTTTTATGTAGTCAAGAGCATCGGTTAAGATTTCCTCTTCGTTGATTTTTCCGATGTATCTTGTTTTGGTTATTTCCTTACCGATTTTTTTAGCTACCATAGCTATTTCCTTTTTGTCATCGTAGATGTTAGCTCCGATAGCTCTGCCCATAATTTGGCCGATATCAGGTTTTCCAACTTCATCAGCTATTTTGTATAATTCCCATTTCCAATCAGGAGCAAGGTATATGTGGACTTTTTCAACATCGTCTCCAACCATCTGTTTGATGTGTGCAATGTCCTTGATGATATTTTCCACTAATTCTTCTGATTTTTCAATTTCGAGACTTACGTGATCTTCATCATATTCAGGCCATGCGGCTTCACTTACAAAGCCTTCTCCACCATAAGTGGACCATAACTCTTCAGAGGTATGTGGTGTAAATGGTGCTAAAAGCCTAATCCATGCTTCAAGGACAGTTGAAAGGACATAGATGACTGCAGGGTCCTTATCATCAATTATGTGTTTCACACGATATAAGTAGTGGTCAACATCTTTTTTAAGTAGGAATAAGGAATTTTGCAATGCTTGCCTGGTTTGGAATACTTCCAAAGCTTCTGTTGATTTTTTGATGTGCTGATTTAGTTGACTGATCATCCATAAGTCGATGGTACGGGTCAGTTCAACTTCCTCGATGTTGCTCAAGTCTAAAGGTGAACCTTTGATTTCTTCTATTCTGGCTGCAAATTCCCTAAACCATTCAAGTCTTCTTTTTGTTCCAAGAACTTCTTTCTCTCTCCAGTCGAAGTCTTGCCATGGTTCGGCTGATGCCATTAGGAATAACCTTACAACGTCAGCAGTATAATCTTTAATTGCATCTTTTAGGAGAATCACATTCCCTTTTGATGAGGACATTTTATTTCCTTCCAAAAGACCCATTCCAAATACTACGGTTCCTTTAGGCCATTTTTCTTCAGGATAGATTGCACTGTGAGCAAACATCAAAAAGCTTAAGTGGTTACCTACGAGGTCTTTTGCGGACAGTCTCCAGTCAAGAGGATACCAGTAGTTGAATTCGTCCTGAATCTCTTTAACTTTTTCTTCAGGTACTGTAATTTCACCTGAATCCTTGTTTAGCAATACCTTATCAAAGAATGCAAGGTTTAAATCATCAGGATCCATGTCTCTTAAGTATTTGGCAATTGCATAATAGGACATGTAGATTGTTGAATCAGTTAAAGGCTCGATTAACCATTGATTGTCCCAAGGGAGTTTTGTTCCAAGCCCTACTTTTCTGGAACATGCCCAATCATCTAACCAGTTAATGTAATAGTCAAAGTTATTTTTAAGTTCATGAGGAATTATGGTTTCACCTTCAAGGACTTTTAAAGTTTTCTCGGTCCATTCCTCATTACCATATTTCATGAACCATTGGTCGTCCATAATTTTCACGACACAGTTGTTTCCGCATCTGCAGATGACTGGCCTTTCAGCAAAGTCGTACATGATTGTAGCCATATTTTTGGAAATTAGTTCTTCTTTTAACTCTTCACGAGCAAAACGAACTTTCATTCCACCAAATCCTGGGATGGATTCGATAATGGTACCTTTACTGTGCTGTTGTTTGTATAGCTCATTTGTAGCTTCATGTAATTTTTCATCATTCTGGTCTGTAATTCCAAGCCTTTCGATAATGTCTGCTGCCGGGATTTCTCCGTAGCCTTTAAGGGTACAGACTGGAATAGGTACCACATTTTCAACAATTCCTTCCAAGTTGTACTTGGCTATCAATTCATCATTATTTTTTAAATCTTGAAGAGCAATGTAGTCGGCAGGTGCGTCAGCAGGTTCGGAAAATACAACACCGCTTCCGTATGATGCACTTACAAAGCTTGCAGGGAAAACTGGGATTTCATTTCCTAAAAATGGATTTGTAGCCATTTTACCAATTAAATCATTAGGGTCAATTTCAGATATGATATCCAAATCTTTAATTTGATTTTTTAAATTATAGTGAGCTTCTTTTGTAATAACCCATTTTTCGCCATTGGCATTAACTAAAACATATTCCACATCAGGATTTAACCAGATATTGGTTGCTCCAACGATAGTTTCAGGTCTAAGTGTTGCAGTAACAAGGATTTTATCTTCAATTGGGAATTTTAAAAGGGTAAGTTCATTGACGCCTACTCCTTCACCTTCGAGTAAATCATGGTCTCCAACAGGATTGTCACAGTTTGGACAGTATTTTACAGGGTGTTCCCCTTTTTGAACTAATCCTTTTTCATGCAATGTTGTAATTTGCCATTCTATGAATTTCTTATAAGTTGGATCGATTGTCCTAAATTCCCTTCTCCAGTCAATAGAATAACCCATTTCGTCCATTACTTCATGGTATTCTGTTGAAAAGTATTTCACAATAAATTCAGGATCTTCCAATTCAGGTAAGGTTTCTTTTGGGACTCCATGCACTCTGTGGTATAAGTCAAGTGTCCATGGGTCTTTCCTTTTAATCCTATCTGCAATTCCAATAACTGGGGCACCGGTTACGTGCCATGCCATTGGGAATAATACATTATATCCTTCCATTCTTTTAAATCTTGCATATACATCAGGTACTGTATAAGTACGTCCATGACCTATGTGCATTGCTCCACTAGGGTATGGAAAAGCAACAGTAATGTATAATTTTTCTCTTTCATCAGGGTTAGATTCAAATAATTTTGCATCAGCCCATTTTTTCTGCCATTTCTTCTCAATATTTTCGCTCACTAAATCACCATTATAAGGTTGTTTTTAAAGGACTTTCAGGAACTTTGCTTTTGTGTTTGCTCCTGACCACTTTATTAATAATCATATCAACATCATCAACTGAAATGTCTAGTTTTTCAGCTATTTCATCATTTTTCATCTCTTTTTCATAATAGAGATATAAAATTTGGTCAAGTAAATTGTAGGTCATTCCAATTTCATCTTCATCAGTTTGATTTTCCCATAATCCTGCACGAGGAGGCTTTTCAATAATTTCTTTTGGAATGTCCAGGAATTTGCTTAAGTTAAAAACGTCTGTTTTGTATAAATCTCCAATCGGTTCAATATCACATGCGCCATCCCCATGCTTTGTAAAATAACCAATTAGGATTTCGCTTTTATTACCTGTTCCACAAACGAGGTAATTCTTTTGATTGGCATAATAATAAATGATTGACATTCTAATCCTAGCTTTCAGGTTACCAATAGCTAAATTATCGCTGTCAAGTTGGGTTGCAGATAAATATTCATTCAGAATGCTGTCAATAGCTATTTCCTTATGGGGGATTCCCAGGATTTGAGCTATTTCAGTTCCGTGAATTTTATCTTCTGTTGGTGTTGTAGTGGATGGCATAATTATCCCAAAAACGTTTTCACATCCTACTGCTTCACAAGCCAAATAGGCTGCAAGAGTTGAATCTATTCCTCCGCTCAGACCAACAACAAGGCCGCCGGTTTTAGATTCGGATACTTTTGAGGCAATGAATTCAACAATGTCACTTTTTGTTTTTTCACAGTTCAGTTCTGGAATTTCACTAATGTTCTCACCAACCTATCATTTATACATTATTTAGTTTGTAATTATTTATTAATAAATTATATCATGAAATTTTAAATGACACTTTCAAAAACTTTGTTGATTTTCAAAATCGGATTTTTGACTTTGATTCCATCTTAAATCTCTGCGATATATTGTTTTAAATTCATCATTTTGTCTTGAATATCAGTTTTATTGATTTGGGCATTATTTTTTCAATTTGTTTTATCTTTTAAGTGTGAATGAAGCGTTTATATCTTGAAAGATTAATTTTCTAATTATTTTGTTTAACACACTTTTATTATTTAAAATTAGTTAATATTTTATTATCCTTCTTTCAAAAGTATTAATAGGTGATAAATTGTTAGAAGAATATTTACCTTTTATTGGATTAATTATATTTGGGAACATTGAAAACCTTATTTTAGCATCACAAGGTGTTGTTCAAGGTGTAAACCCTAAAATTTTAGGTGGTTTGAGTATTATTGCAGTAATAATCTGGTTGGTAATCGGAACTGTAGCTACAGAAATTGCAATACAATATGCGAATTATATCACATTTATTGGCGGGCTTGCAATATTCATATTAGGTATTCAAGCTGTCTATGAAGCTATAAAACACATTAAAGCTACTAAAAGGGGTGAATAAGATGGTAGATTTGAAAGCTTATGCTCCTTTTACAGGATTACTTATTTTTGGAAACATTGAAAACTTAATTCTAGCATCCCAAGGTGCTGTAGCACATGTAGATCCCTTTATATTAGGGGGATTAAGTTTAGTTGCAGTAGTAATTTGGTTATTGCTTGGAACTTATGGAACAAAAATTGCCATCAAATATGCTGACTACATCGAAATTTTCGGCGGTGTGGCTATTATCATTTTAGGTGTTCAATCCATGATTGAAGCTATGGGATTAACTCTTTTCCCATAATCCTTATTTTTTTTATTTACAGCGGATTTTAAAAAAATAGAATAGAAGTTAAAAATTAACTTCTAAAATACCAGCTATCTGCTTTAAAACGAATGTTTAGTAGCTAACACGTATCATATTATGCGATAACTCAAGCCATGAAAAAATTTCAAATCAACAAAGTTTTTGAAAGAGTCTTTTAAATGGGGCAGCAATGAAGAAATGTTCATTTCATGGCAATTACTTTAATTAATATTAAAATCAATATAATAATGACAATAATCATGACAGTATTGCATTTTAAATTTTCAATATTTGCGGGCATTCTTTAGCGCTCGCATGTTATGAGTTAAGGAATTGGGAATATGAACAGTGAACATGAAAGGGAAACAATAAGGGAAAAATCAGAAAAGCGTTTTCATTAACAGAGGATTCAGCATCAAATGAAGAAATTCGTACACGTCTCTTGGATGGCGGACAGATTACCGGAACGAATATGTGTGTATTGGTATGTGCAATGGTAATTGCATCTGTAGGTCTCAATATGAGTTCAACAGCAGTTATTATAGGAGCAATGCTGATTTCACCTATAACGGGAAGTATTCTTGCTTCAGCATATGCAAATGTATCCGCAGATTATCCTTTGTTTACTAATCATATGGTCGGTTTCGGAATGCAGATTGCAATCAGTGTTATTGCAGCATCAATTTATTTTTTCCTTTCTCCGGTTAAAGAGCCAACTGCAGAATTGATGGCAAGGACTGCACCAACATTCTATGACGTGCTGATTGCCTTTTTCGGGGGACTTGCAGGAATCATCGGACAGACCAGGCTAGACAAAGCAAACACTGTCATCCCGGGTGTTGCAATTGCAACCGCCCTTATGCCTCCGCTTTGTACCTGAGGATATTCAATTGCAAACGGAAGGTGGGACATGCTCCTTGGAGCAGGATATCTCTTTATCATTAATGCATATTTCATTTTCCTGGCTGCCAGCATTATCTTAAGTATTTTAAAAATCCCAAAAACTAAGGAATTGACAGAAAAAGAATGGAAAATGCATCGTTTAAGAATGATCCGCAATACACTCATCATTGCGATACCTAGTATAGTGGCAGTTTATTGGATGATACAGTAAATCAATATTATTGGAGATGGAAGTTATGATGTGTTTTCCACTATAACTTCTATTAACTTCAAATGACCATCACCGACTCATTTTAAAAACAATTTTATACAGAATACTTGCTAATGTTCAATTAAAAAAAGTTCATATGTTGAAATATATATTACTTGGGATTTTCTCAAATATATTGTATTTTTTCACATAATATTGTCTTGTTAATTAAATTAAAATTGTTGTTAAGTTATTTTACTTTTTATAATATAAAGCTATTTTTTTAAAATTTTTTTAGAATTTTTGCTGATATATGAAACATTGTGTGATTGTTATTAACAATTAAGTTTATATACTATAAACATTAAATAACATTTAGTAACTAAAAGTAACTTTATTAAGGAGGTAATTTACTTGGCATTTAAAGATTATTTCAAATTCAATAAAGATGATACAACCTTTATTTTCGTAGGAGGTAAAGGAGGTGTTGGAAAAACATCTGTATCTTCAGCTACTGCACTTTGGTTAGCTGAACAAGGTAAAAAAACTTTAATTGTATCAACAGACCCTGCACATTCACTATCAGATTCACTTGAAGTTCCTATTGGAAGCTACCCTCGTGAAATAAAAACCAATCTGTTTGCTGTTGAAATCGATCCGGAAGTGGCAATGGCTCAAAAACAAGCACAATTGGAAGCCCAAAAAGCAGCAAATCCTGATGAGGATGGGGGTTTATTCGGTATGGATTTCCTATCTGATCAATTGGATATGGCATCATCTTCTCCAGGTGCTGATGAAGCGGCAGCATTTGAATTGTTCATGGGTGTAATGAACTCAGATGAATATGATGTTGTTGTATTTGATACCGCACCAACAGGCCATACCTTAAGATTGCTGTCCTTCCCTGAAGTAATGGACTCATGGGTAGGTAAGATGATGATGCTTAAGGCAAAACTGGGTACTGCAACAAATGCTTTAAAGAAAATCATGCCATTTATGGATGCTGTCGATGACCCTCAAACTTCTGAAGATTTGAAAAGAACAAAAGAGGAACTTGATAAGGCAAAAGCTATCTTATCCGATCCAGACAGAACAACTTTTAAAATGGTTGTCATTCCGGAGGAAATGTCAATTTATGAATCAGAAAGAGCATTAGAAGCATTAGCCAAACATGACATTACTGTAGATAGTGTTATTGTAAATCAGGTAATGCCGGACATTTGTGATTGTGATTTCTGCCATTCAAGACATAAATTACAGCAAAAACGTTTAGCTTTAATCGACCAAAAATTCCCTGAGCAACACATTGCTGAAATTCCATTATTTAAAGATGAAGTTAAAGGTCAGGAAAAGCTATTAAAATTAGCTCACATCTTGTATGATGATGAAGACAATGATGAAGTTGTTCAAGAAGCTATTCAACTCTAAAAAATAAAAATAAGTTAAAACCAATGTGTTTTAACTTCAATTAATTTTCTTTTTTTAAAAAGCTTTGACAAAGTGGAATTGCTACTATTAAAAACAGTAATATCCAGCTTATCGAAAGGCTTTGCATTGTTGCCAATTCATAAACTAAAACTATTATGAATGCAATATCCAAAATTTGCACAATTATGTGCTGTTTTCTAAAAGCATCTATTATTTTCATTTATATTCCTCTCCAGCTTTCATCCCAATATTTTGAAGGCATGCTAAATGGTGTAAGATATTCTTCACAGAAATATTTGTATGTCTCCGGCTTAGTTAACTTTTTTGTTTTTCCGTCGCTGATGTATAATGCATTATCCCTATCAAGAGTCAGGTCATTGTTGATTTTGACTTCAATATAGTCGTATCCTCCGTTATTGTTTGGAATGTTGTATACTTTTTTAGATTGAAGATAGCCGGGACGTGTAAATGTTACCTTATCCATTGTTTCGTGCCAATATTTCTCATCAATCATTCCTTCCCTATACTTTGTCCCAATGTCCTGTATTAGGGTCATTGTTGACAATAATCCAAAGCAAGCAACTTCTGCGCCAGTAGATACTTTGGTTAGTATAAATATCAGTCCTTTGTAGGCTATTGTGCTGAAGGAGTGCATGTTATTTAATTCATCCGTTAATAGATATGCTCCTGGAGCTACAAATTTTATCATCTCCCTGATTTCATTTATCATATCATTTGCCAGATTGCAGATGCTGCAGCAGTCATTTGTGGTGGTGACGCTTGATCCTTTATAGATGGAACTGTTTTTATTGAGTATTACGCTTGAAACGCCACTTGTACAATTTAATATGATTGCAGAACTTTTATCATTTGAAAATACATATAATAAATCCCCTAATTGGAACATACTGTAATTATTTGAAACAGATGAAAATATATTAACGAATGAATTGCTGCTTTTATCTGAATACCTATTTGAAATGCTTTTAAGGGCATAATCCTCCAATTCAGGCAGGTGGAGTGAATTGATCAGTCGGAATAGAACAACATTTTTATTTTTCCCCTGAACATCCATTCCCATATCCGCATTTAGGATGTCTATATATGTATCTTGAAGATTTATGCCTGCTAATATTGTTAGAGTATGGTTTCTCTGCCATTTTACTTTAAAGTCACTAGAATATTCATTGGCAAAAATATCGCTGAACCAGGTAGTTTCAAGTGAAGCTAAATGCATTCCGTAGGCGTTTAATACTCCAAATCTATTCAAATATCTTGAACTTTTCGAAATCCAGTTTTCCAAAACTTTTTTAGTAATCTTCTCGTTGATTATGCTATAGGATTGCAGAACTTCAAAGCCCATAGCATTTCGGTATTTGTCGCTTAGTCCATAGCTAATTGTTTCATTTTTTTCAGCTTCCTCTTTTCCATTTACCATGAATTTTGTTATTATATTTTCTTTTGAGGGATGTCCTGTGATATAATTGTTGTAATAGCTGAATGTGACAGGCTGTTGGGTATTTGCAAATTTTATTGATTCAAGATTGTCTCTGGTAATTTCATAATAGTTTCTGTAGTAAAAATCATAGGTGGGCCTTCCATAAAATTTGGCGATGCTGTATTTCAAGCCGTCCTCATCATAATTCACAGTCTGGATGTTGATTTTTGCCATTATTTTGTCATTTTGAAGGTATGTGAATGTCTCTCCCTGGTCCAATCCTTTACTTGCATAAAATCCGAATAATGCCGTGTTATCCTGAGTTCTGCTCTGATAATCAATTACGGTGTAACCTTTCATTGTTGAAATGATTATGCCGTCTTTTTTTAGATTGTTCTTGTCCATATTGTCCTCCATAGTGTTTCCATCCAATGGTATGAGGTAGCTTCTGAGTCCAAGCAGTGTGGAATTTATGCCGGTAATTTTTGCGGTAGAAAACTTATAGGTTTTTTCTCCGATTTGGATTGTAAAGAGTTCATTTTTAGGCATTCTTATAATTCCGTCAAATCCTGTTTTCAACGAATAGTAATAGTTTTCATAAACATATGGGACGGTGACATTGACATAATTCGGAATCAGCATGGTGTGCTTGAATGGTGTAGTTATAACTTTCTTTACAGTAATCTTATTGGAATTCTTAAGTCCGTCATATTCGGTTGTTATCGGATAAGTCCCGGTCTTCAGATTAAGGTTTAGGGATGCAATTCCGTTTTTGTTTGTTGTTCTTTCATAGCTTTTTCCATTGATGTTTATTGTTACTTGCTCATTGGGTGAAGGATTTCCCATACTGTTTAAGATTTTCACGCTGAATTTTTCAGGGGAGGTTTCATTCATTGTCAAATCTTTGGTTATAATCAGTGATTTTACCGTAATCGTTTTTTTAAGTATTTCCCCGGTTTGTGAGTTAATCGATGAAATGGGATATTCTCCGGGTTTTTGGTTTATAACTATTTTTGCAATGCCCTTGCTGTTTGTCTTAACAGTGTAGTTTTTGTTTTTCAGTGTAAATGCAACGGAAGCATTCTTAAGAATGTTTCCTTTTTTGTCATAAAAAATGGAGCTGTATTTTTCGGTATTTCCGTAGTATTTTGTAAAATCATCGCATTTTATGGTGCTCTTCACGATGATGGTGCTTTTCACAATCCTTCCGTAGTGAGTGCCGTTCCCGGTAAATTTTGTCTCAATGGTGTAATTTCCACTCTCTAAATTTATTTTAAGGTAGGCAATACCTTTACTGTTGGTTTCTTTAGTGTATGTACAATTGTTTACAGTAAATTTTATTTTAGCTTTGCTTATCGCTTGATTGGTATTGTCTTTCAGCAATGCTTTGAATTTGCTTCCATCCTCATAGTACATGTTTAAATCAGGAGCATCAATCACGACTTTCTTTTTAGCGGTTGTGCTTGCAGCCCCTAAACTTTCCACTTCGCCTTTGTCCGTTCCTTGTTCTTCATTTATCTTACACAAATCCTGATTTGGTTCAGGCTGTTCAATTGCAGTTGTCGTTTCATTTTCATTATTCGCTGCAGATACTGCGCCAGCTAAAAATAGTAATAGGAAAATGAAACATATGGTGTTTATTTTTTTGTTCATAGTATCTACCTTAAATGTCAATTCAATTTATTTGACGTTTAAAGTATGATATTATGGATATATAAACTTTAATTTTAAAAATAAATAGTAAATGATTTTTAAAATGAATTTTACGGATAAATTGTTCTAATAAATTACCATAATGCACATATAGGTAAATTCACTTTGAGCAATATCCTTCAAGTTGGACTCAACAATTCTTTCATCAGGATAACTTAATCTTTCACAGACTACAACCTTCCTGTCCTCTTCAACTCCATTGTCGATTAAAAATTGTGCCATATCTTTCACTTTTCTTGATGGGAGGGCAATTGTTGTTTTTCCATTGTTGATGACCGGCAGGATGTCTTCTATATTTTCTCTTCCATGGAAGGTCATCACATTGGCGTTGTCCCATTGGATGTGGCATTTTGCCGCTGCAAGCTGAAGGGAACTGATTCCAGGGATTACTTCAATGTTTTCTTTTGGAAAATCCTTTTCGGCAGAAATTCTTAAAACGGTATTTAAAACACCTGAAAAACCGGGGTCTCCTGTTGATAATATTGAAACGGTATTGCCGTCACAAGCAAGTTCCACACCCTCTTCCAATTTGTCAAGCAGTTCCTTCACATTAAATGAGATTTTGTTTTGCACATCATCAAATAATTCGATTGCCCGTGTACTTCCAACAGTATAATCGCTCATTTTAACAGTATCAATCGCTTTTTTAGTTAGATATTCGCTTGCTCCAGGCCCAATTCCAATAATATAAATTTTTCCAGTCATTTTAATCATCAATGTTCAATGTTTCTTTAAATGTATTCTTCAATTCATTTCTAACTTCGTCAGAATAGCTATTTTCATCATGTAATGTAAACATGGCTAGTTCATAGACAATTCTATTCATGGATTTTCCATATTCAGTCAGATAATACTCAGTGCTGACAGGACTTGTATTTAAAACTTTTTTTTCAATTAAACCATTTTCTTCCAATTCTTTCAGGCAATTTGACAGTACTTTATTGCTTAGGTTTGGTTTGTCCTCTTGAAATTCTTTAAAACGTTTCTTTCCGAAAAACATGTCCCTTATAATTTGTATGCTCCATTTCTTATTAATCAGATTTAGAGTTCTATCCACGGGGCAGATTATTTTTTCGTTGTTCATATTTTTAAATTGTTTTAAATCATTATTTAATAGTTACTTTTTAGTTACTGGGTTTCCTTGAAGTTACAAAAATAATTTAAATACTCAAATTCTAATAATAATTAACACTTTTAAGGAGGGATTAAAATAAATAGCGAAGAACAGTTGGATTTTTTAATAAATTACTTAATTGAAGAAAGAGGCGAGTTAATTGAAATTCCAAACAGTTATGGGGAAAAGAGAGGATTGCTTCGTTCATTGATGAATGTCAGGTTGCCTCAAAACATATCCGATGAATTTTTAAAAGTTCAGGATGAATTTTTAACTTCAGAAACATTGAATAAGGAGTTGACATCAGTTGAAGATATTAAGGAATTTAAAGGAAAAATCATGCTTTGGCAAGGCGACATTACAACTTTGAAAGTCGACGGAATTGTCAATGCCGCCAATTCCAAATTGCTCGGATGCTTCATCCCTCAGCACAATTGCATTGATAACGCGATTCATTCCGCTGCAGGAATCCAATTGAGGGAAGAGTGCAATGCCCTCATGAAAGTTCAGGGAATCGATGAGGAGGTTGGAAAAGCCAAGATAACAGCAGCTTATAATCTTCCTTCCAAACATGTCATACACACTGTAGGTCCTGCAATCGCTTATGGTTCAAAACCGAGTGATGAGGACTGCAAAGCATTAGCTAGCTGTTACAGGTCCTGTTTGGAAATAGCTGATCAAAATGATTTAGAATCAATTGCATTCTGCAATATTTCAACAGGAGTTTTTAACTTTCCGCAGGATATGGCCTGCAGGATAGCAATCAAAACGGTTGATGATTATTTGAATTCAAATGAAAGCACATTGAAGCATGTGATTTTTGACGTGTTCAGTGACTCCAGCTATTCATTATATAAAAAGGAATTGTTCGGTGATTAGGATGGAACGTTTTGTTCAAAGATTAGATAAGGCAAAAAAGGCTATTGATGATGCCGATTATATTTTAATAGGTGCAGGTGCGGGATTTTCAGCGGCCGCAGGGATAGAATATTCAGGGAAACGCTTTGAAGAAAATTTTCAGGATTTCATTGAAAAGTATGGCGTTCAGGATATGTACTCTGCAACATTTTATCCTTACGAAACACAAGAGGAAAAATGGGCGCACTGGATTCGCCATGTTTATGTAAATAGATATTCAGTTGGAAAAACAAGATTATATGAGCAGTTATTGGAACTTGTAAAAGATAAGGATTACTTTGTCCTGACGACAAATGTTGAACATCAATTTTGGATAAACGGATTTGAGGATGAAAGGATTTTTGCTACTCAGGGAGATTACGGTTTAATTCAATGTGAAAAAGCCTGCCACAACAAGCTTTACTCAAATGAGGATCTGGTTTTTGATGCTTTGGAAAAGATAGAGGACTGTAAAATTCCCTCTGAACTGGTTCCGGTATGCCCTGTTTGCGGCGGAAATATGGAAATCAATGTAAGAAAGGATAATTTCTTTGTCGAAGATGAAAAATGGCATGAGATGTATCATAATTATCAGAATTTCCTATCAGGCATTGATGAAAATAAAAAGATAGTCTTTTTGGAGTTGGGTGTTGGATTTAATACTCCCGTAATCATAAGGTATCCATTTGAACAGATGACCTATGAAAATCAGAATACAACATTAATCAGATTGAATAGGAGTCATCCAAATGCAATTCCACAGAATAAGGATAAGACAATAAGCTTCAATGAAGAAATTTCTGAAATATTCGATTATTGGCTTTCAAGATTTTAAATCGTTTATCTCTTTTTTCAGAAACTTGTAAATTGATGAAGCGCCGATTAGCTCTCCAGGGTCTTCCCACTCTGAAGGGTATAAAATGAATGGTTTTGTCTGGTCTCCTCCAAGACCTCCGTGAGACCCGATAAGCTCTTCAAAAGCACAAACCTCATTGAGCTTTTTGTCATAAAAGCTGTTTACCATTATGTCCGGCATGTTCTCAAATGAATTTTCTCGTTTCAGGTGTTCTGCAGCATGTTTTCCGAAATCCTTCAACGGATTTTCACCGATAATCCTATCATCATCAAGATAATATATTCCATTTTCGCTGATGACCATTCCTCCATTGGATATGGAATCCACTAAAACGAATCCAATTCCGGGATGTTTTACAAGTCCTGGAATCAAATCGGGGAATAACATCACTATTTCTTCATAGTTTAGGCGTTGTTTCCATTCGGTTAGGTAAATCAACCCTAAATTTCCGGATCCCAAAACAATCAGTTCGGAATCTCGAGCTTTTTTGGTACTATGTTCCCTGCTTTCATAGTCTGTAATGTATTCCAGGTTATTTGAATATCTTTCACGTAAATTAAGGAATTGATTATTTTCAAAAATTATTGCAGGCTTCCTGTTTTCCAGTCCTTCCCTGATGTTCTGTAAGAACTCCCTATCTTCGAAAAGGTCTCCGCGAATATAACCCATTTTTTCTTTTATGTTTCTGATTTGTTTATTTTCAGGAATGATTGCGTCTCTAAAGTGGTCAATGTTGTATTCTGTCTTAAACATTTTCAAATCATCGGGGAGGAATCTTCTAACATAGTTCCCTAATGTTATTCCGTATCTCTGTTTGAATGTGGCACCATTTGACTGGCCGTGGTCTGATAGGATTACTAATTTGTATTCTCTGTCGCTCATCTTTATTGCAGAGGTGATTTTTGCAAATTGAGCATCAATCATCTTCAAGGTTTTCCAAACATCATCATCCTGGACTCCTGAATGGTGAGCTATTTCGTCATATCCCATATATGTGGCATATGCAGTGTCGATATTGCCTGTCAATATTTCACTTGTCAATACATCGGTTGTAACTTCCCTTAGGACTACATTAGCTCCAGCCCTGACTGCAGCATAGACGATGGTTCTTCTAAGGCGTGGCTGTATATTTTTTATATAATGAACCGCCTGTGACTTTAATTCAAGAATTATGTCCCATAAAAACAGAACGAATAGCCTTTGGAAATTATATGCATCTAAAAAGACAGCATCCAATGGTTTATTGTAGATATTGGCCAAACCCTCCAGTTTCGAGGATGTTAAGGTTGGAATTTTACTGTCTCCAGAAAACATGTTTGCAATACTGATTCCATCTACAAGTAACCCCTGCCCATCACTGATTTTCTCTTCAATTTCCGGAGCATCGCTCAATTTTCCTGAAACGATTAGTCTATTGTTATTTTCCTTTTCGACCCATCTGTATGAAATAATGTTTTCATTAGTTCCATGCAATATTCCTGCCTGGCTTGCTCCTGTTTGTGATGACAGGTCAGTTTCCCAGCCCTTCAGGGTGTGTGTCTTTTCATCCAGGTATTTTTTAATGTTGGGCATCATCCCTTTGTCAAGAGCCATTTTTAAAGTATTGGTTGAAAGGCCATCTATCTCAAGCATTATTACTCCAGGATATCTCTTTTTATAGGGTGTTTTTCGCTTTAGAGCATAATTGAGGATATTTTTCATGTATCTGTCATAGTAACTTGTGTTGATGATATTGCTGGTAAATGTAGAAAAGATTGCCATCACAATCGGAACTTGTAAAACCCCATAAATTCCGGCTGAAACTCCAGGCACGAATAATGATGCAATATAAAAGATTAGCGAGTTTAGGAAGATTGATCCAATCCCAAAAGTGAATATGATGATTTTCATAAAAAATCTTCTAAAAATTGGCCATAACAGTGCATTTGCAATTGCAAGCGCTATAAGGATAATGATGGCATTGTACCAAGGACCTATTGTGAAATCGGCGCTAATGTAGTCTACCACATATATTGCAATTATGTTTGACAGTGACAGCAGTAATGTTGTTATTATAGTTCGCAGGGATGAAATTAATCTATTCTTGATCATTCTATCTTTATTCTTCTTTTCTGATTTGTTTTCAATGTTATTATTGTAATTTCAGGTTTGCAGTTAATTCTTATCCTGAAGGAGTTTGTACCAAGACCCTTGCTTGTGTATTGCATCATATTTCTAACTTTATATAATCCAACAGGGTATTTTGATGAATTAGGACCTCTAAAGGGTGTAGTTTCAAATTTTGGAATAATTAACTGGCCTCCATGTGAATGTCCGGAAATTTGAAGGTCAAACAGATTTGTCTGACTTGATTCCTCTGCAAAATCGGGTTCGTGTACAAGAAGGATGCTCGGTATGTTTTTAGGCATTTTAGCAATCACTTTGTCCAAGTCGTCAGCGCAAACGGTACAGCTGTCGACGCCGCAGATGTTTAAAAAATCCCCATCCTTTTCAATAGTGCAAACATCATTGCTTAAATCGATAATGTCTGCTTTTTTGAAGATGTCCCGGATTTTATCGGCGTCCATCCAATGGTCATGATTTCCCAAAACTCCGAATTTTCCGTATCTTGCATTTAACTTTTTAAGAGAATTCGTTAAGCATTCTTCATATCCATCAATAACATATGAAAAATAATCTCCTGTAAGAGTAATCAGGTCAATGTTGAGGGTGTTGACATAATCTACCAGGTCATCCAGATACTCCGGATTGATCCATTGGCCTATGTGAATATCAGTCAGATTCAATATCTTAAAGTTGCGAAAGTTCTGACCCAAATTGTTGATTTCAATGTCCACTTCGACTAAATCAATTCCATCGGTTGAAAACTTCTTGTTAGGAAGTGAATTTGTCATTGCATCTTGAATGCCTTGTCTAATTTTCATCCCTTGGGGACGTTCTATATCATTTTCTTTCATTAAATAATAATTAATTCTGAAACTATTTATAATTTTAAAAACATACATTTAGATGTTATTAGATATTAAGTGATTATTATGCTTCAAATTGCAGTTTGTGGAAAACCAAATGTCGGAAAATCCTCTTTTTTCAATTCAGCAACAGCGTCAACTGTAGAAATGGCCAATTATCCATTTACAACTATTGATGCAAATAAGGCTGTTGCTCATGTAATTAAGGATTGTCCATGTAAAGAATTAGGAGTTACCTGTAATCCTCACAATTCAATTTGTATAGATGGAAAAAGATTGCTTCCAATAGAATTAATAGATGTCGCCGGACTTGTTCCGGGAGCACATGAAGGAAAAGGATTGGGTAATAAGTTTTTAGATGATTTAATGCAGGCAAAAGTATTTATAAACGTCATTGATGCTTCAGGTTCAACAGATCTTGAAGGAAACCCAGTCGACCCTGGAAGCCACGACCCATTGGATGACCTGGAATTTTTAGAAAATGAAATTGTAATGTGGATGTATGGAATCTTATCAAAGAATTGGGTAAGGCTGGTCAGAAAAGTTGGAGCTGAACATTTGGATATCTCAAAAGTATTATTTGATCAGTTGTCAGGAACAGGAATAGCTATCGAAGATATTATCGAAGCTAAAAGAGGCATTGAACCTGATTACAATAAGTGGGAAGAAGAGGACTTGATTGAACTCACAAGGAATATTCTCCACATTGCCAAGCCGATGATGATTATTGCGAATAAGGCAGACCTCCCAACATCAGAGGAAAACATCAAAAGGATTAAGGAAAAATATCCTAACGTAATTCCAACTTCAGCCGAATCTGAAATCGCGCTTGTAAGAGCATCAGAAGCAGGTCTCATTTCATATGTTTCAGGCGAGGATCACTTTGAAATATTGAAGGCTGATGAATTAAATGCAAACCAAATTAAAGCGCTTGAATATATCCAAACCAATATTTTGGACAAATATGGCAGTACCGGTGTTCAGGATGCCCTTAATTATGGTATATTTGATTTGCTCGACAGAATAGTTGTGTACCCCGTTCAGGATGAACATAAATACACTGACCAAAAGGGTAATGTCTTGCCTGACGGATTTTTGGTTCCAAAAGGTTCAACCCCAAAGCAATTGGCTTATATTGTACACACTGACATAGGTGATAAGTTCATGCATGCCGTTGATGCAAGATCACATATGCGTGTAGCCAGTGATTATGAGTTGAAAGACGGTGACATTATCAGTATTGTAACAAGAGGATAATTCCTCTTCTATTTTTATTTTTAAAGATTTTCATGGTTCAATTAACTAGAGACTTAAAAGCAGATGAATTTAAGGAATACTATTTTTTAAAAGAGGATTTGAAAGATTTTTGCAGGCTGGAAGGTTTAAAGGTAAGCGGTTCCAAACAGGATTTGGAAAATCGGATAATTCATTATTTGGCCACTGGCGAAAAGTTAGAAGAGCCTATCACCAAACAATATTCAAATCAATCAAACTTGGAAATTACTTTGGATTCTAGATTAGGTGAAAACTTCAAATGCGGTGAAGACAAAAGGCAATTTTTCGAGAATGAAATTGGAAAAGGATTTAAATTCAAAGTCAAATTTCAGAAATGGTTGAAAGCTAATCCTGATAAGACTTATCGTGAAGCTATCGACGCTTATTATGAAATTCAAAATTCAAATGGAAAAACAAAGATAGGTAAACAATTTCAATACAACCAGTACATACGTGATTTTTTCGAAGATAATGAAGGCAGGTCTCTGGAAGATGCAATTAAATGTTGGAACTATAAAAAAGGCCTTAAAGGCCATAACAAGTATGAAAAAAGCGATTTGAGAGTGTTATTATGAAAAAAGTAAAAATTACCGTCATGCGAAAAGTTAGGCATGATGATTTGATTGAAAAATATGAAAACCCTCTAGAGCATGAATGTGATGTTGAATTGGGTGATGTTTTCATAGCTAATGGATGGGAAAAACCTGATAATTTCTGTGACAGTGCATGGGAAAGTCTTTCACCCTTTGTAATGGCTCTGGCCAATGGTGCCGAGGACTTTTATGATGGTTGGATGAAGAATAAAAAATCTGCAATGATATCCTGCAATGATGGTTTCAGACCGGTAAGCTTTCTTTTGGAAACTTTAGATGAAGATGCCGATTGATTACTTTGGAGATTTTAAATTCAGATTCGAGGTTTTCTGCACTCGGCGTAAATAGTTTATTATATTACATTAAATAAACAAATACTATGGTTAAATTAATGGATAGTGCATTTGATTTTTTTAAAAAGGAAATTGTATTTTCAATATCTGTGATTTTAGCCATTATCTCTTGTTTTTTTGTTCAGCCGAATATCGATTATTTGGTTTATATTAATTGGGATACAATCATATTGCTTTTTGTTATAATGCTAATTGTTGAAGTTTTAAAAAATCTTTCTATTTTTGAGGTGCTGGTTCGCAAATTGTTAATTCGGATTGGAAATGCCCGCCAGCTGGTCCTGCTTTTGGTTTCAATTGTATTTTTTAGTTCAATATTCATCACTAATGATGTTTCTTTAATTATATTCGTACCTTTTGCCATGTTGGCTTTAAAAAAGGTTGGCAGGATTGATTTAATAATATTCACAGTTTCTTTGCAGACAATTGCCGCTAATGTGGGATGCATGGTTCTTCCTATCGGGGCACCACACAATATTGTTATGTATACAGTATCTAAAATCTCATTTGAGTCATTTTTCCTATTGCTTTTGCCGTATATTATTGTATCTGTGATATTTTTAGTTGCTTTATCATTGTTTGTTTCAAGGGATAGGATTTCTTTGCCTGAAATAAATAAAATAGAAATCGATAGAAAGAATTTCCTAAAAAGGGTTTTTCGTGGTGTCGATTATTACTTGCTTTTAACTTTCATTGCATTATTTATTTTGATTGGCAATTTGGAAAATATTCCATTTTTCACATCAATATTTAAGAAGTGGATTATTGGCAATGAAGTATTTTGGGGCATTGTTGCATCCCAAGTAATTTCCAATGTTCCTGCGGCAATGTTGCTTAGTGGTTTCAGCACTAATTATGAGGCCATCATAGTTGGAATTAATATTGGTGGTTTGGGAACGCTCATTGCTTCAATGGCGAATTTAATTTCATATAAAATTCTTGTCAGGGAATATGATGAATTTAAAATCAGGTATCTTTTTGTATTCACACTATTAAATTTTATATTGTTATTTATTTTATTGGGCAGTTATTTTTTAATAAAGTAATTATTTGATATTTAATTTAGGGATTTGTTTAAAAATATTTAATATATGAAAATAAATATAATATCCTGAATGTTGAAGAGGACGTCACTGGGAAAAAATTATAGCTGCTACATTTAAACTTCTTCAAGAGGAAGGGGTTCAAAAAACAACAACAAAAAAGATTGCTGTTGAAGCAGGAGTTAATGAAGTAACTATTTTTAGAAAGTTTGGAAATAAAAATGCTCTCGTGGAAGCTACTAAAGAGTATTATCTTAAGGAATTAACTGATAAATTAGAAGAAATTTTTGATTTCAATGGTGATGAAGAAATTGATGAATATCTTAAAATCAATTTTTACGGGATTTTAGTTTTATCAGAAGATGACTTTAGTATAATGAAAGTAGCAATGGAAGAAGTTAGGGAAGTTCCTGATAGGCAACTTTTAATGTCACAGATTATCGGTACAATTGTCGTTAAATTGGAGGAATTTTTCACATTACAATTGGAAAAAGGAAAAATTAGGGAAGTTAATCCTAGATCATTATCCCTATTGGTATTCAGTATCTTGTTCCAGTCTGTAATCCTGTCAAAAATATATAATAGGGCTCCTACTCATCAAGAAGATTTCTATGCCGATGAATTTTTAGATATCCTGTTTAAAGGAATAAATCCTGAAGAATCTGTTGATTGAAGTTTCAGCTTTCCCATAACTAAAAAATCGAGTTCGAAACTCGTAATTTTCAATGAAACTAATTTGTCCCAGGGTAGATTGTCATATAATCACAATGGGATATTCATAATCCTATAATGGTGATGTAGGACATAATAATTAGGGGGATTATTCTCGTGTTCTCATTTTAAAACGGATTTTTTTTCCTGTTTTGAATATTTCTTCAAATATATGTTTCACTCTCAACATTAAACTAAAAAATTAACTTAAATATTGCCTTATTTATTTTAATTAATCTTTAAATTACTTATTTTTTTAAAATATTAATTTAAATTTACTATTTTATTATTTAAAGATGTAAGTGTGCACTTGCATTCGAAAAACTTTATATATAGTCTTTTTCATATAATTACTTGTGTCAAATTGGTTATTTTCTTCAACCGGCTTTTTTTAAATCAATAGGATTAAGGTGATATTATGGATATTATGAAAACATATTTAGCATTACTTATAATATTTTGTATAATTGGTTCTGCAGCAGCTGTTTGCGCTGCAGATGTGGGTGATAATTTTGACGCTCAAGCTTTAGGTCAAAGTAATGATTTTGACGGAGGCTGGGCTGGTAGCCAATACAATGCAACATTGGAAAATGCAACCACTGCAATTGATGCAACTAATGCAATAAATACAACCAATGTAACTAATGCAACTAATGCTACCGATGTAACTGCAAACACAACTGCTCCTGTTGTTGCTAATTCAACAAATTCAACAAATTCAACTGTTCCTCACAATATGTTAGCAACTGGTAATCCAATCTTATTATTACTCGGAGTATCAGCAGTTTTAGGCGGTTACACTGTTTTAAGAAAAAAAGATTAAACCTTATTATTAACCATTTAAAAGCAGGATTTTAAATCCTGCTTTCCTCCCTTTTTAATTTAAGTTATTTTTTTTACTAAATTTTTATTGGAATGTGCCATTATTTGAACGGCATTATTCATCCCATAATTCGGCTACTTTTTTTGCAATAAACACGCAGCAGTCAACGCATGGTGATTTATCTTCTCCATTTTTACTAATTATATCACAACGGACAGTCCCATATTCCTCTTTAAAAGCGTTGAATATTTCTTTTGCATTAGATTTGATTTTTGCAGGATCGTCTAAAACAATACCATTAGCCATCAATGCTCCTGTTACTGCTCCGCAGGTTCCCTCATCAAATGTGCCACCCATTCCGCCTGCAAATCCGCAGGCCAATTTTGTCATTTCAGCAGGGGTAATATCTGCACCGGCAGTTTCACAAAGCCCCATTAATGTAGATTCAGAACAACTTTTAAAAGTTCTGTATTCTCTAATTTTTTCCTCTAAAATTTTTTCATCAAGTTTCATAATGCAATCTCCCAATTCAGTTAATTAATTATATTAATTAAGAATTTAAAATATTTATTTGTTAAAATGAATTAGGTGATAAAAATTATACATCCAAGACCAAGTCCAATTGCCGCCACTCTTTATACACTAAGGGATATGAATGTTGACGTCATTGTTATGCATGGACCTACAGGCTGTTGTTTTAGGACAGCTAGGCTTTTAGAAAGCGATGGGGTACGCGTTGTAACTACAGGAATGTCTGAAAATGATTTTATTTTAGGTGCCGGTGAAAAATTAGTTGAAACTTTAACTGAAGCTTATGATTTATTCAAACCAAAACTGATGGGCATTGCAGGTACATGTGCCAGTATGATTATCGGTGAAGATTTAAAAGAAGCGATTGCAACAGCAGACTTGCCCTGCACTGTTATTCCGGTGGAATCCCATGGAGGATCAGGTGAAGGAGACAATACTGTTGGAGCAATAATGGTTTTGGATGCTGCAGTTGAATGTGGTGTAATCCCAAAAGAGGAAGCTGATAGGCAAATTGAAATGCTTGAAAAAGCAACAGAAGTTGAAAAAACCCGTGGAATGGCACAGGGAAAGTACATCAAGCCTAATTTTGGTGATTCAAAGGAAAGTATTGCAAAAATTGTTGTCAAAGCTCTGAAAGATAATAAAAAAGTTGCTTTTGTCCTGAATGTTAAAAAAGAAACATCATATCTGTTTTCAGATATCATCAATTTCGACTATACGGATATTAATCCGGAGAATAAACCTCTTTTTGTAGCTAATTTGGATGAAAACATAGGGCTTCCTAGAATAAGGCAGCATGCAGTGAATATTAGAAATCAACTTGATATGGAACCTGATTTTATTACTGGAGGCCTTGATGAGTATCCTATTACTGGTGATAAAGCAGCAGAATTCTTAAAGGATAAGGATTTGGATTTGATTGTTGTATTCGGTGTTCCACATGCATTCCCAATTGAAGACTTTGACGCTGAATCAGTTGCTGTAACTGATGGTCCTCGTCTGGTGGAACCTCTTAGGGAATTGGGCTATACTCATGTTGTGGCGGAACTTGATGCGCACTCAAAAACATTAGGTACTGATGAAATAGTATTTTCAGACTTTGGCGGAATGATTAGATCAGCTATTGGATGGTTAGATGAATGATAACAATTATTGATTATAAAAGCGGTAACTTAAAAAGCATTTCAAACGGATTTAAAAAAATCGGTGTTGACTACACAATAAGCGATGATAAAGAGGTGCTTGCAGACAGTGATTTTTTAGTTCTGCCGGGTGTTGGAGCATTTGGCAGTGCAATGGAAAATCTGGAACCTTTTAAAGATGTAATTTATGAGCATGTTAATGATGATAAGCCATTTTTGGGAATTTGTCTAGGCCAGCAGGTCCTGATGGGTTCAAGTGATGAATCCCCTGGAGTTGAAGGCTTGAATCTCTTTAAGGGACATGTCGAAATATTGCCTAAAGGTGTCAAAATTCCACATATGGGTTGGAATAAACTTAAAGTAGTTAACAGTTCACCTATTCTAAAGGGGGTTGATGGTGAATACTTTTATTTTGTTCATTCTTATCATGTTGTCCCTGATAATGAAGAAATTGTTGCAGGAATATGTGATTACGGAGGTGATGTTGTTGCATCATTATCTCAAAACAATTTGTTCGCCACACAATTTCATCCAGAAAAAAGCGGTATAGCAGGACTTAAAATTTTAAAGAATTTCACTAAATTGGAGATATAACCATGGATATTGAGGGATTTGTAAGAGCTAGAATTGATGATTATGATTATGAAGACCTTGCAGAAATTTTAGCTGTAAGAATCAGAGAATATAAGAAAATTTCAGAAGAAAATTCTGTTGAAATGGCAAAGGCTGTAATTGATGAGGTTTCAACAACTCTCAAATTGCAGGAAAGTGACGATGAATTTTTAAAGGAAATCGCTAATGTAAATAAGGCTGGCGTATTGATGGGCGAAATGGGAGTTGGATCCCGTGGAGCTGGTGATTTCTTTGTTCACAGGAAAATCGCAGAGATTGTATCATCCACCAATACTGCATCTTTGGTGAATCCATCCGAACAGGATGACGGTGGTGTTGTAAAGGCTGCAGTTAAAAATGATGAAGTATACATTACAACAGCTGTGGATGGAATACACTCACGTTTAAGTGAATATCCATTTTTAGGAGGATTCCATGTAACAAGAGCGACTCTAAGGGATGTTTGTGTAATGGGCGCTGATCCCGTTGCTATTTTAAGCGATGTTCACCTTGCAGACGATGGTGATGTTGCAAAAATATTTGACTTTACAGCAGGTGTGGCTGCCGTCTCAGAACTTGTAGATGTTCCGATTGTTGCGGGAAGTACATTGCGTGTCGGTGGAGACATGGTTTTAGGAGACAGGTTTGTATCCGCTGTTGGAAGTGTAGGTGTGTCACCGCATCCTCCAACTGCCCGTAAAGGCGCAACTGAAGGAGATATAATCCTTTTAACAGAAGGTTCCGGTGGAGGAACAATCACAACAACCGCATTATACAACGGTTTTTTTGATGTTGTATGGGATACAATGAACGTAAACTTTGTTCAGGCATCACATGCATTGTTTGAAGCTGACCTCGTAAAGGACATTCATGCAATGACTGATGTAACAAACGGAGGTCTTAGAGGAGATGCTCATGAAATATCAAATACAACAGGAGTTGGTTTGGAGTTCTATGAAAAAGAAATCAGGAAAATGGTGGCTCCAAATGTATTGAACATGCTTGAAACATTGAATATCGACCCATTAGGTGTTTCAACAGACTCATTAATGTTAATTGCACCTCCTGAAATAGTTGGAGACATTAAAAAAGCGGTTGCAAAATATGATGTTGACATTTCAGAGATTGGTGTGGTAAACAACTCAGGAGAACCGATATTGATTAAGGAAGATTCAACTGAGGAAAAATTAGTTCCATTGTTTAGGGAAGCCGCATATACCAAAATTAAAAAGTTGGTTGGAGATACAACCCCTGAAGACTTTGAAGAAATGAAAGAAAAGGTTCAAAGGGCTTCAGACGCGGCGATAGCTAAAAAGGATAAAGTGATAAATCATATTCGTGCAAATTAATTTTTGCACACTTTACTATTTTTTTAATACTTTAAAATCCTATTTTCATTCATGTTAGATGAAAAAGGATATTTTTACATTATCGATGCAATTCTTGCAGTAACATTGCTTTTAATCGCATTTTTGATTGTGAATGCAGCCATCTCTGTTCCAAATCCTGATTATTCATACGAATCAAAGGACATCAGAATTGCTCAGGATGCAATGGAGATGCTGAGCGGTAAGGTGAATTTTACAGACCGGACTTTTCTTGGTGAAATTTCTGAAATTTTAAAGCGCAATGAAAATTCAAAAGAGTCCATTCGTGAGGTTTCAAATCTCTGCAGGGATAAACTGGATTCATTGAACATTAAAAATTACAGATTCAGTGAAAATAACATTTTAAAAGGAAAGGTATTGGCATCATCCGGTGATTATTCCAAAGCGATTGCAGTTTCAGTTGCAACAAGGAATTATGGCAATTATTCATATAGCCTTTCAACATGGTAATTATTAAATAGTATGAAAAATATAAAATTAATTGTTATCTTATTTTGTTTAGCCCTGATGGTGTAGTTTGGATAACACATGGGACTGCGGATCCCATTCCCCGGGTTCAAATCCCGGTCAGGGCATTGTAATTTTCCGTGATTATTATGTTAAATGCTACTACTTATGTTACAGCTCAAAAAGGTATTGGTGGAACAATCAGAAACCGATATGAAGACTTTTATGTTGAAGAGATTCCAGAAATCATTCCTGAAGGTGAAGGGCCTAACGTTTATGTGTGGATTGAAAAATTGGGAAGGACTACATTGGATGTTGTCTTAGACATTGCCCGTGATTTGCACATATCCCGAAAAAGAATGGGTTTTGCAGGAATGAAGGATAAAAAGGCTATAACCCGTCAATGGATTTGCATAGCTAATATGGATTCAGAAGAACAATTCAAGCAAGTTGAAAACTTGGATATATATAAAACTGATTTTTTAAAAGTTGTCAGAGGCCGGAAAAAACTTAGAATGGGACAGCTAAAAGGAAACAAGTTCAGAATTCTCATTAAGGATTTGGATGATATTCGGGAAAGTGCCGATATCGCTAATGAGGTTCTGGCTGAACTTGAAGTCAAGGGAGTTCCTAATTACTTTGGCTGGCAGAGGTTTGGCAAGCCTAGAACAATAACCCATCTGGTGGGTGAGGCTCTGGTTGAAAATGACCTTGAAAAAGCTGTCAATACTTATATCGGAAATCCTCAAAGCGATGAAGGTGAAGACAATCGGATGGCAAGGCAGGCATATGATGATGGAAACCTCGAAGAATCCCTTAATTTGATGGGTAAAAGCATGCGCTATGAGAAAATGATGGTTAAGGAATTAATAAGAGATTCTAAAAAAGGTGAATTGACCGATAAGTCTTATATGAATGCATTGCATGCACTTCCAAAACCTCTTCAAAGAATGTTTGTCCACGCTTATCAATCTTATCTATTCAATGAAGCCGTAAGTAAACGGGTGGAGATGGGAATCAACAGATATGTTGAAGGAGATATTGTCATTGACGCTGAAGAGCATATTGTTCGTGATAAGACTCCCGAAGAAATCCAAGAAATGATTGATAATTTTGAGGCAAGTCCAACCTGTCCGCTCTTCGGTACCAAAGTTCCATTTGCCGGAGGGGAAGTTGGTGAGATGGAAGAAAACATTTTAAAAAATTATAATATTACAAAAGCCGATTTTGAAGTTCCAAAGATGCCACGTTTGGGAAGTCATGGTCTTAGAAGATCCATGAGATTCCAGGTATGGGATGCATCCGCTAAAGCAACTGATGATGGTGTTTTATGCGAATTTTCAATAAATAAAGGTTCTTACGCTACTGCAGTTTTAAGAGAAATAATGAAAAATGAGGTTGTTTAACTTTTTATATTATTATAAATAAATTAATATCAGATGTTTAAAATGGTAATTTGTCCAGATTGTGGAAAAGAAGTAAAAGATGCAAAATTCTGTTCCAACTGTGGAAGTCGTCTTCCAGAAGTTGCTGATGCTGTTTCCGAAGAAAAAATCGACGATGCTATTGGTAAAGAAGTAGTTGAAGATGTTCCTGTTGAAGAAGTTGAAGCTATTGAAGAGGAAGCTGTTGAGGAAGTTCCTGTGGAAGAGGTTCTTGAAGGGCCTGCTGAGGAAGTTGAAGCTATTGAAGAGGAATCTGTCGATGATGTTGTTGAGGAAAAAGAGGAAATCATCGAAGAACCAATCGAAGAAAAAGAAGAAGCAGTAGATGTCAATGTTGTTAAAAAATCTAAATTTTGCCCTAACTGTGGAAATGAAGTTACTCCAGAAACAGTTTTCTGCTCTAAATGTGGTTTCAGATTAATTGGTGAGGAAAAACCACAAACAAAATTCTGCCAAAATTGTGGTAAAAAAATAGACATCAACGCTGAAATATGTCCTCATTGTGGTGTTAGGGTAGCTAATAGGCCGGCTTCTGAAGAGAAAAATGTGCTTCTATCACCAATCTTAAGCTTTTTATTCCCTGGTCTTGGTCATTTGTATCTTGGTTTAAGCAAAAAAGGAATTTCATTTATTCTTGCTTATATTGTTTCAGCTATTCTCATTTTTTTATTCATAGGTATCGTTTTAATGATAGCAGTATGGCTCGGGGCTTTGATTGATTCAATCAAATCAACTGAAGCCATTAACCGCGGGGAATATGTTGAAGATAAGTTATTCTAATCTCATTTATTGGTGATTAAATGATTGAATGTAGAAATATTGCAAAAGGAAAAGGAAAAGGAGAATTAATTGTTTCATCTGAACCCATAAGCTTTTTAGGTGGAGTCAATCCTGAAACAGGTGTGATAATTGATCCAACACATGAATTAAAAGGTGAATGCATAAAGGATAAAGTCTTATTCATCCCGGGAGGTAAAGGCTCAACAGTCGGGTCATATGTTATTTTCCAGATGATGAAGAACAATACTGCTCCTAAAGCCATTATATGTCTTAATGCAGAACCGATTATAGCAACTGGAGCAATCATGTCAGATATTCCAATGGTTGATTCACCTTCTGAAACTAAAGATTTGACAACTGGAACTTTAGTTGAAGTGGATGGGGACAATGGAACAATAGAAATATTATAGTGATAACATGCAAACTCTAATTGAGAATGTAAACATCTTAAATCCGAATGAGGACATCAGGACTCATCAGAATGTATTAATCGAAGACAAATTTATTAAAGAAATCTCATCAGGCAAAATAGCCACTAAAACTGATGTAAAGGTTATTGATGGTGAGGACAACTTTTTGCTTCCGGGTTTTATTGATTGCCACACACACATTTTCGCAAAAGGTTTCCACAAGGAAGAAAACATGGCAAATCCATTAGGAATTCATTTTTACAATGCGGTTCCTCACTCTTTACAAACAGTCAATGCAGGTGTTACAACAATTAGGGATTGTGGTTCAGCAGATTTAAGTTTTAAGTTGGCTCAACAACGAGGGCTTTTTATAGCCCCCAAAGTCCATCTGTCAATCACTCCGTTAGTGATGACAGGAGGACATTTTGATCTGCTTCTTCCTTCAGGATGGGACATGGAAATAATGTATCCGGGGTTTCCAAAAGGAAGATGCGACGGTGTTGAGGAAGTTCTGAAAAAGACCCGTGAAGTTAAAAGGGCAGGTGCTGATTTTATCAAGGTGATGTGCAGCGGCGGTGTTTTGACTACAAACACCTCTCCCGAATTCGCACAATTCAACAAAAAGGAACTTAAGACAATCGTCAATGAGGCTGCTGTGAACAATATGAAAGTTTCAGCTCATTGCCATAGTTTAAAAGGAATGAACAATTGTATTGATGCAGGATTTTCCTCAATTGAACATGGAACATTCATTGATAAAAAAACATCCTGCAAAATGGCTAAAAACAATGTAAGTTTGGTTCCGACACTTCTTGTTCATCAATTTTTATATAAGAGCGGATTTCCGGCATGGGATAATTATGCAGAAGAGAAAACCGCTAAATTAAAGGAAGTAGTTAAAGTCCACAAGGAAAACATTTCAACCGCTTACCAGGAAGGCGTTAACATTTTGATGGGAACAGATAGTGGGGTCATTCCTCATGGACATAACCTGGAAGAATTGGTTCATTTAACAGACATCGGAATGAGTGAAGCTGAAGCACTGGCCAGCGGTACAATTAAGGCTGCGGAATTTTTAGGAAAAGATGATTTGGGAATCATTAAGGAAAATTACGTGGCGGACTTGATTTTAGTCAATTCAAATCCTATGGATGACATTTCTATTTTAAGTGATAACGATAACGTTTTAATTGTCATTCAGGACGGCAAATTGGTAAAATAAATATATTATAACTTATTTTTAATTTTTAAACATTATTTAGTATAACCTAAACTTTTATAATATTTGAAATAGATATTTAGTTTTATAGAATTGAAACGGTTGTGATACTTTGGTAAAGCATAAGCATATGGATTTGCCAATTGAAGGAATGCACTGTGCTTCATGTGTCTTAAGCGTCAATAAAACCTTTGGAAGGATTGAAGGTGTAGAAGAGGTTGATGCGGACCTTGCGGCAAACAAATTACACATTACAGTTGATACTAAAAAGATTTCCTATGAAGAGATTGAGAGGTTAGTTAAGAATCTTGGTTTTGATCTTCACTCTGATGAAATGACAATAAGGATTCAGGGGATGCATTGCGCTTCATGCACAATGAATGTTGAGAATTTTTTAATCAGGTTAGACGGGATTTTTGACGTTAAGGCTGATTTGACTTCACAATCTGCAAGAATAAGATATGATTCATCTAAAGTAACATTGGATGAAATTGATGAGGTAATCACTTCGTTGGGTTTTGAACTTCTCGGCGTTGAAGGGCAAACGGAAATCGACGAAGAGGCAATCTACCAGCAGGACTTAAAGGAAAAACGTAACAGAATCATTGTAGGTTTAATATTTTCAGCTATTTTAATGATTTTAATGTTTAGCGGATGGGATCCGTTAATGGGATTGACCCATTCAATCCACCAGGTAACAGGCCTGCATATTTCTTCCATGGGACTTTTGTCATTAATCGTAAGTATAGGTCCTTTTTTATATGTTTCCCTACCGATTTTAAAGGCAGGAATCAACGGATTAATGCATAAAAACCTGAACATGGATGTAATGTATTCAATGGGTATCCTAGTTGCATACGTTTCAAGTATTTTAGGAACATTTGGTATTGTCCTGGACCACACATTCATGTTTTATGACTCCGCAGTAATGCTTCCGTCATTTTTGATGATAGGAAGATATCTTGAGGCAAGGGCTAAAAAAAGGACTTCCGATTCAATTCGCGAATTGATTGGCCTTCAGCCAACTGTCGCAACAGCCATAGAAATTGATGAAAACGGTGAAATAACATCTCAGAAGGAAGTTTCAATATCAGATATTGTCATTGATGATCTGCTTCTGGTAAAGCCTGGTGATAAGATACCTGTTGATGGGGATGTTGTTGGTGGAGAGTCATATGTTGATGAATCCATGATAAACGGTGAACCGATTCCTAAAGTTAAAAAAGACGGTGAAGAAGTATTTGCAGGAACCATTAATCAGGATGGTGTGCTCCACATTAAGGCAAAAAAGATTGGAAAGGAAACTGTACTGTCCAATATCATTCGCCTTGTTGAAAAGGCACAGTCATCAAGACCACCGGTTCAAAAGTTCGCAAATACAATTGTTTCATATTTCATTCCGGTTATTTTGACAATAGCCATTGTCGTATTCCTGATTTGGTACTTTGTGCTAGGTGCCTCCTTATTGTTCTCACTTACATGTCTGATTTCAATTCTGGTGGTGGCATGCCCATGTGCGCTTGGTCTTGCAACTCCAACCGCCGTTACCGTAGGTGTTGGAAGGGCTGCAGAATACGGAATCCTAATTAAAAATGGTGATACTCTGGAAAATGCAGGGCAGGTTGATGTGGCTGCATTTGACAAGACAGGTACAATAACCGAAGGAAAGCCTGAAGTGGATGATGTCATTCCATATGATGTTTCTGATGAAGAATTAATCAAGCTTGCCGCCAGTGTTGAGCAAAATTCAAATCACCCCATTGCTAAAGCTATCGTGAACAAATCCCGGGAATTAAACATTGATTTGGATTCAACATCACGCTTTGAAAATATAACCGGTAAGGGCTTAAAGGCTGAGTTAAATGGCAGCGAAGTTTTAGCGGGTAATTTGGCTTTAATGCAGTCTGAAGATGTTGAAGTCTCTTCTGAACTTGTTGATAAATATCATGAACTTGAAAAATTGTCCAAAACCATCATATTTCTGGCTAAGGACAAAAGCGTTAAGGGAATTTTAAGCCTATCTGATAAGATTAAACCAACATCCAAAAGGACAATCGAAGAGTTCCACAAGATGGGTGTTGAAACTTATATGTTGACAGGGGACAATGAATCCACTGCCTTAAATGTTGCACGTGAAGTTGGAATTGACAATGTCAAAGCAGGGGTTCTTCCTGAAAATAAGTTGGACATTGTTAAGAAAGCTCAGGCAAACCATACTAAAAAGGTTCTATTTGTTGGGGACGGCATTAATGATGCTCCTGCACTTACACAGGCAGATATCGGTGTAGCTATGGGCAACGGTACTGACATCGCTATGGAAAGCGGTGACATTGTTGTCATGGAAGGAGATTTGGAAAATGTTGTTGCCGCAGTGCAATTCTCTAAAAAGGTAATGCGTAGAATCAAGGAAAACATTTTCTGGGCATTTGCATATAACTCAATTTTAATTCCGGTTGCTGCAGGTGTGTTATATCCTGCCTTTGGAATAACATTCGAACCAGCTCTTGCAGGATTGGCTATGGCAATGAGTTCAGTAACTGTAATATCTCTTTCATTAATGCTTAAGAGGTATGTTCCTGAGATAAAAAGAAAAAATAGTAAAAATTAATTGAAATCATTCAATTAATTCTTTTTTTAATTTTAAAACCAACTTTCGGACTTTTCAAGCAGTTCATCAATGATGGTTGGTATGGATCCGATGTAGGTGTGAGGGTCCATCAGTTTATCGACATCTTCTTTGGTCAAGTATTTTTGAACTTCCTCGTCCTCTAAGATTAACTCACCAAGCAATAACTTTTCTTTGTTTGCTTTAATGGCATTTTTTCTTACAATTCCGTATGCGGTTTGTTTTCCCATTCCTGCACGGGTAAGTTCTGCCATTAACCTTTCAGCCATGATTAATCCGTTGGTTAGGTTTAGGTTTCTTTCGATGTTTTCATCGTAGAAAACTAAGTTATTCATTAATTTAATTGTTAAGTTTAAGATGTAATCGGTTAATATACAGCTTTCCGGAAACATTATCCTTTCACAGGAGGAATTGGTCAGGTCTCTTTCATGCCAAAGAGGGTTGTTGTCCAATGCGGCATTGATGAATGATTTGACAATTCTTGCCACTCCACAAATCCTTTCTGCTGTAATCGGATTCATTTTGTGCGGCATTGTACTGCTTCCGACTTGTTTTTCAGGATCGAAATATTCGCCCACTTCCATGATTTCTGTTCTTTGCAGGCTTCTGATTTCAAGAGCGATTTTATCTAAAGTACTTGCGATGTTGGCTAAAACACTAATGAATTCTACGTGATTGTCTCTTTGGACAACTTGGTTTGTTATTGTTGCTGCAGGCAATCCTAATATTTCAGCAACGGTTTTATGTATTTCCCATCCTTGTTCGCCTAAAGCGGCTGTTGTTCCTACTGCCCCGTCCATCATTCCGATACATACATTAGATTCAGCATGTTCCAGTCGTTCATATTGTCTGTGGAGTTCATCAGCCCATAGACCAAATTTCATTCCATATGTGGTTGGAAGCGCATGTTGGCCGTGTGTACGTCCTATGCAGACTTTCATCTTGTTTTCTTTTGCCAAATCAAGCATTATTTTAGTCAATCTTTCCAATTTTTCTTTCAATACTCCAATGGAATCTTTAATTAACAATGAATTTGAACTGTCTACTATATCATTGGATGTTGCTCCAAAGTGCACATATTCTCCGGCACCGTTTTCACAAACTTCTGTAATAGATTTTGATAAAGCAGCTATGTCATGGTTGGTTTCTGCTTCGATTTCTTTCATTCTTTCTAATTTAACATATTTGGTGTTTGCTTTGGCCGCAATCTCATCGGCAACCTCTTGAGGTATAATGCCGAGTTTTCCTTCAGCTTGAGCTAATGCGGATTCCACATCTAACATTTTTTGTAATTTATTCTCTTCTTCCCAAATGTTTTTCATTTCGGGTGTCCCATATCTAAATTCAATTGGGTGTATAGCCATTTTTTATCAACTCGCATAAATTATTAATTGAATAATATAATATTTAATTTTTAAATTATTATAGTTTAGGTAAACGTTTTGGAAACATTTATATTGTTTTATATAAAGATTTAATATCACTGTTATAATCATAATAGGTGGTTAGTTGGAAACAAGAATAAGACTGTTGCGCCAAAAAAAAGGCATAACCCAACAGCAACTCGCTGATTTAGCTGGTGTAACACGTCAAACAATAAATGCTTTAGAAAATGCTCGCTATAACCCTTCCTTATTATTGGCCTATCATATAACTAAGATTTTGGGTAAAAATGCTATAGAAGATGTTTTCATCTTCAATGAAGATGATTGAATGTATTATTAAATGAATAATTGATTATTTGGCTATAATTTTTAATTGTCTTTCACTTATCAGACAGTTTTATCAAAAAATTTTAGGATTGATTTTTTTATTTTTAAGTGATCCACATGTCTTTATTCAACGATAAACTTAAACAAATTAGTTTAAAAGAAGTAATTTCTTTAATGATTATTCTATTTGTTCTAATGTTTATTATTAATCGTTTGAACATTTTTCACATCGACCCGATTTTTATCAATATTTTTCTAATATGTTATATTTTGTATAAAATTGGAAATTTTTCAAGTTTAAAACATGATATTTTTGAGGCATTTTCTATTGATTTGTTTAAATATGCTCTATTTGTTGTCATATTGAATATTTTCTTATCATATGGCCTATTGTACTTGGCAGATTCAATTTTGAATATATTCCCTGCTTTAAACTTCTTAGTTTATTTGAACATGTCTTCTATTGATTTAACCTATTCAATTGTAATTTCCAGTTTTGTCGCTACAGTTTTCATATCTCCTGTTTTTGAGGAGCTATTCTTTAGGGGTATTTTTATGAATAAGTTGAACATTATTGTCCCGCCACTTTTTTCAATATTGATTATATCTCTTCTCTTTGCAGCATTGCACACTTTCGGAAATATCACTTCAGCATTTGTTTTTTCAATTTGCATGGCTATCCTGTATATTAAGACAGACAATATTGTTGTTGCGATATTGGCACACTTTTTAAATAATTTCATTGCTGAAAGCATAGTGGTTTTGGACACAAACAACCTGCTGTTTACAAATAGTGTTGTCATGGGATGTGTCTCTTTTTTAGCTATTGTGTCAGCTATTTTACTCATTGTTTCAATTGTTCGGGAATTGAATAAGATTAAATAATAGTGAATTATAGATATTCTATTATGGATTTAAGAAAAATCGGAATTGTTTTGATATTTGTTGGCATCTTTTTAACTGTCATGTTTGTAGGTAATGAGAAAGTTTTTGTTCCTGCATTGACAATAACTGTTCTGGGATTTTTCATAACTGTTGTCGGATTTGTCATACAGATTAGAAAGCAGAAGATTATCAATGATAAGTTGGACGAGGATATAGGTTCCATTCTCCAGCCTTTGATTACAAAGTATTCAAATTTGAATAAACAGTACCGCAGCGAATATGAAGGTGAAGAGTACGCTGAAAAAAGGCTTCAACTGAATAGGAATTTGGAAAAGGAAATTGCCGATAAACTCCCATATCTGGAAAGCAGGGAAATTAAAAAGATAGTAATCCAGTTCAGCAAGGAACAGGACAAAATGAATTAAATTTTTTTAAATTTTTTTATCAATGTACAAATTGTTACAACAAGGTTTTAAATAGTACATTATACTAATTATATTATGTAAAATAAAAAATGTGATATGATGTTTTCCCCAAGTTTAGATGAAGTAAAAAAAATTGCACAAAATAAGGAGTTTAAATGCATTCCAATATCTTATGAATTATTTTCAGATATTGTCACTCCAATAGGCGTTTTAAGAATTTTAAAAGGTATCAGCAAGCATGTTTACATGTTGGAAAGTGTTGAAGATTCACAAAAATGGGGAAGATACAGCTTTTTAGGATTCGATCCGATATTGGAGTTCACATGTCAGGACGGAACTGTACATATCAGGGGAGATAAGGATTTCAATGGCCTGACAGATGATGAGGAAATTATCGAAACCCGCAATCCAAGTGAAATTATTAAGGGGATTGTAAAAGAAAACAGGTCTCCAAAGCTTGATTATCTGCCTCCATTTACAGGTGGATTTGTCGGTTATTTTGCATATGACTATATCAAATACGTTGAACCGTCATTGAACTTGGATGCTGAAAACCAGGATTGCTTTAAGGACATCGATTTGATGCTATTTGATAAGGTAATTGCATTTGACAATTTCAAACAGAAAATCATTCTTATTTCCAATATCAAGACCGATGATTTGGAAAATAACTATAAAAAAGCATGTGAGGAGTTAAAAGAAATTGCTCATTTAATCAAAAATGGAAAAAAATCTAAAATTATACCACTTAGCTTACAATCAGATTTTAAGCCTATTTTTTCACGAGACAAATATTGTAAAATGGTTGATGCAGCAAAAAAATATATTTATGAGGGGGACATATTTCAAGTTGTACTCTCAAACAGGATAGAAGCGGATATTTCCGGAAGCTTGTTTGATACTTATAGGGTATTGAGAACAACCAATCCATCTCCTTACATGTTTTACTTTTCAAGTGATGACATTGAGATTGCAGGGGCATCACCTGAAACGCTAGTCAAACTAACTGATGATAAACTCTATACTTTCCCTCTTGCAGGAACAAGGCCCCGCGGTGAAACTGAAGAGGAGGACATGAACCTAGAAAAGGAATTGTTGGCGGATGAAAAGGAGTTGGCCGAACATAACATGCTTGTGGATTTGGGAAGGAATGACATTGGAAGAATTGCAGAATTTGGATCTGTAAAGGTTGACAAATATCTGTCTGTTGAGAGATTTTCTCATGTAATGCACATTGGCTCAACTGTATCCGGAACGTTGAGAAGCGATTTGGATTCGCTTTCTGCTATTGACTCAATATTGCCGGCAGGAACATTGTCCGGAGCTCCAAAGATTAGGGCATGTGAAATAATCAATGAATTGGAGGACAATAAAAGAGGAATCTACGGTGGTGCGATTGGTTATATTGATTTAAGCGGAAATATTGATACTTGCATCTCCATAAGAATTGCATTTGCACGCAACAACAAGGTTTTCATCCGTTCCGGTGCAGGAATTGTGGCGGATAGCGTCCCTGACAAGGAATTTGATGAATGCTTAAATAAGGCTAAAGCGGTTATAAATGCCTTAGAAATTGCTGATGGGGGTATTGAATGATTATTTTAATTGATAATTATGACAGTTTTTCATTTAATCTTGTTCAGCTAATTGCTGAAATCAATTCAGATATTCAAGTTTATAGAAATGATAAGATTACAATCGAAGAGATTAAAAGTTTAAATCCGGAATGCATTATTTTGTCTCCCGGACCTGGAAGGCCTGAAAATGCAGGAATCTGTGTTGATATTGTAAAGGAATTTCACAATTCAATTCCTATATTGGGGGTTTGTTTAGGCCATCAGGCAATATGTGAAGCATTAGGGGGCAGGATATCTCACGCTAAAAGATTAATGCACGGTAAATCTTCAGATATTTCCTTGGATTATGATTATATCTTTAAGGGTCTGCCTAGTGAAATTAGCGTTGGCAGGTATCATTCTTTAAGCCTGGTTAAGGATACTCTTCCTGAGTGTCTTGAAATCATTTCAAAATCAAAGGATGATGGTGAAATCATGGCTGTAAAACATGTTGATTTTAATGTCTATGGCCTTCAGTTTCATCCGGAATCTATATTAACACCTGATGGGTTAACAATTATGAGAAATTTTTTAGAAAAAGTAGATAAAGGGATTTTATGATTAAGGAAGCTATTTTAAAAGTATATAAACATGAAGATTTAACTTATGATGAAGCATATCAAACTATGGATGAAATCATGAGTGGTGAAGCAAGTGAAGTTCAAATGAGCGCCTATTTAACAGCAATGTCCATGAAAGGTGAAACAATAGATGAAATCACTGCATCCGCTGAAGCCATGAGAGCTCATTGTGTAAGATTATTGAATGACAAAGAGGTTTTGGAAATCGTCGGAACCGGAGGGGATGGATCAAACACCTTCAATATTTCAACCACATCGTCGATTGTCATTTCGGCTGCGGGTGTTCCGGTTGCAAAGCATGGAAACCGTTCCGCATCCAGCAAATGTGGTGCTGCGGATGTATTGGAGGCGCTGGGCGTCAACATTTACATAGAACCGGAAAAAAGTTTAAAATGTCTAGAAGAAATTAATTTATGTTTCTTATTTGCTCAGAATTATCATTTATCAATGAAATATGTAGCTAATGTGCGTAAAGAGCTTTCTATAAGGACAATATTTAATATTCTAGGTCCTTTAACAAATCCTGCCGGTGCTACAATGCAAGTGTTGGGAGTTTATGAAAAGGAATTGGTAGAGCCATTGATGGATGTATTGAAGAATTTGGGTGTTAAATCCGCCGTATCTGTTTATGGTATGGATGTCATGGATGAGATTTCAGTCAGTGATAAAACTTTTGTATGTGAACTTAAAGATGGTAAAACAATGTCTTATGAAATCTCACCGGAATTCTTTGGAATGGAGTTGGCATCCAAGGAAGACATTGTGGGTGGAGATGCAAAAGAGAATGCCGAAATCACCCTGTCAATATTGAAGGGTGAAAAAGGCCCAAGGAGAAACGCCGTTCTTTTGAATTCTGCTGCAGGTCTGTATGTTGCAGGAAAAGCCGAATCTTTAAGGGAAGGTGTTGCTTTAGCAGAGGATCTCATCGATTCCGGGAAAGCTTTAAGACAACTTGAAAAATTTATTGAATTTACAAACAGCTGATTATTATGTTGGATGAAATTGTTGAAAAAACAAAGGAAAGGGTTGAGAAGGCAAAAGAAATCATTCCTTTGGATGAACTTAAAAGGGAAGTATCACAATTGGAGATATCAGAGGATTTTCCATTTAAAGAGGCGCTGAGCGGAGATGATATTTCAATCATTGCGGAAGTTAAAAAGGCCTCTCCTTCAAAAGGACTGATTGCTGAAGATTTCGACTATTTAAAAATTGCAAAGGAATATGAGGAAGCCGGAGCAAGTGCCATATCAGTTTTAACAGAACCTTACTTCTTCATGGGGGATGATGATTATCTCAAGGAAATTGCCGAAGCCGTAGACATCCCCGTCCTGAGAAAGGATTTCGTTGTTGATGAATATATGATTTGGGAAGCAAAATTGCTTGGCGCTTCAGCCATTCTACTGATTGTTTCAATATTGGATATTGTTCAGCTAAAAAGATATTTGGATCTGGCTCATGATTTGGGATTGTCCGCAATTGTGGAGACTCATGACGGTGATGAAATCATGCGTGCAATGACAGTCGGAGCGGAAATCATAGGAGTCAACAACAGGAACCTAAATGATTTCACAGTTGACATTGAAAATAGTATCAGTCTACGTAGATGTGTTAGTGGAGATGTCATATTTATTTCAGAAAGCGGCATTAAAACAAAAGAAGATGTTGCTAGATTAAAAGAAAATGATGTTGATGCAGTTTTAATAGGTGAAACTTTAATGAAAAGTGATGATAAGAAGGCTATGATTTCGGAGTTGAAGAATGGTTAAAATCAAAATCTGTGGACTTAAAAGATTGGAAGATATTGAAATAGTAAACAAGTATAACCCTGATTATATTGGTTTTGTGTTCGCAGACAGTAAAAGAAAAGTTTCTCACGAATTGGCCAGTAAATTAAAGAAGAATTTGGACTCAAATATAATTTCAGTAGGTGTTTTTGTAGATTCCTCTCAGGATGAAATATTAAGCTTATTCAATGACGGAACAATTGAGATTGCACAGCTTCACGGAAGTGAAAGTGAAGAGTTCATCAGCGGTTTGAAAGATAAAACCGGCGGGGACTTGAAAATCATCAAGGCAATTGAAATGTCAAATGACATCAATTTGGAGGAATATGAAAAATCTGAAGCGGACTTTTTGCTTTTGGACAGCGGCAAGGGAAGTGGAAAAACTTTCGACTGGCGCTTGATTAGAAAAAATTTAAAAAAGGAATTTTTCCTGGCAGGAGGATTGAACAGTTCAAACATTTGTGAAGCCATAAAGGAATTTAATCCTTATGCTGTTGACTTAAGTTCCAGTCTTGAAACTGATGGATTTAAAGATGAAAATAAGATAAAGGAGATTATGGAGGTTATAAATTGAATAATGGGAGATATGGTGAGTATGGTGGTCAGTACATATCTGAAACATTAATGAATGAGCTGCTCTATTTGGAAGAGCAATATTATCATTATATGAATGATCCGGAATTTGTAAATGAGCTCAATACATTATTGAAAGAATATGCTGGAAGGCCGTCCCTATTGTATTACGCTAAACGAATGACAGAAGACCTTGGCGGAGCTAAGATTTACTTGAAACGTGAAGACCTGAATCATACAGGAGCTCACAAGATTAACAATGTTCTTGGCCAGGTTCTGCTTGCTAAAAAAATGGGAAAGACAAGGGTCATTGCCGAAACAGGTGCGGGCCAGCATGGGGTGGCAACCGCCACTGCGGCAGCACTTTTGGACATGGAATGTGAAGTGTTCATGGGGGAAGTCGATACCAAAAGGCAAGCATTGAACGTTTATAGGATGGAATTGTTGGGAGCTAAGGTTCATACAGTTAAATCAGGTACAAAAACATTAAAGGACGCGGTAAATGATGCTTTCAGAGATTGGATTGCACGCGTTCATGATACCAATTATGTAATAGGCTCTACAATGGGACCTCATCCATTTCCGATGATTGTCCGTGATTTCCAATCAGTTATCAGTGCAGAGGCACGAGAGCAGTTTCTGGAAAAAGAAGGAAAATTGCCAAATGCAGTAATTGCCTGTGTTGGAGGTGGCAGTAATGCAATGGGAGCATTTTATAATTTCATTGAAGATGAAGAGGTTAAATTAATCGGCTGTGAAGCTGGAGGAAAAGGTGTTGACACTCCATATAATGCGGCTGCATTGACCAACGGCAAAATTGGAATATTCCATGGGATGAAATCAATTTTCAACCAGGGTGATTACGGTCAGATTGCCCCTGTTTATTCAGTTTCAGCAGGCCTTGACTATCCTGGTGTAGGTCCTGAACATGCTTATCTGAGGGACTGTGGAAGAGCGGAATATGTTCCTGTCACTGATGAGGAAGCGGTGGAAGCATTCGAATACCTCTCAAAAATGGAAGGAATCATCCCAGCTATTGAAAGTGCACACGCAGTTGCTTATGCAATGAAATTGGCTCCTGAAATGGATAAGGATGAAATAATAATGATTTGTCTTTCAGGTAGGGGAGATAAGGACGTAAGATCAATTGCTGAATACAGAGGAGTTGATTTAAATGAGTAAGATACCTAATGCATTCAAGAATGGAACTGCATTTATAGGATTTTTAACAGCAGGCGACCCAACAGTAGATAAGACTGTAGAATATATTTTGGCTATGGAAGAGGCCGGATGCGATCTGATTGAAATTGGAATTCCATTTTCAGATCCGATGGCTGAAGGGGTTGTAATTCAGGATGCAAATGTAAGGGCATTGAAACATAACACCACTACTGATGATGTGTTTGATATTGTGGCAAGAGTTCGTGAAAAAACAGATATTCCATTGGTATTTTTAACTTATATCAATCCGGTATTCTTTTACGGATATGAAAAGTTCTTCAAAAGATGTGCTGAATTGGGAATTGATGGAATAATATCTCCTGACTTGCCTTATGAAGAGAAAAATGAAATTTCAGACATTGCCAAATCAAACGGTGTTGATGTCATATCCCTAATCGCTCCGACTTCCAGTGAAAGAATTAAGATGATTGCCAGTGAGGCAACAGGATTCATATATGTTGTTTCCTCCTTGGGAGTCACAGGTATGCGTGCCGAAATCAAAACGGATTTGAATGCAATTTTATCAGACATTCGTGAAGTGACAGATCTGCCATTGGCAGTAGGTTTTGGTATTAACACTCCAGAACAGGCTTCAGACATTTCTAAAATCGCTGACGGCGTTATTGTCGGAAGTGCAATTGTAAAAATAATTGAAGAGCATGGTGAAGATGCCGGTGATGCTTTAAAAGAATATGTCTCAAGCATGAAGAATGCATGTTTATAAAGAGTTTTCCAACTCTTTTTTAATTATTTTTACACATTCCTCAGCTTCATCATCTAATCTGAAAGGGTCATTTGCACAGACGCTATAATTTTCCAAAACATCAGCTGCATTAATGGTTTTGAACACATCCACTCCCTTGTTTTCTAAAATTGTATTGACGCAGTTATTTTTACAGCCGTTAACAGCTATTATAGGGTATTTTTTAAGCATCGGTGTGTTTTTATTTTCAATGTCTGCTGAAGTGGAGCCCATGCAGATAGATATTATATTTTCATTTTCTTTTTTGATATCTCCTACTGCAACGCGGCATACTAATCCATTGGCGCTCATTCCGTTGCAGGGAGCAAGTGCAATTTTTTCATCCATGAGTACTCTATGGTATGGTTACTATTTAAATTTATATGAAAAGATAAACTTATAATATATAAAAAACAAATATAAATACATTATTAATAAGAGGATTATCTATGTTTAAAGCAGAATTAAGTGATTCTAGTATACTAAAAACCAGTTTTGACGCTATTTCATCCATTGTTGATGAAGTACAGATTCAAACTGACAGTGAAGGTATGAGATTAGATGCCTTAGACCGCAGTCACATAACTTTCGTTCATTTAGAACTTAAATCTAGTTTATTTGATGAATATATTTGTGATGTTCCTGAAAAAATTAACATTGATACTGATGAATTTATGAGAGTTCTTAAAAGGGCTAAATCACAGGACAGAGTATTGATGTCTGTTGATGAAGGCAATTTCATAATTACCTTTGAAGGCGACGCTACAAGAACTTTCAAAATCAGATTGATTGATATGGAATATGATAACCCAGTTCCACCTCAAATCGATCATCCGACAAATTTCAAAGTTCGTTTCTCAATCTTAAAAGACTGTATCAACGATATTGATATCTTTTCAGACAAGATTGCTTTGCAGGTCGATGAGGATTACTTTATTGCATCCGCAGATGGTGAATTTGGTGATGCAAGCATTAAGTATCTCCATGGTGAAAATATTCAAGAACATGCAAAATCTTTATTCTCATTAGACAAGATTAGAGAAATGCTTAAAGCAGATAAATTTTCAGAGGAAGCCGAAATTAGTTTAGGTACTGACATGCCGTTAAGTTTAACCCTTAACATGGTCACCGGTGACGGTAAGCTCAGTTTCTTGCTTGCTCCTAGATTAGAAACAGATGAATAATTTCATTTGTTTTAACTTTTTTTTATTTTTAAAAGATTTTAGAGATGGTATTAAGTGGATCAATTTTATCAGGAATTGCGTAAAATTCAGAAAAAAGAACGTAATAACGCTACATTAGCTCGTGTAGAAGATAATTTCTATTCTATACTTCAGCAATACATAGATGAGCTTAAAGAAGAGGCAATGAGGGATCCATTTTCAAATGTTTCTGGAATGCTTAAGCAGGCTCAGATTATCGCAACCGAAATTTGTGAAAGGCGTGAAAAAAAGATTTCTGAGGCTGCAGTGGTAAATATCCACAGGTCCTATCATTTGTTCACTGGTAAGCCTAAGTTTGATCTGGTTGATACTACACCTTTAAATTTGACCCCTGAAGAGGAAAAATTTTATTTTTCATTGATTGATACCTTGAAAAATCATAGGAATGAAATCTCCTTGGATAAGCTCTCTGATGAGGAGGAAAAGGGAGATGTCAAAACACCTATCATCAAGCCTAAGGAAACTCAAACCAATACTTTGACTTCCAGTCCGGCCAAAGAAAGTGATGATGAGGTATTGAACAGACTGGAGGAAATAAAAAAGGCAAAACCTATCAAAGAGGAACCTAGGCAGCCTATTGAAAAACAGATTGCCAAATCTCAAGATACTTCCAATGTTCAAAAAGAGATTCCGCAGAAACCTCATGATATTGAAGAAAATCCTAATGTTTTGGATGACCAGGATGAGTTCTATGATCTGGAATCTAAAAGAATTGCTAAGGATACTCAGCTGGTTACTATGCTTGTATTTGATGATGTGGGACCTATTGTTGGGGTGGATGAAAAGGTATATGGTCCTTTCAGGCCTCAGGATTTGGTGACTTTACCATTGATTAATGCAAAAATATTTTTCAAAAATCGTAAGGGGCGCCAAGTAAAAATATAGCTATTTTTCCATTACCTTTAAATAACTTGATAAATAAATATATTTGATGTATCTATTTGTGATAATAAAAAATTATATTTTATTATAATTTGGATTTTTGCTGTATGTAGACTTGATGCGTTACAATGCAGTTTCAATCTCTACGTTTTTTGATATAAATTGAGTTTAGATAAATTCACTAATAGATTTACAATGATTTATTAATTACGGTGAAAATATGAAAATACCAAAAGAAAAAAGAACATACTGTCCTCACTGTAAAAGACACACAATTCACGAAGTGCACACTGCTAAAAAGAAAAAAGCTAGTGAATTAACCTGGGGACAAAGACAATTTAGACGTGTAACTGCTGGATATAGAGGTTACCCAAGGCCTTTACCTGCTGGAAATAAACCAGTTAAAAAATTGGATTTAAGACTTAAATGTAAAGAATGTGGTAAATCTCACATTAAACAATCTTTCAGAACAGGAAAACCTGAATTTGTAGCTAAATAGGTGGTAACATGGTTAGTAAAGGTAGAGGAAACTTTTTAAAAGTTAAATGTTTAGATTGTGATAATGAACAAGTGATTTTTGATCGTGCAGCATCTGATGTAAAATGTATCATCTGTGGTAAAACACTCGTTAAATCTCGTGGTGCAAAAGCTAAAATCACAGCACACATTGAAAAAGTTTTAAACTAGATTCCTAGTTTTTAACTTATTTTTTACTATTTTTTATATTTTTTATTAATGTTGGTGAGAGTATGGTAAGAAAAAGTCAAGAATGGCCTGATGAAGGAGAACTTATTGTCGGTACTGTTTACAAAGTTCTTAATTATGGGGCTTTTGCTAAATTAGAAGAATATCAGGGCAAAGAAGCTTTTATTCATATTTCTGAAGTATCTTCTGGTTGGGTAAAAAACATCAGAGATCATGTAAGGGAAAACCAGAAAATCGTTTGTCGTGTTCTCAGAGTTAATCCTAAAAAGGGGCATGTTGATGCTTCCTTAAAAAGAATCCGTGAAGACCAAAGAACTAAAAAAATCCAACATTGGAAAATTGAACAGAAAGCTGAAAAATTCTTAGAATTATCTGCAAAATCATTAGATAAAAGTTTGGATGAGGCTTATGATGAAGTTGGTTATGAACTCATGGACATCTTTGGTGATGTTTATGGTGCTTTTGAAACAGCTTCTGATGAAGGTGCTGAATCTCTTACTGAAGAAGGCATTCCTCAAGATTGGGCCGATGCTATTACTGAAGTAGCTAAGAAGAACATCACTCCTCCGGAAGTTCATATCAGCGGTTATGTTGATATAGAAACCTTCGTGCCAAATGGGGTTGAAATTATTATTGCCGCCCTTAAGGCTGCCGAAGATAACGGTGATGATGAAGAAGAAATCAAAGTCCAATGTGTTGGAGCACCTAGATACAGAATAACTGTAAAATCTACTGATTATATATTGGCTGAAAAGGCTCTTAAAGCAGCAGCTGATAGATGTATTGCAGTTGTTGAAGAATCTGATGGTAACGGTTCTTTCCTAAGAGAGTTAGATTAATTAGATTCTTATGAATATGAAAATGAATAAATGTCCGGAATGTGGGATTTATACTTTAAAGGATGCCTGCCCAAAATGTGGCGGGAAACTTAAAGTAATTTATCCTCCCAAATTTTCTGTTGAGGATAAATACGGGAAATATCGTCGTATACTGAAAAAAGAATCAATGAAGGAGTAATCACATTGAATGCTGCAGAAATTACTATTTTAGAAGAAGTTGAACTCGAAAATCCTATTTTCATTGAAGCATTACCTGGTCTTGGACATGTTGGTAAGTTAGCTGCGGATCATATGATCGACGAATTGGGAGCAACCAAATTTGCCGAAATATATTCTCCAACCTTTCCGCCTCAAGTCCTTATAAAGGATGAGGGAATTATTGAAAACATGCTCAATGAGTTATATTACTTAAGGGATGTTGGTGAAGACAATTTGGATTTAATTATTCTTGTGGGTAATACTCAGGCATTATCTCCAGAAGGTCAATATTTGATGTGCAAAGACATTTTAGAATTTGTTAAAGGTTATAATATTGATAGAATTTACACACTTGGTGGGATGGCTATCCCGCAACCTGTAGAAGAGCCTAAAGTTTATGGTGCTGCTACCGATGAAGCTAATATTGAATTGCTAAAAGAAGCTGAAATCGAAATCAGGTCAAATGATGGTGGAATTGTCGGAGCTTCTGGACTATTTTTAGGTTTAGGACTTCGTCAAGGAATTTCCGGAACTTGTCTTATGGGTGAAACTCCAGGTTATTTCATTGATGCCGAATCCGCTGAAGCTATCCTGAAAAAATTATCCTTATTGCTTAATTTTGAAATTAATATTGATAAGTTAGATGAAAGAGCTGAAGAAACCAGGCAAATGATTGCTAAAGCTCAACAAATGGAACAAGACTTGATTAACAGAGCTAATGCAGGAAATGCAGACGATTTAAGATATATTGGATAAAATTCAATATATTTTTTTTACTTTTTTTTTATGAATGTCATAGTTGTGCCCGATGCGGCAATGATTGTAATTCCCTTGATTGAAAAAAATGGGCATAGTTATTTATCTCCGTCAAATTTTTCCAGATATGACAATATGGACATTTGTGAGGGGAATTTCAAATTTAATCATCTGATTAATAAATACTGTTCAAGTGAACTTCCTTCCGGTGTTAGGGGAAGGCTTTTTTTGTTTTCAAAGGTTGTTGAAAGAGCTGATGCAGCCATTGTCCTTGGCAAAAGGCCCCGTCAACGTGAAAGGATGTATGATGCATTAAATGATTTGATATTGTTTGGGGGGAATGCCTGTAATAATGCCCATAGCCTTGAAGTTAAGATTGTCGAGGATTTGGATATCCCCACTTTAAAACTGACTTTTCCAACAAATCAGAATGAGCTGGTCGATTTAATAAATAAAACAAATTGTTTTTTAAGAAATCTTGAAAATATTAACGGAACAGTAAATGAAGATAAGTTAAGTGTTGATTTATCTGTTAAAAAGGAAAATATGCCTATTTTTGATGTTAAAAAATTATTGGATAATTTAATATAATTTCATTTTCTAACAGTTATATATGTTAGTGAATGCTGATTTTCATATTCATAGTTGCTTTTCTTCCGCATCTTCTAAAGACATGTTAATTAAAAATATGGCTCCTAAAGCCAAATTAAAGGGATTGCATCTTTTAGGAACTGGTGATGCATTTCATCCGGGATGGCTGGACATTGTTGAAGAAAGCACAACTTATATTGGCGATGGAATCTATGCAGCTGATGATATGAATTTTGTTTTGACAACGGAAGTTGAGGCAAAGCATAGGATTCATCATGTAATTATTATTCCGAATATTGAAATTGCTCGAGAATTGTCTGAGCGATTGGTTTCAAAGAATAAGAATACAGATGGGAGGCCAAGAACAGGATACACCGGTGCCGAACTTTTGGAAATGGTGCGTGAATATGATTGCATGATTGGTCCCGCACATGCATTCACTCCTTGGACAGGAATGTACAAATCATATGACAGCATCTATGACTGCTACGAAAAAAAGCCGGATTTTGTTGAACTGGGGCTTTCGGCCGACACATATATGGCGGATACTGTCAGTGAACTTAAGGATTTTCCTTTTCTCACAAATTCCGATGCCCATTCCCCATGGCCTCACAGGTTGGGCAGGGAATTTAATCAGATTGAACTTGAAGACATTTCATATTCTTCAATAAAAAATGCAATTGGTCATAAGCGGATTATGGCTAATTACGGTTTAGTTCCGAACCTTGGAAAGTATCATATGACCGCTTGCACAAAATGCTATAAAATAATTGATCCCGATATTGCTCGGGAAAATAAGATGAAATGCAGTTGTGGCGGGACAATTAAAAAGGGTGTTGATTATCGGATTTCTGAAATTGCTGATTATGCCGAACCAAAACATCCTGATTTTAGGCCTGAATATGTTCATCTGATGCCTTTGGCAGAATTGATAGCCAGCGTTTATGACAAGGGGGTTACAACAAAAACGGTTCAGTGCAAATGGCAAAAATTAATCGATGAATTCGTAACTGAAATAGATGTTTTAATAAATGTTCCTTTGGAGGATATTGGGAAAATCGATTCAGGCATTGCAGGCGCCATTGAAGCATTTAGAAATAAAACAATCAATATTGTTCCTGGGGGAGGGGGACAATACGGTCAGATATCATTTAACAAAGAGTTTAAAGAGAAAAAATCAGATAAAATACTTACTTTGGATAATTTTTAAAAACGGACTTGGAGGGATTTGAACCCTCGATCTTAAGATTAGGAGTCTTACGCCCTTCC
>NZ_SUTI01000027.1 GCF_015062985.1 Methanobrevibacter sp. | reverse complement strand
GCAAACATCGCCGAAGATGCAACAGGAAATGTCAATTTCAATATAGACGGAAACACATACAAGGCCAAAATAGTCAATGGCGTGGCAACAGTAACATTGCCGGATATGGCTCCGGGAACCTATACCCTCAAATCCAGCTACGGCGGAAACTACAAATACCTTCCGGAAACCAAAACAAGAACAATAACAATAAAATAGGGAAATCGGATTTCTCTATTTTTTCTTATTTTTTTAAACCTGCATAAACCTAAAAATCTCATCAACATTTACCAAAAAACTAAAAGTATATTAATACCATCAAACTAAAATTATAATATTATCATATCACTGATGATAATAGTTATTTTCACATTCTATGTTACTAGTATGTATGGGCTTTTTAATACTAGGTAGCTGATGACATAGATTTATACCCAGACAGAACTGATTAGAGGTTATATCATGCAAAGATCAAGAGGATTAAAAAGTAGATCAAGAAAAAAAATGACTAAGGTACAAAGACCGGGCAGAACCAACCCGATTACCAACAGAATGCAAAGATTTGAAGAAGGAGATTTAGTTCACATTACTATTAACCCATCCATCCAAAAAGGACAGCCTGCTCCTAGATTCCACGGTAAAACCGGAAAAGTTATCGGACAAAAAGGAAAAGCTTACATTATTGCTTTAAAAGATGGAAACAAAGCTAAAGAGTTAATAGTAAGACCTGACCACTTAAAATTACAAAAATGATTCCTATGATTGGAAAAGAAGTTATTGAAAACGAACCTATTTCAGGCGCTGAAGTCAAAAAGATTCTTGAAGATTTCTCCGATGAGAACGAATTGAACTATGAGCAGAACATTACCCTGAACCATCTTGCAAGATTCAAAAGGTATTCCCTTGAGGATTCCAAGGAAATCGTTGAAAAGCTTCAGGACGAGTTTGGCTTAAGGCCTAAAGTCGCTGTTCATATTGCTGATTTGGCTCCTAAGGATTTGGCGGACATGAGACTGATTTTCGCTAAAGAGCCTTCCAAAATAGACAAGGAAGACATGGAAAAGATCCTTGAATTTTTGGAACAGTATGACGTTGAAGAATAGTTTCAAAACTATTCACTTTTTTTATTATTTTTTATGCAATTTTATTATCAGAATCCCTACTTTTTTTAGATATCTTTATTATAGTTAAAAGATAAAACTATTATTTGATTTAAATTGTAGCTAATTTAAGTTATAAAAAAACAATAGTGAGTGATAAAGATGGATAACAGAAACAGAAGAGAAAAAAAACCAGCAGTAAAAAAAGAGGAATATGCTGTTGTACTTGATTATCTTAGCCGAGGCTATGTTAAGTCAGATATGTCCAAATTCGGAGGCAAACCTATTGCTCAAGCTATTGGTACAGAACAATTCACTTTACTCGAATTAGCTCCTAAAAAAGGTGTCGATTTGGAAATACAGGACACCGTATACATTGGAAAGGGAAAGAGAGATAAAATATACAGAGTGCTTGGGAAACTGGACTTTGAAAACCTGACAGCTACAAGCAGAATCGAGCTTGACTATGCCATCCGCGACATCGTCGAAGCGAATGAGGCAAAGTATGTCGAGTTTTTCAACAAGGCCGAAGCGCTAAGTACAAGACTTCATTCACTTGAGTTAATTCCAGGTATCGGCAAAAAATACATGTGGGACATCATCGAAACAAGGGAGGAAAAACCCTTCGAATCATTCGAGGACATTTCCCAGAGGCTCCCTACATTGGCTGATCCTGCAGGCATGATTGTAAACAGGGTCAAGCAGGAGCTTGACACTACAACACCAAGGAGAGGCAAGAACAAATACTACATATTCACACAGCCTCCTAGAAGACCTAAAAATACCAGATAAAAGTGATAAATTGACTAGTGAAACTTCCCAATCCTTATCTAAAATAACCAAATCTATTTTAAATCAGTATGGGATTAAGCTGAACAGAAATCTGGGTCAGAACTATCTTATTGACAGGAACAAAAGGGACCAGATAATCGGCTTTGGAGACATAAGTGAGGATGACGTTATTCTGGAGATAGGAACTGGGATAGGGACACTGACAATTGAACTTGCCAAAAGAGCAAAAAAGGTTATAGCCATTGAACAGGACACAAGGATTTGTGAAATCCTAGCCAAAAGGCTTGAAGAAGAAAATATAGATAATATAGAGCTTATAAATGATGATGCGCTGAAGGTTGATTTTCCACGCTTCAACAAAATCATCTCCAATCTACCTTATCAGATATCATCACCGATTACATTCAAATTTCTAGATTATGATTTTGATCTGGCCGTTCTTATGTATCAGAAGGAGTTTGCAGAGCGCATGAACGGCGAGGTGGGCACCAAAAACTATTCAAGGCTCTCAGCAATGCTTTATTTTAAATGCGATGTCGTGAAGCTGACCGACGTGAGCTCAGAAAGTTTCATTCCAAAGCCGAAAATCGACTCGACCGTGGTCTGTCTGAAGCCAAAGGAGAATTCCATTCCGGAGGATGACTTCAGATTCTATTCAAAGATTACAAAGGCCTTATTCCAGCACAGGAACAAGAAAATAAGAAATGCCCTGATTGATTCAAGGCACATTTTCTGCGGCCTTGACAAGAAGGAGATGAAGAAAATGCTGAACTCCATCGATGATGAGAAGGTGGAGGAGTATCTCAGGATGAGGGTCGTCGCACTCAGCCCCGAAGAGATACTGTTTCTCTCAAGAAGGATAAATGAGAAGCTGGAAGGATAGATAGCATGGGCGAGTTTATAATCAACACTGACGACAACGTTTACGTTCCGGCCGAGGACAGCTACATGCTGGCCGAAAACCTTGAAATCAGAAATGGCCAGAGCGTTCTTGAAATCGGAACCGGTTCCGGAATAGTTGCGATGTATGCCTCAAGGCTCACCGACAGGATTACGGTTACAGACATCAACCTTGACGCCTGCATGCTTGCCGAGAAGAATTTCGAGGAAAATGGCATCACATGCATTGAAGTCCTCTTCGGCAACCTCTTCGAACCTGTGAAAAACAGAAAGTTTGATGTAATTTTATTTAATACTCCATATCTACCGACCGAAGATGACGAAGTTTTGGACGACACTATAAATTATGCATTCGACGGTGGATTAAATGGTAGGAAAGTTATTGACTTATTTTTAGATGAAGTGGGAAATCATTTAAATGATGGTGGAATTGTCCAGCTCATACAGTCTTCGCTTTCGGGCAATGACGAGACCCTTGCAAGGCTCGACGAACTGGGCTTCATCGCGGAAATTGCCGAAAAGGAACACTTCTTTTTTGAAGATATAACATTGATTAACGCGTACAAAATATAAAAGGTGATCATATGGAGGAATGGAAACTGTCAGTCCTTATAGGTGCCGGATTGATAATACTGGCACTGATATTTGGCCTGCTCAGAAAAGAGTTCAGCATTCTCATCATGCTGGTGATAGTGCTTGGAGCGGTTGATGTAATATTCGGACTGTATCGGAAAAAAAATTAGAATAGGGGATTTAGAATTCCCCATCAAATACGAGTTCTGCAGGGCCTTCCATAAAGGCTCCGAGAGAACCCTCTTTTTCATAGACATTGAATTTAAGGTCTCCGCCAGGCAGGTGAAGCAATATGTTGCTGTCGAATAATCCCAGCTTGTAGCCGGAGATTGCTGTGGAGGTTGCTCCTGTTCCGCATGCAAGAGTCACGCCTGCACCCCTTTCCCAGGTAATCATTTTGCCCTCGTTTTCGGAAATCACTTCAACGAAATGGACGTTGATTTTTTCAGGGAACACTTCATGGGCCTCAATGGCAGGGCCGTACTTGTTGATGTCGACAGCATCCACGTCGTCGACGAATATTATCGCGTGCGGATTTCCGACGCTGATTGCTGTTACGTTGAATGTGGTGTCAAGAACTTCAAGTTCTCCGTCAAGAAACTCATCGGCATCACTTGTCATTGGAATTTCAGGAGTTTTAAATGTTGACAGACCCATATCCACCTTGAACAATACGGGTTCATCATCTTCTAAAGTGATTTCTATTGTCTTGATTCCTGCTCTTGTCTCGACAGTCATCTTTTCCTGCTTGAGAATTCCTTTTCTGTATACGAAGTCCCCAAAGCATCTTATTCCGTTTCCGCACATTTCAGCTTCGCTGCCGTCAGGATTGAACATCCTGTATCCTATATCGGCCACTTCAGACGGTTCGACGAACAGTACGCCGTCGCCCCCGACTCCGAAGTTTCTGTGGCAGAGAATTCTGCATGCTTCAGGCTTGTCGGCTTCAGGAATAACTTCCCCTTTGCTCTCATCGATTATTGGAAAGTCATTGCCTATTCCGTGCATTTTTGAAAATTTTAATCCTTTTAAATCAACCATAGTATCAACTTATTTTAAATGTGGAGCTATTATCTGTTTGCGGTAGAGGTCTTCGAATGTTTCCCTTTCACGAACCAGAATCGGTTCGCCGTCACTTACTAGCACTTCACTGGAAAGAGGTCTTGAATTGTAGTTTGAAGCCATTGTAAATCCGTATGCTCCTGCGTTCAATATACCCAATACGTCACCTTCTTCAACATCAGGCATCGGCCTGTCACGTGCAAAGAGGTCTCCTGATTCACATACGTTTCCAGCGATATCAACTACCTGGGTGTTTGGAGCATCCATTTTGCCTGCGTTTACTATGTGGTGGTATGATTCATACATTGCAGGCCTTAGGAGTGTGTGGAAACCTGCGTCCACTCCGATGAATTTTCTGTAGCTTTGTTTTACGCTGTTTACTGTAACGAGAAGAACGCTTGCGTCACCGACGAGGTATCTACCAGGCTCGAGATACATTGTAGGGTTGCCCATATCATACTGTTCGAGTTTTTCCTTGAAAAGGCCTATGTTGACTTCTGCGAATTTGTCAAGGTCCACGATGTTTTCCTCTGGAGTGTACGGGATACCTACGCCCCCTCCGAAGTCGACGAACTCGAAGTCAATTCCAGCTTCCTGGTGGACTTTTCCTGCAATGTCCATTGTGGATTCGACTGCAAGCTTGAAAGGTTCAGGGTCAAGGATTCCGGATCCGATGTGGGAGTGCATACCTACAGGGTTGAATCCGAGTTCTTTTGCCATTTCATACACTTCAACAGCTTCATTGTCCATGATTCCGAATTTGCTCATTACACCACCTGTGATACAGTGGTCGTGGTGTCCTGCACCTACCATAGGGTTTACCCTGAATGATATTTTAAGCCCTTCCGGATCGACAACGGAAGCAAGTCTTTTAAGTGCTGAGACTGAATCGATGTTGAGGAGAGCGCCTTCATCGTGGACGAATTTGAGCTCGTCGTTGGTTATGTTGTTTCCTGTGAACAATATTCTGTCGCCTGAAAATCCGAGCATTTTTGAAATGTGGACTTCTCCAGGAGATACCGCGTCAATGCAACATCCTTCGCTTTCCAATATTTTCATCACAGAGAGGTTGGTGTTCGCTTTGCATGCGTAGAACACTTTGAAATCAGGATAATATTTTGAAAATGCTGAATAGAACCTGTTGTAGTTGTCCCTTATTCTGGCTTCGTCAATCACATAGGTTGGAGTTCCGAATTCGTCTGCAATGTCGAGTGCATCCGCCCCGCCTATGTCCAAATGGTTTTTATCGTTTACTTTAATATTCAAATCCATGATTAAAACTCCTAAAAAAGTTACATTATGTATTTATTTATATAATTCAGGCTATTTAAAATTAATGAAAAGGAGGAATCAGCATGCCGGTCCATAGGCAAGTATAATAATTACAGGAATGGAAAGCACAGTCTTCTGGATAGCAATCGGCGGAACAATCGTCATGCTTACTGTTCCGTTTTCAATGATTTCATCAAAGATGCTTGACGGATTCGAAAAAAGTATGTACTCCCTGGCTCTTACTGCCGCCAAAATAATACTGGAAATAATCCTTATCTACGCATTGTCTGCAATCCTTGGCAACGGAAGCTGCGTCCTGATTGGAATAATAATATCCGAAATAGTCTTCGCTGTCGTGTACTACGTATTCCTCAACTATCTCTTCAACAACTTTGACGAGAAATATGAAAACAAGAGTACCGTAAGGACCTTCAAGGATGAAGATGAATCAGAGGATTCATCCAAAATCGGAAAAATCGCCGGAAAGGTCCAGAAAAGACCACAGCTCATTACGGAAATGGTTGCACTGATTATAATCCTCCTATCTATTTTCACAATAGGTTTAAAGAGTCAGAACTATACAATCATGGCCGCAGGACTGATTTCCCTTGGACTGTCAGGTTTAAGCGTCTACCTGATGGAGCCTAAAAACAGACCTGGGCTTTCCATAATCGGATCCGCTTTAAGTGCAATCATACTCTTCGGATTTATGGGAAAATACGGATACTTCCCAACACTGCTCCTGATAGTTGTGGGAGTGCAGATACTCTACATCAGGCTGATAGCAAGAAAGATAGGTGGAAAGAGTGAATAGGGGATACGGCCTCACTGTGAGAGGCATAATCAAAAACCCGAATGGCGAAATACTTATTTTAAAAAGACATCCCCTTTCCAAAACCGATCCGAACACATGGGAGCTTCCCGGAGGCAAGGTTGACCCCGGCGAAGCCTTTGACGATGCAATAATCCGTGAAATCAGGAAGGAAACAAGCCTTGATGTGGAACTGGGCGATTTTGCCGATGCCGTTCAAAACGACTACACCCACAAAAGGACAGTGCAGCTCATGATGCATCTTGAAGATGTTGAAGGCGAGGTAAAAATAAGCGATGAGCATATCGACTGGATGTGGGCCGATATCGAAAAAATAAGTAAACTGGAGCTTTCAAGCTCCTTTGAAAAGTTTTTGGAAAAAATAAATTGGATAATCTGATGCGATTATCCCCTTTCAGACATTGCAGAGCGACTAGTCGAAAACGTTTTCTGATTCTATTGTGAACTTTCCTTCCCTGCAGTATATGCATGTGGAGTCTTCATGAAGATAGTATATCTCCTCTCCACAGTCGGGACAGATGTTGTAGTCCCTGCGAAGGAATATGGTCAAATCATTTGTGTGCTCTGAGAGAACATCCCTGATTTCGGAATCTGTCATGTTCGCATTGTTTTCGGTTATGACAAACTTGTTGATTTGCTTTTTGCAGTGTGAGCAGAAATATCCGTGGTATTCCCCGGTGAACTTGTACTCATCTCCGCTTGAAAAGTCATGAATGTCCTCGCCTATGTGGAACTCGTCGTTGCCGTCCAGCACAAATGAGTATTCAGCCCTTGACGGCAATTCGGAACCGCACTGAAGGCATTTCTGGAAATAGTCGTCGAACTGGATTACTTTCGCCGCATCATTGTGGCCTTCAATAAGCTCTATGATTTTTGCGTCATCCAGCTCATCCGGTGATTTCTTGTAGATTACGTACTTGTCTATGAATTTGCGGCAGTTGTAACAGTAGTATTCTGCGAAAAATCCTTTGACAGGGGCTTCTGAACTTAAGGCTGATGTTGACTTGAGCAGCGGCTCGACATGAACCTCCAAATCATCATCTATCCAAAATATCTTATCCATTGCCTTGAAACTGAATCCACATGAATCACATACATATTCCACTTCTCTTGCCATGACAAACTCCCCCGAATAATATTATAATTGTTCATCCAATGCCTTTACGAACTCGTCGATTTCCGCTTTGGAAATTATAAGCGGTGGGACGAATCTCAATACGTTGCCTGAGGTACAGTTGATTAAGAATCCTGCTTCACGAAGCTTGTCGACGTATTCTGCACCAGGTTTGGTGAGCTCGACTCCAACCATGAGGCCTTTTCCTCTGACGTCCTTGATGACTTCCTTGTCGAGTTTTTTGAGCTCTTCAATGAAGTATTCTCCAACCTCATTGACGTTGTCAAGGATGTTTTCCTCATCGAAGGTGTCGAGAATGGCGTTTGCAGCTGCACAGACCAGTGGCCCTCCGCCGAAGGTTGTACCGTGATCGCCAGGTACGAAAGCGCTGGCTACCTTTTCTGTTGCAAGGATTCCGCCCATTGGGACTCCTCCACCGATACCTTTAGCCATTGTCATGATGTCAGGCTTTACGCCGAAGAGTTCGTGTGCAAAGAGTGTTCCGCATCTTCCGAAACCTGTCTGGACCTCGTCAACGATGAATACAATGTCCCTTTCATGGCAGATTTCCTCAATCTGTTTGAGGTAGTCTGCATCAGGGACGTGGACTCCGCCTTCACCTTGTATAGGTTCGACTATGATTGCAGCGGTGTTTTCTGTAATCGCATCCTTGATTGCGTCGATGTCATTGTATGGAACGTTTATGAATCCTTTTGGCAATACTGCCTTGAAAGGTTCGTGATATTCCTCATGACCGGTTGCCGCAAGTGTCACAATGGTTCTTCCGTGGAATGAATCTACTGTGGATATGACTTCGCTTTTTCCGGTGTATTTGACTGCGAGCTTGATAGCTCCTTCATTTGCTTCAGCTCCGCTGTTTGCATAGAATATTCTGTCGAAAGCTGTTCTGTCAATAAGTTTTTTAGCATAAATCAAAGCCGGTTCGTTATAGTAAATGCTTGAAATGTGAATGAGTTTTTCTGCCTGGTCCTGGATTGCCTTTACGAGTTTTGGGTGGTTGTGACCCAATGCGTTTACGGCAATTCCTGCAAACATGTCCAGGTACTCATTGCCGTCGATGTCAGTGACTCTGACGCCATCACCATGGTCTAGGACAACAGGCTGTCTTGTGAATGTGTTTATGAAATAATCGTCTTCAATCTTAATAAGTTCTTCAGTATTCAAAATTTTACCTCCTTATCTATTTAATCATTAAATATATTTGATTTTAAATAATATAAATGCTTGTCCCTATGGATTAAAAAAAAAGTGGTTAGGACAGGTTTTAAGGTTGTATTTGAAGAAATTTTGAAGTGAAAAAATAAAAAAAGTGAGGATGTGAAATTATCTTCCGGCCGTGGTCTCTGTCTCACCAGCTTGCGGACCTTCATCAAAACCCCCATAGTCCGAATAATCATCAATACCATGACCATATCCAGAATCATAGCTTGAACTAGAGTCTGAATAACTATAATCATAAGGGTAGCTAGAATCGAATGAACCGTCTAAATAGCCACTAAGATATGCATCCATCATGTCATTCTCATTGAATCTGCCAGCACTGGAGTTTGTTGTATTCTTCTTGACCGGAGCCGGAGCGGAAGAAGTTCCGGTAGGTGTTGCATTCACTTCCTTAGGAGCTCCAAGAGTGAGTGTGTCAAGCATGTGCTTGAGGATGTTCAAATCGCCGCATCCGATGACGATGTTGTCATGGGTCACGTTGTTTGAGATGTTTACAAGATAGAACGGGGTTCCGTTTATGCTGTTCTGCTTGATTTGATAGCTGTTGTATATCTCAACGTTCTTTGCATCGGCCATGAGGGCTTCCCTTGCCATGGCAAATGCCCCTGCACCCACAAGGGTCATGTTTTCAGCGCTGTTGAATGAGATTATTGAGACCCTCTTGGATGGACAGGAATATGTCCTGATTCCGTTTTGATCAATTTCCCACTTTACGTCGTCTGCCTTTGGCGCTTCGATTGTTGAGCCGCTGCTTATCTGGATTGTCTGGTATTCCACGGAGTTCGCAAGGAGGAAATACCCTATTCCTATTGCCAGAACCGCAATGGCTACGATAAGTCCGATTATAATGTATTTCTCATTTTCCATTTTGAATCACGTTTGTTACCAAGTTATATATAGCTATGTTGCTTCTGGCATAAAAATTAATTTATTGAATCCTATGAATCAATACTTTTAATAATGGATTGGACAATATAATAATTAGGTGATAAAATGAAAGTCGCAATAATCGAAACCGATAAGGGAAACATCGAACTCGAACTGTTTCCGAATGAAGCACCTGGAACCGTAGCCAACTTTGAAAAATTGGCAAACGAAGGATTCTATGACGGATTGACCTTCCACAGGGTTATTCCAAACTTTGTGATTCAAGGAGGATGTCCTATCGGAAACGGTACCGGAGGACCTGGTTACACAATCAAATGTGAAACCGAAGGAAACCCACACAAGCACGGAACCGGTGCACTATCCATGGCACACGCAGGAAAAGACACAGGCGGAAGCCAGTTCTTCATTACACACTGCCCACAGCCACACTTGGACGGAGTTCACACCGTATTCGGTCAGGTCATCAAAGGTCAGGATGTTGTCGATGCAATCCAGCAAGGCGACAAAATGAACAAGGTGACTATTGAAGAAAGATAATTTCTTTCTTTTTCTTTTTTTATTCTTTTTCAAGATGATTGATTAATTCTTTGAGCTTGTCAATCTGCATCTGGAATTCTTCTTCACGTGGAGTTCCCTTTACTTTTTCCAGTTTGACTTCAAGCTCATCCAATTTGTTTTTTGCTAATTCTAATCTTTTATCCGGCATCTTAATCACCTAAAACGACAATTGATTAAATATATTGATGCTGGGCATTATATAGTTAATGAAAAATCTGAAAAAAAACTTAAACACATAATAACTATAACATTCATATACAATATCATGGATTCTAAAATGGATAAAAGGATAATTGTTGTTCTGATTGTAATAATTGCGATTCTAGCAATCGGACTAGCTTACAGTATGCTCAGCCAAAATCATGATAAGGTAAAGCCAGTCAACAACACCACAGTAAAAAATGCGACATTGAACAATACGACCGTCAAGAATGCTACAGTAACTCAACCAAGCCATACTGAAAGTGGAAAATACGGTTATTGTGCGATTTGCGGAAGGGCATTGAGCTCTTCGGAAGCCAATAATGAATTCACCCAAGGAAAAGTATGTGATGACTGTGCCAGAAATCCATATTATCAGACCGAAGAAGGAGCAGCATACGCAAATCAGAAATTGTTTGAGGCATATCCTGATGAATATGACTGGATGTATGATAATCCCGGCAGTGTTGAATACGATTACTCATATAATGATGTAAGTCCCGAAGAGGATAATAATTATTATTAATCTTCTTCCTCAACTATCTTTTCAAGGTAATGGCCTAATCTTTGAACAACACCAACAACCAATGCATTGCCCATCATGAAAAATCTTCTTCTTTCAGTCATGGCTTTAGATTCAATATTAGTCCAATTATCTGGGAACATCTGAATTCTTTCAGCCTCCACTGGTGTTAATGTTCTCAAATTACCTGAAACATTATCTTTAACAACATGCGAACTTCTATTTGTTGTACTTTCGCTTGTCAGCATTGTCCTTGCAGGAACATCTAATTTATCAGGAAATGAAAGTTTTCCCTCGGAAAAATAATATTTTTCGCCGTTAGGCTTTGTTCTTTCAATTTTCTTTGATCCTTTTAGAAATGTCCATTTTTCCAGTTTTTCATCTAAAAGGAAGTATTTTTCATCAACTTCATCTTTTTCAAGAATATCTCCCAAAGTAGTTATCTCTTCACAGTCTTCCGGTTCGATTTTATATGTATGAATAATCCCATCGACCATAACTCCTGCATTAAAAAAGTGGAAATTGAATTCATCACTGATATAAACAATGTCTTCAAACTCATCCTGTGAAATACTTGTATTTCCTTTCTTTGATTTGACATCCTTGATTGGGAAGTTTTTTGCAAAGATACCGTCAGAGTAAACAATTTGTTCCGGAGAATATTTTTTCATCTTTTTGAAGTAATTGGTAGATTCATGATAAGCAAAAATAAATACTCTTCTTCTTTTTTGAGGAAATCCATATTCTGCAGCGTTAATTACTCTCCATTCAACTGCATAACCATTGTCCAAAAGGGACCTCAACATTATTCCAAAATCGCGCCCTCTTTGAGTTGACGGAGATCTTAAAAGCCTATCAACATTTTCAAGCAACACGAAAGGAGGTTGTTTGGTTTCCAGCACCTCAGCAATCTGCCACCATAAAACTCCTTTTTTGCCTTCAATGCCCTTTTCATTTGAAAGAGATCTTGCAACAGAATAATCCTGACATGGAAAACCTCCAACTAAAAGAGTATGGTCTGGAATAATAGTCTTGTCAACTTCTCCAATATCCTGACAAAGACAAGAATCTTCACCAAATCTTTCAGTATAACAATCAAATGCCGCTTGTGTTTTGGTAGATGGCTCCCACTGATTAGCCCAAACAAAATTCCAGTTATTTTGTTCATCAACAGTTTCCCCATCGAATTCAACATCATTGAATCCGCAGCGGAATCCTCCAACACCGGCAAATAATTCTACAACAGTCTTTTCCATATCAATTTCACCAACATATTATATATTGGGCAAGGCATATATTAATAATTAATTAGAGACCATTTGGAAAGTAATGATTTAAAATGAAATTTAAAACTGAAAAAGAATTACTCGAATATACGTCAAATATTAAAGGAAAAACCTTTAAAGAAATTGATACCAAACATTTATTGGATTCCGTTAGTTTAACACGGGCAAAAGGATTATTGGGCCATGTTGTCGAAAGCGGATTTTATGACTATCCAATAAACAGTGACAGTAGAGCGGATTTCGAAGAACTAGACATTGAATTAAAAGTTACAGGTTATGTCAAAAATAAGAATGGAAGTCTAAGGGCAAAAGAAAGATTGGTTTTAAGCAAAATCAATTTTAACGAAATTGTCAATGAAACATTTGAAAGCAGCCATGTTCTTGGAAAGTGCAGAAAAATGCTAATCATATGGTATGAATATGATTCATCTAAAGATGCTAAAGATTTCATGATAACAGATTATCAGTTATATGACATGAGCAATGATTTAGAGATATTTTCCAATGATTTTGAAATAATAAAAGGCAAAGTTCTAGAAGGAAAAGCGCATGAGCTATCCGAAGGGGACACCTCTTATTTGGGAGCCTGTACAAAAGCAAGAACCTCAGCCGACAGAACAACACAGCCATATTCAGATATATTGCCAAAACCAAGAGCATATTCTCTGAAAAATGCTTATATGACCGGTATTTTAAGAGAACTTGCTGAAAAACCAACAATATTGGAAATTAACTCAAAACAAGAATTTAAAACTGTAATAGAATATGTTAATGACAAATTAAAATCTTATTTTGGAAAAACACAAGTTGAAATTCTTGAAGAGATTACTGGCAGAAAATATGAGGAAAAAATACCAAAAAACATCAGTAAAATGATTTCAGATGAATTAATTGGTAAAGATGAAGATTTGTCTAAAATAGATGGTTTATTTACAAAAACAAGCTTCATTATTAAAAATTTGCCAATCCAAGAGGACGGCAAACCTCGTGAGAGAATGTCCTTTAAAACAATTAGCTTAAGTGATTTTGAAACAGATTGGGAAGATTCCTACTGGAAAAACTATTTTGAAGAAACAACATTAATTACTATTTGTTATCAGGAAAAAAATAGAAGTAGGAATGGATTTAGAGTTTTGAAAGATGTAAAACAAATTACTTTTGATGAAAATGATCTGGATGAATTTGAAAAGACTTATAACCAAATTAAAATAGCTATTGAGAAAAAAGATGTTAACTTATTGCCAACTTCATCAAATGGATTTAAAAATCAATTGCTAGAAATAGCTCCAAAAAGTGTTAAAGGCGCTAATGCATATGCTAATTTTTTTAAAAATGATAAAACAAAAGTATCTTTTATGATTAGTAAAAAACTACTCAATAAAAAATTAGTTTCATAGTATTGATTAATGAAAATTTGAGTTTAGAATGGAATTTTTATAAACTTGAAGAATTAATTAATTTAAGAACCGGAAAATTAGATTCAAAT
>NZ_SUTI01000026.1 GCF_015062985.1 Methanobrevibacter sp. | reverse complement strand
AAATACAAGTATTTTCATGCATTTAACTATTTTTGAAAAAGAACCACAATCCACCTAAAATATAAGGATAAAAATACGAATAATTCGTATAAAACAAAACTATATATAAAATCAATTTCAAAATAAATATAAATTCATAGTATTTAATATGAATTTCATAGAATAATTGGAGATTAGAAAATGAAAGCCCATGCACAAAAAATAGCTGATGGAGTATACTGGATTGGTGTGCTCGATTGGGATTTAAGAACCTACCACGGTTACACATTAGATGGAACCACTTACAATGCATACATTGTATTTGGAGAAGACGAAGTAGCAATCATTGACAATGCATATCCTGGAAAAACAAAAGAAATGATGGCTCGTATCGACGATGCTTTCGCTCAAGAAGGAAGAGAAGTCAAAGTTGACTACATTATTCAAAATCACGTTGAAAAAGACCACTCCGGAGTATTAGTGGATTTACACAAAAGATTCCCAGAAGCACCAATTTACTGTACAAAAATTGCTGTAAACGGACTTTTAAAACACTACCCTGCACTTGAAGGCGCAGAATTCATTACTGTTGGAACTGGAGACTCCTTAGATGTTGGCGGAAGAACTTTAGCATTCTTGGATGCCTTCTTATTACACTGGCCTGACAGCATGTTTACCTTACTTGCAGATGAAACAGGTATCTTATTCCCTAACGATGCGTTCGGTCAGCACTTATGTTTCACCAAAAGATTCTCAGACGAAATCCCTGAAAATGTCTTAATGGATGCTGCACAAAAATTCTACGCAAACCTGATTACACCACTTTCAAAATTAGTGCTTAAAAAATTAAACGAAGTAGTTGAATTAGGTTTACTCGACTCAATTAAAATGATTGCACCATCTCACGGTCAAATCTGGACTGACCCAATGCAAATCATCGGAGCTTACCAAAACTGGGCTACCGGAGTATGTGAAGACAAAATCACAATCATTTACGATACCATGCACTACTCTACCCAGCAAATGGCTCATGAAATTGCAGAAGGTGCAATGTCTGAAGGTTATGATGTTGAAATCTTCTTCTTGCATGAAGATGAAAGATCAGAAATCGTCAAAAGCATCTTGACCAGTAAAGGAATTGCTGTTGGAGACCCTACAATCAACGATGTACCATACCCAAGTATCGGAGACATCATGTACTACCTGAAAGGATTATTATTCAACAGAACAGGTATTGTAAGAAAAGCAGTTACCTTCGGTTCAATGGGTGGAAAAGGTGGAACACCTGCTATGCTTGCTGAAGAATTAAACAATTGCGGTTTCGATGTAGTTGAATCACAAGAAATCACTTTCGTACCTACTGCTGAAGAAGAAGAAGCAAGTTACGAGTTAGGTAAAAAATTAGCTCAAGCTTGTAAAGAATTATAAGTTGAAAGAATTCATATTCTTTCAAAATTTCTTTTTTTTAAATTTTATCAATTAAAAAAAGCCTGCTACAAGGCTGAATATTATAATCATTGCCATTATAACAGATAATGCATTGACAATAGGTTTATAATGCTCTTCAGATAGTTTATAGCTCAACAATATCTCAAGCATGTATCCGCCGTCCAATGGTTTGAGCGGAAGCAGATTGAATAAACCAATTCCAAGGTTTAACATGAACACCCATTGAAATAGCTCGCCAAATTCAAATAATGCCCAAGGAAGCGGTCCTAAACTATTGTCTTTTAATTCAAAATGTTTGTTTGCTTGGATTCCAAAAAATCCTTTGGATTCATTATTCGGATTCTTATCCAAAGTTAGGGTATAGGCTCCCTGATCCGTTGTTACCGTTACATTGTCCCCAGGCTTGAACGAACTTACAATCTTTAAATATGAAGCGGAATCATTTATTTTTTCATCATCAATAGCTTTTAAAACCATTCCCTCTTTCAGAATGCCATCAGAAGGTGAATCTGAAACAACTCTGTCAATGGCTATTCCATCTTCAGCGAAATAATGCGGAATTCCAAATGAAACCAATGAGACAAGCAGCAATGCAATAACGGCTAATGTAATATTTGCAATTGAACCGGCCGCATAAACTCTCAGCCTGGAAGACCTTTTAGCTTTTTTCAATTCCTCTTCATCTGGCTCTACGAAAGCGCCGGGAAGAATAATAAACAATAACAGTCCAATTGATTTGATTGGTATCTTTTCGCAGACCGCCTGTATGCCGTGTGAAAATTCATGGACAATCAAAACTGTTGCCAATGCTATCAAACCATAGAATAATGGAATATATATTGAAGAACCCGGCATTTCTACACCAGGAATTACAATGGAAACGGCAGGAGCATCAAAAGCCGATGGAATTGACGAAATTAATGTCCATGTAATGAATATCATGGCACCATACGCCACAACAATTCCAACATTCATGTACCATCGCCAGAATGTTGGTGAAAAATTAGAAATTCTAGATATCAGTCCGCGAAGCCTTTGAGTCTTCCACATTATGACAGGGAAGTTTAACTCGACCCCATAATTAGACAGTTTTTCATGGAAAATTCCGACCAATATCCAGATGACAGCAAAAGCTATCAAATAATAATAAATACCATTCATTAAAATGCACCATTACTTACCAAAGTAGTGAATCGAAGAAGACAACATCAACTAAATCGTCCTTTTGATATCCTTCATCATTTTCGTCAATGATGATATAGCTGTTCGCTTCAACCATTGACCTAATTATACCGGAACCTCTGTTCAGCACATGCTTTGCATGTTCATCATCAGAAACTGCGCGTATGAAATCTGTTCTTCCAAGCTGTGAAGGTATTTTAAGCTGGGAAATCCTTTTTTGAATGTGGAAATCAAATGATCTGCCCTGCATCTCAAACAAGTATTTTCTTGCAAACATGTCGAACTGACTCATTGCAGCAACAGGCTGGCCTGATAACGTAAATACCATTTTTCCATTGACAACACCCGCACCTGCAGGTTTGCCCGGCCTTATTGCAACGCCATGGAACAGTATCTTACCTAGCTCTTCGACTACATCCAAAACAACATCACCTTTACTGATGGCTGTTCCTCCAGTAGTCATAATTACATCATATTCCTGACTAGCTTTTAAAACGGCCTCTTTTACTTCATCAAAAGTATCGCCGGCATGACCAATATCGGCAATTGCACCAGAATCTTCAATCATTGCTTTAATGGTGAATTGATTGGAATTAATAATCTTGGCCTTATCAATTTCTTCCTTAGTTGGCTCTACAAGTTCATTTCCTGTAATGATAACTTTAACTCTAGGTTTTTTGTATACTTTAACAGTTGCATAACCCGCTGAAGCAATTAAACCCATTTCCTGATATCTGATGAAAGTATTTTTATCTATAATCTTTTCGCCTTTTTTAATATCTTCAGATTTAGGGCTGACATTTTCACCAGGAGTAACCTGAGAGTAAATAGTCAAATCATCGCCGTCAGTAGTGGTGTACTCCTTCATGATAACGGCATTTGCACCTTCAGGAATCGGAGCTCCGGTTGCTATTACAATAGCTTCGTTTTCACACACATTCTTAGATGAAAAATCTCCAGCGCCGATTGCATCAATAACCTTTAATTCCTTAGGAGCGGATTGTGATGCTCCAAAGGTATTTTCTGCAATTACCGCAAAACCGTCCATTGCTGATTTATCAAATGGTGGCGAATCATGAAAGGCAATTATATCTTCAGCCAAAACCCTTTTATGAGCTTCAAATAATGGAATTTCTTCTATTTCTGTGATTTTTTGATTATCACTGACTAACTTAATGGCATTGTCTAGAGACTCTAATTTAGATAGAAACATTCAAAACTCTCCAAGTTATTTAAGCCATATACTGTTCAATGACACCATGATAAGCATTATCCAATTCTTCAAAAGTAAATTCATGCCTATTAACAATCAATGAGTCGCCTTTTACTTCACCAATGACACTTACATCAACATCGATTTTTGCCAAAATGTCATCCAATGCATCAGGTTTCACTGTTAAAAGGTATCTTGCATGGCTTTCTGAGAAGAGTAATTGAATCTTATCCAGCTCATCATCTTTGAGTTCCACTTCACATCCTTTTCCGGACTTGATAACCATTTCAGATAAAGCAACAGCCAAACCGCCTGCGGAAACATCATGCACTGCAGTAATGTTTTTGTCCTTATCGTTGCTGATTAAGTCTAAAACGCATTGACCGTTTGCAACTTCCTCATCAATCCTGATTCTAGGAGCGGTACCCTTTTCAATGTTGTGAATTGTTCTGTGATATTCAGATCCGGTCAGCTCATCATATGTCTTACCGATTAACAAAATCTTATCTCCTTCGTTTTTAAAGTCAAGGGTTCTGATGTTTTCTATGTCTTCAACACCAATTACCCCTACGGCAGGAGTTGGATTGATTTTAATTCCTTCGGTTTCGTTGTAGAAACTTACATTTCCACTAATGACCGGTGCGTTAAAGTTTTCAGCCACTAAACTCATTCCTTCAATAGCTGTCTTGAATTGCCATAATATTTCAGGAGTTTCCGGATTTCCAAAGTTGAGACAGTCCACAACAGCATATGGTGTTGCCCCCATGGAAATAACATTTCTGATTGCTTCTGCAACACAGCCTGCGGCTCCGTCAAATGGAGATAGCTTAGTGTGAATTGTATTAGAATCAGTGGTAAGCGCAATGGCAGTATTTTCATCAATTCTTAAAACTGCGGCATCATCGCCAGGTTTTACGACTGTCCTTACTTGAACTTCATGGTCATACTGTTTGTATACCCATTCTTTTGAAGCTATGTTCGGACTGGCCAATAGTTTAGGCACAGAATCTTTAATAGGAGGATGTTTAACATCGATTTCTTCTGTATCTTCAGGGATTTCTGCGATAGGTCTGTCAATTGAAGGCGGATCTGCTAAAAGGATAGTCGGTAAGTTAGCAATTTCTTCCCCTTCATCGGAAATTATCATGTTGTTTCCTTCAATCACTTCACCGATGATTGCTGATGCAATTTCATGCTTGTCACAGATTTTTTGAGCTAATTCAACATCATCCGGGTTTATGACAAAGACCATCCTTTCCTGTGATTCTGAAAGCATGATTTCATATGGAGTCATTCCTGTTTCCCTTAAAGGAATTGCACGTAAGTCAACCAATGCACCATTGTTTGAGGAATCCACCAGTTCTGAAATACAACAGGTAAGGCCTCCTCCACCTAAATCTTTTACTCCGCTGACATTGATTTTTTCAAGAATTTCTAAAGAAGCTTCCAAAACTCTTTTTTTGGTGAACGGATCTGCAACCTGTACAGCAGGTCTGTCTTCAGTTTCTGAATCGGATGTTAACTCTTCTGATGCAAATGTTACACCGTGAATTCCGTCACGCCCGGTTGTTCCCCCCATCAAAAGGAATACGTCACCAATGTTTGGTGCCTGAGCACGAACGATTTTGTCCTTTTCGACAAGTCCGACACACATTACATTGACAAGAGGGTTTGTTCTGAATGATTCGTCAAATTCTATTTCACCTGCAACGGTTGGAACTCCTACACGGTTTCCGTAGTCGGAAATTCCTTTTACAACATGTTCAAATAAGTATCTTGATTTTTCATCTTCCAATGGTCCGAATCTAAGTGAATCTAAAAGTGCAATCGGCATTGCTCCCATGGAAATAATGTCTCTTAAAATTCCACCGATGCCTGTACCTGCACCACCGTAAGGTTCAATAGCTGATGGATGGTTGTGAGATTCCATTCCCACAGCTAATGCATATTTATCGGTTACGGATACTAATCCCGCATCGTCACCAGGACCTAAAATAATGTTTTCTCCTTCAGTTGGAAAAGCTCTTAGGAATGGTCTGCTGCTTTTGTAGGAACAATGTTCTGAAAACATTACATCAAGCATTCCTTCTTCCAATTCGTTCATTTCCCTTCCGAGGATTCCTTCGATATATTCAATTTCAGAATCAGCTAAAGTCATCTTAACACCCTTAATTTTTAATTGAAATAATTACCTTTTCTCCTTCAATATCCCATTCTTTGGTATAATCTTTAGAATCTTTACTGCATTCTTCTGTGTCAGTTATAATCAGGCTTTTAGCCCTTACTTCATGAGAAATGACTTCGGACTGCGGTACGATTAAGTCCTTGAATTCGCTTGAAGTTTCAACATCAACGTTGATGTTCGCTTCAACGTCAAGGTCCAAATCTTTTCTCATGTCCTGAATTCTTCTAATTAATTCACGAGCCATAGCTTCCTGTTTAATTTCTAAAGTAACATTAGTATTTACGAATACGTTTCCTCCTTCAAATTCAGAGGATACAAAGTCATCTGGAAGTTCTGAATCGAACAATACTTCTTCTGGAGACAATTCAATGCCTTCGATAGTGACGCTTCCATTTGCTTCCAGGTCTGCCTTGATTTGATTACCGTCTGCTGTTTTCAGGCCTTTTACAACCTTGCCCATGTCACCTTTGAGTTTAGGGCCTAAGATTTTAAGATTTGGTTTTGCATTGAATGACAGTTTATCAAATTCACTGGCTCTTAAAACTTCTTTTGCATTTGATTGATCTTTGATAATTTCTTCTAACTCTTCAATAGCTTTTAAGACGTCTTCGTCTTGTGATACAACAGTAATGTCTGAAACAGGCCATCTTAATTTGTATTGTGCCATGTCACGTGCTCTGATTGATGCTTCAATTACTTCACGGGCAACATCCATTTTTGCCTCGAGTTCTACATCGATTGCTTCCTCATCATATCCCCAATCATTCATGTGAATGCTTTCAGGAGCTTCAGGATTGACTCCTTTAACAAGGTTTTCATAGATTTCTTCTGAAACATGAGGAGCTATAGGACATAATACTGAGATAAGTTTGACAAGTGCAGTGTAGAGACTGTAATAAGCGCCCAATTTATCAGGGTCATCGCTTTCAACCCAGGTCCTTCCACGAATGAGCCTTACATACCAGCGGCTTAAGTCTTCTAAAATGAAATCATTGATTTTTCTTGTTGCCTTGTGGAAGAATAATTTATCCAAATCTTCAGCAACTTCTTTAACTAATGTGTTTGCTTTAGATATGATCCATTTATCTTCTGATCTTAAAATCCTGTCATCTTCTGTTAGGCCAATAGGATTAAACTCATCAAGGGACATGTAGGTTGTTGAAAATACATAGACATTCCATAGGATGTTAAACATCTTATTGATGTTGAGGAGTTCTTCCCATACGAATTTCAAGTCATCCCATGGCTTTGAAGCCCATAAAAGATAGAATCTTAAGACATCTGCACCATACTTTTCTATGACTTCTTCCGGAGAGACTACATTTCCCAAGGATTTTGACATTTTGTTTCCGTTTTCATCCAATACGAATCCGTGCATCAATACTTTTTGATATGGACTTTTACCCATTGAAATAACTCCTGTACCGAGTTGTGAGTAGAACCATCCTCTGGTTTGGTCATGACCTTCTGTAATAAAGTCATAAGGGAACCAATCCTCGAATTTGTCCTTTTCTTCAGGATAGTAAAGTGAAGCCCATCCGGCCACACCTGAATCGATCCATACATCCAATACGTCAGGGATTCTTCTGATGGTTTGGCCACATTTATCACATTTTACTTCGACCTCATCTACATACGGTCTGTGGATAAGTTCAGCGTCCCCTACACTGATTTCATTCAATGATTCCTGTTTTAATTCATCTAAAGAACCGATAACCTTGATTTCACCACAGTCTGGACATTCCCATATAGGAATAGGTATACCCCAGAATCTTTGTCTGGAAATTGTCCAGTCACGGGCATTGTCCACCCAATCATGGAATCTGCCTTCTCCAGCCCATTTAGGTACCCATTCTACTTGGTCAATTTCATCCAACATTTTCTGTTTGATTTCTGTTACTTTCAAGAACCATTGTTTGGTAGCGCGGTAGATGATAGGAGTTTTACATCTCCAGCAAACACCATATCTGTGCTCAATGGTTTCTGCTCTGTACATCAAACCTTTATCCTCTAAATCTTTAATGATTTGAGCGTTTTCTTCTTTTGTAAATCCATCAGCATATTTTCCTGCATCTTCTGTGAAGCATCCGTCCTCTCCGACAGGACAGAAAATTGGAATTCCATTAGCCTGACCAACTTCAAAGTCGTCCGGACCGTGTCCTGGTGCTGTATGTACAAGGCCTGTACCTTCGCCAAGCTCTACATGGTCTCCGGCCAGAACCTTATGAACTGATTCGATTTCATCAAATTCAGCATGTTTTGGAACTTCATCCATGAGTATGTAGTCATAGCTCATTCCAATCAGGTCTTCGCCTTTGACTGTTTTGATAACTTGATACATCACTTCTTTTTCTTCGATGATTTGGTCTTCTTCGTCTTCTGATTCGGCAGGTATTTTAGTTCTGTGTATTTTGACTTGACGGCCCAATACTGTTTCCATTAAGTTTTCAGCTAAAATGTAAGTTTCGCCGTCTTTTGAAACGTAAACATAATCAAATTCAGGGTTTGCACAGATTGCCATGTTTGCAGGGAGTGTCCATGGGGTTGTTGTCCAAACCAGGAAATAGGTATTTTCTTCGCCACGAACCGGGAATTTGATGTAGATAGACGGATCTTCTTTTTCTTCATATTCTATTTCTGCAGCCGCAAGTGCGGTTCCACAGTGAGGGCACCAGCTGATTACTCTCTGGTCATTGACAAGGAGATTTTGCTCATTTGCCCTTTTAAGTGTCCACCATGAAGATTCCATGTATTTCGGGTCTAAAGTCATGTAAGGATCATCCCAATCCATCCAAACACCAAGCTGGTCAAATTGCTGTTCCATTGCAACCTTATTTTCCAAAGCGAATTCTCTGCATTTATCGACAAACTTGTCAATTCCAATCTCTTCAATTTCCTGTTTGGATTGAATATTGAGCAAATGCTCTACTTTATTTTCAATTGGAAGTCCATGCATATCCCATCCAGCTTGTCTTCTTAAGCTAAATCCATTCATTGATTTATAACGTAAGTATGTATCCTTAATAACTTTGTTCCAAGCTGTACCTAAGTGTATTTTTCCACTACAATAAGGAGGGCCGTCCAAAAATGAATATCTTGGGCCTTTTTCCCTAAGTTCATTGACTTTTTTGAAAGTGTCCTCTTCTTTCCAGAATCTTTGCACTTTCTTTTCTATCTTATCGTGATCGAATGATTTATCTGCCTCTTTAATTGGCATTGTAACTCCTCTAAAATTAATATTATGTCTTTAAATGAAAAAATGAACAACTCAACAAATAATCCAAGATGTATTCCATGAGCTTGCTCACATATATAACATTATACTATATATTATCTACTACATAATATATTAACTTATCATAAGGACATTTTTAATTGAAAAGTTTGATATAAAATAAGGTTCAACATAATAATATGAGCTTTCACAGAAAATACAACGCACTTTTTAAATCTGTAGACAATATGATTAAACTCTATAAGATATATAAAAAGAAAAAAGAAGAAGAGAACGAGAAAAAAAATGAAAATAATTCATCTAAGTGACTTCAACTGTCCCTATTCCTATATCGGATTGAAACGAATAGCAAATGCCTGCGCTGAACTTGACCTTGATGTCGAATGGGAAATGGTATCGTTTGAACTTGAACCAAACATAGACAGCATATCAACCGTGGACAGGTTTGCGATAAAAAACGGACTATCACTCAAAGACGCTGAAAGGGAAATTGAAAGAATAGAGCAAATCGCAGAAAATGAAGGATTAAACATCAATTATGATATGGTCCTTAGAAGTTCAAAAGATGCGCACAGACTTGTCAAATATGTGCAGAACAAAAATTATCCGATATCACAGGAACTCATTTTTAAAATATTCGAATCCAATTTAGCCAAAAACGAAAACATTGCAGACCATGAAATTCTAATAGGAATTGCCGCTTCCTGTGGATTGGATGAAAACGAAATAGCTGAACTGCTTAAAAGCGATTCGCTTAAAATCGAAGTGGAGCTTGACATGGATGAAGCAATTTCAAACGGAATAACCACAATTCCATACTATTTTGTAGAAAACAATGATGAAAGACTAATCATTCCAGGAGCATTTGAAAAAGAAAGCTTCAAAATAGCTTTTGAAGACCTGATCAGCGGTGAAATGAAAGACAAAACCTTCATCTGAACTGATGATTTTGTGCATTTTCACACCCTGAAAATCTATTTCTAAATCTAAAATAAAAATCACTTCATGATTTTAAACATGACTAGTGATGAAGTGATTGACGTGACAATTATACATGCGAACTCTTTTTTTAAACGCTTTAAGGGGCTTATGGGCGAAAATGACTTTGATGAAGCAATGCTGTTCTCCAACTTAAAGGGTTCATCCGTCCATAGCCATTTCATGAGATTTGAAATCGATGTATATTTTTTGGATGAAAACAAGATTGTCTTTGAAAAAACGACATTGAAACCATGGAAATTCCATAAGCCTAAAAAACAAGCGGCATATATTTTAGAAACTAAAAAAAATAAGTTAAAATTAAAAATAGGAGATAGATTAGAATTTCTCTAAAATATCTTCTGGGCTTTCAAATATTTGAATATTATCAATGCCCTCTAATTTGCGGGTATTTTCAATATCAATGTCTCTCATATAGATTGTTATGATTTTACCTTCGGAAATTGCATCATACGGACATGTATTTCTGCACAAGCCGCAGCCAATGCATTTTGTCAGGTCTATCTCTTCATGAGGTATGATTGCTCCCTGTTCACATGCAAGAGCCGCAAGACAGTCATCACAGCTTTGGCATTTTGATAGCTCCATTTTGGACGGCAAGACTGTGTCAATTGGACCCGGATGAATATCGACAGGCACCATGTATACCGGAACGGCACCTTTTCCCGCCTGTGCAACCGCATTTGTAACCAATGTGTCTGCAATCCCATAGACGATTTTTGAAACTGTATTTGCTGTAGCCGGTGAGACGATTAGATAGTCGTATTTCCCTAAAGATAAACGACCAGTAATTGGATATGAAAACTTTTGATTGGAATCAGTGGCTAATTCCCTGTATTTACCACCTGTCAGGCGTTCAACACGTTCATAAAGCCCATACATTTTAAGGACTTCTTCAGCCGCACCTGACAGAAATACAGTAACTTCATGTTCACCAGCCAATTTTTCGGCCAAATGTACTGATTCGCGCAGCAAATGACCGGCTCCGGTAAATGCAAATCCTATTCTCATTTTAATCTAATGTGTGATATTGATAAGCTTCTCTATCTGAAAATGCGTAATCAAGTTTTGTGTATTGGTTCATGAATTCAGCGACTTCATCAGCAATGTCCTCTTTATCGACTGCAACACGTTTGATGAATTCAGCGACTTCATCCATTTCTTTTTCTTTTAAACCTCTGCGGGTAATTTCTTGGGTACCTATCCTGATACCGGAAGGATCGTCTGAGTTATCCCTATTGTCTCCAGGCAAGAGGTTTTTATTTAAGATTACATTATTGTCAGCCAATTCTTTTGCAATATCTGATGCGGATCTGATGTTGGTTAAATCTACAGCGATTTGGTGTGACTGGGTGAATCCTAAGTCTTCACATAAGACATTGAATCCCCTTTCATACATTGCCTGACCTAATGCCTGTGCGTTTTTAATGATTTGTTTAGCGTAAGCTTCACCAAATTCCAACATTTCAGCAGTTGCAATACCTAAACCAAGCAAGTGGTGTAAGTGGTGGTTACTTACGACACCAGGGAATACTGCATCATCAATAATTTCTTCATTTTCCTTGTGGGAAAGGATAATTCCTCCTTGAGGACCAGGGAATGTTTTATGGGTACTTCCCATCATCAAATCTGCTCCTTCTTTAAGAGGTTGTTGGAATTGGCCTCCTGCGATAAGACCTAATACATGTGCTCCGTCATACATTATAGTAGCTCCGACCTCATCAGCAGCTTCACGAGCTTCTTTGATTGGGTGAGGGAACAGGAATAGGCTTCCACCGAATAAAACGATTTGTGGTTTCTCTTCGATGATTTTCTTGTTCATCGCATCGATGTCTATGTTCATTACATTTTTGTCCAATGGGTGGAAAACTGTTTTAAGACCACGGATACCTGCTGCACTTACATCAGCATGTGAAATGTGACCGCCTGACGGTACTTCAAGCGCCATTACCTTTTCACCAGGTTTTGCAAAACCAAAGAATGCTGCAAGGTTTGCTGTTACACCGGAAACCGGTTGGACGTTAGCATAGTCACAATCATATAATTTGCAGGAAAGTTTTTTGGTTTTATCTTCAACCAAGTCGACATATTGGCAGCCTTCATAAAATCTTTGGAAAGCCTGTCCTTCTGCGTATCTGTGAGCGAAATCAGTAGCTACAGCTTCAGTCACTTCTACGCTTGTAACGTTTTCGGAGGCAATAAGATTAATACTATTTCTCATATATTCAGTATGTTCTTTTGCAATTTTTTCAAAGTTTAAAATTTCGTCATGATAATTAGCCATTTACTACACCTAATATCCAATTATATAGTTATGATTTAATTTTTGTAAATCATTTAATATAATAGTTATGAAAAATATTCACAAAAAAGTGAAAAACAGATTTACAGAAAAAAATAATAAAAAAATAGAAAAAGATTTCCTCAAAAGAGGAAAGTTAATTTTAACCTTTAATGTACTTTTTCAAGTCTTCAACTTTGTCGGTTTCTTCCCAAGGAAGGCCTTCTATACCGAAGTGGCCGTATTTAGCGGTTTGCTTATAGGCAGTATCCCTTAAACCTAATGTTTCAATGATTCCATCAGGAGTTAACCTAAAGTTTTCACGTACAATTTGCTCGAATGTTGCATCTCCAATGTCTGCTCCAGTTCCGAAAGTATCTACCATTACTGAAGTAGGCTCTGCAACTCCGATTGCATAAGACAATTGAATTTCACATTTGGAAGCAAGACCGCTTGCTACAATATTCTTTGCAATGTATCTTGCCATGTAACATGCACTTCTGTCCACTTTAGTGCAGTCTTTACCAGAAAATGCTCCTCCACCGTGGCGAGCATATCCTCCATAAGTATCAACAATGATTTTACGGCCGGTTAGACCTGCATCCCCATGAGGACCGCCTATTTCAAATTTGCCTGTCGGATTGATGTGTTCTTTAGTGTCTTCTGTCATCAATTCCTGAGGAATAACAGCCTTGAAGAGCTTTTCGCGAATGTCTTCTTTCAATTGTTCCTGATTATCGGACATTGTCTCATCATGCTGGGTTGACAATACTACCGCATCAAGTGAAATGACATTACCGTCCTTATCATAATTTACGGATACTTGAGCTTTACCGTCAGGTCTTAAATATGGAATTTCGCCGCTTTCTCTGAGTTCAGTTAATTTATTGGTCAATTTGCGAGCAAGATCAATTGGATAAGGCATTAATGATTCGGTTTCATTGGTAGCAAAACCAAACATCATTCCTTGATCTCCAGCTCCGGTCTCTTCATCTCCACGGTCTACACCTTGATTGATATCCTGTGATTGTTCATGGAGCCTGTTTGCAACTTTACAGCTATGACCGTCAAATTTTAAATCAGAATTATCGTAACCGATTTCAATAATTGTGTCCCTTACTATTTTTTCAATTTCCTCTTCTGATATATGGGCAGCAGATGTAATTTCACCAAATACCATAGCAAAATCAGTAGTTACGCAGGTTTCACATGCCACATGTGAAAATTTATCCTGTGCCATGTATGCATCTAATATAGCATCAGAAATAATGTCTGCAACCTTATCAGGGTGTCCCTGAGTTACTGATTCTGATGTAAATGTCCTATATACTTCACTCATTTTATCACCAATAATCTGTTAGATTCTCGTTATAATATTTAGATTGAGAAATGAATCAATTATTATACTATTCTATACTATGTTTATCTTAAATATTATATATAAATTATTAAAAATTTGTCATACCATAAGGATATATCCTATTAATTAATGCTTTGATATTTCAAATTGATTTTTAAAACAAAAATCACGTAAACCACTAATACAAAAGCAAGGATTAAAAATATGGCTCCGGAAATGAATATTGACATCACTCCAAATCCATCGACCAAAAATCCTCCAATTGCAATGCCTATTGCTATTCCACCATTCAAAACACTTAAAAAAATGCCGTTTGCAAGTTCCGGACTATCGGGCAAAACTGATGACTCCATGTACTGGATAAGGTTGTAGCCCATTCCGTCCAATACTCCAAATATTAAAATCAGGATTAAAACTGCAATTAGATAATCGGCAAAAAGGTATAGTGCCAAAAATACCGAAGCGCATACCAACTGGAATATAATCAATGTCTCCCTGTCCTTTTTAAATATCAATTTCCCGCCAAGCCAGGTGCCGAATATTGAAAATATGCCATATGTAAATAGGAATATGCTTAATTTATAGGTATAAATATGGCTGACAGTCTGCAGAAAGTAGGGAACGTAATTGTAAACTATGCTGGCGCCGATCGGCATCATTATAATTCCAAGAGTGGCCAGTATAAACTCTTTTGATTTGATAGTTGATAATGGCATTTCATAGCTTTTTGATTTACCCGGAACCTTTGGAAAGAATATTAAAATCAATATCAATGTCAGGAAATTAATCAGGAAGATCCAAGTCATCGCAATTTGATAGCCGAAGATTGTTCCAAGGCCTGTGGTAATCGGCAGGCCAATGATGCTTCCTACTGAAATTCCAAGCAATATTTTTGTTATGTAATCCTGCCTTTGATTAGCGGGTGCAATTTCTTCACAGAAGGTTAGCGAAATTGAAATAAAAGCCGGATAAACTACAGCGGAGAGAATTCTGAATAACGAAGCAACATAGATGCTTTTAGTAAAAACTATTATTATGTTTGAAACTGCAAACACGGACAGGATTGAAACGAATGTTAGCTTTCGCTCAAATTTTGAAAAGAGCAATGGGACAAACAGACCTGTCAGCGCTATTGTAAATGTAAATGAACTGACATACAGTCCTGAAATTGCAATGGTAGTGTGAAAATATTCAGAAATCTGTGAAATAATCCCAATAATGCTTAAAGGTGTATTGATTCCTAATGTTGAAAGCATTAAAATATAAAGGAGCAATTTAGGATTATTTTTCATAACAATAGTTATATAAAAAATATTATTTAAAATTAGGGTTGAAAAAAGTCGTTAAAAAAAAAAGAAAAAAGAGAAATAGAGAATTAATCTCTAAATCTATTTACCTAAGTCTTCAAGAGCAGCACTGATTTGTGCCATAATTTGCTCGGTTTTGAAGT
>NZ_SUTI01000025.1 GCF_015062985.1 Methanobrevibacter sp. | reverse complement strand
TTACCTCCTGAAGTATTTGAACACAAAAGATTCAAAATTCCTAAAGCTTATTCAGATATCCAAGGTAATAGAACATTTATCAAAAACTTTAAAGATGTTGCAGAAGGTTTAAACAGAGACCCACAACATTTATTAAAATTCTTAATGAGAGAATTAGGTACTGCAGGAAATATCGAAGGTCAAAGAGCAATTTTACAAGGTAAATTTACACATTACCTAATCAACGAGAGAATCGAGGATTATGTAGACAAATATGTAATCTGCCATGAATGTAACAGACCTGATACAAGAATCATCAGAGAAGGTAGAATATTCTTACTTAAATGTGCTGCATGCGGTGCAACAGCACCTTTAAAAACATTATAATTTTACCTTTTTACTTATTTTATTGATATCATGTTTTGTCCAGAGTGTGGAAGTACTGATAAAAAAATGGTTGGCGACATCTGCATAGACTGTTTTTTAAAAGATTTTCAGATGATTGAACTGCCTAAAAGGATTGAAGTTCAAATCTGCAGCCATTGTAACAGCAAACTCGAAGAAGGGAAATGGTCAGAGGAATTTATCCCTGAAGAAGAGATAATCTACAGAGCACTTGAGAGAAACATAAAAATCGCCGATGAAGTCTCAGATGAACATGTGACACTTGAAATAAAACAGATGAAAGGAACAATAGCTGAATGCTGCGTTGAAATCATTGGTGAAGTTGAAGGTACACAAATAGAAGAAACCCATGAAACTGAAGTTAGAATTCTAAAAACAGTTTGTCCAACATGCAGCAAAGTACAATCCGGGTATTATGAATCTGTAATTCAATTTAGAGCAGATAAACGAGACATAAAAACTGAAGAATACGACAAAGCTGATGAAATAGTTGAAAGGACATTAATTAAGCAATACAAAAAAGATAAATTGGCTTATTGTCCTCAAATAGCAAAACTTAAAGAAGGTCGCGATTATTATATCGGATCTTTAAAAAGCGGAAGAAAAGTTGTTGAAGCTCTAAAAGAAGAATTCGGCGGAATAATTAAAGAATCTCCAAGACTTATCAGTGAAGACAAATCCACCGGAAAGGGACTTTACAGAATTTGGATTTCAATTAGAATTCCCGAATTTGAAAAAGAAGACATCATCAAGTACGATGACAAGCTAATCCAAGTTAAAGGAATCGATAAAAACAGAGTTGTTGGAAACGATATTGTATCAAAAAAACAGCACCACATCCCATTGAAAAATATGGAAGATATTGAATTGGTTAAGAAATCAGATGAAATAGAAACAACAACAGTAATCTCAAAATCACCGCAGATTATCCAAATATTGGATCCCGTTGATTATTCAGCACTGGATTTGGAAATGAAAGATGAATATTCCGTGTTGAATGTTGGTGATGAAGTCAAGATTATAAAAATTGATTATTACACATATTTACTGAATTAAGTGATAAAATGAATATTGAAGAAAAAATTCAATTAATCGAAGAAGGAACCTTAGAAGTTATAGATACCGAAGAGCTGAAAGAAGTTCTTGAAAAAGACGAACCTATAGCCTATACTGGTTATGAACCTTCAGGAAAAATCCATTTAGGACATGCCGTAACTGTACAAAAATTAAAACAACTACAAAAATTAGGTTTTAAAATTAAAATCCTTCTTGCAGATTATCACGCATTTTTAAATGGAAAAGGAACTATCGAAGAAATTGCTGAAACTGCCGAATACAACAAAAGATGTTTTCAAGCTCTGGGTCTTGATGAAACAACTGAATATGTTTTAGGTTCATCATTCCAGTTAGATCCTGAATATACCGATAAAGTATATCAGCTAGCCACAATGACCACCTTGAAAAGAGCAAGAAGAAGTATGGATCAGGTAAGTCGTGCAGACGACAATCCTAAAGTGGCAAGCGTGATTTATCCAATAATGCAAACTGTAGATATGGCTGCCTTAAACGTTGATATTGCGCTTGGTGGAATGGAACAAAGAAAAATCCAAATGTTGGCAAGAGAAAATCTGGAAAAAATTGGTGAAAACGTTCCTGTTTGTATCCACACACCATTATTGCATGGACTTGACGGCGATGCTAAAATGTCTTCAAGTAAAGGAAACTACATTGCTGTTGATGATTCAGTCGAAGTGATTGCTAAAAAAATCAAGAAAAGTTTCTGTCCTCAAGGCGAAATTGAAGGTAACCCTATGATTGAAATTGCAGAAACCTTCGTTTTCCCAAATCAAGATACCTTACTTATCAAAAGACCTGAAAAATTCGGTGGCGACATAGAGCTTACACATGATGAGTTAATTAAAGACTTTAGTGAAGGTAACTTACACCCAATGGATTTAAAAAATGGAATTAAAGATTTCTTAATTGAATTCTTTGCTCCGGTAAGAGAATACATGGAGGAAAATTAAATGGTTGAAGAAAAGGAAGAATTCGAAATGGGTTTGCCAAATGGTGTTGGCGAACAGATGCTTGCTCACGCATTCGAAAAATACGATATTAAACTGGAACAAACTGAATTTGGTCCTAAATTAATCGGAAAATACGATGAACTTGTAAAAGTAAGAGATTTTTTAGAAAACGCTATTCGCGAAAGATTAGCTGAATTAGAAGGAGATAAATAATCTCCATAATTTCTTTTTTTAATCGAATCATAAAATGCAATCCTTACAAATGCCAAGGTATGGTGCTACAGCCTTTTTGATATCTGAAGAAACTTTATTAACACCATTATTTGCATCAATGATTGCATGAGGATAATTTTTAGCCAATTTTAAATAGTTATCCTTAACTCCAGTTAAAAATTCCACATTTTCAAATGTGTCTTCTCCTGAAGTCCTTGCAACTGATTTTTCAACATCCAAATCCAATAAAATTAGTAAATCCGGCCTTTTAGCATATCTGTTTAAAACTTCAACCCATTCAGTTGGGTTTTGATAAACCAAAGAGGAAATGAATGACCTGTCTGAAATGAAAACTTTAGAGTCGTCTTCTAATTTATCCATTATCAACATCCTATCTGCCGCAAAAAGAAGAGCCAAAACTTTTTGAAAGTCATCCTCCATTGCATCGGGATTCTGCAACATTTTCCTAATTAGTTTTCCAACCTCCGAATCGGTTGGTTCCACTAAAGTTTCAACTTCAAATCCATTAGCTTCCAGCCATTCCTTCAATAACTGGATTTGAGTTGATTTTCCAGAGCCGTCAATTCCTTCAAACACTATGTACATGATATAAGATATGTTTTAAATTTAATATATAATTAATTACAAAAATGTAAATGAATAAACAATCAAGGTGTAAAATTAAATGGTTTTAGAAGAATTATTGGCTCCTGCAGGTTCATATGATGTATTAGTGATTGCAGTCAATGCCGGCGCTGATGCAGTTTATATCGCAGGACAGAACTATGGTGCCAGAGCATACGCTAAAAATTTCACAATGGAAGAAATTGAAAAAGCGGTTAACTACGCTCATTTAAATGGTGCCAAAGTCCATGTAACCGTGAACACATTAATAAACAATTTCGAAATTACAGATGTCTTAAATTACTTATTCAAATTATACCAGATAGGGGTGGATGCAGTTATTGTCCAAGATTTCGGGCTGATCTGGCTTTTAAAAACATTTATTCCTGATTTGGAAGTTCATGCTTCAACACAAATGGGTCTGAATAGCTATCCCTCTTTCAAATGGGCGAATAAAAATAATATCAAAAGGGTTGTAATGCCCCGTGAAGTCAATATTGGACAGATTAGGGAAACCCATGAAAGGCTTGAAAAAGACAATATCGATTTGGACATTGAAGTATTCGGCCATGGAGCACTTTGCTACTGTGTAAGCGGAAAATGTTACATGTCCTCCTACAACAGTGGAAGAAGCGGCAACAGAGGAGCATGTGCACAGCCCTGCCGAAGAGAATATCGCCTTAAATACAGGGGATACAATATAGGAAACGGATATCTGCTTTCAACACATGACCTTGCAACATATAATCACTTAAATGAAATTTCAGATGCGGGAGTGAAATCTCTTAAACTGGAAGGCAGAATGAAATCCGGCGATTATATCGGAACCATCGTAAACAGCTATAGAAACCTCATTGACGAAAACGAAGGTGACTACAAAAAAGATTTGCACCTCGTTTTTAACAGGCAATTTACTGACGGATATATGATGGGCGATAAGCCCGGACAGGTCATGGGCAGAGGCCATTCCGGTCACGAAGGTTTGTACATCGGAGACATTACAAACATAGATGGCACAAAAGTCACAATTGAAATTAAAAATAAGGAAATACCAGTTATTCTAGAACCTGGAGACGGCATTGCATTTAAATACAACGGCAAAATAAAGGGAATCTATCTTGAAAACATAATCAAACAGGATGAAAACGAAATTGTTATTGATACTACACGCCTCGTTAAGGTCGGAACAGAAGTGTTCATCAGCTATTCCAAATCAACTCACGATTATTTAAAACAGTTCGAAAAGGAAAAAATTGCAAATAATGTACCTATAAGCCTATCCCTAACATGGGATGAAAATTTAAACTTATTTACAAAAGTCGAATATTATTTGGAAGGCGAACTGATAAACTTTAGGCATAAATGCCTTGATAAATTTGAAAAGGCAAAAAATAAGCCTGTCACTGAAGAGATAATCGAAACTCAACTTAAAAAGACCGGCGGAACACCATTCTATATTGAAAATATTCGCTTCAACAATATGCCAAAAGACATTTTCATACCTATCCGTGAAATAAACCAAATCAGGCGGGAAATTCTTGAAAATGCCGAAACATTATTGTTGAATCATTATACACCAACTAAAAAAGCAGTCAAAGAAGTGAGAAAAAATCTAACCAAATTCTTTGAAGATTATGAAAATAATGAAGGAAAAGTCAAGAAAAAAACACCAAAACTGTCAATATTCATTGATGACATTTCACAAATCAAAGCCGCTTCAGGATTTGACCTGAAAAGAATATACTTTGATGGAAACTGCCATTACAACAACCCTGATGATTACTTTGCAAACATAAAGGAGACCCTGAAAAAAGGCAGCCTAATGGCCGCTCCAACCGAATTCGTTTGGGTTTTATCATCATTTATCAGTGAAGAGGATGCTTTGAAATGCAATGGAATCATAAAAGAGCTTGAAAATGAAGGCATAATCGTTTCTGTAATGGGCGATTTCCCCGGGATGAATGAAATTTTCGATTGTGCAATATACGGAAACCACAATCTTAACGTCTGGAACAGTTTTTGCGTGCATGATCTGAACGCATCCGGATTCAAATCACTGATTCTATCATCAGAACTTTCCGGAAGGGAGATCAAAGAACTGGTAAAAAGAAACCATGACAGGAACATAGATCTGGAAATGATTGTTAACGGAAATCTGGAAGTTATTGTAAGCAAAGATGATTTTACCAATCTAAATGACGGAAAGGACTTTATCATTTCAAATGATGCGGATTATGCCATTTTGGAAGATAAAAAAAGGAAAAAATTCAAATATAAGGTATTTTTCGACTACAACAGGCAAAGCCATATCATCAACAAGGATTGCCTATGCCTAATTGAAGAGATGAATGAAATTAAGGAAATGGGATTGGATTCTTTGGTTCTTGACTGCAGATATTCAAATGAGCAGTATACTACACAAATTTTATCCATTTACAATGAAAGCCTTAAAAACAAAGACCCGGAAGAGCTGACCAAATACAAATACCAGATAATGGATTTCTCACAATCCTACATCAACAAGGGCAATTATATTGAAGGCAGACTACACGAGGACAAATAATGAAAATTCCTGAATTACTTGCACCTGTCGGATCGATGGAACATTTGAAAGTTGCGATTAATGCCGGAGCCAGTTCAGTTTATTTATCCGGAAAAAATTATGGCGCCCGCAAGTTCGCTGAAAACTTTACGTTAGATGAAATTAACGAAGCCATAAACATTGCCCATATGCATAACGTTAAAGTTTACGTCACCGTCAATACATTAATCAAAGAGGATGAATTGGAAAGTGTGGTCAATTACCTGTCAAAGTTATATGCAATGGGTGCGGATGCCGTTTTAGTGCAGGATTTGGGGCTGGTTGAGCTTATCAACAGATATCTGCCAGACCTAAAGATCCATGCATCAACACAGATGACCTGTGAAAATCAGCTTAAGCTAGATTATCTTGAAAGCAAAGGAATCAGAAGAGTTGTTCTTCCCCGTGAAATGAAAAAAGAAGAAATCGAATCATTGAATACAAATATGGAGCTTGAAATATTTGCCCACGGTGCACTATGCTACTCTTATTCTGGACAATGCTTATTAAGCAGCTTTAAAGGAGGGCGAAGTGGAAACAGGGGAACATGCGCACAGCCTTGCCGCCAAAAATATAAAATTCCCGGCATTGAAAAAGAAGATTACTATTTATCCCCCTGCGATTTGAGCCTATTCAATCAACTGAAAGAAATTTCGGAAATGAACATTTCATGCATTAAAATTGAAGGTAGAATGCGTTCCAAGGAATACCTTGCGATTGTCGTGAGCAACTACAGGAAAGCATTGAATAAACTAAAAAGCAGGAAAGAAACTGAAAGCGAAGAAATACATCTGGTATTCAATAGGGGATTTGTTGAAGGCAAATTCAACAATGATACCCGAAGAAGCATTCGGGCAGGCCATATCGGTCTGGAAATAGGAAAGGTAATCTCTTCAAAGAAAAATCAGATTACTATTAAACTTGATGATTCCATCAAAAGCATTCCTCAAAAAGGCGATGGGCTTTTGATTATTAAAAACAGCAATGATTACGGCTTTGAAATATCCCAAAATCCCATTATAACAACCTTAAACCACTTTAAAAAAGGAAAAAATAAACAGATCAAGGATTTGACCAGACCGGATAAAGTATTGATTGTAAAAAAGGTATGGCAAAATAAAAAAAGTGATTTTAATTTGAATGACTCCACCGTTTATTTGACAAAAAGGCATGAGTTAATCAAAAAAGCTAAAGAAATTGAAAACAAAGGAAGCAGCTATGTCAAATCCAAATTGATTCTGACATTCTCTTTGAAAAATAAGTTCCCCATATTAAAAGGAAGATTGACACTTGCAAACAGGAAAGTGATTGAAAGTGAACTGAGAGGAAACACTGCCTTTGAAAAACCTATTAAAAAAAGTGTGGATGCCGATACAATTAAAAAGCAGCTTTCAAAAGTTGACAATTACCCCTTTGAAATAACACAAATAAACATCAACTATGACGGAACATTATTTATTCCGATAAGCAAGATCAATGAGCTAAGAAGAAACCTCTTTAAACTACTGGAAAATGAAGTTATCGAATCTTATACCCATGAGCTGAAAAAGATTAAATTGCCCCAAGTGGAAAATGAGGCAAATCGCGAAAAGCCAATTCTTTCATTCTACACAAATAATCTGAATCATTTAGAAAACATCAAAAATGTTAAAAGGGTATATCTCGAAATTCCCCCTCAAAGGGATTCCTTAAACATCAATGGAAAGAATGCCTACAATCTTAACTACATGATTAATTTTATGAAAGAAGCTTTTGAAATTTCGTATGGCAAAGACTATGAATTAATTTGGAAATGGCCTGACATTGCACATGATAGCTTAATTAAAGCGTTGAATAAAGCTCGGGGAATATTGAATAAGATGCACTGCAATATGCCCATAATGAGCAACAGCTTTAATGGAGAATACGGACCTTATTCCATGAATATAACAAACAATGCAACTATAAACAGCCTGAAAAACTATAAAATACTGACAATTTCACCAGAACTGCGAAAAAGAGACATTGAAGGAATTATAAAACACTGCAAAAATCCAAATAAGGTGGAAATAATCGTTCAGGGGTCAATCGAGTTAATGAAAACCAGATCTCCTATGCTTTATAAAAAAGAACTTAAAAAAGACTATGACAATTATCTAATTGACTTGAAAAATAACAGATATCCTGTACATATGAGTCTTTCAGGCGAAGAACTAATCCTATTCAGCGACAGAGAACTCTCATTAATCAATGAAATAACTTACCTGAACAGTATTGGATTCGTCAATTTCGCAATTGACGGGCGTTATAAAGGGGATGACTATTATAAAATGATAGATATCTATAATACTGCTTTTGAAGGGAGTATCAATACTGAAGAACTGAAAAAGATTAGTCCAAAAAATACTCTTGCCAACTACTGAATTATTACTTTTCAAATGCTCTCGGCAAATAATCAATATATATAAAGATATAACTATTTTCTATAAGGGGTTTGGTAAAAATGAATGAGGATAAAATTACATTGCAAAATATCAAAGGAATCGGAGATAAAATTTCTGAAAAAATCATAAATAGTGTTGGTGGGGAAGAAGAACTCCAAAAAATAGTTGATAATGTTGATGTTGAAAAAATAGCAAATATTGAGGGAATAAGCCAAAGGAAAGCTATTGAAATAATGAATCAGCTATTAAATAACCAGGAATATGAGTTCATAAAAAGTGACCGTGCAATGGAGCTTTATGAAGACATCATAAACAAGATATTATCCTATTCCAACACATCATACTCCAAAAACAGAATCTTATTGCTTTCCCCATCAAAAGATATGCAAAAGATAAATTCACAACTTGATTTTGTAATGAATGCAAAAGACCACGTTTCACAGCTTCCCATTATAAAATTGAGAGGTCTGATGAAAAATCTAAAAGAAGTAGAAGAGGCCAAACCGGAATATGACCCAAGTAAAGCCATCCTTGTTGAAAGTGAAGAAGATAATTCCTACCTTAGCGATTTGGGATTAAATCAATATTATCCCATCATTACTGCAAGCGATTCACCATTACTCAAAGAAGAAATAATGAATTACGATTTAGTATTCTACGTATATTCCCAAGGAATACTTGATTTCGAAGGAATGCCAAACCTCGTAATGATAAACATTGAAGATAATGACTATGAAATCGTTCCTGAAAAGATAATCAATTTCTTCATCCAAAATAAAGATTTATTCACAAGAGTTCATGAAATACAAAAAATCAGGAATAAGGAAAGCGTACTTGGAGACATTATCCCAATCATTGATGAATTGAATATTATTGATAAAAGGGAAGTAGATATCGAAAAACTTGTTTATTCTCTAAAAGATGATATGGATAATGAATTAGAAAAATCCATTAAACAAGTTGATCTTGAAGGAGATGAAATTCTTAATTTATTAAACAATAACTTCCCACCAAAGATTAGTAAAATATTTGATGAAATTATCAATAAAAGAAAAGAAATTATCCGTGAAAAAACAGGGCTAAGTTTTGATCCATTTTTGAGAACATATCCTATACAAATTGACGATGAGGAAATTCAAAGAGTTACCCTGGAACAATCCTCTAAAAAAGAGAACGATATTTTTGATATTAAAAAAAGCGCGGCAATTGAATTAAACCTAATTAAGGATAGGGCCATTAAAGAAGTTGAAGATGCCATCAAATTCGACTATGAATTCAGTTTGGGCAGTTTTGCATATGAATATGGTTTATGCCGACCGGAATTTAGTGATGATATAAAATTAAAAGGAGCCTTGCATTTAGAATTAGCACTTAAAAAAGATGAAGAATATGTTCAGAAGGTTGATTATCAGCTAACACCTGATGAGAATATTGCGCTTCTAACCGGTGCAAACAGCGGAGGTAAAACAACACTTCTTGAAACATTAACCCAGATATCCATCATGGCGCAGATGGGGCTTCCGGTAAGTGCTGACAGCGCAGAAATTAAACTATTTGATGAAATTTATCACTTCTCCAAGAAAAGGTCTCTTGATGCGGGAGCGTTTGAATCATTCTTAAATGTATTCATACCAATTGTAACTACAAACAGTGAAAAATTAGTGCTATTGGATGAACTTGAAGGCATAACAGAACTTGATGCTGCAGTTAAAATCATATCCACCTTCATAGACATGATAAAAGAGTCAGATTCCTATGGAGTGATTGTTACCCATATGGCCCGTGAATTAATGAATTACACAGACATCAGGGTAGACGGAATTGAAGCTAAGGGATTGGATGAAAATTATAATTTGATTGTTGATAGAACCCCTAAAATGAATTTCCTTGCAAAAAGTACTCCTGAATTAATTCTAAAAAGAATTTATGAAAAATCTGATGATAATTTAAAAGTCGTCTATGCAAGAATTTTGGAAAAATTCTAAATATAGGAACATTAGCCTTGCTAATGAAGTTTGCTCTACCGACGTAAACATCATAGGACACATCTACTTTCCGCCCGAAAGTGATGTATTAACTAGTCCATTTTAATGTCTCGAATATATTTTGCAGGAACTCCTCCAACAATAGTATTTTCAGCAACATCTTTTGTGACAACCGCCCCTGCAGCAATAATTGCCCCATCACCAACAGTAACACCTGAAAGAATAGTGGCATTTGATCCTATCCAAACATCATTGCCGATTTTTATAGGTGCTGGAATTAAATTGCCTCTTCTTTGAGGATTCTCTTCATGGTTTAGAGTGGCTAAAACAACATTATGTCCAATTAATACATTATTTCCTATGTAGATTCCGCCTTGGTCTTGAAACCTGCATCCTGAATTGATGAAAACATTTTCTCCAAGATGAATGTTCTTTCCAAAATCAGTTGTAAATGGTGGGAAAAGTCTGAAATCATCACTAACTTTCCTTCCAATTAATTTTGAGAATAGTTCTCGAATTTCATCGAAATCATGATAAGCATAATTGATTTCACAAGTAATTTTTTGAGCTTCTTGAGAATAATAATTGCAGGTCTCGGCAGCCTCTTCATCCATTGTTAATTTTTTGCCTTCATTGAAAATTGCTAAAATTTCCCTAAGTTCTAACATAAAAGAATATCTGTCAAAAATAGTATTTGTGAGTATCGTTGAAAAAAAATACCTGAGTTTATAAAACCTTTTGCTTTCTTCCATGAATCCTCAGCATAGTTCAACCATGATTTTTAAAGGATAATTTGGGATATCTATATTTTATTATAATCGTAATACACAAATATGTTTATATGAATATGGAAAATTTAAGGGACACAAATAGATTAGAAACATTTTATGATGCAATAATAGCAATCATTGTAACTGTCTTAGTTCTGGAATTACCTCAACCTGAAACCGCGACAATTGCTGGAATACTCGCTTTAAAAATTTCATATTTCAATTATTTAATTAGTTTTCTGGTAAATATTTTCAAACTGAGATTTTATGAAAAAACACAAACCTCTCTGAATTGAATGACTTATGAAAACTATTATATGAATTTAACTAAAACTCAAAATCTGTTCTAATTTCAAATATATTTTCACTTTCCATTAGTATATTAACCAACCTTTCATCCAAATCAGCATGATTATCCTGATAATCAATTTCCCCAAATTCACTTCGAATTGAAGTGAGGAATCTCATCCCTAACAAAGATGTAACTTCGTTTTATATACTCTAAATTATCTTCAGATTAATTCATTAATTCCCGAACCTTATTTTGAATAAAAGAATCCATATAATCAATGCTTGGTGTTTCCATCAAATATTTTTCCATAGAATTCCCCTATATAAGAATAAAATAATAATATTGTTTTATAAATCTAAAAAACTCCTTAAAAGGGATTTTGCTCGTATATTATACAGAATATAAAATACTTTTAGCTCCACACATACAGGTTCTATTCAACATCAAAACCCTTTTTTATCATGCTGTTTTTAAGAATCTCCATTGCTTTTATCGTATCCTGTCCTGAAACCCTCTTAATCATGCGATTGTTTTCATTAAACCTTCCGATAAAATAGTCCTGCTGTTCTTTACTTACTAAGTCCAGTCGGGTATAGTTTGTAAGGCATTCGAGAAGGGCGAATACACCCCGGTTTAAAGCCTTTGCACACGGATGATTTTTGACAATTTCTACAACATCACTGCTTATGATATAAGCTTCCCCATTTGATGTTACATGGTCTTTAATCGGATCCATCTTTCTAATGTCTGTAACATCACAAATGACATATGCTTCTGCATTTTTCAATATTGCAATGTCATCATCATCGGTAAACTCTTCAATATCCAGATTTCCGATGGTTGAATTTACAAAATTTATAGGGTCAAAAGTGATATTTACAACATATCTGCGTGTTTCCATAATGTTTTTCAGGGTTTTGGTGCCGACAAATAATCTACATCCAAGTTTGTCTTTGCCTTTGCATACAATTCCTATTGGCGCTGCATTTTTTACACCGTCCTTGCTCATGGTAGTGTAAATCCCTTCATATTTCTGTCCTTCTTCAATTCCGATATCTGTCAAATCAATACCCATTTTATCATCCTTATTAATTGCATATTCAATATAATGTCTATTCATTAATCTAATTAATAATTATTGTCAAAACATCAATCTAATTCAATTTTTAATATTTTAGTTTTTATACTTTTATTTTCAAATTTAAAACAAATTATAAATATTATTTTTGACACAATAATTGTTAATAGGATATGAAATTCGTTTATATAACCTATGACAAGTCAATTGTATTTTTAAAATTAAAATGGAGATATAGGAGGATTAATAGATATGAATGAAACGGTTAAGCAACACTCTTGGATTCCATTAGTGTTAGTGGCTTGTGCTTCATTTATTATAACATTGGATGCAACGTTCATGAATGTTAGTATTTCTAAAGTTGTAGTTGATTTGCATACTGATGTAAGTACCATTCAGTTGATTATGTCATTCTATACTTTGATTACTGCTGCATTCATGCTGCTCAGTACCAAACTTCAGGACATAGTCGGTAAAAAGAAACTGTTCATAATCGGTACTATACTTTATGGTGTCGGTACATTTACCGCAGCAATAAGTTGGAGTACCGGAGTGCTATTTATTGGATGGGCATTGATTGAAGGTATTGCAGGGGCATTAATGACACCTGCTACTGTTTCCCTTATAAGTGGAATCTATTCCGGTGAACAACGTACATTTGCTTTGGCAATTGAAAGTGTAATGGTTTCCATTTCTGCTGCTGTCGGTCCGCTATTCGGTGGGGTCATGACAACATTTTTCAGTTGGAGATGGGGATTCGCAGTTGAATTAATATTTGTTATCTTTATTTTAGTGATGCAACATAAAATACCTGATTTCAAACCTACTGAATCTAAAAAAGATTTGGATATTACGGGCACTATAATTTCAGTTATAGGACTTGTCTTGTTTGTTTGGGGTATTTTAATGCTTACAAAAGATTCATCCAGCGTTGCTGTAATAGTTTTAGGTTTAGTTATCCTAGCAATATTTGCCTGGTTGGAAATCAGAAGGAAAAGAAATGGAAAAGTGCCTTTACTTGATATGGACTTATTCAGAGACAGAAATTTACGTGTAGGAGCAATCATTAGATTAATAGGATGTCTTGCAATGGGTGGGGCATTGTTTGCAGTTTCACTCTTCCTGCAAAGTGTAATGCAATTAAATGCATTGAATACTGGTTTGACTACACTTCCGATGACTATAGGTCTGCTTATTTTCGCAATAGCGGCTCCAAGTTTATCCACTAAATTTAGTCATAAGACCCTCATTGCAGTAGGATCTTTAATTGCAATTATCGGATGTGTGATTTTAAGCTATCAATTCAGATTGAATACAACAATGTATGATTTAATGCCTGGTCTGTTTGTATTGGGTGCTGGACTTGGTTTTGTAATGTCTTTAAGCACAGACATTTCATTAATCAATATTCCTAAGAAAAGTGAAAATAACGCATCTGGTGTTCTTACAACCACACAGACATTAGGTGAGTCAATGGGTACTGCACTTATTGGAGTAATTCTAATTCTCGGAGTTATGGGAGGTCTTTCTACTGCAATCGATATGTATGCGCCAGACCATGCAAACGACCCACAATTCTTTGATGATGCAGCCAATTACTTACAAACAGCAGGTACAGAAAATATTACACAAGACAGTACTATCATGAATGCCGTAGATGTCATTATTCAAGAAGCTATGGGATTCGTAATGATAGTAACGGCTATTCTGCTGGCAGTGGTATTTATTGCAACGTTGCGGCTACAGCCGAAAAAACAATGAGAGTTAATCTCTCATTTTCCTTTTTTAATAAAATATGACAATTTTTGGAGGAAAAAAATATGGAACCAAATAAAATATCTGGAATAATATCAATAATATTGGGATTACTTTTTATAATTTTCCCTGTTTTCAGTACTGCAGCATTGTCCATTATTATTGGATTAAGTTTAGTATTCTTTGGTATAGCATTAATAATATCCGGATTTTCAGCAGTCAATATTATTATTGGAATCCTAACCATTATAGTGGGGCTGGTATTCGTATTTAACATTTCTGCATTATCATTCATTTTCGGAATACAATTCTATGTCATTGGTATCCTGCTGATTTTAGGAGGTATTGTTGGCCTTCTTTCAGATTCAGGAGTATCAAAAATTGCTTCAGTATTGATTATAATTTTAGGTATAATTTCATTTGCTCTTGGAGGATTTTCAATCGACCAACCTCTTTTCGCTGTAATTCTTATAGGTGTGGCGTTAATCATCGAGGGTATAGGATTATATTTAGAATGAAATTTTAATAACCAATCTTTTGATTGGTTTTATTTTTATTTTTTAAAGTTAAGTCTTGACTCTTTTTAGATTATTATGGAACTACATCTGTTTAATATCGCTTGAATGAGAAATTTCATCCATACAAAAGATGTAACTTCATTTTATATAATCCAGTATATCGGCAAAAAAATCCAATGAAAAACTACAACAGATTAAAACTAAAAAAAACCTTAAATCCTAATTAATATTGCTACACCCAACTTTCAATTCATCCACTATTTAATAAAAGTAATGGTATTTTGCATTTTTAAGATAAATATTATAAAGACAATAAATCATTTAAAAATCTTGTTGCCCGTATACTATACAAAATATAATGTACTTTTACTCTTAAAATTAAATAGTAATTTTAATTATAAAGAATCTTTTCTAGATATTCTTTAATTTCTGGGACATCTTCATGCATAACTTCCCAAATGATGTCATCGATTATATTTTCATAATTGTGAGCTGTGACATTTCTCAAACCGATTAATTGGCCCCATTCAATTCCATCATATTCCTCAAGGAATTCATCTGAAAATCTATTGGCAAATTCACCCATTTGAATGATAACTAATGCACAAGCATCTTTATATAAACTGTCAGACATGTAAATCTCTTTATCATCATCAAATCGATTTAAATAATCATCAATACGGTTACAATAGTCAATTATGGTTTCCGCACATCTTTTATCTTTCTCGTTCATATAAAAGAACCTCCTCTTTGCTTATTGCTTCGAGAAATTTTTTATTTGAACTGCCTTTACTGACTACATCAACATGGCAATTAAATTCGTCTTCCAAATCCTGGACTAAAGAAACATATTGCAGACCTTTCAAATCACCTTTATCCATTACAAAATCCAGATCACTATTTTCATTGGCTTCATTTCGAGCATAAGATCCAAAAAGACTGAAAGTATTAATACCATACTTAATAACAATTGGAATAACCCTTTTTCTAATATCATCAATAGTAAAAACCATGAAAAATCACCATAATGTAATGAAT
>NZ_SUTI01000024.1 GCF_015062985.1 Methanobrevibacter sp. | reverse complement strand
GAACCTGATGTAATTCCATACGATAGCATATTTGCTTGGCAAATGGATTCAGAATTAGTTGCAATCATTCGTCATTTTGGCAAAATTAAAAACGTTGCAAACTACTTGGAAACAGATGAATTCAGATCAGAGGCACATATTGTCGATGACTTCATTTCTGCAAGACCTACACCTATTGAAAGGACATCAGAATCTGTTCATAGGAAGGGAATTGTTAGTAGAACTACTATGTTAAAAATTATACAAGAATGGGTATTGTAGATAGTTGAAATGAGGTGTGAGCCTCTTAAAAATACTAAAACTATTTTTTTGGTGATTGTTATGAAACAATTTAGAATAACTATTAGTCCACGTACTGGATACGAAGTATCCTTTAGAATTGACGAATTTGAAAATGGCAGATGGAAACTCTTTGACTATTACATTACTTCGTCTCAGGAAGCGTCTAGCCGTCTGATTTGGGAGCGTGAGCAATGTGTAAATGGAGTGTTTGATTTGGAAATAATAGATAACCGACCTTACTTCACAATGGTCTGATTTTACCACCAACACCATCACCAAATTAATTAATTTATAAAGGAGATGAAAATATGGGATTACTTTTAGCGTTAGCTTCAATAGCAATTGCTTCAGCAGCATTATCCGGTGCAGCCAATGATGCAAAAGCATCAAATGCAGATAGAAGAATTAGGAATGTAGGATATGATTTGGACAGGGACTTCGAGGATGTGCTCAGGGCATGTCATATTTCTAGAAAGAAACAAGATGGTGTAAGATATCTTCCTGAAGATGGCTGGAAGTCATGTGTGTCATATATTCAGCGCCAACCATACACCACTGATAGAGATGTCGAGATGTTTCGTATGAGATATGATCGAGTCAGGAGACAGGAATTGAAGAAAGTTCAGGACAAATGGGATCAGATTTACAACAATGCTTATAAAGAGTATCTTTCAAGTACTGAACCAGTAACTACTATGACCTTTGAGAGGACCCATTATCTCTTTGATGAGGAATTTGTTGTCAATTTGGCAGACAATCTTTATCAGAATACTTTCTTTGGTGAGATGGCTACACAGCCGCCAAAGGTTGTGTTTAATCCAGATGCGACTAATATTTCCTTCCATGAGATATGGGTTATTCGTTGTCCTGGAGGAAAACAGAAAGCTAAGAAATACTGGAAGGCTTGCAGTCGTAAATTAGGTTTTCCAATAGATTAAACACCACTCTAACCATCACCAATATTTAATTTTTGGAGTTGTTAATTATGGATTCAGTTAAAATAACATTGGACATTGTAGATGGAATCGAAGAAGCAATAGATTTAGGATATACAATATTGTATGTGAACGTGGACGATTTAGAAAATGGAAATGGTTTTTTACGTGTTTTGGCTATGTATGAATTTAAAGATATTATAGTCTATGATGGCACATTTGATTTGGATGTTTGCTACCAAGTTTTAGAGTTGCTTGCAAGATCCAAATACGAAATAAAAGATTTTACAACAAGGAGGGATTAGTTATGAGCGTCTGGAGTGGATTACTGATTGGTGCAATTCTAGTATTGTTCTTATGCTGGATTTTTCCGCCATTTCAGCTGTTAGTTTTCTTCTATGTATTATTCTGTATCATATGTGGTTAAAAGAATAAAACATGACTAGTTTTTCAGTCAAAATATTTTAGAACTTCTTTTGCTAATTCTGTATTTTCATATAATCTGCCCTTTTTACGGTGCGGGTTTATGCATACAACCAGTCCATTTTTACTTAATCCTTGAAGGACATTGGAGGCATGAGAAGTTCTAATATCAAGATGTTTGCCTATTTCAACTGGCATTTTCATTCCAGTTTCAAGGTATTTTAATATTTCAAGACGGTATGGTGACAATTTAACAAAACCAATACGGTCTTTAACAACATCTTCATTCATATATTCATTTTTGTTTTGGGTAACCATAATCTTAAATAAATCGAATATATATAGTATAATCATTGAATGCACTTTTACGCACTAGAAGGAGGGATAAAAATTAAACACAAGAAGATAATTTTAACATTAGCAATGTTATTTGTCATGTTGTTAGCGGTTTCAACAGTATCCGCTATGGATAATGTAACTGATGTTGTTTCCATTGATGCAAATAATGATGTAGCAGTTAGTACATACGATAATGTAATAAATGATGTTGTTAGTGTTGATGAGGAAGCAGATTTTATACAATCAAATAATGAGAATCAAAGTGTTGATGCTGGACATCTTTCTACAAATGAAGAAAATATTTTATCAACCTCTCCCGGAACATTTAGGGAGTTAGCTCATGAAATTGATTTTAATTATGATGATGTGCTAAATTTAAGAAAGAATTATACATTTGTTGAATCAGATTCCGCATATATTAATGGAATACCTATTCCAAGACCAATGACTATAAATGGAAATGGTTTTACTATAGATGCCAAAGGACAATCTTTGATATTTTTGGTGTCTGCAAACAATGTAACTATAAAAAATATAACATTTATCAATTCAAAAAGTAACTCTTCAGATTATGCTATATATTGGAATGGTGGTGCTAACGGAGTCATTCGTGATTGTAACTTCATGAATAATACTCCTAATTATGGTCTTATTCATTGGTTTAAAAGTACAAATGGAACTATTTACAATTGTAATTTTATGAATAACCTTTATAGTATCCGTTGGGAAAATAGTGATAATGGTGTTATTCATAATTGTAATTTTGTGGATAACTATGCCAATACAATTAGGTGGCTCAATAGTGCTAATGGAACAGTACATGACTGTAATTTTGTAAATAGCAGCAATAGTAATATAGGCTGGTCCAATAGTGCTAATGGGACTGTTTATAATTGTAATTTTACCAATAATATTGCAGGTGGGGATGGGGCTGCTATCCATTGGGCTAACAGTGATAATGGAACAGTTCACCATTCTTACTTTGTGAATAATACAGTTGCTTATGATTTTCTAGATGGAGGGGCTATTTACTGGGATGAAAGTGATAATGGTGTTATTTCGGATTGTTATTTCGAAAATAATTCTGTTAAATATAACTTTTATGAGACATATGATGGTTATTATATTCAACATGGTTCTGGGGGTGCAATATTTTGGAATAGGGCTCTTAATGGTACAATTAGGAATTCTATTTTTAAAAACAATTATGCTTATTGGGATTATGGATTTCATATTTATAACAGAACTCCATTAACATTGGAAAACAATAAGTTCACAATTGAACCTGTTTTAAATGTATCTGATTATATGGCGCCTTATAAATCAAATAATGGTTTGTCAATTAATGTAACCTTAAACAATCACCAATTAAATGGTACGCTAGTGGTATTAAAAATATATAAAAACAATGTGTATTATCGTACAGTTAATTGTTATAGTGGTTCTAATAATGTTCTCGATTTAAATGTTGGAGTTTATACTGCTACGTGTATTGTTGCGGATCAAATTCATTATAATGAGGTTGTTAAAGTAGATAATGTTAATCCAGTAAATATAACGCTAACAATTGTAAAATCAAATTCGACCACATATTTAACTGCTAATCAATATGATGATTATGTTATGTTAACGGCTGTTGTAAGTCCCATAGCAACAGGGAAAGTTACATTCACTTTTAATGGTACAGATTATAATGAAACCATTAATACTCGCGGTGTAGCTAATTTAAGATTATTTGGATTAACCAATGGCAATTACACAGTAAAAGCAACATATAATGGAAACAATAATATTTATCCTTCAACATCAACCAATATAACATTTATATTAAACAAAACTTTCATTGAACCAGAAGTTAATATATCTCCTTTAGATAGTCCTTCAGAGGATGGATCTATAAATGTTACACTACCAATTGATGCAACAGGTACAGTAACATTAACAATTAATGATAAAGATTATCCATTTGATGTAGTTAATGGTATTGCAAAAGTTTTTATCCCCGATTTAGATAGTGGAGATTACCCATACACAATAACTTATTCTGGTGATAGGAAATATTCTTCAGTTGTTAGTACAGGAAATCTAAAAATTGAAAAAATTTGTAAAAGTATTGTGGCATATGATATGAATATAACATATGGTGATGAATATGATTTCATCGCTACATTTTATTATGCTGATGGTTCACCATTATCAAATAAATTTGTTAGCTTTTTTGTTAGAAATGTTAGCTCTGTTTCTGAATTAGCTAGAACAGACTCGAATGGTGTAGCAATGTTGCAATTAGGATTACAACCAGGAGAATATGAAATAATTTCTTACAATGGTCAAACTGATGAATCAAGAATTAACAAAATAATTGTAAAAATGCCAGAACCTAAACCTATTGATGAAAATGATATTGTTATCCCAACTTTAGATAATAATGGATTAAGCGTTATCAAATTGCCAAGTGATGCAGCAGGTACAATTACTTTAAATATTGGTGGTAAAAACTACAATTTTGATGTTATTAATGGTATCGCTAATGTTAAGGTTCCTGACTTAGATAATGGAACATATCCATATGTTATTATTTATTCTGGAGATACAAAATATTTGCAATTTAGTAAAAATGGAATTCTGAGTGTTAACAAACCTTCTGAAATTGCCACTCCAACTAATCCAACAAATCCTAACACTCCAACTACTCCAGCAAAATCTAGTACTCCAACAACTACCACAAAACCAGTGGCTAAAACAATAATAACTTTGAAAGCAGTTAAAGTCAAAAAATCTGCTAAGAAACTAATCCTGCAAGCAACTTTGAAACAAGGCAAAAAAGCTTTAAGTGGTAAAAAGATTACTTTCAAGTTCAATGGTAAGAAATACACTGCAAAAACTAATAAGAAAGGTATTGCAAAAGTAACCATTAAAAAGAATGTTCTCAAGAAGCTCAAAGTGGGTAAGAAAGTCAAATATCAAGCGAACTATGGTAATGCATTAGCCAAAAAGACTGCAAAAATCAAAAAGTAGATGTTTAACATCTACAATTTCTTCTTTTTTTACTAATTCGTATACATTCACTATCATGTTTATATTCATTTTTTATACCAGTTATGTTTGCTTGCATTCATGCTTAAAATTTTAACTACTTTTGCTAATTAATGTTAATATAATGCATCATAAAATTAATTATTCGCATAGTTACCAGTGGTCGGAAATATTATATAACAATTTAAACATAATATATATCAATTAATAAAAAATTAGGAGCAATGATCATGAAATACAAAAAGGGGTTAATATTCATTTGTTTGATTATTTGCCTGTTCAGTATTGTTAGTGTATGTGCTAGTGATGTTAATGAAACTTTGGTGGCAAATGAAGAGCAAAATAATGAATTAATATCTGAAGACTGTAATACTGATGCTTTCGATATATCTGAGGGTTATGATAATACTAATGTTAGTAACACTGAAACAGAAAACATTACTTCAAATCAACATGTACAAACATATTCTAACAATAATATTTTGTCTAGCAATGCCGATGAGGAGGTATTGGCTGATAATTATGATTGGCAATATGTAGCAGATGCAACTACAAAAGGCATTGGTACAAATATTCCGATATATGTAGCTCAATCTTCAACAGGTTTTGTTTTAAAAGATGGGCAAATGAACTATCAAAGATATTTCACTAAACATTCTGATGGTAATTATTATCCTAATTGTTATGCTGAAGATTATTTATTGCCTGGGACATTTAAGTTAGATGGAAATATATATCTTCTAACTGAAGGAGCTGGTGACACTTGGTATTATAAAAAAATTTCGTATCCTCCAGCAAAAAGTTCAACAATCATAGTTGACGACTACGATTTTGAAAATAATCAATATCCTTTGGTTGGTGATGGAAGACAATATTCCACTATTTCAATACCAATTTCTGTTTTAGATTCAAATGGTAATTATGCTAGGGGAGGAGTGGTTATTACAGATTCTATGGGTAATCAAGTGGGTTTTGCTAGTTTAGATTCTGGTGTAACCTATGTGAATATTGATTTGCAATTAAAAGGAAAAAATAGATACAAAATTCAATTTAATAGTGCTAACACAAATCAAGTTGCTTCTTCTTCAACTTATTTTTATATCACTTCAATAGAATCAATAGTTTCAGTATATGTCAATGACTTTGATGATAATGATGTTATATATGCTTTAGCAGATTCTAAAATTGCATTGGATGTTTATATTGTAGGTGCATCTACAGGTTATGTGGGCGTTATTCTTAAAGATTCCTCTAATTCTCAAATATCTGTATCTGATGTTTTTGCTATTCATCCTTATGCAATGGGTGGGCGCATCAGTTCTTTTAAAGTAGATATGCCTAGTGAATCAGGAAATTATTTTATTTCTGTTGTTTATGGTATGGAATCCTCATGTCATGAACTCGTTAATAATTATATAACCTATAAAACATTTGGTTTGAATGTAATTGATACTTATAAAACAGCATTTGGAGTATCCTATGTTAATGATACTATTAATAATAATTTAAATACAAATATCGAATTTGATATTAATGTCACTAAATTTGTCAATCCAAAACAAGTGTTTACTGACCCATGGGATCGTTATCGAGAAAAAGAACCACAAATTGTCAATGAGGGTTATATTGCTGTAACTATTGAATATAATGAATACTGTTTTGCTGTTAATAATAGTATTGCCCATGTGGTATTACCTAAAGATATTCAAGGTAGTTATAAATTCGTATATAAGCAAGGAAATGCCGATTTGTGTGCTTTTAATTGTATTATTAAATTTCCGATATCTTCACAAAAGATAATTTATGCTCCATCTCAAAGTAATGTTGAAATACTTAATGAAAGTAATATTGATTTTATTGTGATTAATAATTGGACTTATGGTGAGTTATTAAATCCAGAAATAAGAGTGTATGATAACGTAAAAAAAATGTATTATAATGAGGGAGAGTTAGGTTATAATGATGTAAAGTTACCTCTTACTAATGGTAGTGTTAAGTTTAACTGGAACATAAATGCAGCCGCACATACTGAAACAATTTATTATTATCTTAATGGGCAAAAAATTAGTAAAGTCATAAAATTTGTAAAAAACCGTCGTAATGTTGAATTAATTGCTCCTGAGATACTTGATGTTGATTTTCATGATAATATTACATTTAATGTCACTATTAAAGATTATGAAAAAATTCCTGTATCCGAGCATAGGCCAACTGTACGTTGTTTACATGAAGATGTGAAATTAATTGGATCTGATGGACATGGAGTATTTACTTTTATTTATACTCCTTATAAAAGAAGTTCATATATTTCAATCATTAGTTCTGATTCATTCAATGTTGGATCAATAAGAATTAATTGTAATATTCATGAGATTGAGCCTATTTTCGAGCCATTTAATAATGCTGCTGTTAATTTAAGTGATGATATAATTCAATTTAATTTTGTTAATGGAAATAATTTTAGTGCTACTGGTCTTTCATTTGCTTTTAAACTAGAAACAGAAAATGGAATAATTAATTCTTATTCAATTAGAAATAATACGGTGTTCTTTAAAAATCCTTTTAAGACAGAAGGATACAAAAATGTAAAATTTATATATCCGGGTATTAAATCAGCTTTTAATTATTATGAAAATAATTTTACATTAAAATTAGTTAGAGAATTGCCATCATTTTCATTTAATAATTATGTAGGTAAATTCAATCAACCAATTCCTATAACAATCAATGTTTCTAATGTTTTAGGAAAATATCCAACTGGTAACGCAATATTAAAAGTAAATAATGAAGAATATGATTTATGTATTAATAACAGTATTATATCAGTTGATGTTCATTCGCCGGATAAACCTGGAATTTATACAGCTGACTTTATTTATGATGGTGATGAAAAGTATTTTAGTATTTCATTTTCGTTTGACATTTCTTTTAAACAAGATGTATTTCTTATAACTAATGATTGCATTAATGTTGTTCCTGATGATGAAATTAATTTGGAACTAAAAGCTTTAACAGACCTTAACTCAAATGCTGTAATCGATGAAGTTAATGTTTATATGGGAACTAATTTGATTAAATGTCATATTGTTGAGAATAGTATTAAATTTAGACTTCCTAAAACAATTAATTTCAATACTATGACTATTTCTTTTGATGGAAATGATGCATATAACTCTGCTTTTAAAACAATTAATGTTTTAAAAAAAATAACTAATATTGAACCTCCGGAATGCATTATAAATAAAGAACCATTATTGTTTAATTTACCAATTGATGCAAAAGGAACTGTAACAATAGAAATTAACAGTAAAACTTACAATTCGACAATATTAAAGGGTGCTGTAGAATTTGATATTTCAGAATTGGGTAGTGGTACTTATGGTTATGTTATTTCGTACGGTGGCGACAACAATTATGGTTCATTCACTAAAACTGGCAATATTACTATTAAAACAATGTTAAGCAATATTATTGTTCCACAAGAATTTAATCCATCAATTGATAAAACAATGATGATTAAGTTGCCCGAAGATGCAAATGGAACAATAATTTTAACAATTAATAATGTTGTGCATACTTGTGATGTAGTCAGAGGTATAGCTAATGTAAAAATATCAGAACTTGCAAATGGTAACTATCCATATACAATTACATATTCTGGAGACGATAAATATTCATCATTCTCAAAATCTGGATTATTAACCGTTAACAAACAAACAACTCCTGCAAAACCAGTTACCAAAACAACATTAACACTTAAAAAAGTTACTGTTAAAAGATCTGCTAAAAAATTAACTATTCAGGCAACCTTGAAAATCAATGGTAAAGCGGTTAAAGGAAAATGGATTAAATTCAAATTCAACAAGAAAACCTACAAGTCTAAAACCAATGCTAAAGGTATTGCTAAGATTACTGTTAAAAAATCTGTTCTTAAAAAACTTAAAAAGGGCAAAAAAGTAACTTATACTGCAACATATGGTAAAATTACCAAGAAAGTTATAGTGAAAGTGAAAAAGTAGGTGCAACATGCATCTACAACTTCTTTTATTTTTAATAGGATCTACACCATTCACACTTTAATGATTCTATATTTGTTTAAATTAACTATTTCTTTAAGAATCTACCAACGCTTTTATGGGCTGAGAAAAAAGAACCTTCACGTATATATCAAACTACATGTTTACATTAATTTTTATTTATACAAATTGTTGCAGAAGACCTTAAATAGCTGATCAGGCATATAATTGTATTACACCAAGGATAATTTAAAAGGGAGGCATATGTTGTGTCGTGGGTGCCTCCTTCTTTTATACTTTATAATTCTATTTCTTTATTGTATCAATTAATGTAAATTATCACTGAGGCCGTAATGGATGCGGTCCACTTTAACTTTAGAATACTATTTTTATAATGGTGATAATACTTGATTGATCAAAAAACAATAACTAATTTTATTACGAGTATACGAAATTTAATTTCAACTGAAGTCGAAGAACACGCTAATACAACAGCTAATTCATTAGCTAAAGGTCATGTGCAATCTTCTAACAATGCACCTCAACCTATTAATTCTACATCAAGTCGTGGAACTGATAATGGCTATTTTGCATTAGCTGATCATGTTCATACAGCTTCTTACAATAATTTAACCGACAAACCAACGATCCCTGCAGCATCTTCTACAGTTCCAATTGCCGATACAAATGATGGCAGTATTGGGAGCAGTAATGCTTGGGCGAAAGCAGATCACACGCATCCAATTTCTCCCTTATATGCCACATCAAATCATACACATAGCAATTATGTCAATATCTCTGATGTAAGTTCATTATATTTATCTGATGAGCACATGCCGAATGGCATTCGTAAAGACTGCACACATAGTGTTGCTTATGACAAATCAACTGGTTTTACAAGGATAAGAGTTAACGAAGGAAACACAAATAACACCTCTCACGGTTACTACTTAACAATTCCGTTTTCAGCTCCATCCAATAATTTCAGCGTAAGTGTTGATTTTTACACAACAGGTATGGGAAATGATGATTTCGGTGTAAGAATATGTGATAAAAAAGTCTTGGATAATGGAGGAGGTTTCAATAGCTACGGTTCATGGATTATTACAGGACAAGGAAGATTAGCATATGGATACGGAGGATTTGCCGGAAATAGTGTAATGTATGGAGATTACCTTGGAAGCATAGGAAATAATACCCAATATCGTTATACTTTTCGATTAACAGACACACAGGCATATTACTGTTTAACAAATCTGAACAATAACATTATTGTTAGTGAAAAGACATATGATAGAACAGATTCATATTCTTTTAGTGGTTCTTATTATTTTTACATTGGAACGGGGAAATTCTCTAGCGGTTCGGCAGATAAAAGTGTTTATTTCAGAAATTTAACAATACAAGAAAACTGCATGAATCCATATCCAATCGGTGCAATTTACATGTCCACCAATTCAACCAACCCATCAACTCTCTTTGGTGGCACATGGGAGCAAATTAAAGATAAATTTTTGCTTGCAAGTGGTGATACCTATGCTAATGGGTCAACAGGAGGTGAAGCAAGTCATACATTGACGACCAATGAAATGCCGGTTCATAATCACAGAGTTATGGATTGGACAGTTATAGTTGCAGCTGGAGGCAATAGTGGAATTGCAACTATGAGTAGTGGAAAAGTTTATCACCCTGCAAAAGACGACCGTGATGTTAGATATAGTTATAATACTGGTGGAGGAGCAGCACATAACAATTTACCTCCCTATTTTACTGTATATATATGGAAAAGGATTGGATGAGGTGTAATGATGGCAAAAACATTAATAGGAATAGCAACAATAGATGAAAATGGCGTAGCAACTTTTGAGTATACATCTACTGCAGCAGGCGAAGTAAAATTCATTGCAACAAGTGGGAATCTTGAATCAGAAGAATTAACTATTTATGATTATTTATATGCACCATCCTTCACGGCAGACCATCCCACACCTACAACAAAATTGGATAGTGGATATCAGGTATTACAAGCAAATGGCGAATTAACTCTCATTGGAGGTTGCATAACTAATGGCTGGTCAAATGATGGATTATGGGAATGTGATTATGATGTCAAATGGAATGGTACAAGATATCAGTGGTTCAGAACATTGATGGCTTTACCAAATACTGCTTTACTTGGTGGATGGGAAGGATGTTTAGTAAATCCTCAAACAAGTCTTGGAAATAATGTTCAAAGAGATAACAATGATTGTCTGACTGTAGTGCATCAAAGCATTTGGGATAATCCATCAACCCCATGGATACATATTAATATCAAAAAAACATCTCCAACAACATTAATTGTAACAAAAACTGGCGACACAGCCAATAATGGCACTGTAACTTTTACAAATTGCGATTTATTGGATTCATATGAAAAAATGAGCGTTGGTGCAACTTCAAATGGTGGAAGTGTTATAGGTAAACCGACTTTTAAGAATTTTAGAGTTAAACGGATTGCTTAATTGCGATAATCATTGTCATTATGATTATCTCCTATGCACATTTGCTTTGTTTTAACGAAGGGATGCCTTCATATTTTTGATAGTTATTGATTGAAAGTATGTTTTAATGATGGTCATATTTGTTATTATGGCCAGTTGATGAAAAATTCCTTCAATTGTCTCTGTTCGTATAGATAAACTTATATATTTTAATCAAGTTAATAATATGTGTATAAACTGGGGATGGTACTATCGATGATGAAACTTTAAAGACTTACGCTTATATAAATATCAGTTCTTACCGTGTTAAGACAGTCAAGGCACTTAAAGATGAAGTTAAGACACCAACAAATATAGCTGCAGATGCAGGAATCAGGACAAATCATATTTCAAAAGTCCTTAAAGAGTTAAAGGAAACTGGAGTTGCAGAATGCATCAATGAAGATTTCAGGAAAGGACGCTTATACAGACTAACAAGTTTGGGAGAGGAGATTGTAGAACATTTAGATTAATCTATACCGTCATTATACTGTTTAATGTAGGTTTCTTAAATCTTCTTTTAATTTAATTGTTTCTTCAAGGACTCCTACAATATTTTCAATATGAGTAAAAGAATCAATGGTTAATGTATCTCCTTTATGTTCTTTAAACCATTTATCTAGCACCTTATAACCACCAATTTTATAATCCCACACTTCTTTTGAAATACCTAAAATTTGTTTGTTATCGTTAAGTTGAAGAACACCTTTTTTATATTTAATAGCACCAATTTCCATATCTTCAGAAGTCTTAGGTTCTAATGTCAATTCTATAGGATGTTTTGATTCCATTAAATGAAGTTTTCGTAACTTAGACCCGATTGATACATATTCATAAAATAAATCGGTACTGACAAAAAATGCCCCATCCTCATTTTCTATGTTTTTATCATTAATTATAGGCACTCGTGGGAAATCCCTACATAAATATTGTTCATATTGTTCTGCATATATCGGATCATGAAGAATACCATAAACATAATCGAAAACCTCAATTGGAGAAGGTTTTTCCAAAAGATATTGTGTCAACTTATTATATGCCATTTCATCGATATTATCTTTCCATGTTTCTACACCAGATTCATCAGTTGATACTAAATACAATGGTGCAACATAAGTAATTTCACACTTTGCTGAAAACAAGCGGTGAGCAATTATTTTTTTTGAGACAAATGGTGAGAAATATGGTCGAGATGTTCTACCAAATACCAATCCAATATTTTCACCTATTGGAGAAGTAGTTTTAGCAAGTAAATGCCCCATTGTACTTTTCTCACGAGGTCTATGTAACCAACCACTAGATTTTCCTGAATAATATGTCCAACGCAAATCAAATGGCCTGTATGAAATTTGTGTTATAACTCCATCTGAAAGCACATCATTTTTAATTTTTTCCGCAGATTGTCCGGCGGTAAATTTTCCCCATAATTCCTTTATTTCTTCATCAGTCGTAGAGTGTTTAACAATATCCATTCTTCTAACGAGTTCTTCTCTTGTTGGAGCTAAGGCAACCTTATCTTTTCCTGACTGAACTCCCGTAACATTGGTTGGAAACAATTCAGTTATGCTAACTCCCCCATCATAGTATTCCTTATCATCACTTCCAAATGGAACGAAATAGGCCATTTTTGAATCTATAGTCAACTCAGTAAAGTCTAAACCTCCTTTTTCTAACGTGTTTAACTTATAATCTTTTGTACCCCATAAATCAGTATAATACACATTTGCCCATTCTTTTGAATCAGTTTTTTTAACACCTATGAAAAGAGATACTCCTACCTTTATGTCGAATATATTTTCATCTTTGCCTCCATCAGGAGTAGTTTCTTGTTTATTTGCACTTCCGTGGAGGTTTACAATCCAAATTTTATCAAATGTTCTTAGTAAACTTCCACGCATTCCTCTAAAAGTTGGATTTTCTAAATATCCATTATTTGAAACGAAAGCAAGAATTCCTCCATCATCTTTACCTATAATTTGTTCTGCGAAATGGAAGAATTTAACATAATCATCATTCAACAAATGTTTTTTTTCGCCGAGATCAGTGACACCATCCGTTTCTTTTTTATATGATGAGATATCATAAGGATTAGACGATGTGGAAAGCCATGGTGGATTCCCTATAACAACTTTTATAGGGCGTCGTGCCTTCCAAGTGTCTGCATGATAAGCTTCATCAGTTATAGCAGCAGAGAAATCTAACAATGTCAACTGTTTTCCTCGCTCAACGTCAGACATAGGAGGAGCAAGAGTATTAGTTAGAAAAATATTGATTGGTACTTGAACATAAGGAGTATGTCCTAATGTTGAATTCAGCATGCGACGCATTTTAAGGTGTGCAACAACATAACTAGTCATCATTATCTCAAATCCAATGACACGGGACAGAAGACCATTTTTATCCTGAATGTAATCTTCATAAAAGGCTTCTTTTGCACCAGAAAAATATTTGTCCTTAACACATCTGATTATCTCTGCTCCAAAGGAGCCAGTTCCACAAGCAGGGTCAAGAATAGCAATGCTAGGCACAGAAATTTCCTCTTCTGTTATCCATTTTCCTTTTTTAATCTCTTTAGGAGCACAAGGGACATTAGTTGTTATGTATTCATTATTGGAGAGCCCATTATCTACATTTAACTCATTTATCAGAAGTTCATCTACCATATTGACTAAATAATGCACTGCTTCAATTGGTGTATAAAAAACACCAAGAGACTTTCTTAATTCAGGATCATAATATGTAAGAAACTCTTCATAAAAATGAACGATTGTATCTTTATGCTCATCTCTTCCAAGTAAAAATGATATGTCGCAGATCTTATAAAGTTCACATAACTTATCTATAACACTTTCAAGAGTGGGGTTCATTTTTCCCATAGTGATGTGAATGAAAAATTGTTTCAATAATTCAGATTCGTCTTGTAAATAACCAATAGCTTCATATTTATCAAATGTATCAAGTGTAGTGTCCTTGTATCTTGCAATAAAAAGTCCGTAGACAATAGTCTGTGCATACATATCAGCAAATTCTTTTGTATTCATTGATGGTGAAAGTTCAGATTTAATTTTATTGTAAAGGCCATATAGTTCCTGAAACATTGGAAGACTCCACTGATAATTATTATCCAAAGGTTGTCCATTATCGTCCTCACCAAGTATTCCTAAAACAATACTTCGAATGGTACGTGCGTGGATAGCCATATATTCAGCAAGTTTGCTTGAAGATTTGATTTGAGCAGGATTTTTAAGTAAAAAGTCTTCTAATATACTGACAAATAGATCAATATTTTCTTTTTTGAGAACTAATTTGCCATTTTTGAACTCTAAAAGCTCTATTTCCGCATACATTTTGGTATCGCCAGCTTGCCAGAATTTCCATATTAAATTGTCAGTCAAAATGGCATTACCATATGTTTCTACTTCTATTACTATTTGCCCTAATGCTCTTTTATCAATACCATTAATTTTCTTTACTTCCACACCTGCAAATGGTTCAATTTTAGTAACATCATCTTCACTATGCCACAATTTGATATCAATGTTTTCTCCACTAGTACCTGATCTTCCTCCAGATAAGTCTTGAGCAATACAACCTATATCTGTGAACATTTGGATAATATGTGGATTATATGATGATTCCACATTCCCAAGCTCATATACTTCACGAACAGCTTTGTAATATTTATTAATTATTGCTGAATAAACCTTTTTTTCCATAATTCCACCAATGGCGAATTGTTTTTAATATTCCTTCGATTATTTCAAAAGCCCATATAATCTTATTTAAAATATTTATCATTTCTTCTTTAAAAAAACTTCGTAAGAACATCAATTAACATTTATTTAATACATTTATGCAATCAAATTACATCTGAATATACTGTTAATTATTGACTTCATTACCAATTATTGTATTTGCTTCGCCAAAATAGAAAAAAATCTACAGATTATCTGTAATGTTTACAAGTTTCATCATTAGCTATTCTACCAACAAATCCAATATCTTCCTTTAACATCTTCAACTTGTGCTTTGATTGTTTTATCTGTATAGATTAAAGGTTCAATGGAATACAATTCAGTTTCAACTGGCAGGTCAAAAGCATGTATTTGTGACGAAAAGTTGGTAAGAATGTTGCTATTTTAATTGATGCATGTATACTCGTTAGCATGAATAGTGGATAGTTGATAGGTGCTTTGTTAATGTTGAGGTTTGATGCGCATATTTATTGTTTAAACTTTATTAATGCCAAAATTATTATTTGTTTTTGTAGTTTTAATTGATAATTTTTTGATAATTGTTTTTGTCAAAATTAGTATTTTTTACCATTATTTCTATTTTTCAAAATAATACTTTTATCTTAATTAGTATTAAAAAATGGCTAAAAGTAGGGTGGTATCGCCCTATTCTCGCACAAGGAATCGTATAGATTTCCTTGTTTATTTCTTCTTTTTTTAAGTTATTAAACTCTTATTTATTAT
>NZ_SUTI01000009.1 GCF_015062985.1 Methanobrevibacter sp. | reverse complement strand
CCTGGTTAAAATTCCCTTACATTAAAGAAATGGGATACCCAGAAGGTATTTACAGAGTTGCACCATTATCTAGGATCAATGTTTGTGACCAAATGCCTAAAGAAGCACCTCTTGCTCAAGAAGCTCTTAACGCTTTCCGTGATGCATTTGGATACGCTCAAGCACCATTATTATTCAACTATGCTAGACTCATCGAATTGTTAGCATCCGCTGAATGTGCTGCAGCAGCTTTAGAAGAAGATTTATCAGGTAAAAAATTCCCTGATGAATTAGAAAGAACTGAAGGTGAAGGTGTAGGTATTGTAGAAGCTCCACGTGGTACTTTAATCCACCATTACAAATCTGATGACAATGGACAAACTTCTTACGCTAACATTGTTGTAGCTACAATCCAAAACAACCCAGCTATGGAAATGGGTATTCACCAAGTTGCTAAAGACTACATCAAACCTGGTGTAGAAGTAGATGATAAAATCTTCAACTTAATGGAAATGGTTATCAGAGCTTACGATCCATGTTTATCTTGTGCTACCCACTCAATGGATAGTCAAATGAGATTAGCTGAAGTAGATATTGTAGACAGTGAAGGAAACCTCATTAAAAAATTCTAAGTTTAAGGGGGTTTTTATAAATGATTGTATTTAATGAAGATGGCTGTATAAAATGTGGTGCTTGTGAAGGTACTTGTCCTACATCAGCTATTGATGTAACACCTGACTCTATTATTCACTGTGACACTTGTGGTGAAGAACCTAAATGTGCTGACGTTTGTCCTACAGGTGCATTAAAAACAGAAGATTACGAAATTGCTGAAGGAATTACCCAAGTAAGATTAGTATTCAACTCTGTATTATGTGACTCCTGTGGAAAATGTGAAGAAGTCTGCCCACAAGAAACTCTTAAAGTCACCGGTGAAAAATTAAAAGAAGTTGAAGGTTTCTGTGTAATGTGTCAAAAATGTGTTGACATTTGCCCAGTTGATGTAATCGGTGTTCCTGGTATTAAAGAACCTGCAGAATATGACTTAGATCTCAAAGGCAAAGGTCCAGTATACATCAACGATTGTGTTGGATGTGGAACTTGTGTTGAACCTTGTCCTGTAGGCGCTATTACTCTTGAAGAAGTAGGAAGCCCAATTACAGTAAATGACGATTGTATTAGATGCGGATTATGTTCACAAACTTGTCCTTGGAATGCAATTTTCATTTCAGAAAAAGTACCTGTCAAACGTTCAAAAGAAATTACTTCATTTACCTTTGATTCAGCTAAATGTATTGGATGTAACACTTGTGTAGAAGCTTGTCCTGGTGATTTCATTTCTGCTAACAGTGCTAGTTTAACTGTTGCAATTCCTAGCGTATGTGCTGCATGTGGTTTATGTGTAAAACTTTGTCCTGTTGATGCATTAGACATCGAAATTGAATGGGGTGAAGGTGCACCTGTAGATGCAGAAGGTATTGGAAGAGACGCAGAAAAATGTGATTTCATTGGTGCATGTGCAAACAAATGTCCTACTGAAGCTATTCGTGTAGTTACCAAAACTGGTATGTCCTGCCCAGCTTTAGTAGAAACTGATGGTGAACCATCCTTTGTAAGCTGTATTAGATGTGGAGCATGTGCTTCAGTTTGTTCTAACGATGCATTAAAAGTTGAACAATATGAAGTTACTATTGATGGCGAAGCTGTCATGAGAGACAGAATTGCATTCAACCCATCTAAATGTGATCAATGTGGTGACTGTATAGAAGCTTGTCCTTACGACATGATTCATAAAACAGAAAATCCTAAATTACCAATTGCAGGATTCTGTACTTTATGTGGTCAATGTATACAAGCTTGTCCGGAAGACGCTTTATGTTACAAATAGGTGTGTTAACACACCTCTATTTTTCTTTTTTTTAAAAAAAATTAATTATAATTTATTCATTACTGTTTTTCCATTGACTATTGTCATTACTGGCATGCCGACATATTCCCAACCGTCAAATGGAGAGTATTCTGCTTTTGTTTTAAATTCACTAATGTCGAATTTGCCTTCTTGTTTCAAGTCGATTACTGTAAAATCAGCATCTTTTCCGATTTCTATTTTTCCTTTATTCTTAAGATTATAAACTTTAGCAGCATTTTCAGAAAAGATTTTCGGTATTATGCTCAAGTCAACATTTCCCCTGTTCACTTCTGTTAAAATTAATGGAACTACTGTTTCCAGGTTAGGTATTCCAGGAGATGAATCCCAAACTCCTTTTGCCTTATCCTCTAATGTGTGTGGAGCATGGTCTGTTCCGATTACTGAAAATTCATCCAAGTCGCTTAGGGTAACATTTTCCCCTTTAGGTCTTAGGGGAGGATTTGTTTTTATGAATGTGCCATATGTATTGTAAGCATCATTTTCAAGCAACAGGTGATGAGGTGTAAATTCCCAGGATATAGGCATATTTTTGCTTGCATTTTTTGCCAGATCAAGTGATTTAATTGAGCTTAGATGGCAAATATGAAGCTTTAAATCATTTTTTCCTGCAAGTTCAATTGCCTGTTTTACGGATTCGTCTTCACTTGCAGCAGGTCTTGCATATGTATAATCGATAGCTTCATTTTTCTCTTTTTGTTTTAATCGGGAGGTTTCTTCCTCCACAATGGATTTTTTTTCGCAGTGTGTTGCAACAAGGCCGCTGTATGAGGTAGTGTCTTTCAAAGCGGATAAGTCTTTGAATATGTTTTCCAAGCTTTCATCACTTTCCAAATCCATGAATATTTTAAATGATATGGGATTAAGTTCCATCATTTTTTGCATCTCTTTAAGGGTGCTGGTTCCGGCCTGGAGTTCAAAATTGACAACTGATTTATTTTTTGCAATTTCAATTTTTTCTTTGAGCGCCTTGTAGGTGTTGGTTTTCGGGATGGTGTTTGGCATATCTATAACTGTGGTGAAACCCCCATTTGCCGCACTTAAACTTCCTGTCTTAAAATCTTCTTTTTGAGTTAATCCAGGATCTCTGAAATGTATGTGGGGGTCGATAAAGCCGGGCATGATGTAGTTGCATTTAATGTCAATTGTCTCATCGCCATTAAGGGGTGTTTTTGAGATGTCTGCAATCTTTCCCTGCTCTACTTTTATATAATATTCACCAAGCCTGTCAACCAGTCTGCAATTTTTAATTACTAAATCCATTGTTAATCTCCCTAAGTTTATAGTTTCATTTATGTTTTTTCATATTTTTAAATCATAAGTTTTTTTTAAGTTAAGATTTATATTTATTCTCATGTCTAAAGTTTCGGATATTCTTAGCAGAGATATGAAATTATTTTATGATGATTTGGATATGGATTTTGCAAATTCTGATGAAACTTCTGATGATACTTTGGTAGCGGATTTCACTGAATACAATCCTTTACATAACGGTCATTTTCATTGCATGAAAACTGCAAAACATATGTTTCCTGACTCGTTATTTGTAGCTGTTGTGCCGGGCCTATTTGAAAGGAGTGGTAGAGGTATTCCATATATACTGCCAAGGGAAGTTAGGGCAGAAATTGCAATTTCTGTTGGTGCGGATGTTGTAGTTGAAGGTCCTCCAATGGGGATTATGGGATCCGGCCAGTATTCATTATGCCTTTGTAAGATGTTTAAAGCTTTGAATACCACATATATACCAAGGGGATATAAGCCGGTCGAAGGATTTGACGAAATACTTAAAAGAATTAATTCGGGTCATCATATCGCTCCAAAGCCTTACAAGATTATAGATAAAACAACCAATGAAGTACTACTAAGGGATAAGCTTGAAGAGGATAATTATGTAATCACTTCCTTTTCAAATTCTTTAAGCAAAATAGGCTTCGACTATAAAAATAAATTTATTTTCGTCAAAAGAATTGAAGGCGTGAGCGGAACACTTATTCGTGAAAGTATTTTAAATGATAATTTTGATGAAGTCACCGATATGATGCCGTCAAAGACTATTGAAGTATTGAAAAGAGAAATAAGCAATAACTCCATAATTTATGGGATAAGAGATGTTGATTCCATTTTGGATACTGCGAATAATTACAGCCTTGAAGAATTGTCATCCTTAAATCTGTTCAATGAAAAACTGGCCAAAAATATTGTTGACAATGGGCCTTATGATAATCTGGAAGATCTGGAAAAATCAATATTATATGGATTTTCATCTCATTTCCATCAAAGGGTGTTGAGCATTTTGGAAAATCCGATTCCTAAAAAAATAGTTTCACAATATATAGAAAAGTATCCTGCAAACATAAGGATATTGGATTATAAAAATGATGAGGCTTTAGAAAAATTTATAAAAAAAGTAAATAATGAAAATATTTCATTATTTAGTTAAAATTGTATTAATAACATTTTGAGGATTTTTAAGAGCAATAATTGCATCCAAAAATGTTGGGTAAGTTGAACTTAACATGAATAAGTAAATTATGTAATATATCACTATTAATATTACAATAATCAATATGATTGTTAAGAAAACATCAATTATTCCCATAGGCTCTTTTTCATCCTGGTAATCTAGATTATGGATGTTCTTGTCAAAATCTTCTTCTTCAATAACATCTTTGTTTTTCTTCCTTCTGAGAAGACCTTTCTTATTGGAAGATTCTTGCTGTTCTTTTAAAATTTCAGCTCTAATTCTTGCTTCCATTTCTTCAGGAGTTTCTTGTCTTGGAGGTTCCTGTTTAGGAGCTTTCTTTTTGCCAGGAATTGCTTGTTCTTCAGCTTTTGTTTTTCTAGGAGCGTATTCTCTTCTGGTTAAAGAACCGAATTGAGCTTCATCTTTTGCTAATTGTTCATTTAATGGAACATCTTCTTCATCAAAGTATAAATCATCAAGATATCTTTCATATTTGTCTTCTAAAGTTTGGGCGGAATTGATTTCTTCAGGTTGGTAGCTATGATCAGGATAAATGTAGTCTTCATCATCATTTTGGACAGCAATTTCCTCTTTTGAATCAATTTCATTTTGTGTAATTTGAGGGGTTTCTTCAGTTTTTTGAGATGGTTCATCTAAATAAGATGATTCAAGCCCTCCACTATATTGGATATTGCTTTTAATGTTATATGGTGAGTCTTCACTAATTCCGCTATGTATCGGTTCTTGGACTATTTCTTCTTGAGGGGCATAAGGTGTTTCAAAATCAATGTCTTCATTTTGTGGTTCGTAAATATTTTCATCACTTTCCTGTGAAATAGGCTCTTTATCTTCTCTATGGTCTATTTCAAGGCCAACAATCTTTTCTAAACAGTCTTTACAGTAAACTTTTTTAGCAATTTCCAAACCACATTCTTTACAAATTGATTTTCCACAAATAGCACATTCATCTGTGCTTTCCCTATCAGGATGATAATGACATTCCATAAATTACACGCTCTTAATGATTTATTTAATAATATAAGTTAATATTTCTTTTTTTATTTATATAAAAGTTTGTCTTAATGAGTATTTTCTATAATTTTTTCAACAACAATTTCTGATGAAATTAAATCATCAACTGTTGATAAAAATGTTCCCAATGAGTCATTATTGATGGAGTATGTTATTTTATTGTCTTTCAATTCAGATTTCAGATAGTTTTTGTTATCAATTTCCAATGAATTGAATACTAGGTTGGCCGCATCACTATCCGTATAGTTTAAGCATAATTTTCCTTTGATTTTCATTATTTCACTTTTATGATTTTTCAGTTATTTTTTCTTATAATATGGTAACATTTATTAATGACTTAATTAATATATTTAAGTATTCTATCTTTACGATATATAATTTTTATATAGCTGTTATTGGAAATTAATTTTTATATAGCTATTATTCAATTAAAACATGAATTTAATGTTATGTTTATTTCGGAGGAATTATAATGGTTCGTGCTTATACAAGAAAAGAGTATATTAGAAAAAACCCAAATTCAAGAATCGTACAATATGATATGGGTAACTTAAGAGATGAATTCCCAGTATCTGTAAGTTTAGCTGTTAAAAAACCAACCCAAATTAGACACAATTCTTTAGAAGCTGCTAGGGTTGCTTCTAACAGATTAATGCAAAGAGCTGCAGGTAGGATGGGTTACCACTTAAAATTAAGAGTATATCCTCACCAAATTGTAAGAGAAAACCCAATGGCGACCGGTGCAGGTGCGGATAGGGTTCAAAGCGGTATGAGAAATGCTTTCGGTAAACCTATTAGCGTTGAAGCTGTCGTTAAAAAAGATCAAAGAATAATCACTATTGATTGTCAAGAAAGACACTTTGAACAAGCAAAAGTTGCATTAAAAAGAGCAGGCATGAAAATGCCAGTTCCATGTAAAATTGTTGTTGACAAAGGTGCAGAATTAATTAAATAGATTTTTTAATTAATTTCTTTTTTTACTCTTTTTTTTAATAATTTTCTTTTTTTTATCAAAATTCTATTTTTTATAATTAAATATTTAAACTTTGAAATTTAAATTAAAGTATAATATTGACTATCTTTTCTGATTAGGATATTGTCAATGTATTAATATTTCAAGCCAAGAGGTTATATTTCATGTATGTTATAAAATTTGAGGATTTAAGTAAATCCGATATAGGAATTGCAGGCGGAAAAGGTGCTAATTTGGGTGAATTGACTCAAGCAGGTATTCCAGTACCGCCAGGTTTTGTAGTGACTGCACAAGCTTATGAGAAATTCATGGACGAGGCTGGAATTAATGATAAGGTCATGAGTATTCTTGATGAAATTGACATTAATGATACTAAAGCTCTTCAAGCTGCTGCTGAAGAAATCAAAAACATGATTAAAGAATCTTCCATTCCGGAAGATATGGTTTTATTAATTCGTGAAGCTTATAATCAACTTTGCCAAAGAGTTGGTGAAGACGATACTGATGTAGCTATCAGATCTTCAGCTACTGCAGAAGATTTGCCTGAAGCTTCATTTGCAGGTCAGCAAGATACATTTTTACACGTTGCTGGTGATGATGAAGTAATTGAATATATCAGAAGATGCTGGGCTTCCTTATTTGAAGCAAGAGCTATTTTCTACAGGGAAGAAAATAACTTTGAACATTCCAAAGTATACATTGCAGTAGTTGTCCAAAAAATGGCAAATGCTGATAAGGCTGGCGTAATGTTTACCGTAAACCCATCCACTGGTGAAGAAATTGCTTTAATTGAAGGATCATGGGGATTAGGTGAATCAGTAGTGTCCGGTGATGTAACTCCTGATAATTATCAAGTTGATAAAAAGGACAATGAAATAATCAATGTTACTATCAGTGATAAAAAAGTAATGTACACTAATGATGAAAACGGAACCAGTATTAAAGTAGATGTTCCTGAAGATAAAAGGAAAGAAAGAGTATTGTCTGATGAAGAGCTCATTGAATTAACCGAAATGGGTAAAAGAGTCCAAGCTCACTACGGTGAACCAATGGATACTGAATGGGCTTTTGAAAATGGTCATTTATTCTTATTACAAGCAAGACCTATCACTACTTTAGGAGATTCTGTAGAAGAATCCAAAGATTCATCTTCAGATTTAGGTGATGTTCTTGTTAGAGGTCTTGGAGCAAGTCCTGGAATGGCTTCCGGTAAAGTTAAAATTGTTTTCGACATTGATGAGTTAGACAAAATTAAAGACGGCGACATTATGGTCACCACTATGACCACTCCTGACATGGTTCCTGCTATGAGAAGAGCAAGCGGTATTGTAACCGATGAAGGAGGAGTAACTTGTCACGCATCTATTATTTCACGTGAACTTGGAATTCCTTGTGTTGTAGGTACAGGAGATGCTACAAGCACATTAAAAGAAAATTCCGGCGTTACTTTAGACGGTAAAAAAGGATTAGTATTTGAAGGAATTTCAGAAACTAAAGAAGAAGCTGCTCCTGTTGCAGTTAGTGCTGCTGAAGCTCCAATTATTACTGTAACTGAAGTTAAAGCTAATGTAAGTATGCCTGAAGCTGCTGAAAAAGCAGCTGCAACCGGTGCTGATGGTGTAGGTCTTTTAAGAACTGAACATTTAATGTTAACCTCAGGTGTTCACCCTGGCAAATTCATCGCTGATGGAAGAGAAGATGAATTGATTGATACTATTGCAGATAATGTTATGATTGTAGCAGATGCATTCTATCCAAAACCAGTATGGTATAGAACATTAGATGCTCCAACAGACGAATTCATCACATTGGAAGGTGGAGAAAACGAACCTAGGGAACACAACCCAATGCTTGGTTGGAGAGGTATCAGAAGAGAACTTGACCAACCTGAAATCCTTAAATGTGAATTTAAAGCTATTAAAAAGTTACATGAAAAAGGATATACAAACATTGGTATCATGATTCCTTTATCACAAAGTCCTGAAGAACTTAAACAGGCTAAAGCACTTTGTTCTGAAGTTGGCTTTGAACCACACAAAGATGTTGATTTCGGAATGATGGTTGAAATTCCTGCAGCTGCAATCATGATTGATGAATATATTAAAGTTGGAATAGACTTCGTAAGTTTAGGAACCAACGATTTAACCCAATATACTCTTGCAGTTGACAGAAACAACGAGTTCGTAGCAAAACACTATACTGAAGAGCACCCTGCAGTAATGAAATTAATTGAAAGAACAATTAGAAAATGTGCTGAAGCAGGTGTTAAATGCAGTATTTGTGGTCAAGCTGGTAGTGTACCTCACATTGTTGAAAAACTTGTTGAATATGGAATTACAAGTGTATCTTCAAATACTGACGCTATTGCTGATGTGAGGAAAACTGTCGCACGTGCTGAACAAAAAATTATTCTCGACGCCGCTCGTAAACGTTTAGAATAATTTTCTTTTCTTTTTTTTATTTTATTTTTATCAAATTATGTTAAATTAGGTTATTTTATGAATGATAAACCGATGGCTGAAGAAAAAATTTTAAAAGAGTTATCTGAATTCCATCAATTGGATTACGATTATTCCGATGGCAAAATCCTTGGTTCAATGTGCACTGAAGCACATCCTTTTGCGAAAAAAGTTTATTATGACTTTTTAGATACAAATTTAGGAGATCCTGGACTTTTTAAAGGTACAAAACTTATTGAAGATAAGGTTATTAAAGCTATTGGTGAATTATTGTCTATTGAAAATCCATATGGTCATATTGTAACCGGAGGTACCGAAGCTAATCTGATGGCTATCAGGGCCGCCAGAAATCATGCCAGAAAATATAAGGGTATTGTCAATGGTGAAATTATCATTCCGGAATCAGCTCATTTTTCATTTAAAAAAGCAGCAGACATGTTAAATTTGAAAATTGTTGAAGCCGAGTTGGATGATAATTATAAGATAGATGTGGATTCTGTTAAAAGTTTAGTTTCAGATAAAACTGTTGCCATTGTTGCAATTGCCGGAACAACTGAATTAGGTTTAATTGATCCAATTGAAGAAATTTCCGAAATTGCACTGGAACATAATATCTATTTCCATGTTGATGCGGCATTTGGCGGTTTTTCAATTCCATTTTTAAGGGAAATGGGATATGATTTGCCTGTTTTTGATTTTTCACTTCCTGGCGTATGTTCTATCACGGTTGATCCTCATAAAATGGGTTTTGCCCCTATTCCTGCAGGAGGAATTCTTTTTAGAAAAGAGGAATATTTGGAAGTCATGGCTATAGATTCCCCGTATCTAACCATCAAATCACAGTCAACTATTGTTGGGACTCGTTCAGGCGCATCCTCTGCAGCCACTTATGCAATCATGAATTATTTTGGTAAGGAAGGCTACCAGAAAATCGTTAAAGATTTGATGGACAATACAATATTTTTCAAGGAAAGCTTGGAAAGCATTGGCTATGAGGTTATATGCGAGCCGGAATTAAATATTGTGGCATTTAACCATCCAAATATTGAAGCAAAAAAATTGGCAAAAAAATTAGAAGAATTCGGATGGAAGGTTTCTGTTGCCAAATGTCCTGTGGCAATTAGAATTGTTTTAATGAATCATGTTAAAAGAATTCATTTAAAAAAATTGTTAGAAGATTTAAAAGTAATATTCTAACTTTTAATCTTCAATATTTTCAACATACATTAAAGGATAGTTTAGTTCTTCAATGAACTCTATTCTTATAACCGCTTTTACGTTTTCTACTTTTGTATATATTCTAACATCCAGCATATCACCATTGAGTGAGGTATAGTCAAATTCAGTCATTGATTCTTCAAGTTTGTCGAATCTGATTTTAACTTCAACGTCCTCGATTGCAGGCTGCAGTTTCAAAGAGTCTTCCATGCTTTTCTCTAAGCCCTCTTTGGTATTCTTGTTGACGGGTGTTCCAACGAATTGGTGGAATAATGCACCCATGCTTATTGCACCTTCGAAAATTGCCCTTTCTCTTGAGGTAATGTTAGAAAAATATTTTTCATCCACGTTCAATTAAATGACCCTCCGTTTAAAAATGATATTTTATCATATATTAGTTCAGATGGTATAGGATTGAGGCAGAAATAGAACAGTAATGCGGATATTATCAGCACTGTTACTAAAATGTAAATCCTATTGTCTTTTGGATATAAGAAACTGAATATAAGTCCAATAATTAGAAATGCCGCAGTTATCATAAGTGCATTTGATTCTTGAGGGTTATCACTAATGATCTGATTATTTATAGGGCTTTGATTTGAGGCTTCCCCTTCTATAATTAATCTATTTTCAGTTGAACCGATTGGATCGCATGTTATCAGATAAATTTTTGAAGCACCTTCAAACTCTGCAGAGTAGGTTGCAGGCACGATTTTACTATTTGTTACAGTGTATTCTATTTCTCCAATTCCCGGCCATTCCAGAAGTAATTTGTCTCCAGCAGAAAGCTCATTTAATCTTAAAAATGGAGAACCTTGAAGGGTTCTATGGCCGTATAGTACAATTGGTCCTTCCAATGGGACTTTTTCTGGAGGATCAATCAAAACACCTTGATTCAGTGATTCAAAATTGATTTTTTCATTGACACCAATTTTAGGTATTGATATGACGGGGGAGTCAACATTTTTTTCAGTAACTATTTTTGTTGAGAAGTAGTTTACTTCCCCAGCTGCATATAGACCTATAATCAGTATACAAATTATAACTATTATAGTTGAAATTCTAGGTTTATTCATAATAGTCATTTTGTCATATCTAATATAATAATATTATTCAATTTTGGTATGTTGAGTTGATTTCATTAATCATCCAATCAGGGGCATGGTTTGTCGGTATTGTTAATACGATGTTATCCATATTGTTCAGGACATAATCCACTTTGTCTTGAGGAGTTTCAATTAAAAGCATATACTGGGCATCCAAATCCCCTAAATTAATTTGCCGCTCATAATTTGATAATTTCACTCCATAACCTTCTAACATTTTAAATGTTTCCTTTTCATCATAACCATTAAGTATGGATCCTTTGATAAGCTCCAATACATCCGATGAGAATTCCTTTGTATTTTCATGAGGGTTAGTGTTATTCCCCTTAACTATTGTGTTTGATTTGGAATATTCAGAATCAATTTCTCCATTTTCTTCATATCTCATTATTGATAAAACTGTACATCCGCTTATGTCCGGACTGGAATTTGTGGAAGAACCACTTTCATTCGTATAATTGTTGTTTGTGTAGATGTCTACGATGCTGCCTACGCTAATAAGTCCCGCTCCGGCCTGCAATCTTGAAACCATAATGGGTACTGATACTGTGTTCGGTTCTTCAAATTTAATTTTAGACAACACTTCCGCTGAATTTTCATTAACGATTTTCATTGCTTTGTTCATGGGAAGAATAACATTTTTGCTTTCATTGGAGTATACTATCATTGTCCTGTTGTACTTGTCATGATTTGAATTGATGGATTTTTTATGAAATGATTTCCAATCTTTTGTTGCGGGAGTCATAATGTCTATTTGTTCGACTTCATGAGGATTATTGGCATCTTTAATTTTACTTTCCAGGAAAAATTCGTGGGGAGATGTTGTTAATGCACCGCAATACAGATCATGCAGCTCATTAAGCTTTGTTGTCTTTGCAAGTGTCAATTCTTCCTGATAGGGTTCGTAAATTATAAAATAATATGCTGAACTGATCAATGTCACCAGTATTAATGTGGTAATTATCACTCCAATTTTCTTCTTTTTTTCATCATCAGTTATTTCAACTGAATTGGGATGTAGATAAATTCCAATTTTATGATTCAGTCGTTTTAAAAGTGTCAATTCCTCATCTTTTTTACTTGGTTTCGGATAATTTTCAGAAATCTGTTTTTTCAGCTCTTCTGTTTCTTCAAAACCTCTTGGGTATAATGGATCTCTTGGTTTTTTATTATTCATTATTTATACTCCTAATTTTAATAATCAAGATGGTTAATTTAATTAATAGGAGTATGGGGTTCTCATTTTTTAATTAAATTAATTATTAGGTAGTATAGGCAGAATAATAGCAATAAAAATGCAGGAATATTGACATTGAATAGTGTGATGTTAATTTGAAGGATTAGTAATAGGATAAGTATGCATGATATGGCGATTAACGGCATATTGTCAAATTTCGGATATCTGATGTTACTTATCATAATTAATGAAACAATTATGCTTAGTATTATTGCAATGTATGAATTAAATAATCCGCTCAGGTAAAATGAAGCAATTATTAGGGATATTCCTGGAATTGGAAATCCTATAAAGTCGCTTGTTTCAATCTTCCCGGCAATTACATTATATCTTGTTAATCTTAATATTCCGCAGATGACAATTAATAAGCTGGTTAATATTACTATTATTTGAAATATGCTTGGGGTGGTGTTAATGCATGTATAAAGAAATATTGATGGTGCAACTCCAAATGAAACAATATCTGATAATGAATCGATATTTTTCCCAAAGCCTAGTTCATCTTGTCTATTTATTTTACGTGCTACCCAACCATCTGTTGAGTCGAATATGATTGCAATAATCATTAGAATTGCAGCCATGTGAAAATCCTTGTTTATGGAACATATTATGGCCAGAAATCCTGAACTCATATTCAATAATGATATGAAATCTGAAATTGCTATAAAATTTTTCATATTCGTATCCTTAATATTCATATTCAAACTCCACTATTAGATTTAATTTTATTTCTTATTAATTTTATCTTTTTTTTCACTTTATTCTCATCTGTTCATTAATTTATTGCATAACTTCTGTTATTTTTATTTTAAATAACTTATTATTTAATTTTTAAATAATTTACTTATAGTAATTATTATGTTTTCGTTTTTATTTACTTTTTTTTGCTTTTTTTTTATTTTTAAATTATATTTTTCCATTTTTTTTAAAATGTAACCTTAAAAGATAAAATATATATAATAATATTTTTAATAAATATTAATTGTTAGACTTTAACATTCAGTTAGCCATTTCTTTAAGTTTAAATGTTAAATTTAAATTTTAAATGGAAATTAGGCGTGTTTTAGTCAAATGAACTTAGATTAATATTGATGCGAGTAATTAAATGATAGAAAATAATATACGTGTTCTTATGCAGGCTGCAAGAGCTTCACCTGATGGTCCCAGTGAAATTGAAAAAACCTGGTGTATTATTGCAGGAAACGCTGATTTAGTTGACCAGATGGCTTATAGGGCTATTGCATCTAATCACAGTGTGAAAATACTGTTTCGCGAACATGTTATATTAAAGGAAGGCAATCTTGATAAAAAATTTGATTTCATCATGCTTTATGGAAATTCCATTCTCATTGATGAATTCAAAACATATTCCCGACAATGCGGAGGGGCTTATGTTAGGGTTTTAAGAAAGTACCTTACTGATGAATCAAATTTAATGGTATTAATTGCGCCCGATGATACCATCAGAGATGTTGTATCAAAAATCGAAAAAACAAGAATGCCTTTTGCGATATTACAGGAATCGCAGACAACTGGCTTCATTGATATGAATTTAAGTGACGAAGTTAAACTACCTAATTTCATCAAATCTGCTTTAAAGCCATTTTATAATGCAAATGAAGTAGTTTTATCAACAATTTTAATTTCAGTTGAGAGAGATGAAGACATTAGGAAAGTTCAAAGTATAGCTACATCTAACAGAATTTTCGTTATAGATTTTAAAGATATTGTAACGGAGGAATAATCATGAATATTTTTGGAAGAGAAGAGGAAGAACCACAAGTTTTTGACACTAAAGTCATCAGCAATAGTTTAGGAATTGATTTAGGAACTTTAAATACTGTAATTGCAAAACCTTCAGGTGATAAATTTGATTTATACCAAATCCCATCTGTTGTAGCAGTTAAAAAAGATGATCCTTCAGAAGTTTTAGCAGTCGGTGAAGAAGCTAAAAGGATGCTTGGAAGAACTCCTGAAGATATTCTTGCAGTAAGACCTTTGAAAAAAGGAGTAATAGAAAACGTTGTTCAAGCACAAGCTTTACTAATTAAGGCTATGCAAATTGGTATTAATGAAGGGGAAAGTGTTGGAAGAATTGTCATTGGTATTCCTGGTGATGCTTCTGAAGTAGAAAAGAATGCTGCTGAAGAAATCGGTAGAAAAGCCGGTGCACAAAATATTTTGGTCATTAGTGAAGGATTAGCTGCTGCTATCGGCGCAGGTTTGCCTATTGCAGAACCTAACGGAACTATGGTTGTGGATATTGGTGCAGGTTCAACTGATGTGGTGATTATTTCTCTTGGTGGTATTAACGATATTGAAACAGTTAGATGTGGTGGAGACGATATTGATAATAGAATTGTCGAGCTTGTAGCAGAAAAATACGATGTAGCTATTGGTATTCATGATGCGGAATCTGCAAAAATAGAAGTTGGTATGGTCCAATGTTCAGAACAACTTGAAAACTTAAGTGTTGAAGTCATAGGTAAATCCTTAGAGACTAACAGGCCTAAAAAAGTTATCATTGATTCAGTGCTTGTTGCAGAGGCTGTCGAACCATATATGCAACAAATTGTCGGTGGTTTAAATTTAATATTAGAAAGATTATCTCCGGAATTAATGATGGGCGTATACAACAATGCAGTTGCAGTTGGTGGAACTTCCAGACTCCGTGGTATCAAAACCAGAATCTTTGATGAAATCGGAATTCCTATAGAAATTTCCGATGACCCAATGACTGTTGTAGCAAAAGGTACAGCTATTGTTGCTGCTGAACCACTCGCTTTAGAACCGGAAGTTCGTTTAAAAGCTATGAAATAAATAATATATTTATTTCCTTTTTTCTTTTTTTATTACTGATTTTTATGGATATTTTAGGTATAGATGAAGCTGGTAGAGGGTCTGTTTTAGGCCCTATGGTTATTGCTGGGATTATTGTTCCTGAAAAAATGGAAAAGGTCCTTGAAAGGATGGGCGTAAAGGATTCTAAAAGGCTTACTCCAAATAGACGCACTATCCTATCTCGGAAATTACGTAAAATGTTTGATTATGAAATTGTTGTAATTTCCGCTCGTGAAATCGATGAGATGAGGGCCAGTGGTATCAACCTTAATGAAATCGAAAAGAATGCAATGGAGAGTATTCTTTTAAAATTGAAGCCTGAAAAAGCTATTGTTGATGCCGTTGATGTTAAAGCTGAGAGATTTCAGGAAAACTTACGCAACGATACAGGTATTGATGTCATTGCTGAACATAAGGCTGATGACAAATATGTGGAAGTTAGTGCAGCTTCAATCATAGCAAAAGCCGAAAGGGATTTGCATATTGCTGAAATAAATAAGGAGTATATCAAACAAGGAGGCATAGGTTCCGGTTATCCTTCAGATCCCACAACAAAAAAATTTTTAGAAAATTATACCTATGATGAAATGCCCGATTTTGTTAGACGCTCTTGGGCTACTGTTTCTAAAATGAAATGACTTTTCTCTTTTTTTTAAATAATATTTAAGTATATGAATGGATAAAACTATTTTTATAAGTAAATTATTCAATGTAATTGTATAGAGGATGAAAATGATTATAGAGTTTATAATGCCTTTTATTGATGGGGTAGTCGATATTTTTACACAGGGAGGAATTATCGCATATGTAATTCTCTTCATTGGTGTTTATGGTATTATTATCGCATTAAGAAAGATTGCATATCTAAAAAAAATTAGTAAAGTAGATACAACTGAAATTTTTGGTATTGTTACAGCATCCATGGAAAGGGGCGGTGCTGTTGAAGCTTTAAAGCAAATCAACAATTATAAAAACCCTATTTCCAGGATTATTTCCGAAACTTTAAAGATAGGTTATAAAAATAAAACCGAAGTTGAGGAAAGTATGGAGCAGATTTTCATCGTTGAAGTTGCCAAAATGACCAAAGGGTTAAACACAATTAAAACAATAACTGAACTAGCTCCTTTTTTAGGTTTGATAGGTACTGTTATTGGTATTTGGATGACCTTTAAGTCATTAGGTGTTCACCCTGACTCTGCTGCGATGGCTGAAGGGATTTATGTTGCTTTAACAACTACCATCATGGGTCTTTTCGTTGCTATTGTATTATTGCCACTTTATACTTATATCCAAGGGCTCATTGAAGCTGAAATGGATAAAATTGAGCTTGCTACAAAAATGACCAACTGGGGATATGCTGTAGTTAAAGTAAGAGTGGATTCAAATGTGGAATGTGCTCTTGATGCATTGCAGGAAGCAGAAGGCGTTGTAAACACCAGATTAATTTCAGATCCTTATGCAAATATTAAGGTTTCTTTCAAACCGAGTATGTTGGATAAAAGTATTTCAAATATCATATTGGAAAAATGTAATGTTAATGCTGAAATTACTGAAAGTAAACTGAAACAATAGGTGATTATATGGCAATTGATGTTGGAAAGCATAAAAAGAAAATTTCAGATCAAAAACCAAATATCAATCTGGTTCCTTTCATTGATATTCTGTTCACTATAATGATATTTTTAGTTGTAACAAGTAACTTTTCAGCTACTGATGTTCAAACGGACGCTGCAGATGTTGCAGAGGATGCGAGTGGAAAGCCAAATGTCACTGATGTCACTGGAGACCAGGAATATTATATAGTTCCTGTGGCCAATTTGCATAAGGTTACAGTAAATGGACAAGACCGCTCAGATGCAATATCGGGCAGTGCTGTTGGTGTCCAAGCAAAAGTAATGGATGAAGGTCAAATTATTATTAAACCTGGTGAAATCGATATTAAGACTCCAAGCGGTATCTCACCAGAGCAAGCTGTTCAACGTCCACAACTTTAATTGAGGAATGAAAATGTATACAGGAAGAATTTTATCAACTGGAATGAATTGTGATGGCAAACCTTTCGTAGCATACAGAGTTTCAAGTAGGTCATTTCCTAATAGGCAATGCCTGAAGTTTGAAACCCGTTCAGCTATTGTTCCGAAGGAAGGTTTTGAAAAAGATATTTTTGAAAATCCTTATATTACATATAATTGTATTCGTATCGTTGACGATATTGCAATTGTATCCAATGGGGCTCAAACAGATGTTATAGCAGATAAAATCGCTTTAGGAATGAATATGAGAGATGCAATGGCATATTCATTGCTTACAATGGATTATGAAAAGGATGATTATAATACTCCTAGAATCGCGGCGGTTGTTTCATCTAGCGAAAACGAAGATGAATATGATTGCTATATCGGAATTGTTAATGATAAAAAAATATTGGTCGAACAGGTACCATACGGAAAAGCCGCTTTTATTTCAACATACGGCAGTCAAGTACCTGATGAAGTGGAATTTGAAGCGAAAACATCTGCTGATTCAGCTAAATTTATTTTTGATGAGGGTACATTTGCAAACTATGAAAAACCTGTAACCTCTTCAGCAGCAATTTTTGATGGAGAATGGGCTATTGATGTCTATAATCCATAATTTTTCTTTTTTTTAATTTTTTCAGATGATTATTATGAGCATTGAATTATTTGGTTTAGAGAATATTCCCATTATTGATGGGAGTAGCAATATTTCAGAAATTATTAAGGAAGCTGTTGAAAAGCAGGGCTGCAATCTCAACCATGGGGACATTGTATTGATTGCTGAAACCTTAATTTCAAAAGCGGAAGAGAACTTTATAGAACTGGATGGTTTGACCCCTTCTACCCAAGCAATGGAATTGGCTAAACAATGTAAAAAAGATCCTAAATTGGTTGAAGCCATAATACAACAATCAAATGAAATTGTGGAAGTGGGACCTAATTTCATCATCACTGAAACAATTCATGGCTTTGTATGTGCTAATGCGGGCATTGACGAGTCAAATGTTGGCGATGGTTTAGCCACCCCTATGCCTAAGGATGCAGATAAGTCTGCATTCCAAATTCGTGAATTTTTAGAAAATGAATTCGGCGTGGAAATTGCAGTTATCATTACGGATACTCAAGGAAGAGCGTTTAGATTTGGAGCTATTGGAACTGCAATAGGATGTTCTGGAATTTCACCTATCTGGAAAAGAATCGGTGAAAAGGATTTGTACGGTAGGGAATTGGAAACTACTGAAATTGCAACTTGCGATGAATTGGCATCTGCGGCATCTCTTATAATGGGTCAGGCAGATGAAGGTCTTCCGGTCGTTATCGTTCGTGGTTTTGATAGTTTTGATAAATTGAGAGATGTAAATTCAAACATCAAATCCGTTCTCATGCCAAAAGAGTTTGATGTATTTAGAAAATAAGTGATATTATGATTACTGTTTTATCTGGGGGAACTGGCACTCCAAAATTATTGCAAGGATTAAAGGAAATTATAAATCCTTCTGAACTGGCGATTATTGTAAATACATTAGAAAATGATTACTTTTCAGGTGTTTATGTCTCAGCGGACATTGATACTGTTCTGTATACAATGTCAGATATGATTAACGACGAATTATGGTACGGCGTTAAGGGTGATACTTTCGTCACTAATGAAAGACTTGCAGAAATCGGATGTCCGGAACTACTTAGAATTGGAGATATTGACCGTGCAACCAAAATACAGAAGACACAATTAATGAAAAAGCATGGTCTTTTAAAAGCTGTCGAGATTCAAGCAAAAAATATGGGTATTGAATCAAGAGTCATTCCAATGAGCGAAGATGATTCTGAAATTAAAATCATCACAGATATGGGCGAATTGGAGTTTCATGATTTTTTAATCAAGCATCAGTCCCAACCTGAAGTTTTAGACCTCAAGTTTTCTGAAGTGTCTCCAACAAGAGGAATCATTGAATTGATTAGGAATTCTGATGCTGTAATTATTGGTCCTTCAAATCCGATTACTTCAATTTCACCAATCCTGTCATTGGAAGGTGTTCGTGAGGCTTTAAAAGATACCTATGTTATTGCCGTATCTCCGATTATAGGTTCAGACTCTGTTTCAGGTCCGGCCAGTAAATTTATGAAAGCATTGGATATTGAAGTTTCATCTGTTGGAGTTGCATCATTATATAAGGATTTCTTAGATGTTATGGTAATCGACAATAAAGACGATGACAAAAAAATTAAGGTAAACCAAATAATTAATAAGGTAATAGTTACAAATACAATAATGAATAATTTAGATGCTAAAATAAATTTGGCTGAAATTATTATTGATAGTATTCCTTAATAAGGAAAAGGCGGTTATTCAATGATACAAATGACTTTAATACAAATTGACAATTATGGTCCTTGGACTGTTACTCCGAGGCCAAGAACTGAATCTGATTTGCAAATGTTACAAGCGAGTTTATTCGCTGATTTAAACAATCATTTTGGAAATAAAAAAGGTTTAGTTTTCTTTACAAGATTCGATAATTTACTTGCTATTTCAAACGGTCTTGATGAAGAAGACCATTTAAGAATTCAAAGATCAATTAGAAACAGATACCCTATAACTATAAGTATGGGTGTTGGTGCTGCTGAAACTCCACATGAAGCTCAAAAATTGGCCACTATTGCACTCCAAAAAGCAGGCAGTGCTCAGTCTGGCGAAAGAAAAGAAATTTTAGCTATCGACAGTTTGGTTAGTGAAGAGGATAGCTTTGTTCAAGCAGCTCACATTGACATTAATAGCGTTACTGAAACTTTAACAGACATAGAATCAGCTTTTGATACCAGTTTTATGGTAAACAAAGCTCAACATTACTTAATGACCAAATTAATCAAGAAAGGAGCATTATTGTTCTTCATTGGGGGAGATAACTTCATGTCTCCGTGCAACGGTTTGTCTGAAAAGGAAATTGAAGACATAATGGTTGAAATCGATGAAGAAATAGGCATTAAACTCAAGGCCGGTATCGGTAGAGGTAAAAATGCGGAAGATGCAGCTTACATGGCTGATATAGGTCTCGAAGAGATTCGTGCTAATAATAATGAAATGTGGACATGGGTCATTGAAAAAGAATACTGAGGCTTGTTCATGCTTAAAGTAGTTGCGCCTATGGCTGGGATAACAAACGCTGATTTTTTAAATAAGGTTATTCCATGCGGATTTAATGTGGCTACTTTAGGAGGATACAGTTTAGATGATTCTACAATTGAAGCAAGTAAGAAAATCATCGAAAGGGGAAGAAAAGAGTTTGATTTTCCATTAGATGAAATTTTTGCCCATATTGAAAAGGAAGTTGCTTCAATTAAAGAACTTCACAGTAATGTGAAAGTTTCTGCCAATGTTCGTGCAACAACTCCACAACCAATTATTGAAGTTGGTAACATTAAAAACTTGGATATTGTTGAAATTAACTGCCATTGTCGTCAAGATGAAATTTTAGCTATTGGTTGTGGGCAAAATATGTTGTTGCGTTCGGATTTATCTGATTTTATTTCTCAAATTGTTGATAATGTTGAAAGTGAAGTGTCAGTTAAAATCAGGGCTAATGTTGAAGGCATAGACACTTTTAAGATTGCAAGTTTGATTGAGGATGCCGGTGCTGATTACTTGCACATTGATGCAATGAAAAAGGGTGTTTTTGAAGCAGATTGGAATCTTTTAGAAAAAATTTGCAATGATGTGGACATAAAGGTCATTGGAAACAATTCTGTAAACTCTCAAGAAAATCTTATGAAAATGATTTCTACTGGTGTTGACGGGTTTTCGATAGCCCGTTCAGTAATTTCTGGAAAATTAGATTTTAATATTACTGATTTTTGATATTTTAAAACAATTGTTATTAGAAACTTATATTAATAGTTGAAAATAAAGATTATCTTAATAAGGTGATTTCATGGATTTTATAACACTTAAGAATATTAGAAAAACTTTTGATGGTGTTGATGTTCTTAAAAATATTAATTTAAAGATTGGCGAAGGAGAGACTTTAGGTATATTGGGGCGTAGTGGAACTGGAAAATCTGTTTTAATTAACATGCTTAGAGGAACATTAGATTACAAACCGGATGAAGGTCAGATTATTATTAATGCAGCGGTTTGTCCGGAATGTTTGGCTGTAGATTCTCCATCTCATGCAGGTGAAAAATGTAGTTGCGGAGCAACTTTGGAATTAAAGGAAATTGATTTCTTTAATTGCGAAAGGAAATTATTTGCAAGTGTTAAAAGAAGAATTTCCATCATGTTGCAACGTAACTTTGCGTTATACGATGAAGAAACAGTTATTGAAAATGTTATGAGAGCAATGCCTGAAGGTAAAGGATACGAAGAAAGCATATATGAAGCATTAGAATTATTGGAAATGGTTCAAATGAACCATAGGATTACACACATTGCTCGTGACTTAAGTGGTGGAGAAAAACAGAGAGTTGTACTTGCAAGACAATTGGCTAAATCTCCAATGATGTTTTTAGCTGATGAACCGACAGGTACTTTGGATCCACAAACTGCAGTAAAACTTCACAATACCTTGAAGGAAGGTGTTAAAGATGAAGGAATCACCATGGTAATTACTTCACACTGGCCGGAAGTAATGACTGAACTTGCTGATAATGTAATTTGGTTAGAAGATGGTCAAATTAAAGAAGAAGGAGACCCTCATAAAGTTGTAGATGAATTCATGGCAACAGTTCCTGTTCCTAAAAAACCAGAAATTCCAGAATTTGGTGAACCGGAAGTTGTTCTTGAAGATGTCAAAAAACATTATTACTCTATTGAACGTGGAGTTGTAAAGGCTGTGGATGGCGTAAGCTTAACAATCAATAAAGAGGAAATATTCGGTATTGTCGGTTTAAGCGGTTCAGGTAAAACAACCACCACACGTATGTTAATGGGATTAACCGAACCAAGTAGTGGTGACATAAGAATAAAGCTTGGTGATGAATGGATTGACATGACAAAAGTTGGTCCTCTTAACCGTGGACGTATCATGCCTTATATTGGATTATTGCACCAAGAATATTCATTATATCCTCACAGGGATATTCTCGGTAATTTAACTGATGCTATTAGTTTGAATTTGCCTGCTGAATTCGGTAAGATTAAGGCAATTCATGCGTTAACCACTGTTGGTTTCACTGATGATGTTGCCGTAGGCATTCTTGATAAATATCCTGATCAATTAAGTGTAGGGGAAAAACATAGGGTTGCTTTAGCTCAAGTTTTAATCAAGGAACCTAATTTGATTGTTTTGGATGAACCGACAGGTACAATGGATCCTGTTACTCGTGTTATCGTAACTGATTCTATTTTGAAAGCACGTGCTGAATTAGAACAGACATTCATTATCATTTCTCACGATATGGACTTCGTATTGGATGTTTGTGACAGAGCTGCTTTAATGAGAGGAGGTAAACTCCTAGACATAGGAACTCCTGAAGAAATAGTTGATAAATTAACAGTTGATGAAAAAGAAGATATGCTTAAAGATAGATAATTCTTCTTATTCATTTAATTCTTTTTTTATTTTTTTCCAGTTTGGACAAAATTGGTCCATCAATTTTTTAAATTTTTTTCCATGGTTAAATTCAATTAGATGGCATAATTCATGGGTTAATACATATTCTAAACATATGGATTTCTTTTTAGCTAAATTCAAATTAAGGGTTATCACACCATTCTGTTTGCAGTTTCCCCAATTTTTCATTTTTCTCACTTTTACTTCTTTTGGATGCCTCCCCACTTTTTTGCTGCATTTACTTAAAGCGGATGGAATTGCATATTGAAGTTCCTTTCTGTAAAATTCATTTAGGGTCTTCTCCCTTTTTTCAATTGTGCTTCTGTTAGGCACAGGAAGATATAGAATTTCCTTTTCTTTATCAACAAATGCCTGAGTGATTTTGCGGTTTTTAATTAGTTGTAAAGTGTATTCTTCACCCCATAAAGAATGTTTTTCGCCTGTTGTGTATTTTAGTGGCGCTTTTATTTTATTGTTTAAAATCAGTTGTTGTTTTTTCAATATCCATTCTTTGCGTGATTTAACGAACTCAGAAATATCATTTTCAGATAAGAATAGTGGTGCGGATACTTTCACTTCTCCGTTCGGTGGTAAAACTCGAAGATACATGTTTTTGATATTTTTTCTTTCTAAAGTGATTTGGATATCTTCAATAATGATATTTTCTCGGTTCATAATTATCTATATTTAAATAAGTCATGATATTTTAAAAACTTTTTTTATAATGCTCCTTTCGGATTTAATTCAATAGACTTTTTATAAAAAAGGTTATATATTCATTGTTTTAATAAATTATATTAATATTTATAATTATCTGATTATAAGAAATGAAATTATTTTTGGAGGTTTATCATGACTTGGGAAGATGCACCATCTCATATTTGCAGAGGGGGAGATGTAAGGGGACTTGCTTTTTGTTGTCCTCCAGTTAAACCATGCCCAGTTTTAAATGCATTGCATGAAGTTAACTTAACTCCTCAGGAGTTCATCAACATTAAAATTCAATTTGGAAAAGAAACTAGATTAGGGGAAGGAGCAGGAACTTGTTTTGGCTCACTTGTATGGTGTTGCAAACCGTCTAAACCTTGTCCGTTAAGAGATATGACTTTAAGGAATATGGGCATGAGTCATGATGAATATCTGGACTTAAAAAAAGAATTGTCTGAAAGGTTAGTTGGTGTAAATAAACCTGATCCTGATGAAAGAGCAGAAGCATTAGCTGAAACATTCCATGTATCTAAACTTGAAGCTATGAATGTTTTAACTGAATGCAATAATGATTTAAGAGCTGCTGTAAAAGTTTTACATGCAAAATCTCTTGAAAATTCTGATTAAAATGGATTGGACTTCTCTTTATTTGAAAACTTCTAATCTGAATGTTTTTATTTTAGGCACAGGCGAAGTTGCAACAAGAAGAGCAAACAAATTTTTGGATCATGGCGCTAATGTAAGGTTGGCGGGGACTAAACTTCCATCTGAATTGGAATATAAAGGGGCTGTTTTGTATTCCACACAGGATGTCGATGAACTGGTTGAGTGGTCTGATTTGGTTGTTGTTGCCAGTGCTGATGAAGAGTTGTCTGATTATGTCTGCGGGATTGCTGAAGGTAAATTGGTTAATCGAGCAGATTTTCCGCAAAAAGGGGACATCATTGTTCCAACAAGCTTTAATATTGGGGAAATTGAAATATCTATTTTTACTAATGGCAAAAGTCCATTAATGGCTCGTCAGCTTCGAAAGAAAATACAATCAATTATTACTGAGGAGGATATTCTGGAAATTGAACTTCAGGACTATGCAAGGACTAACTTGAAAAATATGGTTGAAAGTCAAAAGGAGCGTAAAGAATATCTTTATAGAATATTTGAGGATGAAAAAATTAATGAATTAATCGGAAACGGTGAAATTGACGAGGCAAAAGATTATATTGATAATTTAATAAGGGGATTAATTTGATACTTAATTTAAGAGTTGACCATAAGATTGCTGATATCCAGTCAATGGAAGTTATTTCAAAGGATATTGATGAGCTATTTTGGAATTTGCAAGAAAAGTATTCTATTGGGGAGTACATTGAAATTTCCACTTGCAATAGGAAAGAATATTATATTAATAATGACGATATTCCTGAAGATGAGGAACTATTATCTCATGAGAATAGGAGCATTGTAATTGAATATGGCCAATCTGCCGTAATGCATCTTTTGCGTATGACCTCTGGTTTGGAATCCATGATTGTCGGTGAAGATCAGATTTTGGGCCAGGTTAAGGATGCTAAGCATAAGGCTATGAAAGAGCACCATTGTGGAAAGGTTTTGGATACTGTTTTTACAAAAGCCATTCATGTAGGTCAGGTTGTTAGAAATAAGACCAATATCAATAAGGGTTCTGTTTCTATTGGTTCTGCAGCGATTGATTTGGCTGAAAAACATATTGGATGCCTTGATGATAAGTCTGTTTTGGTTATTGGTGCCGGAAAAATGGGAAAATTGGTTGCTAAAGCCCTCGCTGAAAAAGATTTAAACGCTATTTTTGTTGCAAATAGGACATATTATGTTGCCGTTGACCTTGCAAAAGATTTGGGCGGACAAGCAATATTGTTCCATGATCTGGAAAAGTATTTGGCTACTGCGGATGTTGTAATCAGTGCAACAAGCGCACCACATCCGATAATTACCAAAGAACGTCTTTTAAAAATTGATATGGATTATGAAAATTTGATGATGGTGGATATTGCAAATCCTCGTGACATTTCCGATGATGTTTGCGAATTGGGAGTCAAGTCTTTCAATATTGATGATTTGAGAGAGATAGCTGAGATAAATACCAACCTCAGAAAAAAGGAATTCGGTGAAGCTGAAAATATCATAAACGATGAGTTTATTTTACTTAAAGAATCCTTTAAAATAATGGAAGTTGATGAATTACTTGGCAATTTAAGAGCATCAATGGAAGATATAAGACAACGTGAAACTCAAAAAGCTATTGTTAAGATGGCTGATGTAGATGGTAGCGTAAAAATCTTAGATAATTTGACAAATTCCATTGTCAATAAGATATTTTATGATATTTCTAAAAAAGTTAAAAAGGCTGCAAAAGAAGAGGATGAAGAGATTCTTGCAGCATGCGAATATATTTTTAATTCTGATTAAATTGGATGTTTGTTTTATTCAAACATTCCTTTTACATCACTATTTTTAATTTTCATTGAATTTATAGCATAATCAATGTTTTTTGCGGTAATTGTTTCACAATCGTTAGCAATCGCATTGTGAAGAGCGGTTTTGAGAATTTTTTCTTTTATGTCTCTGCCGGACAGTCCTTTAGTATGTTTGACAATTTTATTCAAATCCAATTCGTAGTCTAAAGGCATTGTTTCAAGATTATTTTTTATTATTGTTAATCTTTCTTCATCTGTAGGCAATTTGAATTCTATTTCCTCTTCAAATCGGCTTCTTATTGCGAAATCTAGTGAAGTAGGATTATTTGTTGCACCAATTGTTATCACTGATTTATTTTCAATGATTCCATCCATTTCAGTTAAAAGGGAGTTTACAATTTCGGAAACATCTCCTCTCAGTGATTGAAAAGATCTGTGGAGTGCGACAGCATCCATTTCATCTATAAATATTATTGATGGTGAATTTTCGCTGGCCTTTTTGAACAGGTCATGAATTTTGGATGCACCATCTCCGACATGGTCCCCAATTAATGATGTTGCTTTGATTAGGTATAACGGAACTTCAAGCTCGTTAGCAAGCGCTTTTACAAGCATGGTTTTGCCAGTACCTGGAAGTCCGTAAAACAGAATATTTTTTGGAGCCCATGGTCCGAATTTTTCAGGATTTTCCAGATATTTTGTAATGACTTTCACTTTATTTTTGGCATTTTCTTGCCCGACAATATCTGAAAGGAGTATATCTGATTTAAATTTGTTTTCGTCTTTTTTGTTTTTCAATTCATCATTGATAAGCTTGATTTTTGTGTTTTCAGATATTATGGAGTTATTTGGTTTTGCTTTCACTATTTCAAAACCGTAGTCCGGTATGATTTTTTGATCAAACAGGTGTGAGTTTTCACGAACAACCAAACCCAGCCACTGTTCGCGGGCATATTCTTCAAACAGTTCCTTGTTGGTAATTTCAATGTTTTCATCCATCAAATTAAATTCAAACGGATAACCAACAGGCTTCAAAACAACACATTCGGCATATTCTCGGTTTTCGATTTCTTTAATGGGTTGTTTTTGGTTAGTTGTTTTCAGTTCTTGCTTTTTGTTGTCACTTTTCAAATAACTCACCTCCGATATTTTTCACATATCTACATTGTTTTTAATTATTTAAATAGTTGATGAGATATATTAATTTAGAGAGGTTCCCTCATGAGTTTTCGAACAAGAAGAGTAGTATTAAGCACACCATTCTACATGTTATTTGAGTTCTTTTTACTTAAATATCTGTTTTTATTGTTTGGAGGAGTTAATGATACTTATTTAATTGTATTGGTTATTTTGATAGGTTTGCTGCGTTGCATTCCGACATTTTTAGAACTCAGAAAATCAACACGCATCGGAAGGCTTTTAGCAACAATCGATGGTGTCTGGATGTGGGCTTCATTAATGATTTTTATTGATATTATTGTTATTTATGTGCTTGGAATGTTTATATCATTGCCATTTGAATTGATATTGTGTATGGTTTTAATCGTACCGATATTGGGCATCTATAATTATTATAAAGCCCATAAGCTGGTTGTCAATGAAAAGACATTAATATTTGATAACCTGTCTCATGACATTAACATTGCACATTTGTCTGATGTTCATTTTGGTTCTGTACGCCATAGGGAAATTATAAAATCAATAGCTGATAAATTAAAGGAACTTGAAGATGAATGTGATGTGGCTATTATTTCCGGAGATTTGTCTGATGGTTCATCAGTTGTTGAAATAGATGACTTTTTAGATTTTAAAGAAGTTAACATGCCTATAATTTTCACTCCGGGCAATCATGATTTCTATATTGGAATTGATAATGTCATATCAGCGTGTAAAAATGCAGGTATTGTTGTTTTAGATGATGAGCGAAAGGAATTTGGGGATTTGAACATTTTTGGTTTAACATATAGCTTTGAAGACAGGCCTGTTCCAAAAATTGATGAGAGCTGTTTAAATCCGGATAAAATTAACATTATCAATTATCATGTTCCATATGACTGGGAGAAATTTTCTTCTTTAGGTTTTGATATTCAGCTTTCAGGACATACCCATGGAGGGCAGTTTTATCCTGTAGTGAATTTTTCAAATATTCTTTTCAGGTATAATAAAGGTCTTTTTAAAAATGGTTCCGGCAAATATTTGCATGTTACAACAGGTGTGGGTTCGATGGATACTCCAATGAGATGGGGAACTGATTCTGAGATAGTGCTCTTGAAATTAAGAAAATCATAGATTTTATTAAATTGAATGTTCAAAATAATAATTGTATGACTATAGACGACCATAATCATTTTTGTATTTATTGCGGAGCCAAGTTGGTTCCTGACCAGAATTTTTGCTCACAGTGCGGAAGGGAGGTTATGCATGATAAAGCTCCCGAAATTGTTGTTACTTCAAAATATGATGATACCATTGAAAAAATTGAACAGGATTATGATATTAAACAAAAAAGAGCAAAGGAATTGGTGAATAAGCTGTTCGATCCAAACCATATGGCTTATAATAAGTTTTCATCTTCAATTGACAAATCAAATCAGTTGTTCAATAATCAATTGGAAATTACAAAAAAGATGATTGAACTGGATGTTGATAATAATGAACTTGTCGAAGGTGAAATCGATAATAAAATTAAAACACTCCAGACATTCATTGACAAAATGGAAGATTTAATCAATGAACTTGTTATCAACTTAAGCACTAATAAAAAGGATAATGATGATATAAATAATCTATTCAATGACATGGACGATTTGATCCATTCCGTTAAAGATTATTAAATCATTTCTTCATATATTTTTTTCATTTTCAGTGAATCTATGTCCCTGAGAGGAGTTTCACATATTATATTTGCATTCCATCCATTGTCAATCAGGTTAGACAACAAATCCCTAATATTTGGACCGTATTCATCACTTTCATCCAATGTATGATGTTTCACTTCACCGCCACGCCCATATTCGATGGTTGTAAAGTGACAGTGCAACATGTCAATGTCCAAATTGTCTTCAATTGTTGAAAAGATGCAATTGTAATCCTCTTTCTTATTTAAAAAGCCCCTGCCTCTTGCATGGACATGTGCAAAATCGATTGTTGGTTCAAAATGGTCAAAACTTGCACAAAGTTCAACAACTTCCCCCACATTTCCAAGTTGGGTTCTTTTTCCGGTAGTTTCAGGAGCAAAAGTAAACTCTTCAATTCCTTCAGCTTCAAGTTCTTCAAATAAGCGATTGACGGTATTCTTTGATATTTCCATGGCCTTTTCAGGTTTTCTTTTTAAATATGCTCCGGGGTGGAAAACCAATCTGTAAGCACCCATCCATTCTCCAGCGCGGGCCGCCGCTATCAGGTGACCTATGCTCTTTTCAATTTTTTCTTCTTCTTTTGCACATAAATTGATATAATATGGGGCATGCATTGAAACCAAAACATCATGTTTTTGGGATTCTTCCTTTAATGTGGTTGCAGCTTTTTCCCCGATTCGCACTCCGTAAGGGGACTGGTATTCATAGGATTCGAGTCCTTCTTCATTAATGTATTTTGGTGCTTTATAAGCTGGACCTTTATAATCAACTGGACTTCCTGCAGGTCCAAAAAGTACTCTGTTTTTCATTTAAATCTTTAAAAAAATAGTAAAAAATAGGGAATTTAGAATATTCCCATAGCTTTGTTAGTTTTTGCAATTGATTTTTCGTTGTCACTTTCCATTTCTAAAAGTGCACGAATAGCATCAATGTTTTCAGGTATTACGTCAGATTCTTGGTGTACTGCCTGCATGTAGAATAATTCATTGTCTACAACATTAATGGATTCTTTCCAAACTGGAATTTCATATAAATCATTCCTGTTTCTTCCGAGTTCTTTTGCATATTCCATTAATTCAGCAGTTGAACCTAAACCTTCTTCCGCAGAAACGACAAGTACTCTTGAACGTTTTTCCAAAGCTTCAATAATTTCTTCAGTTTCAACATCGTTGTTGATTTCAACCATAATGTTGTGTTGGTGCATTAAGGTAGTAGGTACGAGTAATGCCATTGTTGTTACATCAATACCTTTCATTACAGTTTTTACATCAGGACCGTGGTGAGAAGGTACTTTTGGAGGATTTGGAACAATTGCATTAATTGGTCCTTTTTTGATTTCGGATGGATCTGATCCTCTTCTTACCATAACGGCTCTTACTTTTTTAATGTCTGCAATTGGATCAATTGTAGATAATGTACGTGTTAAACCAGTAGTGTTACATGATACGACTCTGGTGTAATCTGCACCATATGAATCATCATAATTAGAAATAGCGTTAAATGAAAGACCTGTTAACTCATGGTCTTCTCCACCTTGATAAATTGCTTTAACACCAGCTTTTTTATACATTTCAAGGTTTTGAGGTCCGATACTTCCAGGAGTACAATCGACAACCACATCTGCTTCTTGAATCATGTCTTCAACAGTACCGGCTATTTCAATTCCAGCATCTTTGAACATTTGTTCTCTTTCCGGAATTCCAATGTATAATGGATAGCCTTTTTCTTCAACAGCTGTTCTTGCTTCATAGTTTGGTCTAGTTTTACTTACACCAACTATCTTCATGTCATCTTGAGCAGCAACAGCATCAGCCACTCTTTTACCGATGGTTCCATAACCATTAATAGCAACAGTTTTCATTTCAATCCCTTTTTTATTTATAATAAATTTAAAAAAATATTATATGAATTAAGATTTGTTATTTAACTTATTTAAAATTTGATGATTAATTTTGATGTAAATCTAATTATTTAAATTATTTAAATTTGTTATAACTTAATAATTAATATGAATTATAAATTAGAGGGCAGTGGTGAAACTTTAGTTTTTATTCACGGACTATCAGATAATTTGCTTTATTGGGAGCTTTTGGCGTCTGACCTAAAAAAATCTTATCAGATTTTAAGGATTGATTTAAGAGGTCATGGCGGTTCTGAGTTAGGCAGTGATGAAATTACTCTTGATACATACGTTCAAGACTTAAAAAACCTTTTAGATGAGCTGAAAATTCAAAATGTTAATTTGATAGGATTTTCATTGGGAGGTATTGTTGCGCTTGATTTTATCAGGAGATATCCGGAGGCCGTATCCTCATTGGTGTTGATGTCCAGCTTTTACAAGGTGGATAGTCCTTTGGAGGATGTTTTCGCCCAATTTAGGAATGCCCTTGAAAAGAGTTTCGGCGAGTTCTATGATTTAATCCTGCCGATGGTTTTATGTCCGGAGGTTATTGAGAATAATAGGGAAGAGCTTAAATTTTTAAAGGAGATTGCTTCAGAAACTGCCAATACAGAAGCATATATTAAGGCGATAGATGCTTCTTCGAATGTAAATTTTGAGAGGCTTCTATCACAAATCGATGTGCCTACATTAATTTTAGCCGGCAAATATGATGAGATAACTTCACTAGATTCGCAAAAGGATTTGCAGAGCAAAGTTAAAAATTCTAGGATAATCATCTTCGACGATACAAAACACAATCTGCTTGTTGGAAAAAATAATGTGGAAATAATAGGTATATTAAAAAATTTTTATAAAAAAAGAAATGAAGAATAGGGTTATTCTACTTTGAAACCTGCTTCTTCAACAGCATCGTTGATATCTTCATCACTTACATCGCCGGATAGGGTGATTGTTGTGATTCCAGAATCTAAATCCGCTTTAGCTTCTTCAATTCCATCAACATCTGTTAAACATAATTCTACAGCTTTTACGCATGATGGGCAGTGCATACCCACTACTTTAATTTCTTTTTCAGCCATAATTAATCACCTTATTATCGATATGTATAATTATGTCATTGCATTATTTATAGTTTTAGTTATGCCTAACTTTTTGGTTTTTTCCTTGTCATTATCGGATATTCTGTATCTTGCCAGTGTTGTTGAATAGAGTATTACAATAACGGAACCTATATTGTGTATTAATGCCCCTTCAATAGGATTTAAGATTCCTAAAATTGCCAGAGCCATAGCTATCATATTCAAAGTTAATGCAAATCCTATGTTTATGTTTATTATTTTTATTGTTTTTCTTGCAATTCCAATTAATTGGTGAATATCTTCTATATTATCGTTTATTAGTGCAATATTTGCAGCTTCCACGCTGATATCACTTCCCATATTGCCCATTGCAATTCCGACATTTGCTTTTTTAAGGGATGGTGCATCATTTATTCCGTCTCCAATCATTGCAACTTTATGTCCAAGAATTTGTTCCTCGGCAATGTAATTGGTTTTATCTTCCGGTAAACAATTGAATTTAACATTTCGAATCTTAATTTGTTCAGCGACATGTTTTGCAGTTTTTTCGTTGTCTCCAGTTAATAGTGTTGTTTTAATTCTTAATCGTTTAAGATTTTGAATTGTTTGTTGGGAGGTTTCACGCAATGTATCTGCGAGATATACTTTTCCTATTAATCCGCCTTCTTTTGCCACGTATATTATAATTTCGCCGTTTGTGATTGGGTCATCGGAGTTAAAGGAAATATTTTTGGATTCCATAAATCTTCTATTTCCGGCAATAACTTTTGTTCCATTTATTTCCCCGCTAACGCCCTGCCCAAGTATCATTTTAAAATTTTCTACATTGGCCAAATTGCTGTTATCATAATGTTTGACTATTGCCCTTGCAAGAGGATGTTCTGATTCGGATTCAAGAGATGCAAGCAAATACATTAACTCTTGAGGATTATCTGAGACAACATCAATGACTTTCGGTGTGCCTTCGGTTAATGTTCCGGTTTTATCGAATATGAATTCACTAACATGAGCCAGCTCTTCAAGGGATTCACCATCTTTTACCAAAATACCGTATTTTGTCAGATTTCCAATCGCTGCCATAATTGCTGTTGGTGTGGCCAGAACTAATGCGCACGGGCAGAATACTACTAAAATTGTAACGGATCTTATTATTTCAAATGTAAATAAGTATGTCAGTATGGCAGCTATAAACGCCAATACAACAATTATTGTCGCCCATTTATCTGCAGTTCTAACAATTTTTGAATTTTCAGGTTTAGAGGATTCAACCAATCTTATTAATTTTTGGAGAGAACTCTCTTGGCTGATTTTTGTGGTTTTCATAGTAAATGAACCATAAAGATTGGTTGTCCCGCTATAAATCTCATCATTTTTTGTTTTATCCACTGGAAGAGATTCTCCAGTTAATGTGGATTCGTCAATTGAAGTTTCACCTTGGATTATAATGCCGTCTGTTGGTATGCTTTCACCGGGAAGCACTTTTAAGATATCTCCGACTTGTACATTTTCGACAGATATTTTTTCTTCAATGCCATCTTTAATTCTTGTTGCAATTTGAGGTGTCATTTTCGAAAGCTCTTCAATTTTTCCTTGTGTTTTTTTTACAGTATACTCTTCTAAAAATCCTCCAATGGCCATGATTGTAGCGATTTCACCTGCTGCAAATATTTCACCGATTAGAATGGATGCAATAATTGCAATTGTTACAAGCAAATCTGCTTTTATGTCAAATTCACTTATCAGTCCTTTTACACATTCTTTGAATATTGGCACTCCACACAGAATGACTGCAATCCATGCAATGTAATCGAGAGATAGGATAAAACTGCCAATCACGCTTACTGTGGAGATAATTATAAGTAGAATATCTACCTTTTCATTTCTACTAAAATTCATATTAAACAGCCCCAATAGTATAGGTATACCCCATAGGGTATAATGTTATTTTAAAAAAAATTAAATCCTGGAGTAGTATTCTAAAATTGATGAAAGATCACTTATTGCTTCATCTGAATCTTTGTCTTCAATAGCTTGTTTTACACAATGTTCTAAGTGTCCTTCAACAATGATGTGTCCTACTTTATGTAATGCGGATTTTGATGCATTTACTTGCATTAATATTTGTTCACAAGGAATATCTTCGTCAATCATACGATCAATTGCATTTAATTGTCCTATGATTTTTTTAAGTCTCCTATGTAAATTTTCGCTATCCATACATTCTTTCAAAATAACACATCCTATACCTATGGGGGTATATAGTTCTTTTAGTATATAAATGTTATCTTAGAAATATTTTAAAAAAAATAAAAAAAGGAGGAAAATATCAAGCTCATGCTTGATTTTCCATTTCTTCAAATTTGGCTGGGAAGTATTCGTCTACAACGTATTCAAGCCCATATTTGGAGAAAGATTGCTGTTCTGCTTTTTTACCAATTTTAAGCATCTTTTTAATTTCTGTTTGCCAGAAATCAGTTTTATACCTTGGGTCTTTAGCAAGCTCTTTAAGTCTCATGACGTCAACATCTTTGAGTTTATCAGTCGGTAAGTCATAATTGATAATATCAGATGCTGTTACTCCGATAAATTTGGCGTCAGGAGTAGCGAGGTCATGGTTAACGTGAGCTAGTTTTGCACTTCCAGAAATAATTACCTGTGCAATGTGGAATCCCCAAGGGTCTCCGTCGTTACAGATGTATACTGGAAGGTCAAGTTCTGTGTTGACTCTTTTAATAAACCTTCTTGTAGCACGTGCGGCTTGTCCTTTAAGCCCAACAATTAAACAATTAAATCTTTCATGAGCATTTTCTTGGACTAACCTGTGGAACATTCCCATTGTTTCCACTGCCAATACTTTGTCTACATTATGATCTAAGAAGTCTACTTGGTCAATTGTAGGTGATATTGTATAACCAGATTTTCCCATTTTTGAAGCATTAACTTCCACTTCATCAAGTAAAGTAATGTCTCCATATACGGATGCACCGTCTTCTTCTGGCATTAAACCTAAGTCTTCACGGGTAGTACCTAGTGTTACTTCCAAATCCTCTCCAACGATGTTGGATTCTTGCTGTGATTTAAAACTGATTCCCCAACCTTCGGAAACATAGTACATTTCCCTGATGGTTGCTGTTTTTTCACGGGCCACTAAGTCTTTACAGAAATTAGCAACATAAACCATCTGTCCTAATTTTCTGATTTGTTTCACGTTTCCTAATGATCTTCTACCATATCTGTCGCCTAATACATAGTATCTTTTTGCATCATCATAAACAATGTTTCCAGTACCACGTGAAGGAACTCTGATGTTAGGAACTTTATTTTTTTCAATCTCTTCAATGATTTCCTGACCTAAACCTTTTAATTTGTTATAGGTGTATTCTTTCCTGAGTTCTTTATGTGATTTGCCTTCTTGTTCCGCTTTAGTCATTTAAATCACCTATTCGTCCTCAAATTCTTCTTCATCATCATCTTCCATGAAGCTGTCTAATGTGGAATCGCTGTTTTCAACAACATGTCCGAATTCATCAACTTCTTCCATGATGAGTGCATCAAGTACTTCTTCTTCCTCTTCTTCATCAACTGTTTCACCAAGCAATTCTGCAAGCGCTCTTTTAGTAACTTTTGCCAGGACTTCCTGATATTCAGGAACTCCGGTTTCACCAAGTTTTGCAGCTTCTTCGATGATAACAGGAACATATTCTTCAAATACTTTGGAACGTTTTTCTTTTTCTTTAGCTGCTCTTTTAGCCCTGATATGTTTTTGTAATTTACGGGCTAATTTCATTGTTGCCTGTCTGATTTCGTGAACGATTTCAGGTTCTGGTGATACGCTCTGTTTACCTGTTGAGAGATATGGTACCTGTGTTGAGATAATGTTTACAAATAAAGTTAATGGTGTATTGTCCATGTCTTTTAAACCGTAACGTTTCCAATCGATACTTTTAAGAGCTTCTGTAATCGCACAGCTACCTGCATCAAAGGTTAATGGAACTCTATTTGCGAATCTCATAATTTCAGATTTTCTTTTTTCGTTAGTTACTCTTCCTGCATTTCCACCATATGCAAGACCGGCTTCAATAATAAATGAAACACCACCTTGGTAGGTTACTGGTTTTCTTGTAATAGTTGTGACAAATTCCGGTTTGAGAATCTGTTTCATACCTTTTTCAATCTGTTCGGATCCGATTGGTATGAGTCCGTCTGTTGGCGGTGCCATAAATTTCATTTTCTTAAAACAGTGAACAATAGCTTCTGCTTCAGGGAATGTCATAGCTTTTGGACGTTTGTTCATGTCAATTCCAGTCATTTCTGCGATTTCATCCACTCTTTTGTTGGACATTCTTGAAAGTGATGAAGTTAGCATGCTTTTATATCTTCTGCTGTCAGTATTTTTAGCCATTGTCATTAAATCATCAGCACTTACACCTTTAGGGTGAGGCAATACTTCTTTTGGTTGTACTGGAACAACATCTGCTGCCCTTTTGAAGATATATTTGTGTCCGGATGGGTCTCTGAATGTGATTCTTGCATGAGGGTTTCCAATCATGGTTCTTCTGATGTATTCGAAAGCACCTTGTTCTGCAAGGGAGTAAGACACGTCTTTAAATTGCAATTCAATACATACTCCAGTACTTTCAGCAGGATAATCCTCTCTTTCCATTAAAATTCCACGGTTGTTTTCCACATCCATTTGGAATTTCATTTTTACTCCTTTAATTTCATCTCCTTCTTTGTAACATGAAATTACACGAGCAGGTTTACCGGTTGTCATTTGGGATAAAAGTACACATCCACTACAACCTAAACCCTGTTGTCCTCTGGATTGTATGTTTCTGAATTTGGATCCTGCAAACATCATACAGTATACTTGCATTACGTAGTCTTCAGGAATTCCCGGACCGTTATCCTTGTGTTTCAAGATGTAATGTTCCTTGTCAACACGTTTTAATTCGATGTCAATGTCCGGCAAGATTCCCGCTTCTTCACATGCATCAAAACTGTTTGTAATCAGTTCGTGGAATACAATAGTTAAGGAACGGATTTTACCGGTAAATCCTAACATCTGCTTGTTTTTCCTAAAGAACTGGGATGGAGTTAATCTGTCAAAGTCTTCATCCCAATCAATTCCTTGTTGAGCCAATATTTTTCCTCCTAAAATTATATATGTTTTAGTTTATTATGTGATGTTATATTTAAATCAAGTCAGAGAGCATTTGAAAAGTAATATTTTTACAGCACCCTATATGACTTGTAGAAATATGTGGTAAAATAATAATTTTAAAACATGTAGAAAATATAGTATTTACACTATGCTATCTATATATATTTGTTAAAGTATATAATAGTTTGCTATTATTGACATAATTTTTATAGTATTCTTTGATTAAAATATAGCTAATATTGTAATGTTTCTTTGATATGAAATTTCATGGAAATTTTCATAATCAATTTATAAAATAAAAAAAGTTAGGAGGGTTAGCTCCTAGTAGTCTTTTTCATCGAAGTCGATTCCATCTTTAAATTCGATTTTATCTTCTTCGATTCCAACCAATTCATTGAATTCTTTTCTTTTTAAATCTTCTTTTTTATGTTCTAAAAAGCCATAGACGGATTTATGCCTTGATCCATTTAAAATCATTTCAATAGCTTCTTTAGCAACCATTATATTGTCCATTTCACCGATTAATGAAACAGTTTTTCCGTAAATCGCCATATCCACTTCAGCCATTTCCATTATTATTTCACGAGTTTTACCGTCTTTTCCAATAATTCTACCTTTGTGTCTTGCAAGGGCTTTTTTTGATTTGCCTATATATAGCGGCAAGCTGATTACTTCTAAATAAATATCATCACTGACTAATTTGAGTGCAACTTCGGGATTAAATCCTCGAGCTACAGCTTTAACAATATGATTTGCATTCCATACGCCTAGTGGATCTTCCATATCTTCTCTAGGTGTAATATAAACTGTTCCTTCCTCACTGTCTATATCGAGAATAGTTCCAGTTGCATTTTCAATGGACTTCTTAACTTTTCCATTGCTTCCAATTAATGCCCCTACTCTATTTTGAGGTATTTTTAAATAATCAGTTTCTGGCATAATTTCACCTTTTTTTCTTTGAATTACAATTAATAATAGTTATTTAATCGAAGTTATTTAAAATTTAGGTTGAAAACATCAGTTCAAAATCAATCAGTCATCATCATTCTTATTTGATTCTTGCAACCTATCAATTTTGTTGTTCAATTCTTCGAATTGTTTGTTAAAGTGTTTTGTTAAAATTCCTGCTGTTAAAGTTGCGGTACCTACGCCGGATAACAGATAACCTCCCCAAACCAAAATGATATCGTCGATTTTTCCAATAATGGAGTCTCCTAGAACAGTATATCCATTACTGGTAAATGCATTTGAAACCATAACGAGTGAATCTAGTGCATTGACATTTTCGGCAATTTGGGTAATAAAAAAACTAACGAAGACTAATATGAATAATATGATTATTGTTATTCCCAAACCATTTGATTGAGTATATTCCCTAAATTTGTCATAATATAGTTTTATTAGGTAAATGAATACTGGGATATGGATTAAATCAAGTAGCCCTATAAGACTGAAACCAAATAATATGTAATTTAAAGATCCATATGGAATTAATAAGAATAGTAAAATTTTATTTTTTAAGGAACTTTTATCCAATGTAGTTGCAATATATAATGAAAGAATAATGTCGAATATCACAAAATAGATTATATCCGATTCGATGAAAATGAAGGAATATAATAGATTTGTAAAACAGAATCCCATCATTATCAAGTAGAATATTTGCCTTAATGAATGGAGTTCTTCTTCAGGGAAATATTCCTTGGGATTCAGCACTCTACTATTACTATTTTTTACCCTTTTTGAAATAACTTCAACAATCCCCACCAATATCAAGAAAACAATTACTTCTAAAATAAATGGGAATATATGACTTTGATTTAGTTCCAATCCTAACATAATTTTATATTTTTAATATTATTGTTATTAATATTTTACGTATGTATTGGAAAGATGCTCTATTGACTATCAGATTGTGTTTGGCTTTGATAACCCCATATGATAGGAGAAATTCATTTTTCAACAAAGAAATTTCACTTTTAATTTTAAAAATAGTATTCTGGGGCTACATTGGTGCATCTAACGTTTTTTAATTGTTTTGTTTTCCCAAGTTGTCAAATTATATCCGTCTTCAACATATTGGATATTTTCAATTGGAACCAAAGGCACTTTGCCAAGGCCAAGTGGTGAATTGTAGATGTATGTTGGTTTGCACATTCCGCTTGTTCTGCCTTCCAAATGTTTCATGATTTCCAAACCTTTAGAAATATCGACCTGGAAATGTTTGGTACCTTGAATATCTTTCGGGTGGAATAGATAATAGGGGATTACACGATACTTTTGCAATTCTTCATTGGTTTTTTGAATACAATACTTATCGTCATTAATATTATGTAATAATACCATCTGATTTCTTACAAGCACTCCATGATCGACTAACAAATCAATTGCCCTGACGGCTTCCGGAGTAATCTCACATGCATGATTGAATTGTGTTGAGAGTTGCACTTTATATTTTCTAAGTAAAATGGCCAAATCATCATTAATTCTAAATGGGAGTGTCGCTAATGTTCTTGTACCGACTCTTAGTATTTCAACATGGTCGATATGGGATAATTCCTCAAAAATGTATTCTAATTTCCTATTGGATAACAGCAGTGCATCTCCTCCGGTAATCAAAACTTCTCTGATTGCAGGATTATTTTTTATAAAATATATTGATTCGTCAATATCGTTTTTAGAACTGTTTTTATCAAAGCTGCCTATTAATCTGCGGCGTTGGCAGTGCCTGCAGTACATGGGACAAGCATTAGTAACATTGATAATCAACTTGTTAGGATATCTTCTGGTGATTTTTCCGCAAGGATTTGATTGTTTTTCATTCATTGGATCTAATTCGCCGGTTTCATCAAATTCCCTAATATCTGGAATGGATTGCAATCTTATTGGACAAAGAGGATTGTTAAAATCGATTAATGAAAAATAATATGGAGTTATTGCAAATCTATATTTTTCGCTGACACATTTTATATCCCTATACTCTTCAGCCGTAAGATCAACATATTTTAAAATTTCATCCACATCACTAATACGATTCTTTAATTGCCATTTAGGATTATTCCAATCTTCTTCGCTTGCATTCAATTCATTTAAAATTTTATTTTTATTAGAGGCATACAGATTTTTAGAAAAGTCACTAAATCCGGTTCTGACTTTTGATTCATGTTTTTTATCGTTAATAGCGATTTTGTCAAGTTCCTTTGAACGTATTAATGATTTTTTTCTATTTATATCTATGCTATCGACCTCAGTTTACTACATCTCTTAAAGTATACTTAGTTTTTGTTCATTTATTAATATTTCTTTTTTTAACAACATATTAACAGGGTGTGTATATTCTGTAAAACTGTTTTAGATGAAGTTCAATCAGGATTAAATAGGACTATATTTCGCATAAGATTAAATAAAATGAAGAACACTATTTTAATTAATGGCAAAAATTGAGTTGTTTAATAATTTTACTGATAGGCATTCTGCGATTACCGATGGTGTTTTTGCAATCGCCATGACAATTCTTGTTTTGGAATTTGCAGTTCCAACAATGACGGAGATCTCATCTGGTGTTGCGTTAAACGAATATTTTATAAATTCTTTAGTGCCAGCTATTTTAATATATTTCATTAGTTTTTATATTGTATATAATTTTTGGGAAAATACGGTTATTCTTTTTAATTTTAAAAAAATAAGCTATATAATATTGACATTGAACATGTTTACAATGGCAACCGTTTGTTTGATACCATTTGCAACAGGATTCCTTTTTAAATTTTACCATTATGCCAATGCAAATGTATTCTTTTCATTATTGATAATGTTGATTAGTTTATTATACCTAATTATGTTCATGCTATTGATTAGGCATAATTTTAAAGAGTATTTTGATAAAAAAGAAGAAATAAAAACTGCATTCCACGATAATTACAATGATGGAATAGAAATGCCTAACTTGAAGTTGTATCTTAAAGGTGTTACATTGACAGCATTCTACCTATTGTTGGCGCCGCTCATCAGTTCAATAATATCACTTCTCTTGGCATTCATATCTCCATTTCTTAGTTTATTATCTTTTTTATTAATCTTAATTCTAGTATTTGTAATTCGTATCAGGCGTATGCATGTAGACAAATTCGATTCAATTGACTTAACTGATGATGAAAAAGCATTTATGGATAATATTCGAAAAAGCATTTATGGTGATTGAAGCTACTGTTATCTTTTTATTTTTTTTTACATTAACTTTTTTTAGATATTTCCTATCCAATTTGAGGATATAAAAAATTATTTTACTCCAATCTGAATAATGAACATGATCATTTCGGATGCAAGTGTGCAGTAATTCTTGGAACCTTAATTGCTATTTGTATATTTGTATTTGCACAACCTTTGGGTTTAATTTTCGTTCACACTTCAGAAAACAGCGATTTACTTGGTGGTTTAGTATTATTTATAAGGATAGTGGTTTTCTGTCTGCCATTTTTAGGAATCGGGTTGCCATCAACATTTCTATATCAGGGGCTTGGTAAAGGGTTCCATAGTTTGATGTGGACACTTGTCCGGGAATTATTATTCTCAGTCTTTTTCACATATCTGTTTGGGATATTTTTCTCATTTGGTTTAACTGGAATTTGGGCAGGATTAGTGGTTGGAAGAACATTGGCAAATATTTTGAATTATATTTTTGCAAATCAGACTTTAAATCATTTAAGTTTGGAACAAAGTGATGTTGTTTCATAATTTAAAATTTAGGATTTACATATTCCCAAATTTCGTTAAAACTAGTTTCAACACCAAGTTTTGTATATTCTCTAACTAAAGTGTTTATGTCCCTTTCAAGAAGCTCTTTTGAAATAGGATTGTCTAAAACAACTGATTGTGACACGTCAATAATCACCGGTTCTTCATCCTGATTTAGAATATTGTAATTGGATAAGTCCCCATGCACTAATTTGGCTTCATTTACAAAGAGTTTCAGATTTACAAGCAACTTGTTAAAGAATTCATCAGGATTTTTAGGGGGCTGGTTTTTAACAGGTTGTGCAGGATTTCCGTCTTCATCACCAATGAATTCAATTAAAAGCACATTATTGGAGCTTGTAATTGGATGTGGAACTTTAACTCCTGCGGATTCAAGACGAGTCAGGTTTTTGAATTCCTTTGTAACCCAGGAATAAATTATTTTCCTTTTATTTTTAGTTTTAATGTTGAATCGAGGATCGCCTTTAAGGTAGTAATCCATCTTTTTAAAATCAGAAGTGGCAATTCTGTAGATTTTAACAGCCACATATTCTTCAGCATCGGTTATGCCTGTAAGCACATTCGCTTCTTTGCCTGTGCTTATTGCACCATTTAAAATATCTATATAACCTTGATTAGCTAGTTTATATAATGTTTCTAATGTTATCTTATCAAAAATTTCATTCCCCACTTTTCTGTCGGAACTGTCCTTTTTTCTTTTTTGGGAATGCAGCTTTTCATGTTTGGCATCAGCTTTCGCTATTTTTGAATCCATTAAAATCAAAAAAAATAAGTAGTTAGACTACATTTTTAGGTAGCCTTTTCTTTCAAGCCAGTTTGATTCTGTTTTTGTATATCTCCAGATCACATCAGCTTTTTCATCAGATTGGAAATCCCATGGTTTTACAAGGATTACGTCTCCTTCACGAATCCAAATACGTTTTTTCATTTTTCCAGGGATTCTGGTCATTCTTATATTTCCATCAGCACAACGAACTTTTAATTTTCCGTGTCCCATAATTTGTTCAACTACTCCTGGGATTTCTCCCTTTTTAGGAGTTCTCACTCTTCTATATTCTTGTTGTTGATTAGGTTTAGACAAATACTCTCCTCCAAATAATAATACTTTTCACCATAAGATTAAATTATTTATATATTTATCTATATATTATATATTAATTTATTGGATTTTATATAAAAAGGGGTTATTATGGGAACCGAATTTTTAAAGATAAAGGAATGTGATGAAGCGATAGATATTATTCAAAATTTATTTGATGAAAATTTAAAACCTCAAAGTGAAGAAATTTTAGTCACTGAAGCTTATGGAAGAATTTTATATAATGATGTTTACTCAAGAATGGATTTCCCACCGTTTAATAAAGCATTAAAAGATGGATTTGCAATATTGGCTGAAGATAGTTTCGGCGCTTCAGAGGAATCACCTAATACATTGGAAGTAATTGATTTTCTGGAAGCAGGCTCAACAACAGACAAAAAAGTTGAAAAGGGAAAATGTATTGAAATCAGTACCGGTGCAGCCATGCCTGAAGGATCACAATCCGTTGTAATGGTTGAGTATTGTGAAAAATTAGGGGATGAAGTTAACCTGCTGACCACTGCAACACCCTCACAGGACGTTGCTAAAAAAGGCTCAGACATTGAAGAGGGCAATCTAATCCTCAAAAAAGGCGATTTTTTAAATCCTGGAAAAATTGGTGTTTTGCTTTCACAAGGTTTTGAAACAATCGAGGTTTATAAGAAACCTAGTGTTGGCGTGGTATCTTCAGGAAATGAGATTGTCCTTCAGGGACAGGAACTTGAATACGGTAAGATATATGATGTCAATGGCGGCATGATTAAAAATGCAGGAATTTCATGCGGTTGTGACGCCCACTTTTTAGGCATAATGAGGGACGATTATGATGAAGTCAAAGAAAAAATAATCAGTTCTTTAAGTGAAGTGGACATTCTCCTTTGTTCCGGTGGAACTTCAGCAGGTTTAGGAGATGTTTTAAAGCATGTTTTAGATGAACTGGGCGAAGTTCATATTCATGGAATTTCAGTTCAACCGGGCAAGCCGACAATTGTCGGTGTCATCGATAATAAGATTGTAATCGGACTGCCTGGAAATCCGGTTTCCGCTTTAATGATATTCAATGCATTTGTCGCTCAACCTTTAACTAAATTGGCAGGCATTGACAGAAATTTCGAACTTGAAACAATCAAAGGAAAAATGACTAGAAGAATTCACTCTCCGGTTGGCAGGATGCAATATCAGCTGGTTAAAGTCGATGGCGAAGATGTTCATCCTATTTTTAAGGATTCCGGTGCAATTTTTTCATTGTCAAGTGCTGACGGTTATGTAAAGGTGCCGAAATCTGTTGAACTTTTGGATGAAGGCGAGGAAGTAGAAGTTTATTTATTTAATTAAAAGCATAATTAATGTAAAGGTGATATTATGGAAAGCGAAGTAAAAGTCATTCCAGAACAAAAATTAGGAGTTATTAATTATAAAGGCCCCATTACAGATTTGGAGATATTAGTTTCTAAATTGATGGGTTGGGTTGATGCTGAAGAGATAGAGGTTGACGGTGAACCTTTCATTGTTTATTTCTCACCAAGACATGAAGTTAATGAAGGCGATGCAGTATATGACGTAAGCATTGTCATTAAAGAGGATGCCGATGAAAAAGATATGATTCGTGTCGTTAACATGGTGGAGCATAAAGTTTTATCAGGAATTCATGAAGGACCTTCTGATAACATTTTGGATACCTATGCCAAATTGGTCGATATCGCCCAGGAAAATCATTATGACATTATAGGATCACCTAAAGAAGTATTAGTTAAGAATTTTTTCAATTGTGATGACGAAAAAGAATACGTAACTGAAATTCAATTACCAATTATTGAGATGTAGTGGTATTATGCCTAAAAAAGAGAATGTTGATTTGGAAAAGGAACTTGAAAGGATTTCCCGCAAATCAAATATTAACATGATGAAATTTGAGAAATCTTTTGAAAACAGATTGAAAAAATTAGATGATGACATCGATAAGGTCATGAATGATAAGCTAAAGATTTTTGATGACAACAAAAAGATTACTTTGGATTATTTAAACATGGAATTTAAGGACGACGGAACCATAAATAGATATAGAGAAAAATTAAAAAAGATTTAATTTTCTCTTAATTTTGCCCAACAACTCTTAAGTCATGGACAATTAATTTAGGAATGATAAAAGACCCATATTGTCTTATTTCAGAATTTAATCCTTCAACACTTTTCATAATTTCAAAAATATTTCCTGAAATCATAGCATTATTTATTGGATCAGTTAATTCTCCATTTTCTATTTTAAATGCATTGCTGGCTTCAACTGAAAAGTCTCCGGATATTGGATTTGCAGTATGAGCACCTAAAACGCTTGTTGTTAAAACACCCTTATCTATTTCTTCAAGGTCTTTCATTTCACTAAACTTAAATTCAAGATTTGTAGGTGCAATCACAGGGGTTGTCAGATAAGAATGTCTAAGTCCGTTGGATGTGGTTTCAATGCCGTTCTTATTTGCGGTGTAGATGTCATAGATAAATGAATTCAAAACACCCTCTTTGACCAATTCAGTTTTTTTACTTACGCTACCTTCCCCATCGGATTTTGCAGTCAATAATCCTTTATCAAGAAGAGGATTGTCGCTAATGGTCAAGTTTGCATTAACTATTTCAGAGCCCATCTTATCTTTTAGGATAGACCTGCTCCTCATAACATTTTCACCATTAAACGCACCCATGAATGTTTGCAAAAGTCCTGTTGCAGCATAATAATCAAGAACAACAGTATAATCATCAGTTTCTACAGCTTTGGTATCTAAGGATTTTTTTGCCAGACTACATGCCTCATCAGATATTTTTTCACCATCCAAATCAAAAAATCTTGAAGACTGTGAACTGTATGCTGTTGCAATTTTTCCATCTTTTTGAAGTAGTGTAGATATCCCTAAACCAAAACCGGTTCCTTCATCTTCTATAGACGCTCCATTTGAATTTACAATCAATGACCTTCCTTCGCTTGCTGAAAAACTTGATCCAGTTATTTCACAACCGGCATCAGTTACGCAATCAATGGCATTCTTTAAAAATTCAATGCATTCATCGAGATGCAAATCCTTAAACTTTTTATCATATACGTTTTTCACTTTAGGGACTTTTTCAACTTCTGCAAAAGCATAATTCTCATCAATTTTGTTCAATTTTGTGTTTTCAATGGCCTGTGTGGCAGTTTCAATTATTTTATCCATATTTGAAGTAAACGCGAAGCCGATTCTATTATCCTTTATTACTCGAATGCCGACACCACATTCAATTTCTTCCTTTGCAAAATTCAATTCTTCCTTCTTGGAATCCAGTTGAATAAATTTTGATTCATCTATATAAATTTCATAAGCATCACAATCTTTTTCAATTGCTTTGATTGCCTTTTGAGCTATTTCGTGTATCATCTTATCCCTACAATGCAAATTTTTCAATAGCTTCAGCCACACCGTCACCAAATGTCTTTTCGCAGGTGTATGTGCTGATTTGCTTTAACTTGTCTTCCGCATTCCCAACAGCTATTTTATAACCAACTTCCTTTAAGAAGTCTTCATCGTTTTCACTGTCTCCGATTGCCATAACGTTTTCCATATCTATGCCGTTCCTTTCACATAAATATTTGAGTGAGGTTCCTTTATTAACACGCTTATCAGTAATATGTAAAGCAAAACCGCTGTCATATATTTCAAGCTGTTCAAGATATTTGAAATCTTTCAATGCATCTTCCAGTTCTTCCCTTGCAAGAGTTTTGTAAAAAACGGTTTCGGTTAATCGATACATGTTGTCATGGGATGCATGTTTTTCGAATTTGTCCCCTAATTTTTCTTTCAGGTGTTTTTCGGCGGAAGTTACAAAATCTCTCTCAACCATTGTCTCAACGGCATTATTATTCTCACCTTCTTTAAAAACAATGCCTCCGTTTTCAGCTACAAGGCCTCCGCTGCATCCAATAAGCACTTCAGTTGCATATGCATAATTTACAACATTTCCCGTAACGATTATTGTTGGTATTCCTGCCGCTTCAGCTTTTCTTAAAGCTTCAATAGCAGAAATGCAAATCTGTCTTTTTTCATCAGTTATTGTTCCGTCAATATCTACTGCAATTGCTTCTATAGTCATATTATCCTCTAGAGTATCTATGTGCTATGTTGCATGTTCCTTCTTTACTTACCATACAAGCTCCAATCGGGTGTAATGGATTACATTCTTTTCTAAACAGTTTACAATCTTCAGGTCTTGCAAGACCTCTTAATATAGGTCCGCAAATACATCCTTTTGGTGCTTCATTAACGTCTTTTACTTCAATATCATATTTTTCACGAGCGTTAAAGTCGCTAAATTCCTTTTTCACTTCTAGAATTGAATTAGGTATTTTTGGAAATCCTCTCCATTCTCTTGAATCAACATAAAATACTTGTTCTATCATGTCCTGGGCTATTTCATTTCCTTCTTCTCTAACTGCTCTGTTGTATTCATTGTCTATTTTCGGTGTTTCATTATGAATTTGTCTTAATATCATGTAAACTGACATCAGTATGTCTAATGGGTTGAATCCGGCAACAGCCTGAGGTATTCCGTAATCGGTTGAAAAGTATTCGAATGGTTTTGTTCCAATTATTGTACATACATGTCCCGGTTGAATTAATGCATTAAGACTTGTCTGTCCGGAATTAATTAAAAAATCAATAGCAGGAGGAATAAGTCTGTGGCAGGAAAGTACTGAAAAGTTTTCTGGCGGTGTTGACAATAATTCTGCCGCTGTTGTTGGCGCGGTTGTTTCAAAACCTGCGGCAATAAATACAACATCATTGTCTTCTTTTTCAGCTATTTCAATAGCTCTGTTGATGCCGTAAACTACTCTTACATCTCCGCCTTCAGCTTTAGCATCTGCAAGTGAACCGTTTGATCCCGGAACTCTTAACATATCTCCAAAGGTAGTTATGGTAACTCCTTTTTCTATGAGTTCCAGGCTTTCATCAATTTCACGTGATGGGACTACACATACTGGACATCCAGGTCCTGCAACAATTTCAATTTCGTCAGGAAGCAGGCTTCTAATCCCATTTTCCATAATTGTATGTTCATGAGAACCACATACATGCATTATTTTCACTGGTGTGGCCAAATCATTAATTCTTTTTAATAACTCTTGTGACATATTTTTCATATTCATATTAGCACCGAAGATTTAATATTATATTATAAATATATTTAGTATTACATTAATTAAATTTTATTGTAACTTTAAGGGATAAACATGTTTAATAATAATAAAATTTTGGTAGTTATTCCAGCGAGGGGAGGCTCAAAGGGAATTCCTCGTAAAAATCTTCGTTTGCTGAATAACAGGCCTTTAATTTCTTATGCAATTGCAATTGCAAAATCATCCCAGTATGTTGATGATGTTGTGGTATCCACTGATGATTCTGAAATTGCATTTATTGCCGAAAAATTCGGATCAAGCGTCATCAGGCGTTCTGAAGAACTATCCTCTGATGATGTGCCTCTCGATCCAGTGATTTATGATGCAATGATTCAAAAGGAAAAACAAGCATTTGATGAATATGACATTGTAATTACTTTACAACCTACTTCCCCATTACTCAAATCATCTACTTTAGACAGAGCTATTGAAAAATTTGAGGATTTTTCAATCGACAGTGTCATTTCTGTCGTTGATGATAGGCATTTGACTTGGGGATATGATGAGAATAACGAAAGATATTTTCCAAATTATATTAAGCGAGTTAACAGGCAGTTTTTACCAAAATCATATAGGGAAACAGGAGCTATTTTAGCTACCCGTAGGAATTTTGTTTATGAGAATTCTCGTTTAGGCACTAATCTGGATATAATAGAAGTATCCAAGCAGGAAAGTGTTGACATAGATAATTATGAGGATTGGTGGATTGCAGAAAATTATCTCCAAAAGAAGAAAATTGCTATTGTTGTAAATGCATACAATGAAATTGGTACCGGCCATATCTACCGCTGTTTATCAATGGCATCAAAGCTGGTTTTCCATGAGGTTCTGTTTTTATTGGACGAACAGCATCAATTGGGCATAGACCTTGTTGAAAATAGAAATTTTTCATTTAAGACATATGATGGTGAAGATAATTTATTATGCCTTTTAAGAGAATATTCTCCGGATATCGTTGTTAATGATATTCTGGATACAACAATTGAATACATGACCCTCTTGAAAAATGAGGGATACTTCGTTGTCAATTTTGAAGATTTGGGTGTTGGTACCGATTTGGCCGATGTTGTCTTCGATGCTTTATATGAACATGATTTGAGTGAAGAAAATATCTGCACAGGTCATAAATATTTTATTTTGAAGGATGAATTTTATTTTCAATCTGAAAAAATTGTCACTAAGGATGTTAAAAATATCCTGATTACATTTGGAGGTACAGACCCAAATAATTTCACGGAAAAAGTATTGGAGGCAATTTTATCAACAAATTATGACGGGCGCATCAATGTTGTCGTTGGATTGGGCTATTCTGATTTGGAGGGACTGATTTCAAAATATCAGACAAATCCTTTAATTCAATTTTACAAAAACGTTTCAAATATCAGTGAATTCATGTTTAATGCGGATATAATTTTCACATCTGCAGGCAGAACAATGTATGAAATATGCTCTTTAGGAGTTCCGACAATATGTTTATGTCAGAATAGCCGTGAGGCAACTCATATATTTGGAAATTCAGATAACGGATTCATTAATATGGGTCTTGGCGAATATGTTAGCAGACAGGACATAATTGATGAATTTATAAATCTTGTCAATGACTTTGATTTAAGATTGGAAATGAATCAAAAAATGTTATCTATTGATTTAAAAAATGGATTTGAAAACATTTCAGCAGTAGTTCGTGAAGAATATCGGAAATTTCTATTAAATAAACGATAAATGGGGTTTACTATGGACATATTTATTAAAAAACCATTTTTGATTGCGGAAATCGGTGTTAATTTTTATGATATAGCAAAAAAGGAGAAAATCTCAGATATGGATGCTGCAAAACTCATGATTGATGAGGCGAAATCATGTGGCGTTGACGCAGTCAAATTTCAATCATATAAGGCTGAAACAATTGCATCACGTAATTCTCCAGCTTATTGGGATTTGTCAGAAGAACCAACAACTTCCCAGTTCGAATTATTTAAAAAATTTGATAAATTTGGTGCTGACGAATATAGGGAGCTTGCCGCCTACTGTAGAGAAGTGGGAATAATGTTTCTATCAACACCATTCGATTTTGAATCTGCCGATTATCTTGATGAGTTCATGGACATATATAAAATTTCTTCATCTGATTTAACCAATATTCCTTTCATTAAATATATTGCCAGTAAAAATAAGCCTATTTTACTTTCAACTGGGGCATCAACTTTAAAAGAAATAAAAAATGCTGTTGAAGCTATTGAAGAGGTTTCAGATGCAAATATTGCCATTATGCATTGTGTTTTATCATATCCGACAGATTATGAAGATGCAAACCTGTTGATGATAAAGGATTTGGCTGAGCATTTCCCTGATTATGAGATAGGATATTCTGATCACACAAAACCTGATGAAAACATGTTTATTCTAACCACTGCTTATAATCATGGTGCAACAATAATCGAAAAGCATTTTACTCTTGACAAAACGTTGAAAGGAAATGATCATTATCATGCAATGGATACTAAAGATGTGATTAAGTTCAAAGAGAATGTGGAGTTCCTATCAAAAATTAATGGTCGTAAGAATAAACAGCCATTGATTTGTGAATCTTCTGCAAGAAAAGAAGCTAGGCGCTCTATTGTAGCTTCCAAAAATATTAAAAAAGGAGAATCGGTTACTATGGATAATATAACATTTAAAAGGCCTGGAACAGGTATTTCTCCTGCCGACACCGATCAAATTATAGGAAAACAAGCCATTGAGGATATTTTGGAAGATACATTAATTTCTTATGATATGTTGTCATAATTCGGTGTTTTAATGTCTTTTAAGGTTAGTGAGATATGTAATGTTTTTTTCCATCTGGAAGAAAAATACAATTTAAATTTTCAGGAAATTCAGGGCTGCTATCCATGGCAGCTGATTAGAATGTATCTTTATTATGATATCTCCAGACGTACGAATACCTTCGGCGCACCGCAACAGCAATCATTAACTCTTTTTGATAAAATCAAATCATTCTTACCTTTCTTAAAGAACAGTGTATTATATAATCCGTTAAGCGGAAATGATGAAAAGGACATTCTAATTTTTGACCATCCAAGAAAAGTAATCTTTAACGGAGAATACAGGGATATCTATAGCTATTTTTTAGTTGATTTTCTAAAGGATTCCTCTTCTTTTGAAATAATGGAGGCGCCGTATCTTAATAAGCATTTTACAAATAAACGGGATTATGTGAAATTTACGGATAGAATTCAGTTAGGTTCATATATTCATAAAAAATTTCATAAAATCGAATTCACCGATAGGGAAAAGGAAATAATTTCCAACATTGAAAAAGAACTTGAATCCGCTTTTAATCTAAAGATTGATATTACCCGGATTTTCACCATGCATATTTTAAATTTTCAATATGATTATATGAAATATGTTGAGCTATTCAAAAAAAGAAATGTGAAGATGATTTTTGTCGTTGTTGCCTATGAAAATCAGGCTGTTGTAGCGGCCGCTAAAGATTTGGGAGTCAAAGTAATTGAATTGCAGCATGGTACAATATCTGATTATCATTTGGGTTATTCATACCCTTTAAAAACAAGATTGGATGGTGAAATCAGATATTTTCCAGATCAAATCTTAACTTTTGGGGATTACTGGATTAATGAGGGCAACTGTCCAATATCCAAAAATGATATTGTTCCTATAGGATTTCCCTATTTTGAAGTTCAGTCAAAGGATTATATGAATATCCAATCGGATGAACATCAGATTTTATTTATATCTCAAGGAGTAATAGGCAAACATTTATCCGAACTGGCATATCAGATAGCAGACAGATTAAATAGTTTTAAGATTATCTATAAATTGCATCCTGGCGAATATGAAACATGGAAACAGAATTACCCAGACCTTGTAAGCGCAAGTCAGCTTGAAAATTTTGAAGTAATTGATAACAGTAAAGTTCCTCTCTATAAATTGTTTGCAGAGTCCAGTTATCAGGTGGGGGCATTTTCAACAGCAATTTATGAGGGATTAATGTTCAATTGCAAAACATTCATATTGGATGTTCCCGGTGTCGAATATCTGGAAGATTTAATTAAAATGGGATATGTCTTTAAAATTGAGGATAGTGATGATTTAATAAATAATTTGGAAGAATTCGAACCTGTAGATTATGATAAAAATTTCTTTTTTAAGAACTTCGATAAGGAATTATTGAAAGGTGTGATTGATAATGGATGAATATGCTCAGTTTATTAAAAGAATAGGGATTGTAGGCATTGCAAATATCCTGATTTCTCTTAGCGGGTTGATATTTATCCCAATTATTACGAAAAACTTTTCCACTTCCAATTATGGGGTATGGGCTCAGGCCAATACTCTTGTTGCTTTAGTTCCAAATATTGTTAATTTGGGACTTCCATATACTATGGTGAGGTTTTTAGCGGCTGAAAAGGATAAAGAGATTATTAAACAATCATTTTATTCAATGATGCTTGTGGTCTTATGTTCAACTGTTATAATGGTTTTGGTATTTTTAATATTTTCACATCAGATTGCAGATGCTCTGTTTGATGGAAGCATGCAGATAATGTTGACTGTTACGGTCATTTCCTTTTTGGCATGTATCAATTTGATGTTCTTAAGCTATTTCAGAACTTTCCAACAAATTAAGTTTTATTCAACATTTCTGGTTTTGCAAACTTATATCGGTGTGGGTGCAAGTATCATATTGACATTGATGCATTATCCTATTGAAATTGTTATTTTAGGGTTGTTGGTTGGTTATTTGGCAGTATTTGTAGTTATGGCGCTGTTGATTGTAAAACAATTAGGATTCACAACAAAATTCAAAAGTTTGAAAGAGGAATTGAAATTTGCACTTCCTACAGTGCCGAATAATGTTTCTTCATGGGTTGTCGATTCAAGCGATAAGTTTGTCATTGGTATTTTTTTAGGATCTGCTGCTGTTGGATGTTATTCTCCAGGATATGCTCTTGGAAGTATCCTTTTAATGCTTTTAACTCCTTTTGCTGTATTGCTGCCTGCAGTTTTGCCGGAATATTATGAATCCGGAAACTTGGATAAGGTAAACACATTTTTAAGATATTCCATGAAATACTATTTGTTAATAGCCATTCCTGCAGCTGTTGGGTTGAGTCTACTTTCAAAACCGCTTCTATACATTTTAACAACAGGAATAATTGCCAATCAGGGATATATGATTACTCCGCTGGTAGCTCTTGGAGCAATATTCATGGGAATTTACGGTATAGTTAACAATATTATCATTTTGGAGAAAAAGACAGTTATTTTAGGTTACATTTGGATTAGTGTAGCTATTTTAAACATTATTTTAAATGTTATTGCTGTGCCCTATATTGGAATCTATGGGGCGGGAATTGCAACATTAATCTGTTATTTCTTTGCCTTTGCGGTTACTTTAATCTATTCCAGGAAATATTCTGTTTTACCTTTTGATTTCAAATCCATAATAAAAATTTTAATTTCTTCCCTGGCAATGGGAATCTTTGTAAAGCTTGCAAATCCTCAAGGCATTTTTGCCATTCTAATAGTCATAGCTATTGCGGTTGTCATTTACTTTGCAATACTTGTCTTGTTAAAGGGTATTGATAAAAAAGAGATTAGTTTAATAAAATCAATGATTTGAGTGAGATGTCCTTTGAGGTGTTTTTATTTAGTGGAATTTTCCTTCACTTTTTAGTTTTTCGTAATGTTCGATATCTCTGTATTTGAATGTTTTTGCAGGATGGCCTCCGGCTATCGCATATTTTTCCACATCTTTGGTAACTACGCTTCCCGCTTGGATGATTGAGCCTTCTCCCAGTTTTACTCCTGGCAGAATTATAACTCTATTTCCAATCCATACATTGTCTTCAATTGTCACATCCTTAGAGATTATACTTTCGTCGTAAGGTATTGCATTTCCTTTATCGTAGTTGTGAGTGCTTGTGATTATCATGCATTCAATTCCCGAATGAAAATTGTCCCCAATTATTACATTGCCGGATCCTTGAATTTTCATTCCATTAAAATTAACATTATTGCCCAAGCGAGTATTTGGTGTAACATAACTTTCACCATTTACCTTGAAGTTATCGCCATAGCTTTTAGCAACTCTTTTACATCTATGAAGATATAATTTTTTCTTAATTTTGCTGATAATCATTGTATCTAAAAAAATAAAAAAAGAAATTAAATTTCTGAAGAACAATCTGCAGCGTAGTTGTTTAGTAAAACAGCACATTTGTCGATTGTTTCAGAATCTAATTTGATTGTTGTTGTTTGAATCTTGTTTAACAATTCTTCAATAAATAAGTCTTCATCTGTTAAAGGAAGATTTATAACTACAACTTCATTGTTAATGAAACCGACTAGAGGTTCCACAAAACAATTTTTGATATTGTTGTCATTAAGGAAGTTTATTAAATCTTCACCTAAACTCAAAGACTTTTGTTTGATTTTGTTATCTTGTGAAAATTTAGCTTGTTTTGTAGTATATCTAAATTTCATACTGTTCTGTGAATCAGGAATTTCTTCAATTTTGTCTTCATCCAATTCACTGGATCCAATTAGATTCAAGTTCTCATTTTCAGATTCTAATCTAAGTTTTGGATTGTATTTCTGTGAAATCAAAGCATAAATTCCAGTTGGACCTACAACAACGTGATTAATACCAGAATTTGAAGTAGGAGTTTTAACATTATAGAATACATAGTATTCTTCTGGAAGGGTTAACAAGTGTTCCCTGATGATTCTTGTTCTTTCTTCAGTTTCTTTTATATCTCTACTTCTATATAGTCCATAACCTAAGATAATTACTCCAATAAATATGGCAATGATACCTATACCGCTGTTAATAATCAATATTTCGATTATGCTTAAAACAAAGATTATTATTCCAATAATAATGATTGTATTATTGGTGTTTAAATTGCCTAAATCGACTTTAAAATCTTCGCCTATTTTTGCAAAATCGTCAGGCACTACATCAACAGGTTCTCCCGGTTCGTTAAGACTAATTCTTTCAAGTAAACTTCCATAAGATTTTTTGGCTTGTTTTTCATTTTTAGGATAATATTCATCCAGGCCTTTAAAAAATTCATCTTTAAGGAAATTCTTTAAAACATTGTAGTCATTAGTTTTAGGAACCGCAAATTCTTTCCCAAATCTTGATAAAACAGATTCTGGTATAGTGGTCCTTGCAGTTTTTACTGTTACTTCTTCTTCTTGCAATTCTTTTTCTTTTTTCTCGTCATTTGCTATTTTTAGCATCTGTTCTTCAGAAAAGAAACTTTCAAGTTTATTAGTAATTGATTTAAAGGAGTGTGAGTTATCTTCTGTTCTTATCTCTTCAGGTGCTGGTTCGGTAGCCGCTGATTCTTCTTTAATGTGTTGAATCTCTTTTCTTCTTTCTTCAAGATAGAGGTCTAACTCTTTGTTCATTTCGTCATCCAGATATCTTAAAGAACCTCCACAGCTGTCACATTCATAATCAAGTATGTTGTCATTGCTTTTAATCTTGTACTTCAGTCCGCAGTCCTGACATTGTACAATTTGTGAATTGTCATACTTAAATGAATCTATGAAGGATGAATGAGACTCATTTTCTTCATTAGAATAATCTTCTAGGTATTCTAAGTCACCCGCACATGAAGAACACTCGAATGTTGTAATATCGTCATCATCATCGAGTTGGTATTTTGCACCACAGTTCTTACAGCATACAACTTTCATTTTATCCTCTTTAATTACTTTTTATGTTATTTATTTTTTTATTTTTTTTATTATATATGTTTCTAAAAATTAATGCAAACATGTTTTATATATTTCACATATTTCTTTTTCAATCACATCCCAATTGTATTTATTTTGAATTAACCTTTGACCGTTATTTCCAAATTCCCTGCACATCTCTTCATCGTTTACCAATGTTTCAATACAATGAGAGAGGTCCTTTTCGTCAAAATCGCATACTAAACCAACATTATTGTTTACCCAATCCTGAATATGGTTGTTTTTTGTTAAAATTAGAGGTTTTTTGCATGCCATTGCTTCGAGTCCGCTTGTAGTGAAAGATTCATATCTTGAAGGCATGACGAAGATGTCGCAGTCAACCAACGCTTCCTGTTTCTCCGCTCCGATTAGAACGCCTGGAAAGAGAACCTTATCTTCTAGTTTATACTTTCTAATCAATTCTTCAAGGGTGGCTAAAAAACCGTAATCCCCGCCCACAATTGCAAGCTTCAAATGGTCATTCTGAATGTTGTTAAAACTTTTAATCAATAGGTCCAACCCTTTTATCTCATGAATTCTTCCCAGGAACAATATGATTTTTTCGCAATCTTGAATATCATGTTTTCTTTTAAATTTTCCCGGTTCGGGAAGTTTATCATATTCTTCAAGGTTTATTCCCAGAGGAACAATTTCAATTTTGGATTCATCGACGCCCATTTCCAGATATTGCTGTTTTTCAATTTCCGTTAATGCAAAGACCTTGCATGCATCATATAATATGTCGAATCCCCATATTTTGTCAAATATTCCCTTTAATTTTTCTTTTTGAAAAAAAGGCAAGACAGATCCATGAGCCTGCAAGACATAAGGGATATTATTTTTTTTGGCATATCGGTGCGCTGCAATTGCAAGGGAATGCCTGTGCTCATGGATGTGGACAATGTCAAAATTGTTAATTGTTCTTTTAAGATATCCGAGTGAACTGAGTGGGGTGTCTACCGTCAGATTGTTTTTAATGGAATTTGAAAGATTTTTAAAGTAAAAAACCTTTATTCCATCTCTATCAACATTATGGTTGTTTTCAAACTTCAATCTTTCTTGACAACTGTCGGTGGTGTACACGCTGACGTCATGGCCTTGTTCGACTTGTTTTTTTGCAATCTGGTAAGCTGCATTTACAACGCCTCCTGCAGAAAAACAAGGAACAAATGATGGAACGACATGCAATATTTTCATTTTAGACACTTTTTTCGTACAGGTATACTTGTTCAATCTGTTTTATCTCAGTGTAATTTGTCAGATTATCTAACTTTTGATTGGAGATATAATAAGTCACGTTGCTCGAATCAATCGCCTCTTGGTCCCAGCTTACTATTCCCGTAATGGTTTCACCTAACCACCAGCTGTAAGGTCTGATATTGTAAACCCCAATCGGTTCGTTTTTATAATTTGGATCGTGTTCGATAAGGAAGTTAGACATATCCTCTGTAGCAGTATATTGGTTTGTTGGCTCGAAAGTGTAAGTAAATGCAAATCCCTGAATCAAGAACAATGCAATCAATATTACTGGGATTATGTTCTTATTTATTTTAACATGCTTGTGGATACTTTCGATTGCAGTGAGAATGAAGAAAATCATTGGTGGGAAAATTGGAATAATATATCTATTAACTTTTATACTGTAATAACTGAGGAAAATGATATTTGAAAATATCCATGCCAACATGAAGAAACCGTCTTTATTTTCCGAATCCTTGCCTATCAAGTATAATGATATTAAAACCAGCAGTGTTGTAAGCACTGAACTTATCCTTGTAAATGTGATTATTGCTATTAAAATCAGCACGGCAGGAATGATGTGTTTTCTTTCAAATTTCGGTTTATTGTCATATAGCCAGAATCCCGCGCCGATAATCATAATCGCAAATATTGCCCATGAGAGAATTGTAGGGTTTTCCAGCACTGGATTTCCAGCAAATACAGTATGTGAATTTGAAATGAAATTAGGCAAGTTCATCACATAGTAGCTTATATCTAAATTATATGCAGGGTCGGTGTCTGCTCCTTGCTTGCCTATTATTCCATTGGATATCTGCTTACCAGCTTGGAACTGCCCTTGACCCATGATGAGGAGTACTGCAAGAATAATTGCGGTCATTACAACTCCAATTATTATTCCTCTTTTTATGTGTTTAAAATCTTCAGGAGCAATTTTAAATCCATTTTCATAAACATAAAATAGTAAAAATGCAGGCAATGTTAAAATCACTGTGTATCGTGTAAAGAATCCTATGACAAATAGTGGGATGAGGTATTCATAGAATTTGGGATTTTCCTTTACAGCAATTATTGTAAATAATGCAATCCATATTAACAGGCCTGTTGCAGGAATATCCAAGGTACCGTTACCAAGCCAAGTCAGGCAAAGTGAAAATGTTGAATATAATACTGTACCTGTCAGACTCAATGTCTCATCGAAATATTTCTTAAATAATAGATAACAACCGATATTTCCAAATATTGCGAAAATTCCGGTAATGATAAAGATGGATAGCTTATCCACAAATCCGAACATAAAACATATTGATGTTAAAAAACAGATTATAGGTGATAAATAGATATTTTCAGTAGAATGAATGTTTGTTCCGGTATAATAAAGTGCATTCAGTAAGTAAACGTACACATCGGAACATGAAATACCAACCATATTATTGAAGTTGATATAATATCCGACCAAGATAATACTAAAAATTGCGATAAATATCAGACAATATTTATCTTTTTGTTTTATATTAAATTCTTCAAACATTATTTATATTTCTTTAATAAATGGTATAAATATTAGATGGTATATTAGATTAAAAAGACCCAAATACAAAAGAAATAAAAGCTATTAACATTCCTATTTTTAGATTTTTTGATGCTTTTGCAGCTGTTTGCCTGTCTTGGGATTTCATTATCAATATTCCTGAATAGATGAATAGGATGACTGCAACTGCAATTACAATCAAATAATAAATTCCGAATATATGATTGAAGTATAGTACTGGGCATAGTGCACAGTCGACAAGTATCAGGATTGTAGCTATCACTGCAGGTATCTTTTTACCTATTAAGATTGGCAAGGTTTTAGCGCCTTCGGCTTTGTCGCCCTCAATGTCCTCAATATCTTTTATGATTTCACGTGCGGTTGTCATTACAAATGCAAAGAATCCTAAATATATTGAAGTCACAATTATGCTTGGATTATTCAGTGAAAATCCACCAAATACAAATCCGAATCCAGTCATGAATCCTACGGCAAGATTCCCGATTACTGGTGTTGATTTCAATTTATAGGCATATAAGTAAAGGATAACATCTGCAATTAGCACAATTGCAAAAGGAATCCAGTTATTGGTCAGGTAACTGATTAAAAATCCACATACTGTTCCGGCTAAGAATAGTAAGTATGCGTAATTTCTGCCGTTTTTTAATGAAATTCGACCTGAAGGAATCGGCCTTTCAGGTTTGTTGATCAGGTCGATGTTATAATCAAAATAATCATTAATCACATTTCCGGCAGCGGTTTCAAAAAACACTGCAATCATTGCAAGTATAATTGGAATACTTAATGTTCTATCTATAATGGCTATTAGAATAATGGATATGGCGCCCATTAATGCATTTCCCGGCCTTAAAATTTCAATATATGGATTCATATTATTTCCTCTAATATTTTTGAATAATTCTTTGCAGTGTTTTCCAGTGAGTATTCATCTGCAAATTCATTTCCAGAATATTTTAGTTCATTATTATTATATTTCTGATAATAATCATAAATAGCTTTTTTAGTTTCATCAACAGTGGACACATGATATCCTATGTTTGTCTTTTCAATCAGCTCCTTAAGGGAACCTTCAGGATATCCGATTGACAAGATTGGTTTTTTTGATGCAATGTACTCATAAACCTTTCCTGGGATAAACATCCTTTCATTCTTATCCATCCAGGAAATCAAAAGAAGAACATCTGAATTTGCCTGATTTTGGAGTACTTTCTCATGGCTTATCTTTCCATGAACGCCCACATTTGAGGACAGGTCATACTTTTCAGACAGTTCCTCAAGATTAGCGGTATCCCCATAAAAATCGATGCTAATTTCATCTTTCATAATCTTACCTTCATTCATCAGTTCGCTAACTGCCTGAAATAGTATTGAGGGGTCACGTTTGCCTGCATAAAGGGAACCTGCATACATCAATGTCAATCTGTCGGTAAGTTCTGTTTGGGTTATGTTTTCATACTCCTCAGGATCATAACCTGAAACTATCGAAACAATTTTTTTTGTTGGATGCAACCCTTGTAATGTCTCTCTTGCAAGTGGTGTTGTTGTAGTTAGGACATCAGCATTTTCAAAGGTTTTTATTTCGAGCTTTTTTTCAAAATAACTGCGGATTGGTGTATGATTTATATATGGGTTCAGATTCCATAAATCCCTTAAATCCGCAATCCAGGGGATATCATATTTTTCTTTCAAATCATGTGCTATTATATGTGATGTGATTGGAAATGATGATGAGATAATGGCAGATATGTCTTCTTTTTCTATAATGTCACAGCATTTGCTGAAGGCGGGTTTTTTCCAGTATTTCATCCCATCAGGATATGCAAATAGTTCTCCTGCAATTGGAATGGCCTTTGAAACAAATCGGTTTTCATTGTCCTGTGATGTTAATTCATTTTTTGTTTCATCCACCTTATTATTTGGAATGAACCTTGAAATCATGTCTTCATAAGGTGTTTCAATAACTTGAACATTATCAAATTCAACGGTGGGGTTGGCTGTTTTTGGAACAATTACTATGGGTTCAAATCCGAATCTTGGCAGATATTTTGCCAAGCCCTGCAACCTTTTTGAGGCTATTTCATTTGTATGATTATAATAAAATGCAATGTATAATATTTTCTTCATAGTAATTCCTAAACAATAATTATATAAAGTATATTAAGTAACATATATATTAGTATTTTATTTTATTGTAAAATAATATTTATTAATTAAGCAGGTGTTATCGTGGATAAAATTAAGATAGCTATTGTTGGAATTGGGAACTGTGCTAGTTCTCTTATTCAAGGAATTCATTATTATGATGGTAAAAATCCAGAAGATGCAATTGGACTCATGCACTGGGACATTGGAGGTTACAAACCTAGTGATTTAGAAGTTGTTGCAGCTTTTGATGTTGATGCAAGGAAAGTGGGAAAGACTATTGATGAAGCAATTTTTGCTAAGCCAAACTGCACAACTGTCTTTCAAAAAGATATTCCTAAATATGAAGCTAAAGTAAGTATGGGCCATGTTTTGGATGGCGTTGCTGAACATATGGCTAATTATGATGATGAATATACTTTTGTTGTAAGTGATGAAGATCCTGTTGATGTGGTTGAAGTTTTAAAAGAAAGTGGTGCTGAAATCTTAGTCAATTACTTGCCTGTAGGTTCAGAAGAGGCTGCAAGATTTTATGCTCAATGTGCTCTTGATGCAGGTGTTGCATATGTAAATTGTATGCCGGTATTCATCGTCAGTGATGATGAATGGGATGCTAAATTCAGAGAAAAAGGAATACCTATTGTTGGTGATGACATCAAAGCTCAAATAGGTGCAACTATTACCCATAGGACATTAGCTAGTTTATTCATGGATAGGGGTGTAAAATTAGATAAGACTTATCAAATTAACACCGGCGGTAACACTGACTTTTTAAACATGCTTAATCGTGAAAGATTAGACTCTAAAAAAGAATCTAAAACCGAAGCAGTACAATCTGTTTTAAAAGAAAGGATGGATGATAGAGATATTCACATAGGACCTAGTGATTATGTCCCTTGGCAAAATGATAATAAATTATGTTTCCTCAGGATGGAAGGCCGTACCTTTGGTGATGTTCCAATGAACATTGAACTCAGGTTGAGTGTTGAAGATTCTCCAAACTCTGCAGGATGCGTAATTGATGCTGTAAGATGTTGTAAACTTGGTTTAGAAAGAGGCATCGGTGGACAATTGACTTCCATTTCCTCATATACTATGAAACATCCTCCAATTCAATTTGATGATGATGTGGCATATGAGAATGTCAATAAATTCATTTCTGGAGAATTAGAAAGATAATTCTTCAATTTTAATTTTTTCTTTTTTTTCTTAGCTTTTTTTTTTTATTTGTTTTTTCCTGAAAATTATATTCATTTTGTTATTTGGTATAATTTATATAATACAAAAAACATATATTATAGTTGGATATTTTATGATTATTTATAAAAGAATTTGAAAGAGGTGTAAATTAATGGCAAAAGTAAGAATCACAGAAACAGCACTTCGGGATGCTCACCAATCATTACTCGCAACTAGGATGAGGACAAGGGACATGATTCCTATTGCGGAAGAAATGGATAAAGTTGGTTATTTTTCAGTTGAAGCTTGGGGAGGAGCTACTTTTGACACATGTATCAGATACTTAAATGAAGATCCATGGGAAAGATTAAGACAATTAAAATCTGAATTTAATAAAACTCCCATACAAATGCTTTTAAGGGGACAGAACTTAGTTGGTTATAAACATTATCCTGATGATGTTGTGACAAAATTTGTAGAGAAATCCTATGAAAACGGTGTAGATATCTTTAGAGTTTTTGATGCTTTAAACGATATTAGGAATATGGAAAAGGCTATTAAAGTAGCTAAAGAGCAAGGGGCTCATGTTCAAGGAACTATAAGTTATACTATAAGTCCGGTTCATACTTTAGAAGATTTCGTCGATTTAGCGAAAAATCTTGAAGCACTTGATTGTGATTCTGTAGCAATTAAGGACATGGCTGGTTTAATTACTCCTAAAGCAGCTTATGATTTAGTTTTAGCATTAAAAGAAGAAACTGACTTGCTTGTAGATTTACACTGTCATTGTACTAGTGGTATGACTCCTATCAGCTATTATGCTGCATGTCAAGCGGGTGTAGATATTTTGGATACTGCAATTTCACCTCTCGCATGGGGAACAAGTCAACCACCAACTGAAAGTATGGTTGCAGGTTTACAAGGCACAGAATTTGACACAGGCCTTGATTTAAAAGTATTAACAAATATTAAAAAATACTTTGATGATATTAAAGAAAAATATTTAGGTATTCTTGATCCTATTTCTACAAGTATTGACGCTGATGTATTATTATACCAAATTCCGGGTGGAATGCTTTCAAATCTTATTTCACAACTTAAAGAGCAAAATGCACTAGACAGATATAATGATGTATTGGAAGAAATGCCTCGTGTTAGAAAAGATATGGGATACCCACCTCTTGTAACTCCAACAAGCCAAATTGTTGGAATTCAATCCGTAATGAATGTTTTAGGTGGCGAAAGATACAAAACCGTATCTAATGAGGTTAAAGAATACATGAAAGGAATGTATGGTAAACCGCCAGCACCAGTAGATGAAAAAATTTCCAAAAGAATCATTGGTGATGAAGAGGTTATTACCTGCAGACCAGCAGATTTATTGGAACCTGAATTTGACAAATTCAAATCTGAAGGTATGGAAAAAGGATTTGTTAAATCTGATGAAGATGCATTAACTTATGCTTTATATCCTCCAATCGCTCCAAAATTCCTTAAAGGAGAGGCTGAAGAAGAAGAACTCAAACCGCCTCATGCATTCACTGATGATGAAGCAATTGGAATTCCAACACAGTATAATGTTGAAGTCGATGGAGACATGTATGAAGTTAAAATCATGCCTACAGGATTCATGGAAATTGAAGAAGGGGATAAAGGAAACTTCAAACCTGTTGAAGGTGGAGTGACTTCATCCATGCAAGGTATGGTAATCAAACTCAACGTTAATGTTGGAGATAAAGTTACTGCAGGATCCACAATATGTGTCATTGAAGCTATGAAGATGGAAAATGATATTCAGTCCGAGGTGGACGGTGTTGTAAAAGAAATCTTCGTAGAACCTGGTGATGCGGTCAGTGCAGGCGATACTTTAATGGTAATCAAATAGATTACCTTTTTTATCTTTTTTTTAATTAAATATTATCTAACATAAAAATTATTTTTTAATTTGTTTTTTCCTTAAATTTATTAATTTGTTTAATTAATATCATTATAAGAGATGTGTGATATTATGAAGGATATTTTTGATGAATGTCAGTTTGGTAATCTGAAATTAAACAGTAGAATTGTTAGGACCGGTACTTGGGAAACCGAAACAGAAGATGGAGGATTTTTAAGTCCGGCAATTTATGATAGGTATGAAGACATTTCAAGTAGTGGAACTGGTTTAATTGTTTCAGAAATCTTTGCACTTGACCATAAGGATAGATTTTTCCCATATTCTGCAAATTTAAACTATAGGGGATTTATTAAGGATTATCAGATGATTACTGACATTGCTCACAAATATGATGTTCCTATTTTAGGGCAATTGGCATTTTTTTACTATGATGACGGTGAAAACCAAAAGGTTGAAGCCAATGACATTTCACAGGAAGGGATAAGAAAATTGCAGGCAGAAGTTATAATGGCTGCCAAAAAATTCTCATTTGCAGGCTTTGACGGTATTCAAATTAATATGGGTAATAATTTTTATCTTGCAAGATTCATGAATCCATATTTTAATCAAAGGGATGATAAATATGGTGGAAATACAGAAAACCGTGTAAGAATTTCATCAGAAATAATTAAGGTTATTAAAAAGACTATGGATATGCATGTAAGCTGCAGAATCAATCCTTGGGATGTCAGAAAAGGGGGAATAACAGCTGATGAGAGTATAGCTATTGCTAAGGAACTTGAAAAAGCAGGTGCCGATAGCCTCCAGCTAACCGCCCGTACAATTTCACAGATTTATGACAAAGGAGTAAAACATCCATTCTTAGTTTATGTTGATGATTTGATTGATGCAGTTGACATTCCTGTTGTTTTGGGCGGGTCTTTACGTGAAATGGATAAAATTAATGATGTGTTAAATAATTCAAACGTTGAATTCATTTCAATGTCAAAACCATTTGTTGCTCAAGCAGACTTTTTAGCAGATTGGAAAGCAAACGGAGAAGGTACTGCTATTTGTCAAAGCTGTAATAACTGTTATTCTAAAAAGACAAGTACTTGTTTCAAATATCCTTAAACAATATTAAACAGCCATTATACTTGTTTAATTAAATAAAAAAAGTTCTTTAAAGAATATGATTCTTTAAAGATTTAAATGTTTTCTATACCTTTAGTGGCGAGTAATTTTGTAAATGATCCAGTTGGTTGCATTACGATATTTCCGTTAGAGTATTCTTGTAATGCAGCATTTACTAAAGTACTTTTCTTAACTGGGTCTTTAGTTGCATTTGCAAGTGCTTTAGCAAGCACCATAACTGCATCTGCCCTGGACATATTTCCTTGAACATGTTCGTTACCAGGGTAACCGTTATATGCATCGTTTTCACGGATAATATCAGTTGCACTAAGGTTTGTTACTTCACCATCAACTTTAAGTGGTCTGATGGAATCAATAATATGGTCTACACCTTCATCATAAACAACAACTACTGCATCAGCATGCATGCCTGTATTTAGTTCTACAATTTCTTTAGCATTTTGCATACCTACATCCAAACCATCCCAAAGACAATCGTGCATCATCATGTTACCGCCTAGGCCTCCGGGCGCAGCCTTTGAAGGATGTGACATTCCACCTGGATAAATAGGAGTATACTTCATTAAGGTTCCATTTTCTAAATGAATCATGAAAGCCATGTCAACTCCCCCATTGGACTGCTCATATTTATCCGAAGCTAATACTAATATATCCTTATCTTCTTGTGTTAAATCAGGACCGCTGAATAGCGTTCCTAATATGAAAGCCACTAATCCAAAAATAATGACAATAAGAATAGCTATAATTAGTTTTTTTGATCTTTTCATTTTTAATTCCACACCCAAATTTAAAAATTATATTTAAATGATTTATTTAAATAATGTTTTTAAACAGATATATTTTGAACTGTTATGATTTAATATTTATAATTTAAATTATATATATCTTTAAGATTTTAGTCATTGTGATATATAATTCAGGTGTGTATCATTCACTTTTTATAGTGACTTTTCATTATTCATAATTTAAAAGTATTATTGAACATAATTTAAATATGTTGTTTTTAATATACTATTAATTATGGCAAAGAATGATAGGAGTGGTGTTAACCCATTCACAGGTAAAAAGCATTTTGACATTGTTGATGATGACAAGTTTTTGCAGCAATCTTATGCTGAATATTATAATGTGATTAGGCAATCACAACTTATAGATGATACTCCTCAGGGTCAGGTAGTTAGAAATGTTGCAGTCAATCTGATTAATGCAGTTCAGGGGTATCTGGCCAAGATTGGCAGGCTAGATTATGTTGAGGATTATTATGATTGGGATTTTCATTTAGTTGCAAGTAATACTGTCAATGCTTTTTGCATGCCTGGTGGTAAAATTGTAATGTTTTCAGGCATTCTTTCCGTTGCAAATACTGAAGAAAAAGTCGCCTTTATTTTAGGTCATGAAATGGCTCACGCTCTTTTGGATCATTCAAGAACAAGAGCTAGTGCTCAAAATGCTCAGAGTGCAATAACCTCTGCCGCATGGGTGGGCAGTATTGCAATGGATCTTTTCGGTTTAGGAGCACTTGGTAACTTAACAAGGGCTGCTACAAATGTTGCCAGCATGGGATCCCAATATTTGTTGTTGAATCCGTGGGGCAGGGACCAGGAACTTGAAGCGGATAGATTAGGAATGATGATTATATATTGGGCAGGTTATGACATTTCGCATATTCCTGAATTTTGGCAGTCAATGTCAGCTCAAAATTCTAATGAACATGATTTCTTTTCAACACATCCTTCCGATTCAAAAAGGATAGCTAATATGAATGATTTGATTGTTGAAATACAAAATCAAAAGGATTTTTATTCAGCACCGGTCATTAATGGAAAATCAAAACCAAATGAAGAAGTTAAAGAAGCTCCTTTAAAGGATGATAATGTGATATATTGTCAAAATTGTGGAAATGCCTGTGAAAGTGATTCTAAATTCTGCACTAATTGCGGAGCTAAACTTGTTTGATTCGATATAATCGGGATGTTGCTGTTGTGATGGTTTAAATAGTCCTGGTGATGTTTCCATGGAAAATGATGATTTAGAATTTGTTAATAATTTTTCTTATAGGATAAAAGTTATCAAGACTTTTGGTAAGATGTAAAGATGCCAATTGAATAGCTTATGATGGTGGAATATCACAGAATCAAACTTCTAATGTTTTAAGGCAATTAAACCAAAAGGAAATTATCGAATGCATTAATCCGGAAGTCAGAAAAGGGCGTCTTTATAGATTATCTGGCGCTGGTTTAAATATTATAATAATCTTTTTTCTTTTTTCATTTCATCGAAATGTTTATATACTATGTAATGTTAATATATTGTGTGTAAGTTATTAACAACTTATTACCAAAACTTTTTTAGCACAAAATTTGCAGGATGTGAGAACATGAATGAGTTAGTTCAAGACAAGAGCCTTGATCTGGTTTTTTTAATCGATAGGAGCGGGTCCATGTATGGTTCCGAAGAGGATACCATTGGTGGTTTCAATTCTTTCATTGAAAAGGAAAGGAAAAATGAGTTAAAAACAAATGTGACTACTATTCTCTTTGATGACAAATATGAGGTTTTATATAAAAGAAAATCCATCATGGATGTTAAAAAATTAACAAAAGAAGAATACTTTGTTAGAGGAACAACTGCCCTTTTGGATGCAATAGGAAAAACAATAACAACCCTCGATAAGGAGGTTGATAATAATGTCTTATTTGTCATAATGACAGATGGATTGGAGAATGCTTCTGTTGAATTTTCCAAATCCCAAATCAAAAACATGATTGATAATCATAATTGGGAGTTCATATTCCTTGGCGCAGATATTGATTCATATGCCGAAGCGGGAAGTATTGGAATTGCAAGATCCCGTGTAGCTAATTATGAAAAATCTTCACAGGGTGTTGACAGATTATATTCCTCCATTTCTCGTGCAAGCATGCGCGTAAGGGAAAATATGAGTTTGGACGATGAAAATTGGAAAGAAGACTTAAATGAATATGATTAATTTTCATATTCGCTTTTATCCGCTATTCCTAAGTTTTTGAAAGCTCTTTTTCGTCTCATGCAGCTTTCACAGACTCCGCATTGTTTGTCTCCCCCTTTATAGCAGGAGTAACTCAATTCCATTGGAGCACCAAACCTAAGTCCCATTTCAACTATTTCCTCTTTATTCAAATTAATGGCTGGTGCTTCAATTTTAATATTATCAGGCGAACCAACGCCAATTAATTCATTAAATTTTTCTAAATATTCCTTTGAATTGTCTGGAAAGGTCATGCCTTCTTCACAATTCCATCCAACAATGATTATTTCCGCACCAATGCTTTCTGCATAGGATAATGCAATCGATGTAAAAACAGTATTTCTGGCAGGAACCCAAACGCTTTTTGCGCTTTCTTCACTTTTTTCCATATTGTCCAGATCTTTCTCTGTTAGTTCAGGTATTTCTTCAGATGTTGTTAGGCTGGAATTGCTGATTTGTGATAACCAGGGAAGTTCAATGACTTCATGAGTCCAATTCATCTTATTGCAAATTTCTTTTGAAGCCCGTAATTCCCTTTCAAAACTTTTCTGACCATAATTAAAGGTTATTGCATAAATTTCGTATTCATTATCATAAACGCTAGTTGCAACGGTACAATCAAGACCTCCGGACAGTAAAGAAATGGCCTTTTTCATTTAATCATCTCTTTTATTTTTCTCAATGGCAATTCTGTTTCACTTGCTATTCTTTTCAAATCTTCATATTCCGGCCTGTTTGAGATTATTTCACCGTTGACATATCCAATTTTAAATGTCACTTCGTAGTTTTTACCATTTATTTCGTAGGTTTTTTTCTCAAATTCTCTTTTGGCTATTCCTCTATGCATATTTGTTGCAATGCGAATTCCCAGACTCCCGGTTTCTTTGAAGATGATTTCAATTAATTTTTCCCTATTCTTTTCTCTTGTTATCACTTTTAAAAGGCTTCCTTGCCGGTTTTTCTTCATTATGATTGGTGTAATCGAAACATCGCTTGCACCATTGTCAAGGAGCTTGTCAAACAGATAGCCTATCTCTTCACCGGTCAGGTGATCGATATTTGTTTCGATAACATCGATATTGTCACTTTCAGCCATATCGGAGCTTTCAATAATCCTTAAAACATTTGGATGTTCGAAATCTTTTTTTCCAGCTCCATAACCTACTTTCTTAGCTTTTATCAATGGGATAAATTCTTTTATTTCATCACACAATTCCATATAAATTGCGGCCCCCGTAGGTGTTGCAAGTTCGCTGTCAACTGGCCCTCCAACCATGTTTGCATCTTTTAGAATTTCAACAACCGCCGGTGCCGGGACGGGAAGAACTCCATGAGCAGTTTTGATATTTCCCCCTCCGACAGCTATTGGAAGACCTATTATTTTTTGATTATCCAATCCAAGACTATAATATGCAGAAATTGAACCTATCACATCAGCAACTGCATCACTGGCTCCAACTTCGTGAAAATGAATTGTATCTAATGTTTTTCCATGAACTTTGCTTTCTGCTTTTGCAATTCTTTCAAAAACTTTAATGGAAGTCTTTTTAACATTATCATTCAAATCAAGACTTTTGATTTTTTCAATAAACTTAGGATAATTAATTGAATGATTATTCTCAAGCATTTCAACATGGCAGAATGTAGAATCGATGCCATGTTTGCATATCTTTTCAAATGTCACTTCCACTTTTCCAAATTCGATAGCTGATTTTTCCATAATCTCTTTCAGTTCATCTGCATCGGCTCCCAAATCAACAAATGCACCTATTAACATATTTCCAGCTATTCCACTTCCTTGTGGGTCAATAATAATTGTCATAATGATAAGTCCTTTTATCTTAATTATTATAAAATTTAAATTAAATAATTAATATATATTATCACATGGACTTGAATATCATCAAAAAGGATTATGGGATATGTATCAATAATCCAAATCATTTTTTGGCATTTAGTGATTTTACGGTAAGTGACGGGATTGATATTGTAGAAAACGTCAATATAGTTAAAGCCAAAAATGAATTTCGCCCTACCGCAAAGAAAGCCGAAATATTCAATCGGTCTCAGGGTTCTTATATTGCACAGGCCAGTGAATCTCTGGATTATTTTGAAAATTCTTATGGTGATTTAACAATTTTCACATTCATGACTAATGATGTTGTAATAGAAGATTTTACACAGCATCTGAAGGTGGCAAATTCACCTAAGGGATTTGGAGATGCCCGAATAAACCTGAGTCATGTTATTCATATTGACAGGGTCTTATCCCCAAAGGATTTGCTTAAAGTTTTTAAGATTGTTACAAACATCAAGGCCAAAACCCTTGCTAAATGGGCTTTGCCTTTGCATATCCAAAATATTTTAAATACTGATGATTTTTTAGCAGTATTGGCCAATATTTCCGAATCCATTGATGATAATTTGGACATCAATAATGCAGAATATGATGATATTGATTTCGATGAGTTTAAAACACATCTGGAGGAAGCTATTGAGATTAGCCTGGAGGATGCATTCAAGAAATTAAAATTGACCTTTGGAATTTTGGATTATTTTGTGTCTGAAGGCATTCTGATAGGGGATTTGGTGGATGCCGGATTGGAGCTTGTCAGTGATGTGGAGATTACCCAAGAACTTAAAGATAAAATGAAAGCCCAGATTCTTAAATCATTAACTGACATTAATGTTGTCACATTATTGGTTGCCGCAATGAGAACTGAACAGGACTTAACGGGTAGTAGGATCCGGGAAGTTGACATGGGCGATGATTCAGTTCATTTTTACACGGATGAGGTGTTGGGCTTGGCCATTGCTAATTATATTGCCGGGACAAAAGCAGCATTTAATTTTAAAAGGTATGCTGAAGCAGAGCCTGGAATTATATATGGATTGCCGCCAATGCTTGATGATATATTTGCAGGTTTGATTGCAGGTTGCGTTTCAAAAATATTAGAGGAATAATTATGGAAGATGACAGTTACTTTGAAGATGAAGAATTTTCACCAATCAGGTCAATTTTAGGCCTTTTGACTTTTTCAACAATTTTGCCAATCAATATTTTCACATCAATTGAATACATGACTAAACTGACATGGTTTTGGCCTTTCTTACACTTGTTTGTAGGTATTCTGGCAGCTATTTGCGGATATGTCTCTTTAGAATTCCTGCATTTAAATTCATTTTTTACAGCGGCTATCGTATATGCATTTTTAATGCTCATCACCGGTTATAATCATTTGGATGGCGTAATGGATATGGCTGATGGAGTTATGGTTCACGGAACTCCTGAGCGCAAAATCAAAGTCATGAAAGATCCTTCTGTTGGTGCGGGAGGTGTTGCAACATTATTTTTGGTTTCAAGTTTGACTATTGCCGGAATATATAATATTTTGGATTATAATTTTGTTGTCGGGATTATAATCTGTGAAATGGCAGCTAAAACTTCTCTGTTGACTACAGCATTATTATCAGAACCATTGGTCCCGGGAATCGGAAGTTATTTTATAAAAGAGACTAATGCTCTTAATTATTTCGCATCAACCGTAATTGTCGCATGCATCGCATGGTTAATAGGTGGTTTGGTAGGCATCGTTGGCGTTTTGGGTGCCATGGTTTCAGGATTTATGATAGCCATTATTGCAAGAAGAAATTTTGTTTTGGCAAATGGTGATGTTTTGGGAATGAGTAATGAGGTAGGTCGTTTATTTTCATTGTTATTTATGGCGGTTGCTTTATACTTTATTTAAATAATTTTTATAAGTTAAAATCAATATTATCCTTCTAAAAAGCATTAGTTTATATGAAAGTGTTTTCAAAAGTAGTCATGGTGAGATTTACCACATATTTCGAATATTCCTTTGGAAGTTAGTTATCACTCATAGTCTTTTGAATTGCTTTGTTTTTTTGTTAATGATGGTTAATGTGGTTTTTCTCATCTATTTTTTTGAGAAATTATTTATATTTTGTAGTTTAATTTAATAACTGATAATATGAATGTTAATGTTTTAAGGTTAGACCACAGGCTCAAAAGAGATACCCGTATCACAACTCATGTATGTTTGACTGCACGAGCATTTGGAGCAAGTAAAATTTATCTCGCAGGTGAAAGGGACAATAGGTTAATGGATAATGTAAGGGATACCGCTTCAAGATTCGGAGGCAGTTTTGAAATAGAGTACACTGAAAGTTACATGGGTGTTATAAACAAATGGAAAGCTGATGGTGGAAAAGTAGTGCATTTAACAATGTATGGTTCACAAGCTCATGAAATCGCTCCTGAAGTTCGTGAAGATGGTTCTGACATTTTAATTGTTGTAGGAGGATCTAAAGTTCCCGGAAAAGTTTATAAGGCTGCTGATTGGAACGTGTCAGTCACAACCCAACCTCATTCTGAAGTATCTTCACTTGCAGTATTTCAACATTTATTAATGGATGGCAAAGAATTCGAATTGGAATTCGAAAATCCGGTTCTTGAGGTCATACCTACAGCTCATGGAAAAAATGTAAATATTCATAATGAGAATCGTTAGGATATGAAGTCATCCAATCTTTTGATGGCTTTTAATTTTTCATCTTTTTTTATTCTCGCTTGGTCGAGCGCATCCCTTATTGTTTGAATTGAATTATCGTAAACTTCCCTATCGACGGGATATGGAAAACCGTCCTTTCCTCCATGTGTGAAACTATATTTTACGGGGTCCTTCCAACTTGCAGGCTCACCATAAACCAAATCAGAAATCAATGCAAGCGCTCTTATTTTTTTAGGTCCAATTCCCTGAAGCAGAATCAATTCTTCATAGTTTTCGGGTTGTATTTCATAAGCTTTTGTTAAAACTTCAAATTCCTTATCGGATATGTCCATGTCTAAGACGGGATGATGTTCAGGCATTGTGAAATCTTCCAAAAGCATTTGATTATCTTTTCGTTTAAAGTATTGTCTTAGATGATTTGGATTATCATTGATTAAATCGACACTTATTTTTTGAGCTTCTTCACTGTCTTTTGAAGACATATTTAGCGTGTTTGGTGTTTTTTTATCACAGGATATTCCGCTGTGGGGGTCATTTAATAGTTTTTCGACTTCTGATCCCAGCCAATGGTAACGTCTTGCATATTTGTTTTCCGTATTCAATCCTTGTTGGACAACTGCCCAATCACCCTTTTCTGTAACAAAAAAGTTGTGTTGGTATAATGTGTATCCATCCTGGATGCAGGAGTTGTCTATTTTAGCGGATAATTTGCTTGTCTCCACTAGCTCTTCGATTGTTTTTGTTTTCAGGTTGAATACCTCTCCGGCATGTTTTATTCCATCAGGGGTTTTCCTTGATTTTGCCCCTTTTCCTCCAGTCAGATAAACTCCATGCTCTTCGGGGCTAAGAGATGCTTTCAGCGCCCCAAGTGTTGTTGTAGTTGTTCCGGATGAATGCCAATCAAAACCCAAAACACATGAAAAAGCTTGAAACCAGTAGGGATTGGATATTCTGTTTAAAAACTCAGATAAGCTGTATTCTTCAATGATAACTGAAGCTAAGGCGCCAGATAAATCAACCATTCTTGTAAATAGCCATCTTGGCGGATGCCCTCCATGCAGGGGCAAGTTAACTGCACCTCTCCTTTGCATGATTTATAATATATTTTTAATTTATATTAGTTTTTTACAAAGAGCATTTGAAAAGTATTTTGAACAAAACTTTAATAAGTAATGGTTACTAAAATTATTAATGTTATATTTATTAACAAATTATTTAATCAAAATTATTAAGGAGCGTAATTTTTATGGCTATAGATAACGGAGATTTTGTAAGAGTAAATTTTACTGGTAAAATAAAAGAAACTGATGAAGTATTCGATACTACTTATGATGAAATCGCACAAGAAGCTGGAATTTTTGATGAAAACAAAACTTACAAACCAATTCCTATTGTTGTAGGTGGAAATCACTTATTACCTGCTATTGAAGAAGCAATCACTGGATTAGAAGAAGGAGAAACCAAACATGTTGAAGTTGATTCCGATGATGCATTCGGTCCTAGAGACCCTAAAATGATTCAGTTAGTGCCAATGAAAGAATTCAAAAGACAAGGCATGACTCCTGTTCCAGGTATGAAAATCCAATCTGAAGGTGCAACAGGTAAAATCTTAACCGTAAACGGTGGAAGAGTAAAAGTTGACTTCAACCATGAATTAGCAGGAAAAGACTTAATTTATGATGTTGAAGTAACTGAAATCATTGATGATGAATCAGAAAAAATCAAAAGTATGATTGAGTTACATTACTCAAATCCTAATGTCGACATTGACAAAACTGAAATTAACATAGAAGATGGTGTCGCAAACATTAAATTAGATGAAATGTCCAAATTCGACCAACAATCCTACATGGACATCACCTTTGCAAGATTCAGAATAGCTAAAGACATCTGGGATAATATTGAAGATATCAAAAAAGTTAATTTCGTAGACGAATTCGAAAAAAGAGAAGAGTCTGACGATGAAGAAGAAGACGAATAAGTCTTTTTCTTAAATACTTTTTCCATCCTGGATTGCTACAATTCCAGGAATTTTTTCTACTTTTAATTCAAACATGGCTTCCATGCCCTCATTTTCAAATAAAACACACTTTTTTTGAGAGACTTTGCTTGTAAGTAATGCCGCAACAGGTGGTGTTATTACAAAAATAGAGTTGTTTTCTTTCAGTGATTGGATTGTTTCATCGCCCAGCATTCCTTTACCTATATGGATTTTAACACCATTTTCACTTAAAATAGGGATTGTTGATTCGATTTCTTCTTTATTGCTTGTTGTTGGTGCAATTCCGGCTTCACTAAATGCAGTATGCATAATAACCGCTCCATTCAAATCAAAAGGGACGGCATCCTTTTTAATCAGGTCAACGAGTTGGGGCAGTGCGGCATCACGTCCGGTGTATATGGTTCCGGAAATGCTGATTTGATCACCCACTTCAAGAGAAGCCAAATCATCATCTGAAATTGGTGTAGTTATTTCTTTCATATTCTAATATTTATTTTTTCAATAATTTTAAAATTTTTGAATTATTCACGATTTTTAATAAGATATTTAAATGCTTATTAACATATATATAATACATTCTAGATTTATTTATCATAGAATTATTAGGAGATTAAAAATTGATTATTATTGATGAAAATTTGTGTAAAGGATGTCATCTCTGTTTATTTATGTGTTATAAAAATGTATATGCAATATCTCCTGAAATTAACAAAAAAGGAGTGCAATTACCATTCACCAAGTTTGAAGAACGTTGTACTAAGTGTGGTACTTGCGAGATTGCATGTCCTGACCAAGCAATTACAGTAGATTTGCCTGAAAACTGGTGGATGAAAGAGGGCAATGATGTTAACTTCAATCCTAATTTCACAAAGGGGAAAAAGTAGGTGTTAGAAAATGGCTGAAGAATTTTTTATTCAAGGAAATGAAGCATGTGCTAAAGGAGCGATAGCTGCAGGATGCAGATTTTTTGCAGGTTATCCAATTACTCCTTCCACAGAAGTTGCAGAAACTTTAGCTCGTGAATTACCAAAAGTTGGAGGCTCTTTTGTTCAAATGGAAGATGAAATCGCTTCTGCAGGAGCTATTATTGGTGCTTCATGGGGTGGAGCTAAAGCAATGACCGCAACATCCGGACCGGGTATATCATTGATGCAGGAAAATATAGGATATGCCTTCATGAGTGAAACTCCAATTGTAATAGTGGATGTTCAAAGAGGTTCCCCTTCAACTGCTCAGCCGACCATGGCTGCACAAGGAGACATGATGCAAGCTCGTTGGGGTTCACATGGAGATTATGAACCAATAGCATTATCCCCATCTAGCGTTCAGGAATTTTTTGATTTTACAATAAAAGCGTTCAATTTGGCTGAACAATACAGAGTGCCTGTTTTTGTAATGGCTGACGAAGTAATTGGACATATGAGGGAAAAAATTGTTGTAGATGATGACATTGAAATTGTCGCAAGGAAAAGACCTGAAAAAACTGACGATTATTTGCCATTTGAAAATATTGAAAATGGAACCACTCCAATGCCGGCATTTGGTGATGGATTTAACATACATGTAACCGGTTTAACTCACGATGAAAGAGGATATCCGGATACAAACACTCCTGAAACCCATGATAAGCTTATCCAAAGAATTTGTGATAAAGTTTTAAATAATAGGGATAAAATTTGCTCAGTAAGAAGTGAAAACTGTGAAGATGCAGATATTGTCCTTGTTTCTTATGGAGGGCCTGTAAGATCTGTCGTTGAAGCGGTAAATAAAACTGATAAGAAAGTGGGTTACATTAAAATTGATACTCCATGGCCGTTCCCAGAAGAACAAATTAAGGAATTGACAGCAAACGCTAAAGATGTTATTGTTGTAGAGATGAATTTAGGTCAAATGTATTATGAAGTTGACCGTGTTGTTAAAGATAAAAACGTTCATCTGTTGGGTGTTATTGGAGGATTATTACCAACTCCTGATGAAATATTAGAGAAAATTGATGAAATAGGAGGAAACTAAGATGTCTGAAGGAAAACAAAATAGATTTCTCTCTTATTTAAGAGAAGATAGATTGCCTCACATTTTCTGCCCAGGTTGTGGAAATGGAGCTATTATCAACGCATTTTTAGCTGCAATGGAAAAAGCGGAAATGGATTTTGACAATATTGCAATGGTTTCCGGAATAGGATGCTCTTCAAGAATTCCAGGATATTTGAATTGTGATTCTTTACACACTACTCACGGAAGAGCATTAAGCTTTGCAACCGGTTTAAAAACAGCTAATAAAGATTTGGATGTTGTTGTATTTACCGGTGACGGTGATGCCGCTTCCATTGGTGGTAATCATTTGATTCACGCTGCTAGAAGAAACATTAATTTAACTGTTATTTGTATCAATAATAATATTTATGGAATGACTGGTGGTCAAATTAGTCCTACATCTCCTAAGGGAAGTTTCGGAACTACCGCTCCTTACGGTAATCAGGATGCTCCATTTAAATTAGCAGAACTTGTTGCGGCTGCTGGTGCAACCTATTCTGCAAGATGGACAACAGTTCAAATTGAAAATTTAGTTCTTTCCATTAAAGCAGGACTACAGAACCCAGGATTTTCATTTATTGAAGTTGCAACCCAATGCCCAACCTATTTCGGTCGTAAGAATAAACTTAAAACTCCTACTGCAATGGCTGCTGTCATGAAAGCAAATACTGTATTCAAATCAGCTGCAGATAGGATGAGACCAAAAGAATTGGAAGGTAAAATCGTTGTGGGTGAATTTGCAAATACTCAAAGAGATGAATTCACAGAAAATATTGATAAGATTAGTGTGGAGAAATATGGTAAGAAAACTCTTATCAATTCCGCATATGAAACAGAGTTATAGGTGGATAATATGAGAACTGAAATCAGAATTTGTGGATTTGGAGGTCAAGGAATTATTCTTGCAGGTATTATCTTAGGTAAATCTGCAAGCCTTTTTGACGGTAAAGAAGCTGTTCAAACTCAATCTTATGGTCCTGAAGCTCGTGGTGGAGCTTCCAAATGTGAAGTTGTTATCAGTGATAGTAAAGTTGATTATCCTAAAGTTCAAAGTCCAGATATTTTAGTTGCAATGTCTAACGAAGCTCTAATCAAATACATTGTGGATTTAAAAGATAATGGAACTTTAATTGTTGATCCTGGAACAACAGATGTTGAAGACGTTAAGGATTATATTGAAGAACATAATATTAAGGTTTATGAGGCTCCTGCTACCAAAACAGCTACAGATGAAATTGGTCTTAAAATTGTAGCCAATATTGTTATGGTGGGAGCAATTACAAAAATTACTGGAGTCATATCCAAAGAAGCCGCTATCAAAGCTATTGAAGCAAGTGTTCCTAAGGGAACTGAAGAGAAAAATATCAGTGCTTTTGAAGCAGGATATGCTCTAGCGGAATAGGTGTTAAAATGAGATTTTTTGAAAGTGTAGCAAAACAAATTTTTGAAATGGAGGGCATTCCACTTTTAGAAGGGCATGTTGCAAATTATCCTGAAGAGGCTATGGCTATATCTTCAGAGATGAATGTCCCTGTTGCTGTCAAAGCCCAAGTTTTAACTGGGGGCAGAGGTAAAGCTGGAGGTATTAAATTTGCAAATAACCCTGGTGAAGCTTTAAAAGTGGCTGATGAAATTTTAGGAATGGAAATTAAAGGTGAAAAAGTAAACCATTTATTGATTGAAGAAAAAGCTGAAATTTTAAATGAGTTCTTTGTAACAGTTTCAGTTGATAGGGGTGCTAGAAGACCTGTAATTTTAGCAAGTAAAGAAGGTGGGGTTGAAATTGAAAACTTGGCTAAAACCAACCCTGAAAAAATTATCAGATACTATCCAAATCCTTTACTTGAATTTTTACCATACGAAGCGCGTGAGGTTGCTCGTAAAATGGGAGTCTCATCTGACTTGATTTCTCCTATGGGACAGATAATTTGGAAATTGTATAATGTATTTACCAAATATGATGCTGATACTGCTGAAATTAACCCGTTAGTTTTAACACCGGATGGTCTAATCGCTGCTGATGCTAAATTAGTTGTTGAAAACGATTCATTATACAGGCATGAAGATTTGGTTCAAAGAATGCATTATAAGAAAAAAGCAGTTGATTTCGTTCAATTAGATGGTGATATTGCCGTTATAGGTAACGGTGCAGGCTTAACCTTAACTGCTATGGACATGATCAAGCTTAATGGCGGTGAACCTGCAACATTCTTGGATATCGGTGGTGGAGCTTCAGAACAAATCATCAATCAGGCTTTAAACATTGTATTGAACTATGATCCTGTTAAAGTTGTATTTTTAAATGTTTTGGGCGGAATCACTAAAGCTGATGATGTTGCTCGTGGAGTTATCAAAGCTTTGGAAAATGTTAAACGTGATGTTCCTATTGTTATCAGATTAACCGGTACTAATGAAAAAGAAGGACAAAGAATTCTGGAGGAAGCTGGAATTCCTTACGAAACTTCAATGGAAAAAGCAGCTAAAAAGGCTGTTGACCTCTGTAATCAGATAAAACAAGGGGAAGCATAATGAAATTTTTTGCCATCAATGGTTCTCCAAGACCAAAATGTAATACTGCACAGTTGTTGGATAAAGCTTTGGAAGGTGCTAAATCAGTTTTCCCTGATGCGGAAACAGAAAGGGTAAACTTATATGATTTCCCGTTCCATGGTTGTAAGAGCTGTTTTGCATGTAAGATAAAAAATGGGAAGCATTATGGCAGATGTGTTCAAAATGATGATTTAAAACCTATTCTAGAAGAAATTGTGCAAGCTGATGGTATTATATTGGGTTCTCCAATTTACCTTAGTGATGTTACTGGGAATATGAGATGCTTTTTAGAGCGATTCATATTTCCGTTTGTTTCTTATAGCAAAACTGAAGTTGTAGAACATAAGAAAATGCCGATAGCTTATATTTATACTATGAATGCGTCTGAAGAAATTTCACATCAAATAGGTTATCATGACATTCATGACCACTTTGAAATGGGTTTGGCAAGGATGTTTGGTGATCTTGAGCATCTTTATGTTTATGAAACTTATCAGTTTAAAAACTATTCAAAATATGTTGCAGATGCTTTTGATGAAAAAGAGAGAAGACATATTCGTAAAACACGGTTTCCAAAAGATTTAGAGAATGCATTTGAAATGGGCAAGAAAATTGCTATTCGAGCAGAACAACTCGACTAATTTCAGATTCATTAACTAATTCTTTACCGCATTCATCACCAATTTTTTTTGCAAATTCCTTAACCTCATCAAATGTAGGCATATTGTCCAGTGTTAGGCGTTCACGTGAAGAACCGACACACATATATGCTTTCACTTCTACAAAATTAGGGTCTGCTTTTTTTATCAGTTCAGCATATTTTTTAGGCTGTTCCATGTTTCTGCCCCTAACGCAGGTGTTTCTTATGCATGTGCGTGAGTTAAAACTGGCTAATGTTTCAAGTGATTCATTTAAATTGTTCCAAGCATCACTTATTCTTGGTCGGCATACCTCTTTGAATATTTTCTCGTTAGGAGCATCCAAGGAAAGATATAGTTGGTAAGGATCATTTTCAAGATTTCTTAATCTATCCACACACTGCCCATTGCTTACTACAAATGTTGTAAAATCTCTGCGATTGAATTCTCCAATTAATTCATCAATTTTAGGATAAAGAGTAGGTTCTCCTGCAAGAGAAATCGCGGCATTGTTCGGATTTTTAATTTCTTCCAGTTTTTTCTTATTTGCTTTTTTATTTCCATAAAAGCCACATAATAAATTATTTTGTGCTTTGATAGCTTCATCTACAATGGTTTTAGGGTCATCATAGTCCTCATCTTCCCATTCTGTCTGAGTATATGTTAAATCCCTCCAACAGAATTCACATTCCTGCTGGCAATTTGGAACTGCCGGAGACATCTGAAGGCATCTGTGGGATTGGATTCCATAAAATTTTTCTTTATAACAAACGCCCTTGTCTGCAATGCTTTGACGGGTCCAATGGCAGGTTTTTACAGCCGCATGGCCATGTGTGCCGACAAACCTATATCCACTTTTTTCCAGTTTTTCAATTTGGCTTTTATTAAATGACATAAAATCATTTAAAGTTTTGATTTTGGTTATATATACATATTTTTATAAAAAAAGTTCCCTGCTTAAGAGATTTAATCAAAAATTTATTTAATAATGTCATTCAAATAATATAATATTAAGAGTTATTGTGGGATTATTATGGACACACCAATTGTAATATTAAATTATAAAACTTATTTGGAATCAAGTGGTTTAAACGCTTTAAACCTTGCACATGACTTAGAAAGCGCTGCGAATGAGTCTGGAATAAAAATGGTTGCAGCCCCTCAGGCAGCAGATATTTACAGAATAAGTGAAGAGACATCACTTCCTATTTTTGCTCAACACATCGATCCAATTTCTCCAGGAGGACATACTGGGTCAAATTTAATTAATACCTTAGTTGAAGCCGGAATAAGCGGTTCATTAATTAATCATTCAGAAAACAGGATGAAATTGGCGGATATTGATGAGGTAATTAAATTATGTAAACAATATGAAATTGAATCATGCGTTTGTACTAATAATATAGAAACTTCAAAAGCGGTTGCAGCCATCGGCCCTGTCGCTGTTGCTGTTGAACCTCCTGAACTCATTGGTACCGGTATTCCTGTATCTCAAGCACAACCAGAAGTTGTTGAAGATACTGTAAAAGAAGTTAAAGCTATTAATAAGGATATTAAAGTTTTATGTGGTGCTGGAATTACAACTGGTGATGATATGAAAGCTGCTATGGATTTAGGTGCAGATGGAGTATTGCTTGCATCCGGAATCATTAAGGCAGAAAGTCCAAAAGACGCATTACTTGATTTGGTAAGTAAATTATAATGATTAAATAAAAATTGAGTGAGATAAATGGCAGATTTTAACACAATTGATGATTTTGATATTGAAGATAAAACCGTACTTGTTAGAATTGATATTAACGCTCCAGTTGATCCAAGTTCTGGAATGATATTGGATGATACAAGATTAAAATTACATGCTAAAACTGTTAAGGAGCTATCAAATAAAGGTGCTAAAGTTGTACTTCTTGCACATCAAAGCAGGCCTGGTAAAAAAGACTTCACAACCTTATCCCAGCATGCTGAAGCCTTATCTGATATTTTAAACTTAAGGGTAAAATACATCGATTCATTATTTTCCAGTGCTGTAAAAGATGCAATCAAATCTTTAAAGCCTCATGAAATATTGCTTTTAGAAAATGTGCGTTTTTTCTCTGAAGAAACTCTTTCCAGAACTCCGGAGGAACAGTCAAAAACCATACTTGTCAGACATTTATCTCCATTAATTGATTATTTTGTTAATGATGCATTTGCTGCAGCTCACAGGTCTCAAGCATCTCTTGTAGGCTTTACAGTGAATACTCCTTCCGCTGCAGGTCGTGTAATGGAAGAGGAATTGACTGTTATTCAAAATGCATTGGATAATGTCGAACATCCTTGCGTATTCTTGCTTGGAGGTATGAAACCGGAAGACTCAATTGAGGTTATGGAAAATGTATTGAGTAACGGTACTGCCGATTCAATTTTAACAACAGGCATTGTCGGAAATATTGTTTTATGGGCTGCAGGTGTTGATATTGGTCAGGTAAATAAGGATTTCATAGCAGGCAGAGGATATAAGGACATGGTTGAAAAATCCAAAGAGTTAATTGAAAGATTTGGAGACAAAGTCAAATATCCTATTGACGTGGCTTGTGAAATCGAAGGAAACCGTGTCGACATAGATATAGGCGAAATTCCAAACGAAGCTATTTTTGATATTGGTGTTAAGACTATTGCGATGTATGCAAATGAAATTAGGGATGCTAAATATATATTCGCTAATGGTCCTGCAGGAGTATTTGAAGACCCTAAATTTGCAATGGGAACCGAAGACTTAATTAATGCGATGGCAAACTCAAACGGTTTCTCATTGATTGGTGGAGGACATATTGCCGCAGCTACTGCAGGTCTTGGTTTGGAAGATCAAATGAGCCACTTGAGCAGTGGTGGTGGAGCTTGCATTAGTATGCTTGCCGGCAAAAAATTGGCCGCTGTTGAAGCTTTAAAAAACAGTAAAGAATAAGTTTTAACTTTAAAATAAATAAAAAAAGAAGAATCATTGATTAAAAATTTTTAATAATTCTTCTGAAGATTTTTTAGGGTTATCAGAACTCATAATTGCACTTACGACAGATATACCTGCAATATCAGTGTCTTTTAATTCATTGACATTGTTTAAGTTGATTCCGCCAATGGCAACAACAGGAATGTCTATTGAGTTTGCAATTTCCTTCAAATCTTTTTTTGTTATTTTTGGCGCATCATCTTTTGTTGCAGTTGGAAATACTGCGCCTGTTCCGATATAGTCTGCCCCATCTTCTTGAGCTTTTTTGGCTTCAGGTATTGTGGCAGCTGAAACGCCCAAGATCTTATCGTTTCCTATTAGTTTTCTTGTAACGTCACAGGGCATGTCTGATTGTCCAACATGAACTCCATCAGCATCTATGGCCAGTGCAACATCAACTCTGTCGTTGATAATTAATGGGACATTATATTTTGTTGTAATTTCTTTAACTTTAAGTGCTAAATTATAAAAGTCCAGAGTTTCTGCGGTTTTTTCTCTAATTTGAACTACAGTGACTCCGCCTTTTATTGCTTCTTCAATTGTTTTTAGGAATTTTTCCACATCATCACTTTTATCGGTGACAAGGTAGAGGGATAAGTCTATATTTTTCATAATATCTTGATGTTTGATTCATTTACTAAAGTTTCACTATCGGTTTTATAGAGATAATCAATTAGATATGCTCTAAATGACCCGGTTCCTTCATCTTTTTCATCTACTTTTGCTCTTGCTTTTTCGCCTGCAATGTTCATTGCCAAGATTGCAACAAGACTTCCTTCTAATGGCGCGGAACCTCCAATGCAGCTTCCGACTATTGAAGATAGCATGCATCCGCTGCCTGTAATGAGTGGCATCATATCATCTCCATTGTCAATGGCAATTGTGGTTTCGCCGTCACTTAAAATGTCAATAGGTCCGCTTGCAAGGATAGTGGTATCTAATTTCTTTGCAAGCTCCTTGATAAGTTCGCCATTTGCATTTAAATTTTCTTCGGTAATGATATCATCAATATTGACATCAACACCTTTTGCAGTATTGTTTTCATCAATGACTCCAACTAATTTCGCAATTGCTTTTATTTCACTGATATTGCCACGAATCGCTGTAATTTTATAGTTTTCAATTAAATTTAATGTTGTTTTATTCCTGAGGTCTGTAACTCCAACTCCTACTGGATCAAGCACTATTGGAGTGTTTGTTTTGTTGGCAACTTCAGCACTAACATTCATTGATTTAATTTGTTCCTTGCTCAATTTTCCAATGTTGATTACAAGAACATCTGCTATTGTCACTACTTCTTCTAGCTCTTCAGCATCTTCTGCCATGAACGGTGAGCCTCCAATTGCAAGAACTGCATTGGCACAATCGTTTATGGTAACTGAATTGGTTATGCAGTGGGTTAATGCATTTTTTTTCTTAATATTCTTTAGAGTCTCATCAATATTGTCCAACAATTCTTTTTCATTTATCATGATTATTAATTATAATTTTTTATTATTTAAAATTTTTTAGTAAAGAACTGTTTTATAGTAAAGTATTTAAATGATTTTTTACATAATTTATATTGTTCTATAATATTACAATATTGCCTCGGTGGCTCAGTCTGGTAGAGCGCGAGACTTGTAATCTCGTGGTCGCGGGTTCAATTCCCGTCCGGG
>NZ_SUTI01000023.1:15683-17647 GCF_015062985.1 Methanobrevibacter sp. | reverse complement strand
CAAGATTAGGTTACGGTACTGTTGTAGAAGCAGCTATGCCTCCTCTTGAAGCAAAACACACTCACGAAGAAATTGCTACTATTCCACAACTCGATATTCCAGCTATGCCATTATTCGGTAACAACTGGTTTGTAATGGAATACGCAAAAGATAATAATATTGAAGACATCGCAGCATTTGTAGCTGCTTGGTTAAAAATCTCCAAAGGTTACGGAATCAAAATCGTAAACCCATGTGGAAGTGAAGCATGGGGATGGGGTATGAACGTACACGGTGTAAACGATAAAGCACCTTACTTTGACGTAACTTCCAAAGAAGTTATCATCGCTTTAGCAAAAGCTAACGAAATGTTAAAGTTACCTCACTCTATCCACATTCACCCTAACGACTTAGGACACCCAGGTAACTACACAACCACTCTCGAAACCATGGATGCTGTTAAAGACATTAAAAAAGGAGACAAAGCAGCTGAAATCAGGGACCAAGTTATGCACGTTACTCACTTGCAATTCCACTCTTACACAGGTAACAGCTGGAAAGATGCAGGATCTGCAGCACCGGAAATTGCTGATTACATTAACAAACATGATCACATTACCTGTGACGTAGGTCAAGTAACCTTGGATGAAACCACAACAATGACTGCAGACGCTCCTATGGAATATGACTTGTTCAAATTATCCGGTTTAAAATGGACCAACAAGGATATTGAATGTGAAACCGCAGCAGGTATCATTCCATGTATTTACTCTGGTAAAAACCCTGTTAACACTTTACAATGGGCTATCGGTTTAGAATTGTTCTTAGGTATTGAAAACCCATGGCAAGTATGTTTAACTACTGACCACCCTAACGCAGGACCATTTACCAGATATCCTAGAATCATCTCCTGGTTGATGAGTAACCAAAGAAGAATGGAAATGATGGAAAACGGAGAAGTCCACAAATGGGCACAAAGAAGAACTACTCTCCCAACTCTCGACAGAGAATACGATTTCTACGAAATTGCAACTATTACCAGAGCTGCTCCTGCTAGAATCTACGGATTCACTGACAGAGGTGCACTTACTCCTGGATACAGAGCAGACATTGCAGTATATGACATAAATCCTAATGAAATTGATCCATCCAGACAAGCAGCTGAAATCGAAAAAGGTTTCAATGTAGCTGAATACACTATTAAAGATGGTCAAATCTTAGTCAAAGATAAAGAAATCGTAAAAGTTAAAGAAAGTCAAAACATTTGGGTTAACGTAAAAGGATGGGAACAAAACGAACAAAAAGTTATCAACAACATTATGCCGTTCTTTACTCAATACTATTCAGTTAAATGGGAAAACTACCCAGTACACGACCACTACGTATCCAACCCAATTAGAGTAGACGTTGATGGTAAATAGGGGTGTTAAATTTGAAAACTATAACATTTGATCAAATAAAAACTTCTTCAATCGCTTTAGAATTTGATGAATTAATTCCTGATGAAATTTATTCATGGACTGAAGCTGACTTCGCAAAATATCAAGTTCCAATTGGAAACTCAAGATTCCCAATTACAGACTTCTTCGACATTACTGTTGTAGGAGAAGCTAACGGACCTGATGAAGTTGAAATGATTCTCAACGGTGATTTAAACAGAGTAAAATACATCGGTTGTAAAATGAGCGGCGGTAACATTGTATGTAACAGTAGTGTAGACTTACACGTTGGTGCAGAAATGTCCGGAGGATCCATCCTCGTTAAAGGTAACGCAGCTGCTCACGCTGGAAGAGAAATGTCTGGAGGATACCTTGAAATCGAAGGAAACACCAAAGAATTTACCGGTGCTTCTTACATTGGTGAATGGAGAGGTATGACCGGTGGACAAATCGTTGTCGGCGGTAATGCAGGAAAACAATGTGGTGAATGTTTAACCGGTGGTAGAATCCACGTTAAAGGTAACTGTGATATCTTAGCTGGTATTC
>NZ_SUTI01000023.1:0-15673 GCF_015062985.1 Methanobrevibacter sp. | reverse complement strand
ACATGACCAAAGGTATCATTGAAATTGACGGTGACGTAAACCGTTGGCCTGGTGGACAAATGAAAAACGGTAACATCATCATCCACGGATTCCTCGGAAGATTACTCGAAGGATTTGTTCTCGACGGTATCGTAGTTGATCCTGAAGTGGACGGTATTACTTTCCCAGGTAAATATATCAAATATACTGGAGATATTGGTCTTAACGGTAAAGGTAACCTTTACTTAGGCGCTGAAGCTAACAAAGAAAAATTAGCTGAATACGGCGAATTAGACGACGAATATACTTCAATCAGAGAATACAGGAATTTATAATTCCTCTCTCTTTTTTTCTTTTTTTAAAATTATAGTTGTGGTATTATGGTAGAAGAAGTTCAAATGACTTTTGAAGAAGCATTGGATTATGTTAAGAATGTTGTTGAAGTTGGAGATACTTTAGAAATTTCCTATAATCGTATTTTTGCTCCGGGTGAAGTCTTAGGTTTCACTGAGGAAGATGAAGAAACAGGCGAAGGTTATAGAGTCGGTCTTCAGTTAAATGGTAAAATCTTAAATCAGGCTGTTGAATTGGATTTCAAGGAAATTGAAGATGATTTAATTGAAATGCGCCACATTACAGAAGATAAGGAACTCATTATAGAAATTTTGTAATTTCTCTCTTTTTTTCATATTTATTTTTTTCATGGCTTTTCACAAATCCCCTTTTTTGTTCGTTTTAATACAAACAATTTATATATGATGAGATATACTATTATTTATACGGAGTTGATTATCATGAAAGAATTGAAATTGACAACCAAAGAAGCGGTAGATTACTTGAAAGAAAATGTAAAGATTCATGATAAGATTGAAATTTCCTACAATAGGATTTTTGCAGAGGGTGAGGTTTTGAATATGGACTTCTCCGAGTATTTTGGAGAGCCTGGGTTTAAGATGTTGGTTTCCCTTGATGAAAGCCAAATAGGATCAACTGTCGAAATCGATGTTTTCGAAGTTGAGGATGACATAATCGAATTCATCCATTATCCGAAGGATGGTGAAGGGGTTGAAGTGACTGTAATCTGATTACAGTCTATCCATTTTTTCAAATGATAATAATTTTTCAATTGCCTTTACTTCCACATCAATTCCTTTTTCTTTTATTGCGGCAATTGAATTCAAACCACTGCCTGTTACAACACCAAAATTATAATTGTCTGCTTTTGCATTGTAGGTTAATTCCCTTGGTTTTCCTATTTTGTATATTGAAAATCCTATATTGCGCAAAATCTCTAAAAGGTGTACGCTATAGTCGCGGGATATGTATGGAATTTCCTTGAAGCTGGCTAAAATCTTTTGGGTTCCAACGTTTTTTGTTATGGATGTCATGTCTTTGGACATGAATATCTCGTGAGGGTCTTCTGTTGAACCGTTGTATGAAATCAGTTCAATGAATTGTGGAGGTTCTGTAAGTTCAAGAAGGCCTCCATATTTTGGATTGCTCATGATTCCATTGTCAATCAGGATTCCATCAATGCTTAAACTGCAGATTGTAGCAATTCCAACTTTATCATCATCTGTCGGATGATCTATCAGTTTATAATATGGATTGATGAATTTCGGATTGGAGTTGAAGGTTTCCTCCATTATTTCCAGTGACCTGTCAATGTCGTCCCTGTCAATGTAGGATACATTGGAGATTATATCTCCCTTTCTGGTTTCTATATTGAAATCAACCTGCTGGATGAGGTTCCAGGTTTTTGAAAGCAAAAATGATATTTTCGGTTGAATGTCATGTTCAACAGGCTTCAGTGTATTTCTTATTCTGGAAGTTATCGGGGACAATGTGTTGAAGCTTCTTATCTCTTCAGCTATTTTTATGTCGATGTCCTGTCCGGCTTCCTGAACGGCACAGAATGGTGTTATTCCACCAACAACGGCCATTCCAACCATACCTTCAGGTACTGGAATTCCCAGAATGTCTTTTCCTTCATCGGATATGGCTATTACGCCGCCGATACCTATTTTATCAAGCTTTTTTAGGATTTCTATAGCTTTGCTTTTTCCGATGCCGGGTATCAGTCTGAAGTTTGCAGGAATTATTCCGGTTCCGGTTTCCATAACGTCCAGCACGGATGTGAATCCTGCTGTTGAAAATGCGTCAAGTGGGGTCATGGATGTTTTCTTGTATGAAATCAATTCTGTGAATTTGATAGGTTTTGAATCCTCAATCTTAAGAAGCCCGCCATATTGGGGCTGTGAAGCTATTCCCTCATTGAGAAGCACGCCGTCAATAGTGGTTCCGCAGAGTGTTGTCACTTCAATTTTATCTTCATCATTAACCCTATTTAAATTAACATAAGGGCTAACAGAAAAGCCACTTTCAATAATGTCTTTAATTATATTGACGGACTCTTCATTATAAACGGTTGAAGTATTGACGACCACATTTCCGATTTGTTCTATATAGTTGAAGTCAGTTAAATAAATCATTTCTTCAAATTTTGAGTAAATGAAATCAACCTGATCATAGATTAATCCTTTTTCTAACTTTTCACGACCAAGATTCGTGATGACCCTACCGGAATATCCTTTTCTTTCAGTAAATCCTTTCTCGTCAAGGATTTGCATATGGTATCTAACAGCCCTTTCTCCTAAGTTATATCCTTTGTTCTTCAGTTCGTCGGCTATTAATTTGGATCCTATTGGTTTTTCTTGTTCGTTCAGTATTCTTAAGATTTCAATCATTCTATGTTCGGATTCTGACATAAAAATGCTCCACTTCAAATTGACAACTTCACTATTAAAAATAAAAAATTAATATTTAGATTAGATATCTAAATATTTTCTTTGTTCGTATCCGAATACTTGAACACGGTATTCGTCCCATTCCTGATATTTGAGCTCTAGGAATTTTTCACTGACATGAGGTCCCAGTGCATTCAATATGAGAGGGTCTTCTTCAAGGGAATGGTAAGCTTCCCATAAACTTGTTGGTAAAACTTTAATTCCTCTTTCTTCCCTTTCCTCTTCACTCATTTGGTAAATGTCAAGCTCAATAGGTTCGCCAGGGTCAATCTTATTTTTGATACCGTCCATACCTGCTTCAAGCATTACTGCAAATGCGAGGTATGGGTTACATGCAGGGTCAGGTGACCTGTATTCGATACGGGTTGCTTTTCCACGAGCTGCAGGAACCCTGATTAATGCAGATCTGTTTCTAAGACCGTATGCCATATAGACCGGCGCTTCATAACCCGGCACCAAACGTTTATATGAGTTCACGATTGGATTGGTAATTGCTGTGACTGCAGGAGCATGTTTCAGCAATCCTCCCATAAAGTAAAGCGCTTCTTGTGAAATTCCATTTTCTGAATCAGGGTCTGAGAAGAGGTTTTTATTGTCTTTGAAGAGGGATTGGTGGCAATGCATTCCACTTCCGCTCACTCCAAAGAACGGTTTTGGCATAAAGGTGACCCTGTAATCGAGTTGGTCAAATGTAGCCATGTTGTCTACAATCGCTTTGATAGCTTGTTTGAATGTGATTACTGCATCTGCAGTTTTCAATGCGTCTTTGAATTTAAATGCGATTTCATTCTGACCGGGAGCCACTTCGTGGTGAGAAGCTTCCACTTCAAAGTCAAGGTCTTCAAGGTTTAAGGTTAATTCTCTTCTGAAATCAGGTCCTTTATCGAGTGGTTCAACATCAAAATATCCTGCTTCATCGTATGGCATAGGATATCCTTTTTCATCAATATCCACAATAAAGAATTCAGGTTCAGGACCTATGTTATATTTCAAGCCTTTTTCTGCAATGCCGGCTAATGATTTTTTAAGCACTCCCCTAGGGTCCCCTAAAAATGGCTCTTTTTCAGGAGTCCACACATCACAGATGAATCTGCAGGTAGCGGATTCTTCAGGTCTCCAGGAAAGTCTTGAATAAGTGTTAATGTCTGGCTTTAATACTAAGTCACTATCGTTAACTCCAACAAATCCGGCGATGGATGATCCGTCAAATAACATTCCTTCGTTAAATAGTTCGTCCATATCTTCGCCGTTGAATGGGATAACAATATTTTTTACAGTTCCGTTTATATCTACAAATTGCAGGCGGATAAATTTGATATTATCCTCCTTCATTCTCTCTTCCATGCTTCTTATTTTTTCTTCAGGAATATCGCCCATTAAAATCAAGCTCCATATATTATAAGATTGAGTTTAAAATAAAGTCGGAAATATATTTCCTATAAAAGTTATATCTTAATTTTGTACTATATAAAGATTTTGAAAAAATAGTTATATATGGTCATTATTTAATTTTTAATAGCTTATTGTCTACGTTTTATCAATTTTATTGCTAATTTTAACCATATATTAAAAAAACAATATTATTTTGTTCAATACATTATAAAAAAAAGATAGATTAATGATTTATTGTTTAAATTTCCTCGACTGAAAATGAATTGAAATCCAACAAATCAAATGTTAAAATTTTCGGGGCAACAGTAACCTTTCCGATTCCGGTCAGGATTTTAAAGGCCTCCATAGCTTCAAGGCAGGATATCATATTCGGAGCGGGACCTATAACCGGAGGCTTTCCTGAAGCAAGACTTTCCAGTTCCCCAATAACCTCTTCTGTCAGTTCCTTTCCGAGTGAAGGCAGGTTGAACATTTCCTCATAGCTTTTTGTATTGGGCAGGAATACGCTGACTTGACCTAGGGTTCCATGGATGGCGCCGTGAACATATGGAATCCTTTTCTCGATTGCCTTTCTTGACACGATGACTCTGGTGAGAAGATTGTCCAAAGCGTCAATGACGAGATTGGAATCCCCAATGATTTCGTCTATGTTTGTTTCATCAACATGCACATCAAAACCGGTCACTTTGACATGAGGATTAATGGATTCGACTCTTTTGCAGGCGACTTCACTTTTCTTAAGCCCTATTGTATCTGTAGAGGATAGACTTTGCCTGTTAATATTGGTCATGTCGAACACGTCTTCATCAACCAAAACAAGCTCTCCAATACCCATTCTTGCAAGCAGTTCAATGGTTTGGCCGCCGATTCCGCCGCATCCGATAACGGTGATTTTTCCGTTTCTGAATTTTTCCTGTTCTTCTGTTGTCACGATGCTCATTTGCCTTGTTGCAATCTGCCAGTATGATTCATCGTCATATTCCTTACTCATGTTTTCACCTAAAAATGGTCAAATTCGCTTCCGAAATACTCATGAACTTTAACGAGTTCTGCAGGTATATCCAACATTTGGGTACAGAATGGCAAACATTCCTTGCAGTCTATGCAGCTATCTGCTCTTGAATCGTCACCAATCAATGAGAAATATTGCATGGCGCTGGCCTTCGGATCTCCCATCATATGGGCTATATTGTATTCGGTCAGGCAGTTGATTATGTCCACCCCATGAGGGCATGGCATGCAGTAACCGCATCTTGTGCAGCTGTTTCCTAAAAATGTTCTGTAGGTTCTTGCAACTTCCCTTATTAACTCATTATCGTAGTCGCTGATAATGTCCTCTGTTGAAGCTATTCTGACATTTTCCTTAACCTGTTCCAAGCTGGTCATTCCGCTCAATACACAATCCACATCATCCCTGTTCCAAAGGTATTGAAGAGCCCATTCGACAGGGGTTCTTTTGGTTTCGGCCATATCCCATAATTGCTGAACTTCCTTCGGAATATTCTGAACCAGCCTTCCTCCGCGAAGAGGTTCCATAATCATGCTTCCGACATTCACTTCCTTTAAATAGTTGAGACCCATGACTCCTGACTGGTAATATTCGTCAAGGTAATTCATTTGGGTTAGAACGACTTCCCATTTAGGATATTCGTCCAGAATCTCAATCAGATAATCGACTTCGATATGGGATGAAAAGCCGACATGCCTGACCTTGCCGCTTGAGAGGCAATCGTCCAGAAAGTCCAGAACATTCAGGTTATTGACCTTTTCCCAATCCGGTACTGTAAGGGAGTGAAGCAGGTAAATGTCTATATAATCCGTTTGGAGCTTGTCTAATTGCTCGTCCAAATACATTTCGAAATCATTTTCGCTTTCGATTGCCCATGACGGGGACTTTGTTGAAATTAAAACCTCGTCCCTCAGGGACCTTTCATTTAAAAATTTGCCAACGAACCTTTCGCTGTTTCCGCTGCCCTCTAAAGTATCGCTATGGTAAGGGTATGCTGTATCAATAAGATTGATTCCATTTTCAATTCCATATTCAAGCATTTGGGATGCTTCTTTTTCGTTTATTTGGGAGTTGGACTCAATTGTTGGAAGCCTCATGGTTCCAAAACCAAGCCTTGATACTTTAAGACCAGTTTTTCCAAGTGTATTATATAACATTTTTCATACCTCAATCAACACTTGATATATTACTAAAAACGAGTATAAAATAATTATGATTTTTAAAAAATATCATTAAAAAATAGTTTAGATGGAAAATTCCTGGGATATGGATGCCGGGGGCGGGATTCGAACCCGCGATCTCACGGTATCCCAGGAATAAGTCAGAGCACTGCTTTATTACCCTATGAGCCGTGCGCTCTAACCAGCTGAGCCACCCCGGCATCTAACAAATATATATTATTTTATCATTACATTTAAAGTTTTGCTTTTTTTCATTGTTTTTGCTATATTGAATCAATTTTTCAGAATTTAAAATGGATTTTCTTAAGGAGATTACCATATCATCGGATCAGAATGGACAGTAAAAAAAGTGATATTGATTGCTTTATTTTAATCAAATAATTTTTAAAATGCTTATTTTTTCATATAATTCTTTATTTACTATTTTTTAGCTTTTTAACATGCAAGTGAGTACTTGCTTTCGGAAATATTTATATAGGATTAGTTTTATATAACTTGATTGTACTATGACGGGCAGACTTGAAAAGTACATTTGTTCATCAGGTACCCCGAAGTATTCATAAGTATTTACAGGTTGGAGAATCAACAGGATTGAAGATATGTGCTAACATTTGTGACGTGTCTTATAATGTTTTCCGCAGGTGCTTTATATGAAACAACATCAGCGCAAAGTGAAGTCCATTTCGCATAAATCCTCTGTGAATGGATGGAGCAACATTAAAACCACAAAATAACACAAACAACGCAACACCATCTCTTAGAGTGACTCCAGTTGTTGCAAAAACAAATCTCCCTTAATTAAACCGAGGCTAACAGCACTTGAAATAATGTAAACATATCCCCCTTTAAAAAACAATAGTGCTCTAGTTAGTGCAAATGCAAGCCCCAACGGAAAAATAAAATCTGTTGATGCTCCAACACCTGTAAATTCCAATTCAACTCGACTGCAAACCTCAGTTCACTACAAAAATAAGCAATCCGAAATCCGATTTTGGGATTGGCTTTATCTCAGTTGTATTGGAGGCCTTCGCAATATTTGGAAGAAAATAGGTATGACGCATGCCTATTTCTCCTAACCAATTTTTTAACAAATTTTTCCTCATGTTTCAAAACTAATTATTTCTTTTTGTAGTGATTTGCAGATTTTTCCTTTTAAAGCATTAAATTTAAAAACTTTCAAAATGATATACTTTATTATAATACATTGGTGATTATTATGAGTAAAGTAAAAGACATGGCACTGGCTCCGGAAGGGGTTAGAAAGATTGAATGGGTTCAAAAACACATGCCTGTTTTGGAACATATTAAACAAGAATATTTGGAAACCCAACCTTTTAAAGGAATTACTATTGGTTCATGCCTTCATTTGGAGCCAAAAACAATTAATTTAGGTTTAACTTTAATGGCTGGTGGAGCAGAAGTTGCAATGACAGGTTGCAATCCTTTATCCACTCATGATGATGCAGTTGCAGGAGCAGCTGATTTAGGCTTAAACGTTTATGGTTGGAGAGAACAAGACGATGAGGAATACTATCAAACCATCAATATGGTTTTGGATCACAAACCTGACATAATCATCGACGACGGAGCGGACATGATTATGGTTTTACACAATGAAAGGACAGAATTGTTGAAACATATCAAGGGAGCATGTGAAGAAACCACAACCGGTGTGCACAGACTTCAGGCAATGCATGCTGATGGTGCATTGAAATTCCCTGTCATTGCCGTGAATGACGCTTATACAAAATACCTATTTGACAACCGTTACGGAACAGGTCAATCAAGCTTTGATGCAATCATGGGAACAACCAACATGGTTATTGCAGGAAAAACCGTAACTGTATGTGGATATGGCTGGTGTGGTCGTGGCCTTGCATTAAGGGCAGCAGGTCTCGGTGCAGATGTAATTGTAACTGAAGTTGACCCAATCAGAGCACTTGAAGCAAGAATGGACGGATACAGAGTTATGACTATTCGCGAAGCTGTAAAACAATCCGATTTAATCATTACAGTAACAGGTAATGCCGACATCATCTGCGGTGATGATTTCAAATACATGAAAGACGGATGTATGCTGGCAAATTCAGGTCACTTCAATGTGGAAATCAACCGTCATGATTTGGAAGCTATTTCAACAGAGGTTAAAGAAGTTCGTGAAAGTATTGAAGAATTCACAACAAAAGACGGACGCAAAATTTACTTATTAGCTGACGGCCGTTTAGTGAACTTATCAGCCGCACGCGGACAAGGACACCCTGCCGAAATCATGGACATGAGTTTTGCTGTTCAGGCATTGTCTGCAAAACACATTCTTGAAAACGATTTGCCTGTAGGCGTAACCAAAGCGCCTGATGAAATCGACTACAATGTGGCAAGCATGAAACTCAAAGCTATGGGTATTGAAATAGATTCATTAACCGATAAACAGATAGCTTACATGTCAAATTGGCAAGAAGGAACATAGATTCCTTCAATTTTTATTTTTTATGTCTTATTTTAGATATATCGATAACGGTGAAGGTCCTACAAAGCTTTTCATTGGAGGACTTCATGGAAATGAGGGTGTCACATCCATAAGATTCATTAAAAGAATTAAAGATGAGGATTTATCGCCCGGTCAATTCTATTTTTATAATTTTGATAAAACTCCATATATTTCAACAATCAAAAAGGAATTTTATGAGTCTGAAATAGGACAGAACATTTTGGATTTGATTGAATATCTGAAACCTGATTTTTACACAGAGCTTCACTGCTATAACCTTAGAAATTATGATAAGCTGACATCAATGGAGCGATATAAAAAAACAGGCATTCCGCCATTGATTAAATTGGGAAATCATGTTCTGGTATCGTCAGTATCCCCATTAATCAGAATGACTTATTTTTCGACAGAAACAGTATGCAAAACATTGGAATTTCCATGTCTTGAAAAACTGACTCCGGAAATTATTGAAAAATACGATTTCGATAAGTCAGAAGCTATCGAAACTTATGAAAATCTGTTAAAATTAATTTTAAGGTCCCCTTCAAGGGACTATTTCGAAAAAGAAATGATGAAGGATTATATTGACCAGGTCAAACTGGCCATGGAATATGCCGAAAAGGTTTTCGGCAAGGATTTCCCGCCATATTAAAACCATGCATCAAGGCTTCCCTGGGAAGAGCTTAGGTTTTTAAGCTTGTCTGATGCTTTTGCAACACGGTCTTCGGAAAATCCATGTTCATAGCATAAAAATTCAATAATCTTGTCTTTTTTAGGTTTTTCCCACTTGATTTTGTAGTCGGTATTGACATTATGGTTCAGGAATATTTCACGAACCTCATCCAAATCATGTGAAGATTCCTTTTGAAGTTCAGCTATTTTTTCCTTTAGCTGGCCTTTGTGGGCTAGCTTAAGAGCGGTCTTAGCGCCTACACCCTTTAGGCCTTCGCAAAAGTCGGTTCCGATCAATATTCCCATATCGATCAGTTCTTCCCTTGTGATGTCCAATTCTCTTAGAACCCTATCAAGTTCGTAGTATTCAAGGTTTCCGAGATTTGAATTGACCGCAAGGTTTCTGACAACCCTTTTCGCTCCAAAAAGCAGGCAGTCATAATCCTGTGATGCCACAGCATATGCATCTCCGTTTGCCACAAGGTATGCCGCTTGAGCTTCACCTTCCCCTTTGGCGTCAACATAAGGGATTCCCATCAGAGTTAACAGTTTTTTTGATGACTCGATTATCTCAGGTGATAATTTTGAGGATCTCATTGCGAATTTTCTTGCCTTTTCAGTGTCTCCGCTTGCAAGAGCGTCCTTGTAGATTCTTTCAGCTTCATCGCGGACTTCTCTTCTTTTGGCTTGGGTTTCACTTTTAAGTTCGGGTGCTTTTCCATCAAAGATATAAATAGGCTTTATGTCCTTTTCAATCATTGAGGAGTTTCTATACAGTATTCCGCTCAGGTGAGATGTCACATTACCATTTTCGTCAGTCAATGGTCTTCCGTCTCTCTGCCTGATTGTAGCTAAAAATTGGTATAGCGTATTGAACGCATCGATTGATACGCTTCTCCCTTCCAAGTCCTTGAATGAAATCTGTTCCGGTTCAATTATATCCTTTAGTTTTACACCCATTTTCAACACCTAAATTTCTGAAAAATAGCTTACTGGAAACATTTCCTTAATCCACATCAGTATCTCGTCATTGTTGATTATGACATAATCACGTGCAAGGAAGTCCTCATCAGTTTTGAAGAGGTCTTTTAATGTGTCGTTTGGTTTTTCAATGAAAATGTTTTTCACTTCTCTTCTTGATTCAATTTTGTAATTTTTTAAAATTCTACCAATTGGAATATCTGCCCTGAGCAGGTCTGCACAAACCTCTTTGGAGCATCTGCCTAATGGAACATGTGAAATAGCATAGATTAAAGGCTGGTCCCCTTTATGCATAATAACTTCCCTAAAGTTGATTTCTTCACCAGCGTCCACATTTACCAATTTTGCATGTTCTTCATCCGCGTTTTCAAGGTGTTGATCCAGTGTGTCCAAATCAATTTTACCATATAAAACGTCCAAGATTGCAGTGATTGATCCGTCGGTAGTTAACAGTATTTTCTGTGTGTTTGAAAATGTCTGACCGTAGTCCTTTTCTAGGTCATTCATTTTTTCGATTAGTCGTTTATTTGCTTCGTTTTTGTTTTGTGTCATTTGAATCACGTTATAAATCTTTTGGATTAGTGATAACTCCTTCAATTGCTGATGCAGCAACTACCTTGGAGTTAGATAAGTATACAAATGAAGCAGGGTCTCCCATTCTTCCTTTAAAGTTTCTGTTTGTAGTTGAAATGCAGGATTCACCTTCAGAAAGCACTCCCATATGACCTCCAAGACATGGTCCACAGCCGGGATTGCAGATGATTGCTCCGGCATCAATGAATGTGTCGATATATCCCAAATGCATTGCCTGTTTGTAGATTTCTCTTGAGGCAGGAAGTATGATTAGTCTTATTGAATCGCTGATTTTTTTGCCTTCCAATATTTCAGCGGCTTCTTTCAAATCGGAAAGCCTTCCGTTGGTACATGAACCGATCAGGCATTGGTCAATTGAAGTCCCTTCGATTTTTGAGATGTCGCATACGTTGTCAACATCATTCGGACATGCAATTTGAGGTTCCATATCTGTCACGTCAAAGTGCATTTCCCTTGCATAAACGGCATCATCATCTGATTTTACAATATTCAATTCGGATTCCCTTTTGCCTGTTCTTTGGCAGATATAATCGATAACTTCCTTATTGGGTTCCATGATTCCGTTTTTTGCACCCATTTCAATGGCCATATTGCACATGGTGGCTCTTCCTTCCACACCCATGTTCTCTATTGTAGGTCCGCAAAACTCGGCGGTTTTGTAGGTTGCGCCTGCAATTCCTATTTCGCCAATGATGTTTAAAATGATGTCTTTTGGTGCAATGTAGGGATTCAATTCACCAGTCACTTCCATTTTGATGGCTTCAGGAACCATAAACCAGGTTTTTCCAGTTGCCCAAACCATTGCAAGGTCAGTTGCACCCATACCTGTTGAAAATGCTCCAAATGCACCATATGTGCATGTATGTGAGTCAGCACCAACAACAACCATGCCGGGTTCGACCAATCCCATTTCAGGGACTACCTGATGGCATATCCCTTCTCCATGAATGAAGTTCTTTGTAATGTTCTGGGTCTTGATGAAATCTCTGCATACTTTCTGAAACTCTGCAGACCCAATGGTATTTGCAGGGATGTTGTGATCAAAGATAATTGCGATTTTTTCAGGATCCCATACCTTGTCAGCCACCTTTTCAAAGGTTTTAATGGCTGGAGGGGAGGTTCCGTCGTGTGACATTGCAAGGTCAACAGGGATTTCGATTATTTCGCCGGGTGTCACTTCATGGCCGGCTTTTGAGGATAATATTTTTTCAGTTATGTTCATCTTAACCTATTCCTTTTTGCTGATTTTTTTAACAATGTCCTTGAATACTTGGTCGTTAATGTATTTTCCTTCTTCTCTTGACTTTTTGACTTGCCTTACGATTTCAATGAGCTGTTCATCACTCACATCAAGTTCACATTCATTTAATTTGGCTCTGACGGCTCTGCATCCTGAATGTTTACCTAAGACAAGCTGCCTTTTCTGACCGACCAATTCCGGAAGATAAGGTTCATAGCACAGTGGCTCTTCAATAACGGCATCAACGTGGATTCCGGATTCGTGCCTGAATACGTTGTTTCCGACGATAGGCTTGTTGTAAGGAATCGGAAGTCCGCTTGCATCCGCCACAAGGTCGGATAATTCCTTGATGTATTTTGTCTTGAATCCATAGTCTTTGCCGTATAGGATTTTCATTGCCATGATAAGCTCTTCAAGTGAAGCGTTACCTGCCCTTTCACCAATACCGTTGACGGTTGTTGAAACGGCTTTTGCACCTGCCAAAACACCAGTAATGGAGTTGATTACTGCCAATCCGAAGTCATTGTGCAGGTGAACGGCAATGTCAATGTCGATATCCTTGACAAGCTCCCTGACAAGATAGTCTATACCCTGAGGTGTGATTGCTCCGGTTGTATCTGCAATGTGCACCCTATCGGCGCCGCATTCCTGAGCTTTGCCGTAGATACGTTTTAAAAATTCGATGTCGGTTCTTGTAGCATCTTCTGCGGAAAATGCAACGAACAATCCATGGTCTTTTGCATAATCTACTGCGGTTTCACATAGATTGATAGCATCCTGCCTTGTTATGTGCATTTTATGGTCAAGGTGGATGTCTGAGGTTCCGACGAATGTAATGATTCCGTCAACATCACAGTCAAGTGCAGCATCGATATCTTCAGGTTTTGTCCGGGTCAATCCGAGAATTGTCGCATCAAACCCTTCATTGGCTATTGCCTTGACTGATTCCTTTTCCTTTTCGGAAACTATTGGGAATCCTGCTTCGATTTGATGGATCTTGAATTGGTCAAGCTTGCGGGCAATTTCCATTTTATCTTCAAAGCTGAAACAGACTCCAGGAGTTTGTTCACCGTCTCTTAATGTAGTGTCATAAATTGTAATGTCATCCGGAAATGTTAATTCAGACTCTTTGTTATAATGACTTATAAAATATTGCAATATAATCCCTTCTTTTCAAAATAAATTTAAATATATAATAATTATTAGTTAGTTGTTATTTAAGTTTTCTAAAAGCTCCAAGTATGATGTTCTCTCAAAGCCATCTGTGATGCCTAATTGTTCAAACAAATCAAAAATTGAGTTTTGAGCTTCACTATAGTCGGCACCATCGTCCAAAGCTATTTCAATTTCCATATACGGATTTAATCCTTCAACGTCATCAAGTGATATTTCAAAATTCTCATATGAATAGTACTGTCTGTTTTTTCTGACGGTCCTGACCTTTTCAAATCCGATTGCTTCGAATATGTCTGAGCACTTTTGCGAATCTTCAATGCCCATTTCAATCTCCTTTCTGGTCTTAGACTTGCTGTCTATTTTCGGTCCTTTGTAGGTGATGAAGATATGCTGATTTTCATCTTCCCTTGTTGTTCTGATTCGCAGTGCTTCATCGGTTTGCGCAAAGTCAACAACAGGACTGTTGAAATATATGTCTTCCTGAAATTCTTTTTTGGTTTTTTCAGCACCGATTTCAGCTAATCTTTCTTCCATTTCTTTAAAGCTATTAATTTTTGCTTTTACTTCAACTTCTATCATAGTATCACAAGGCGTTTTCGCCCACATTAATTCTTTTATTCAATATTCTTAACAGTAATTGGATTAGTTTGAACTGCTCTTTAGCAAGTGCCTTAAGATATACTCTGTAAAAAATTGGCAATTGCTTGATTCCATTGTTTTCTGGCCAATTAGGATATTTGCTGTCCACATAGTCTTTCATTTCCTTAAGTGACTTTGTACCGAAGTCGTCCCTGAAACTGGCTCTGTAGACGGTTCCAATAAGTATATGATAAACGTTCAGATATTCTATTTCATCATGGAACTTCTCAAATAAACCTCTGTTTTTGGCAAAATTCTCTATATCTTCAGTTATGGAGTAAACTTCGTAAATCCGGTCATCATAAGTGTGCATGCTTGATGTAGGATTCTGGATATAGTTGTATAATGGCTTTTCAACGACGCTGACCTTATCGCTGAGCATCAGCAGTTTGGAAGTTGACCCCAGATCCTCGGACAATCTGGCATTGGGGAATCTTATGCCGTTGTCCCTATAAAGTGAGGTTTTGCATATCTTGTTCCATGGGGCGGGGTATCTGATGAGATTATAGAATCCGTTTTTCACTTCATTTTCGGATACCTTGTCTTCATAAACCCTATTGAAATAGCAAATGGAAATGTCTGAGTTGTTTTCAATCAGATTATCGTATAATCCCTTAAGGAAATCCTTTTCAACATAATCGTCGCTGTCAACAAAACAGATGTATTCTCCTGTTGCATTTTCAATACCCAGATTTCTGGCAGATGAGACTCCTCCGTTCTCCTTGAAGAAATATTTCATTCTCTCGTCATCTTTAATGTTTTCCAGAATCACATCTCTTGTGTTGTCCGTACTTCCGTCGTCGATGAACAGCGCTTCAAAGTTCTCGTAGGTTTGATTTCTAATAGAGTCTATGCATATCTCGATGTCGTCAGCGATGTTATAGCAGGGTATGACTATGCTTATCTTATCCATTTCATTTACTCCGTGCAAAAATAATTGTCATTAAATATTATATGCATTATATAAATTAAATTTTTATCCATGAAATTCCTATTTAAATATCTTTTAAAATCAAGTATTTTCTTTTTACTTATAAATGCTTTTCATTTTTTGGGATTGTTTTCATGATTTTTATTGATTGCTTAATATACTTAGTATTTAAAGAAATAAGCAAAATTCAAGTTATTTTGTTTCAGTTTTTTAAAAATTTTTTAAATTTTTCTTAAATAAACATACATTTATATACTATTTAAACTATATATTTTATTAGTAAAAATTTAACTAATTTTTTGTTTTCTTAAATTTTACTATTCTACTTTTAATAAAAATTGGAGGTTTTAAATTGACCGATGTTGAAATTAAAATTGAAAACATTGTTGCTTCTGCAAGCATTGGTAAAGATATCGTTTTAACAGAGGTATCCGAAGCTTTAGAAGGGGTTAATTTTAATCGTGAACAGTTTCCGGGATTAGTATTTAAACTTAAAGATCCTAAAACCGCAGCATTAATTTTTAGCTCTGGTAAGCTTGTTTGTACTGGAGCAAAATCTATAGATGATTCTAAATTAGCAATCA
>NZ_SUTI01000008.1 GCF_015062985.1 Methanobrevibacter sp. | reverse complement strand
CTTCTTTTTCTACCCATCCGATTTCATTGAGTCTTTTCATTGCAAATCCTTTAAAAGTTGCCATATTTTCACCTCTTAAATAAAGTCATGCATTTTAAAAAAAAAATATGAAAACATTAATGCAGACTTAAAAATGAGTTTATTAGACAATATATTTAAATATTGCTATTTGATTAAAAAAAATAATGATATATATCAAAAGTAAGTTATATTTTACATTAAAAATAAAATATAATTAAATATTGTTCAATATTTTAAATTTGAAATAAGCGATATGAAATATTATTCATAACAAGTGAACGTTAACATAACAATTTTTAGAATTTTCGAACAGCAAACATAGCTAAAATGTTGATATTAACAACATTTAAATATATTATTCGTTAAAAGTTAACTTAAGGAGATAGTATTATGACTTACAAATCAAAATTCGGTTTCGGATGCATGAGACTTCCGCAAACAGATGAAAATGACCCCACTAAAATAGACCAAGAGCTATTCAATGAAATGGTCGATATCTATATGGAAAAGGGATTCAATTATTTTGATACTTCATATGCATATCACAATGGAATGAGTGAAATAGCTATGAAAAAAGCGATTGTAGACAGATATCCCCGTGAATCCTATAGAATATGTGACAAAATGCCAACATGGGCATTAACATGTGAAGAAGACAACGACAAATTCGTGAATGAAATGCTTGAAAGGCTCGGAATCGATTACTTTGACGTATTCTTCATCCACAACATCAATACACCCTGGCTTAAAAATGCAAAAAATGCAAATACCTTTGAATATGTTAAAAAAATGAAAGAGGACGGCATTGCAAAAGAAATTGGAATCAGTTTCCATGACACTTCCGATTTATTGAAGGAAGTTCTTGATGAATATGGAGATATGCTGGACATTGTGCAGCTTGAACTTAACTATCTTGACTGGGAAGACCCTTCCATTGAAGCCCACAAGTGCTATGATTTATGCGTTGAACACAATCTTGACGTTTATGTAATGGAACCTCTAAAAGGGGGAGTTATTGTAAATCCTTCTGATGAAATTAAAAATGATTTTAAGGAATTTAATCCCGATAAGTCAATAGCCAGTTTTGCAATAAGATTCTGCGCATCCCTTGAGCATGTGAAAATTGTTCTAAGCGGAATGAGTAAAATGGAAGATTTGATTGATAACTGTGACACCTATGAGAATTTTGAGGTTCTAAGCGATGAAGAACATGCATTTCTTGAAAAAATGGCTCAAAAGGTTGCAGATAATCTTGCAGTGCCATGCAGCGAATGCGGATACTGTATAGATGCCTGTCCCGAAATGATTCCTATTCCTGAATATTTCAACTTATATAACAGAAGTAAGAATCAGCCGGAATCCAACATTTACAGATTATACTTTGATAAGTTAGGGGATGAAAAAGTTGGTGCAGATGAATGTACATACTGCGGAACTTGCCTTGATTACTGTACACAAAAAATAGATATTTCTGAAAAATTAGAAAAAGTAATTGAACACTTCCAAGAAGGTTTCACTCCTTATTCATAGGCTTAAGAAACCCTCATCTTCAACTGATTAACCATTTCACCATTTTTATTTATTTTTACAGCCTTTCTATAATATTCTACAGCTTTTGGGAATATTCCTGAATGGTAATATATCAAGCCCATCAATGCCAATGCTTCGGAGTTTCCATCATCAAAATCAAGTATTTTCTCCAGAATTTCAGAAGCCGTTTCCAAATCACCCTGGTTATACAAATCATATGCCTCTTCATATAATGTATCAACATCATCCAGGGAATCCAAAACTATATCCTCCTTTTTTGGAGATTTTCCTGATAACAAAACTTCCAGTTCGTTAACTTTCTCATTTGTTTTATCAACAGCCAATGCTTTTTTAGTAAATAGCAATGAAATATCCTTCTGATCCTGGTCATATAAAATTTGAGCCATTAATGCCAAAGCATCAACATTATTCTTATCCTTCGCTATGATATTGTTCAAAATGTCTTTTGAAGCGGAATAATCCTCTTTTTCATATAACTCTAATGCCTCGTCAAATTCACTGTCCTTTTCAATAATTTCCTCAACTATAATCTCTTCCTTTTCAATGTCCTCATCCTTAGAGATTAGTTCCCTCATATATTCCAGAATATATTTTGTGGCATTCTTGTGAAGCGGCTTGTTATCGTTTCCGCATTTCGGCGAGTAGATACATGCGGGACAACCTTTCTTACAGGTGCAATTGTTCAACAGGTCAATTGTGGAGTTCAATAAATCAACAAAGACATCTACAGCCTTTTCACAGATTCCAATTCCACCTTCATAACCATCATAAATAAAAATGGTTGCTTCCTGTGTATCTTCATGATAATTGGTGGATAATCCTCCTATATCAAACCTGTCACACATCGTGTGGAGTGGGAAAAGCCCTATTAATGCATGCTCTGCACCGTGAAGACCTCCCGGAAATACTTCTTCCTCATTCGGAAACATGTCTTCCAGCGTGTCCTTTACTCTTTTTGGAATTGTGAACCATAAACCTTTAGTGTTGAATTTTAAAGGTGGCAAATCAAGAGGATATGTTCCAATCGGCTTTGAAAAGTGCATTTTTTTATATTTGAAATAATCCTCACTAACGGTCAGTTCCCCGAAATTGATGGTCAGCCTGCCATATCTTGTTTTAGACAATTTCTTTTTGATATTGATTTCTGTCTTATTCAAAACCATAGTATGATAATCCACATTCTGTTTTGAAACATTGACAAATCCCCTGGCCAAATTGATACTATTAACTACATAGGTATCGCCCTTATTGATTAGGATAGCTCCTTCATGGGCTTCCCTATAGACCTGGGACCTCTCCATTGTTTCCAAGAGCCTTCCGTTATTCATGACCTTAAACTCTTCTGAGGAAATCTGGTCAAGTGAATGGTCCATTGCAGGATTATCATCATAAGGATACATGTAATCTCCCCTGTGATTTTCATGAAGATATTTTTTGGATACAAGCTCATCCAGTATCTCTTCATCGATTCCGAAATACTTTTCGCATTCACCGAACTTCAGAGGCAATTCCTTGGCTGCACAGAGCAAGTGAGCTTCCTGCAGGATTGGATTTGACAGGTCAATGATTGCATTTTCATGGGGTTTGTCGAAGAAGAACTTTGGATTGTTCATGAAATATTGGTCCAATTGATTTTCAAAAGCAATCAGTATTGCAATGGATTTCTGATTGCTTCTTCCTGCCCTTCCTGATTGTTGCCAAGTGGATATCATTGTTCCGGGATACCCTGAAATTATTACGGCATCGAGTGAACCTATATTTATTCCAAGCTCCAGTGCATTTGTACATGTGACTCCCAAATATTTTCCGCTTTTGAGGCCTTCCTCTATTTCGCGCCTCTCCTGAGCCTGGTAACCAGCCCTATAAGCTGCAATTCTATGAGCCAATTTTCCTTTAACTTGGGTCATGTCCTTTTTAGCCCACATTGCAATTAGTTCCGTGGTTTTTCTTGATATTGTAAAACATAATGTCTGAATCTCTTTTAACATCAGATACATGAATATGTTTTCTGTTTCCATATGGACAGAAGGCGCATTCTGCGTGTATGCCTTGTTTCTGACATAATTTTTAAAAGGATTGTATAAGATAAAGTCCTTTTCACCGCTCGGTGAGGTGTCCTCGTCGATTAATATGAAATCCTCGCCTGTCAATCTGTTTGCCAATTCCAATGGATTTGCTAAAGTAGCTGATGACAGGATAAACTGAGGATAAGATCCATAAAAATTAGCTATCCTTTTTAATCTCTTTATCAGGAATGCAACATTGGACCCGAATACACCCTTGTAGTAGTGTGCTTCGTCTATTACAATGTATCTGAGGTTCTTATAAAATCTTGACCATTGATGATGCCATGACAATATCAGATGCAGCTGATATGGGTTTGTTAAGACGATTCTTGACTTTTCACGAATACCCCTTTTCTGGTCTCTAGGAGTGTCGCCGTCATAAGTTCTTGGATTGATTTTAATATCAAGCGCTTCCTCAAGATTTTCCAGAACATGCAGCTGGTCATTCGACAATGCCTTTGCAGGATAAATATAAAGGGCAGTTGCCTCATCATCATCAATCATGGTCTCCATAATAGGCAAATTAAATGCAAGAGTTTTGCCTGAAGCAGTTGGGGTTGTAATAATTACATTTTCATCTTCTTTAATGGCTTCATAAGTGTCCGCCTGATGTTTATATAATTTTACATCCTTTGAATCAAGATAATCTATTATTCTATCATTTAAATTATCTACCTTTTTAAAACTAGCTTTTTTAGCTGGTATTGTCTCAATGTGAGCGATATTTTCCCTATATCTCACATCATTTTTGAACATATCCACTTTGTTAACCTCAGACATAATATCAGCCAAAATAAAAATTAATAATTATAATTAGAGTTAAAATAATATTTAAATTATTCGTATTTTTTAAAAAGAGTAAGTTAGAAACATAATTGTTCCTAACTTAATATGCATATTATGGAAGAATATCTCCCATGTTTAATCATTTGTATACACAAATTAAAAAACTTTTACATATACTCCAAGAAAAAAAAATTATACATATAAATATCATTTCATTATAAAAATATCAATATGGGTGAAAACAATAAAAAATTCAAAGGAACATACTTTATCTCTTCAGTTTCGCTTACATCAACTCTTCTTGAATATGGCGTGTCTTCAATATTCACTTTATTCTTATTGTATGTTCTGCATTTTTCAATTCCATTAACAGGAAGGTTTTATGCTTATTATTAGGGATTTGCATACCTTCTACCAATATTAATAGGATATATCTCAGACAAATACATGAATAATTCACAGGCCATAACGATTGGATTCATTTCAATGATAGTGAGCCAATTCATATTATCATTTTCATCCTCACTGTATAGTCCAAGCAATAATGAATACAACAATTTTATCTTTAATCTTCAAAACATGACATTCGCATTGGGAATGTTTTTCCTTGCATTGGGAACAAGCTTTGCAAATCTTTCAATCACCCATATAATCAATACAATTAATGACGATGATTCAAGAGTGCAGGCATTTTCAATTTATTATCCTATCGTAAACTTCGGAGTAATTATCGGGATAATCATAATGTCAGTAATCATAGGTGAGAACAATTATCCTCTGTATAAATGGAGTTTTCTTTTGTTTGGAATTATTTCAATGGCCGGACTTATTGTATTCCACATGCTCAAAAATAAATATCTTGTTGATAATCACGGCAAATTGATGAAAGATGAACATTCAAGTAATTCCATAAAGGATGAAAGCAACAAACACCTCCATAAGCTATCTTCTCAGAGCATTACAAAAATTAAAGATTTGAATTTAAAAGAAAGAATCCTGCTTTTCAAAAGGTCATTAAGCCAAAAAGAAAAAGATAGGTTAACCGTCTTTATTATATTCCTGATAATCATCACCATTTACAGAATCGGATATTCCCAAACTTCAATAGCCATGATTTTTTTCATAGATTTCCACGTTGAGAGGGATTTGTATTTCTTTAAAGTCCCTGTTCAATTGTTTTGCATACTTAACCCAATATTCATCCTTATCTTAAGTCCGATATTCATTAAATTCAACAATAAGATAAATGAAAGAGAAATCGAATTAGGATCCATCAAAAAGACAATAGTGGCAATGATATTTATAACACTCTGTTTTACATTGATGAGCGTTATAGGTTATTATATTGACATTAATGCTGTAGATAAAATCAGCATATTCTGGATTCTGCTCTTTGAAATGTTGCTTGCAATATCAGAATTGTTTTCCTCAATAGCCGGCTATTCATTAGTTGCCGACCTTTCACCTGAAAAGTATTATTCATTGTATTTCGGCTTTTACCTAGCAACACGTTCAATCGCAATGTTTCTGTCCGGAATAATATCTGCCTTTTTCCCAGATAAGATGGACGCTGGCCTTATCTTAAATAATATTGTAATGATTAACGGATTAATGGATTATTTCCTGATTTGTAATATCTGACGCCATTAATTGTGATGAATACTTCTTTTGTCTTTCATCCATCTTATAATAGCCTTTGCTGACACCGACTCCTCCAATATACAGCTCCCCTATAACACCATAAGGCAGCAATTTACGGTCAATGTCCCGGACATCGGTGATGAAGTTCAATAGAGGCTTTCCGTTGGTGATGAAGTTAAGGTTCCTAATCAGTTTGGAATTTGATGTCAGGCTGGTTTCCAGAGGACCATAACCGTTATAGATGAGAACATCAGCATGTTTTTTAATTGATTCATAAAGGTTTTTGGTAAACTGCTCTCCGCCGCAGCCAATACCTATAAATGTGTTTACGGTCCTGTGAAATTCAGGGACCTGAAGGTATGACAACAATCTTGAAGGAGTAATGTTTACAAATTCAGGTTCTGTATCCTCAATCAGGCGAGCCAGCAATACGGTATCCATGATTTCATCATCATTGGCGAAAATCAACTCCATGTCATTGGTCATGGTAATGAGAATATCCTCTTCAGATATGTCAAATGATATTGAAGAGATTGATAGAATCTTCTTATAGTTGGTCTTGATATGGACAGAAATCAGATTGGATATTCCGCAATGTGTTGATATAACACGTTTAGGCTTTCCGATAGATCCTGATGTGTATAGAAGAAAAATCGGAGAATCTTTCTTCAAGTTGACCTTAGGAAAGCTGGAATCCCCTTCATTAATCAAATCTTCTGGGTTTATTGCATTTTCAATGTCATCATAAGTAATGATATATTTCGAATCACTGTTTTGCCTGATGTAATTCAGTTTTTGAGGAGCAAAATCACCATCCAATGGAATTGCTACACAGCCTGCTTTGATAAATTCCTAAAAATGTTGTGATGAGAGTTTTATTACGGTCAAGCATGAATGAAACTGAATCTCCTTCCTTGAATCCTCTCTTTATTAATGCATTGGCTATCCTATTTGCCTCATCATTAATCTCCTTAAATGTATAGCTTTTACCGCAATTCCTTAAGGCTATCTTATTTGGGGTCTTATTGGCTTGCTCTTCCAATAATTCATTTACTAACTGATTCCTTTTCAATTTGAACTCTGGAACCGGGTCTTCATCCCTAAGACAGATATCCTTAATCTTAAGCTCATTTATTCCATGCCCGTCAAACTGACTGATGACCTTTTTGATGCTTCTTAAAAATGATGTGATGTAAGGCTAGGTGTACTTGTTTGAATCGTATTTCAATCTTAATGAATCTTCACAAACGAAGAGAGTTATGTCCTCAGCATCCCTATCATCATAATCTCCGAAAACAATATTGAAGAAGGATTCCTCATCGACATCATTGGATTGATCAAGACATTTCCGAACATCATTTATATAATCAAATACAACCTTATCCCTATCATCATCATCAAAAATCAGCGGAACATCATCAACGCGGATGAAAATTTCAGTGGTGTTGACATACTTTGTCAATGTTATGCATGTGGCGGCCAAAATTAGCAAATTTGAATCTAAATCATTATCCTTGCACAAATCATCTACCAATGATTTGTTTAAATTAATTTTTTCATATGCTATTTTCACATTGTCATCATTTTTGTTGAATGGTAATAAAGTCGGTTCAAATTTACTCATAAATCTAATTATTATATGATATTCCTTATAAATATTGCATAATTTTCATATTTTCATTGTATGGAATACTTTTCAAATGCTCTCACAATTACTATTTAATACATTAAAACAAAAATTAGAATATATTAAATTAAGAGGAAAAAAAATGATTTCATATGAGGAATTTGAAAACATCGTTGTAGATATCTTAAAAAGGAATATCTCTTCAAATCAGGACCAGAAAAAGGCAATAATTTCACCTGTTGACAAGTCCCTTTTCATTGTAGCTGGTCCTGGATCCGGAAAGACAACCGTGATGGTGCTTAAGATACTCAAATACATCTTTGTCGATGATGTCAATCCCAGTGAAATAATGGCGACAACATTTACCAGAAAAGCTGCAGACGAACTATATTCAAGGATATTGGGCTGGGGAGATGAGATTAAAAATCATTTAATAGACAACATGGATGATGATAACTTCGATAATATCCTGAAAATTGACAGGATTGACTTCAATCAGATTCAAATCGGCACCACCGACAGCATAGCTGAAGAGTTGCTTAGGGATAACAAAAAGCCCGGAGAGAATCAGTCAATTGTCATTGAAGAGTTTGTTGCAAATTCCGCAATGATAAAGATTCTTATTGAAAAGGAGAGATACCTTGACAAGGACCTGGTTGAGTATTTGAAGGAATTGAGCGGAAGAACCAAGCTTGAAGAACCATCCCACATTAGTCAAATCCTCATTGAAATAAAGAACCGGATTTACTATGACCAGGTGAATCTTGATGAATTATATAAACAGACAGAAAATGAACGTGGCGCTCAACTTGCACTTGACTGCATAAAAGAATATGAAAATACCCTTAAAAACAGGAATACAATTGATTTTGCTATGCTTGAGTCAAAATTCCTTAAAAAATTAAAGAATGGTGATTTAAAAACATTTTTGGATGAAATCAAGATTGTCCTGATTGACGAATACCAGGACACCAACCTAATCCAGGAGGACATTTACTTTACCATAGCCAAATCAGCCATTGAAAATGGAGGAAACATTACCGTTGTAGGGGATGATGACCAATCCCTTTACCGTTTTAGAGGAGCGACCGTAGACCTATTTACAAACTATAAAAAGCGTATCAAAGAGAGGCTGGACATCGATGTTGAGGAAATCAACCTGAGGACAAATTATCGCTCAACTGAAAATATCATCCAGCATTGCAACCAATTTGCGGAATTGGACAGAGAATACCAGAATGCAAGGGTTGAAAACAAGCCTAAAATCATTGCCCCTGACTTTGAAAAGGATAAGATGCCTATTTTGGGACTCTTCAGAAACAACCCTGAAATGCTTGCAATGGACTTGGCCAAATTAATTAATCAGCTGGTGAATAAAGGGGAATGCACCTTAAATGTCATGCAGGTCCTTAATGAGGAGTACTTTAAAAAGGTGAACGGCGAAATAAGTATTGCCAGATTGCAGAAGATTAAGAGTGAAAATCTGAAAGCAGGAAAAGAAATGGAGAAAATTACCATAAAATTAGATGATGATTACGGTTCCGCTTCCGATATTGCCATCCTTTCATTTTCACCAAAAGAGGTACATTATGGAAAGCGCACATTTTTATATTCACTTAGAAAAGACCTTAAAAAGTTTAAGAATCCGATTGAAATGTTCAATCCAAGAGGAATCGACCTTCAGGATATTGACATTGTCGGAATATTCTGCGGCCTAATTTTAGAATGCATTGACCCTGAAGCAAGCTTTCAGAAATCCGATAAGACCATTCCAAATTTAGCTAAAAGAAACATGATGCGCTGGAGAATGAAAGCCAAAGAGTATATTGAAACAGATCCAGAACCTAGAGAACCATTTTCATTATCCGAATTTGTAACATCATGGCAGCTAAGAAGGCCAAAAGGATATGACGAATGGCCTAAAACCGCCAGCCTAATGGAACTTGCTTATAAGATAACCACCTGGATTGAAGACCTGCAGGATGATGTCGAGGGAATCGTATACCTGGAAGCGATTACAAAGTCAATTACTCAAACGGGATTTTTCAATGATTATCATTCAAAAATTTCATTCAGAAATCCAATACAGGAAAGGGATTCAGTTTTGGAAGCCATTTGGAATATATTCATTCCTCTCTCAACAGGAGGAGTGGGCATTGATGAGTCACTGCTTGAAACATTGCCTGACGACAGGATAAACGTATTATCAATCCACCAATCCAAGGGATTGGAATTTCCATTGGTGATAGTTGATGTCGGCTCCAAGTTCAAGACAAACGACGTCAGAAACCAAAATCTAAGGTTTCCCAAATCACCTAAGAATGAAAACAAGATTGAAGACACCATAAGGCAATACAGCGTTCTCGGGCAAAATGAAAGAAGCGAAAAAAACAGGTCCTTTGATGATTTGACAAGACTTTATTTTGTCGCATTTTCAAGAGCTGAAAGCGTTCTGCTGTTGATTGGTCTGAATTCTGCGATTGAAGGATATACAAAAAAGAATACTCACTTTGATATTCCGAACGTTGCTCTTGGTTGGAGCAGAGAAGAGAAATATGTTGGATTTAAGGAGATTTACTTAATTTAGGAGGCATTATTATGAAATTACCGTCAAAATCAAAGCCATACATGATTCCGGAATACAGTCTGACCGGAGATTTACTGTCATTTTTAACCTGCAATCTGCAGTACAGATACCAGAACAAGGGAACATTGCCTCCTTCAAAGCCTGTTCAAAGATGGTTCGGAGAGTTTATCCACGGCGTGATGGAAGAGGCATTCATCCAATGGAAACATGAAAATACGCAATTTCCATGGGATTGGAAACAAGACATTAGGCCTATTGAAGAACTGATTGATTTAAGGCTGCAGGTTAGAGGCCTTTACCCATACGACGAAGACCTGTTCTTCAGCATATTAGACCAACCGGACAAGAATATGACAATTGATGACTTGAATGAACATGACCATCAGAAACTGGCCAGTGCAAGAGCCGAAAGGGCAATAAACATTTGGGGAAAACACCTCTTTCCGTTGATTGATTCATCAGAAATTCTTATCAAAGGCGTTCGTAAAATGCCTGATTATGATGAGCATAGAAGCAGATCCAATTATTATGGAATAAACGGTGTTGTCGATGTGCTGACTTCCATGAAAATCAACAAGAATCTGAAACAGAGCAATCTGGATAATTTCAACAACAGGATAATAGAATTTCTAAAGAAAGACCCTGAATTCCAAAAAAGAGTCTCACAATATGAAGAAGGGGAAGACTATGAAATAATCATTGACTACAAAGGGATGAAAAGGCCACCTGTCAAAACGAATAACCCTAAAGTTGAAGACAAATGGGAGACCCACAAGCAACAGATACTAACCTATTCATGGCTCAGGTCAAAACAGGAAGATTCAAAGCCTATTGTTGCAGGAATAATCTTTTACTTGAATGAACTTGTTCCATCAAAAGAGGACTTGGCTATGATTAAAGAGGAGCTGCGTGACGGTTTAACCGATGTTGGATATTATTACGAAAAAGACATGAAAGCAATTGAAAAGTGGCAAGAGGAGGACAAGGCCCCTGAACTAAGCGACAATTTTAAAATCGAAAGGTCAATCAGGATTATCAATGTTGACGAAAAGGAACAGGACCTTGCCCTAAAGAAATTTGATAGCGTCGTATCAGATATTGAAGAATCATTAATAAAAGAGATGAACGGATGTAAAATTCAGGACGCATGGAAAGCTGATTCTGATGAAAGAACCTGCAGTGCATGCGATTTTAGAACTTTCTGTAAAAATAACAGTGTTAAAACAAAAGACTTTAAAATTCCTTAAAACAATATAATATTAGGCGATTGTATGACTAATTTAGAAACAAACAAAAAATACTGTGAAGTTATCGAAAGTAAAATTAAACTCGATGCAAAACCTGTTGCAATGAAGTTAATCAAAACTGAAGATGACTTGCCTGAAGGTATCGATTTAATCGATGAAAAAATTAGGCACTGCGAAATGGTAAGAAAAGCTTCTCTTGGAGCTACTTTTTACTCCACCATTGACCAACAAATGTGTTTAGGTGGAGCAGGAGCTATCGGACTTAGAGACATGCCTGAAAAATTAGCCAATGGGGAAAAATACTTCTCATTAGGAAGATTCCAAGATTTGGAAACAGCCAAAAAATTAACCAGCGAACTTTCAATAATAAAGGATATCAGTTGGGGAATTATTTACGCACCTTTAGATGAAGCTGATTTTGAAGCTGATGTTATTCAAATCATAACCGAACCGGTGGGCGGAATGAAACTTGCGCAAAGTATCGTTTATAAAACCGGTGAAAAAATCAACCCATCTTTTGCAGGCATTCAGTCATTATGCGGCGATGCATTTGCAAACCCATATATCAGCGAAGGTGTTAATTTCACTTTAGGTTGTGATGGTTCAAGAAAAGCAGCAGATATAAAAGACAATGAAATGACCGTCGGTATTAGTAAAGCTAAAATCGAAGAAGTTATTTCAGGCTTAGAATCAATCTAAGAGGCTTAAATAATCATCATAATGATTAATATTAATTAATTCCTTTTCATTTTTTTCTTTTACACCATAAAACGTATAGCCGTCAGCAAAGATTTTTCTCAATATTGGATTTAAGTTATCATCCTCATTTTCCAGATATTTCATTAAGTTCAAGCGAGGCGCTACGAAAGGCATTCCCAATCCTTCTGCAGTATCGAGAATTCCTGTTTTTCTTCTTCTTAAAATTGATATTGTGTTATATGGATCTTCTGATTTTTGACTTATTTCAATCATCTTATTGAAAGTGTCTGTTGAAACTGTTGGCTGGTCTGCAGTAATGCATAAAGCAAAATCTGAATCAACATTTGCCAAACCATTGAAAAGAGATGTTGATAAACCTACATCAACAGGGTCGTTTATGATGAATTTAACAGAGTCCTTATAATTATCATAGATAACTTCTTTTATTTCATCGGCATAATGACCAAGTACAACAATGCAATCATCTGCATTTGCGAATAATGCATTATCAATGGTTGTCTCTATAACAGTCTTACTCTGAAAAGGTAAAATGAGTTTGTTTTTTAATTCGATGTTTCGAGAAATCTGATCTTTTCTCATTCTGGAATTTTTTCCGGCGGCAGTAATAATAGTTGAGATTGACATAAAAAAAAGTAAAAATTGGATATATTCCTAATTATTTGGAACATATCTTACTATTTGCGCATAAATACCCATACCAGTACCTTCACCTTCGGTCCACATTTTTAATTGTACTGGGTAATCATGGTTATTATATACTAAAATACCTTGTGCCGGGTTGTATCCGAACAATACTGCATCCTCATCCCAACACATACCTACAGGTAAATCAAATCCTTCAGCAGTGACCGCAGCTCTTAAAGCTCTTGCAGGAGGACATACACCGTGTGCTGCACTTCCACCAGGTGCTTGTGAATCACTTGCAGATTCAAAGTATACATAATCTTTACCACTACTAGTGGAGTTAGGCGGGATAATGGTTCCATTCCATGCATCGACAAACTGCCTTGCATTAATTTCCCTAATTCCATCTCCGTATTCAGGGTGGGAACCTAATGAGGTACCATAAACTTCACCGTCTTGTTCAGTATAATTACCGGAATATAATAAAATTGGAGAACCTGTTGGGTATTCGGCTGCATAATCCACTACATCCTGACCAAAAATTGCTGGAACATCTGATGAGCTAATATTGTTTCTTCCATCAGAAAAGCCCACCATACCTTTTTCCAAAGTGAAAATTGAACCAACTTGAGCCTCATAATTATACCATTCCCTAATGGTTTCGTTGTTATAATATTCATTTGAGTAATTTAAGTTTTTGATTTCAGATTCCGGAACTGATTTGATGACTTTTCCACCTTCAACAACATCTACACCAGTTTCAGTTTTATTTAGATATTTATAGGAATCACTATATCCCCAAACATAATTCTTTGGCCCTTTAACGGTGAGCTTATCACCTTCAAAAGTCAAAAATCCTGGTCCTTCAACATCTTTAACATGTCCATAGGAATCAATACCTTCACCAGATATTCCTGAGAAATCAAAGGGAACAAAACCTGTTGATAAACTCATTAAAAGCCCCTGCAAATCAAAAGCTAATACCTGATGAGCCAAACATCCGAAATTTGACACCACTGGAAGTTCAATAGGATCTTGCTGTCCTAAAATAGAATCATTTTCAAACATTGACTGACCAATAGGAAGTTTATAGTCGTCAGCCACTGATTGAGCTGTCATTTGGGTACTGTTTACAGCCCCAAATACCATAAATAAAATGCATAAAAATATTAATGCAACAAATATTGTTATTGAAACACTTCTCCAACTTTTACTCATTAAATACACCCAACATAATATATTATATAAGTCTATTTATTGAACACAATATAAATATATTATGATTATTTTAATTTCTCGGAGATTAATTTAATCCTTTCTTGAATTTCAATAATAGTGTCTTGACCATTACCACCAATCAGTATTGCATCTTCATGGGAATATTCCGCCACCAATTCAATAATCTGGTCAAGTGTGTTGACAGTAATTATATTCCCCATATAACCCAATGAATTGAGCCTATAAATGGCGAGGTCCAAGGTATCATCCAAACCAGGGAATAAAACAATGACTTCCGGATTATATTTGACTGCAACGTCCAAAATATCCAAACGGTGCACTTCATTATGACGTGGAGTTCCAATAAACAGAGCATAGAAATCTTTTTCAGTCAATACTGAAGCTAAGGCATCAGAATTATCAGTTTTTCCCACATACACATCAGCATCATTAATCTTATAAACATTAAGGCGTCCTTCAACAGCTTTAAATTCACTTAAAGTTGATTTGATTACGTCTTTAGGTATTTTTAACTCTTTTGCAATGGCTGTTGCAAGACCTGCATTAAGGAGATTGAATTTTCCGAATAACTTCAATTCATCCTGATATTCAAAATATGGAATTGCTTTTGAAGCGGCTTCCTTAAAATCAGAGTTGAAGTCTTGATTGAATGCGGTGAAAATTGTTTTATCGGTGAAAAATCTTACTAAAGAATCCTTATAGTTTGCAATGGTTTTATGAACATCCATATGGTCATTTCCAATATTAGTAAGTCCGATCATGTCAAAATCAAAACAATATCTGCAAAAATCAAGGGTCATATCACACACCTCAACGAGCAGTATGTCATAATCATCTTCACTGGCTTCAAGGATCAAATCATAATAACCTGAAAATCCTCCTCCACCGTTTCCACCAACTAAAACTTTTTTACCAGCGTTTTCCAGAATCTCTTTTAACATGTGCACTGTAGTGGTCTTTCCGTTGGTTCCTGTTATCCCAATCGTGAAAATATCCTTGTGGGTGTCTACAATATCGCTTAAAAGATAGGAATCCTCCAGCAATCTTGTTGCAAATGCCCCTCCGAACATGCTGGGACTGATAGCTATTGCATCACATTGTTCAATAGCATAAGGATTGGTGAATCCCAAATCAACAGTTATATTATCACCGACAATCGAAACTGTTTGATTTTCCTCAATCATATTCATTGATAACACAGGCAAATTCAAACCATCTAAATCCACATTAATATTTAAATCAGTAGCATAAACTTCCCATCCATGATTTAAAAGAGAGTTTACTGCTTTTTTTCCTTCAACACCCAAACCAATAACAGCAGCTTTCATAAAAAATAATTCCTAAAAATAATTTATATAAATACTTAATATTTTAAAATTAATAAATATTTTGCAAAATAAAAAATTTTATATGCTACATAAATAAAATAAAAGCAAGGTGATTAAATGTTTGAAGATGACAGAGATGACAAAATTTACAACTTAATTATTAGTAACGGTACTGACAAGCATGGAGAATACAGACAATTCGTCGAAAAAGTGTATTCCAAAACTGATTTTTTATGGAAAGAATCCATTTCATCTTCATATTCAGCAGCAGGAGAACAATTCTATAAAAAAGTAGATAGAATAATATTATTGGCCGGTCTTTACAATGATAACAAGGATACATTCAACGACCTTATAGAAGCTGCTGAAAAATACGAAATACCTATCATTTTAGTAAGGCCATACGGACTGGAGGAAGTTCCTGAAATATTGGAAGAAAAAGCGGCCACCATCGTTGGATGGAATGCAAACTGTATCATCGATTCAATCAAAGACTCAATCGATATGATTTAAAAAAAAAAAGTAAAATAATGTAAAAAATTTTACATTATTACATTTGAAATTCCGTTTACTTTCTCGACTTTAATCAGATTATCTGCGGCATTTTCAAGCTGAGCCTCATGTGTTACAATAATCATTTGCGGCAGCAATGACATATCTTTTAACAAATTAATCAATTCATGCTTTCTGGAAGCATCCAAATGAATTGTAGGCTCGTCCAATAAAATAGTATCTAATTCACCATCAGCCATGGCTTGAGTAATACCCAACCTTAAAGCAAGAGCAATAGCTATTTTTTCACCACCACTAACCATGCTCATTGATGATTTGCCTTCAGGGCCGTAAACGGTCACATCGTATTCATCATCAAGAGTCAAATCAGAGTAGTTGAAATTAAATTCGTTGAAGAATTCCTTGGTATACTTTTGAATTAGAGGTCTTGAAAGATTTCTTAAATCCTTCTGAACACCATTTTTACTATATAGGCTTCTAATATGATTCAGCAAGTTCAGATAATCTGAAATATCATCGTATTCTTGTTGGAACCTGTCCGCCTTTTCAATTTTATCAGTTAAATCCTTAACAAATCCAATTGTTTCACGAGCTCTTCCCTTAATCTCGGAAAGTTCAGTGTTGAAAGTATTGTATCTCCTTTCATACATTTCAGAACGATAAATGATTTGTTCATACTTATCCTCATCATAAACTGAAGCATCAATCTTATTCTTAATTATGTCAATTTGATTAATTGACATTCCGATATCCTCTTTTACGGAATCAAGCTGAGTTAAGTAAGACTGTTTGTTTTTTACAAAACCTTTAAGTTGATTGAACTCCTCATTTTTCTGTTTTAAATCATCGATACGATTTCTAAGTTCATCAGCACTGATATCCCCACTTAAATGAGGGTCTTGATCAATAGCCAACTTAATATTTGTTACATGATTGTCAATTTCATGAGAGACTTTATTTAGCTTATTTTGCCACTCTGTTGTACTGCCTAAAACCTCTAAAGCACCATTAGCCTTATTATATAAATCATAAGATTTCTGATAAGATTCACGTTCTTGCTTTTTATTTGCAATTAGCAATATGATTTCGCCTAATTTATCACTAATACGCTCTTTTGATTCAAGATTCTCATCAATCTCATTTAATTTGACCAATTCATTCTGCAAATGGTTAAATTTCTGTTTATATTCAATGATGTTTTTAGATAATTCCAAAAGATTCTCATGTTTATCTTCAAAGCTTTCCTTATTTTTAGCCAACAATCGCACAGTCTCTTCATGTTCGGAAATTAACTTAGTATTCTCTTCGATATCCTGATTATATTGACTTATTAAATGCTGTTTTTTGTTTTCATCAATGTCTGATTGGCAAACCGGACATTTACTGTCCACTTCGTCCAGCTCTTTCAATGGTTTTTCACATGACTTGATATTCTGTTTGAAAACGACAATTTCCTCTTTTTTAGCAAAAATGTCATCAGCCAAATTCTTAATCTTAGCGGAAGTTTCATCAAGGAAATCATTTGTAGCATTTTCAAGTTGTTGGAAATGATCAACATCTGCTAAAATATCCTCATCAAGACCATAGTCATGCAATTTATCTTTAGATCTTGAGAAAAATTTGTCAATGTCATTTCTTTCATCTTCAATCTGTTTTAAAAGCTCTTTTTTGTCTTTTTCAAGTTTAGTCATTGCGGCTAATTCTTTTTCAAGATCCAATTTCTGATTATCCAACTTCGCAATTTCCTCATCAGATGCTAAAAATTTATTATAATTCTCCTTATTGTTAGCAACCAATTCTTTCTGTTCGGAAATAGCATCCAATTTACTTTTGATTTCCTTCTCATCCTCTTTTAGATTTTGAATGCTTGTTACAGATTTTTCGAAGTCAATGTAAACATCCAATTTAGATACATACTTTTCCAATCTCTTTATTTGATCTTCAGCATGAGCAATTTTATCTAAATTATCTTGAATGTTCCTCTTGTCATTTTCCAATTTTGATAGGGAATTCTCTTCAAGATTCAGATTATTGGTATGGCCTTCATAAATTTCCTTTTCACGTTCCATATTTCTTTTGCTTTCAGAAATCTCGTCACGCAATTCATTGACTTCCTTGATTTGAGTTTCCAGTTCATGACCCCTTTCTCTTAAAGAAGACAATTCAGCTTTTTTCTTTTCCAAATCCTTTTTTAAATCATCTGAATTATATAATTTACCTTTAAGCTCTGCAAGCTGATTTTCATATTCACTGATGAACGGCAATAAGTTTTTCCAAGCTTTTTCAAGGGAATCAATTCCCAATAGTTTACCTATTAACTCTTTCTTTTCAGCGGATGTTTTATCCACTAGCTGCGCAATTTCACCCTGTCTTATGTATATTGCGTTCAAGAATAAATCAGAGTCAATATTCAATATCTGGCGAATTTCATTAGCTACTTCCTTATCACCGCTGCAAATATGGACATAATCCCCATCTGCAGAAGTCTTTTTATAAATTGAAGATTTTAGATTTACCTTTTTCTCACGAATGACTTTATATTGCCTGCCGTTTGAATTAAATCCTAATTCAACTAACATTGATTGAGCATTGTTCCTAACCAAATCATCAATTTTTTTAGCTGTATGCTGTTTAAACAAAGCAAAACTGATTCCTTCCAGGATTGTAGATTTACCAGCACCATTCTCACCGACAATGACACTGATTCCCTTATCAAATTTAATAACAGTATTTTCATGAGATTTAAAATTAATTAACTTTAATTTTGTGAAAATCATTCTAAACCCTCCTTAAATGTTAATTGAACATCTTCAGATTTTTTTCTAGGCTTTTCATCTTTTTCAACAATTTCAGTCTTAAATTCAAATTCATCATCAATATTACTATAATATTCCTCATAAAAAGTATTAATCAGCTCTCTTGATTCCTCAATTCTGTCTTTTGATAAATAGTCATATAAATCAACAGCCAATTTATCAATGTCACTATTTCCATAACCTTCTAGCTGCTCTACTATTAGTTCCTTAGGACCTACAGATCCCTCCTGACTAATAATATCGTCAATGCTTTCTTCACCAAGCATGTTGAATTTAGGTCTTATCATCAAAGCTAAGTCACCCAATTCATCGTTAATCATTTCATAAACCCTATTTGTATCGGATTCTACATTATTTATCACCAAATCCAAAATAGGTTTCTTATCAAAGTCTTTTATAGTTTCCTTGATGCCGTCAATGCCGCTTTCCAAATTATTATAGTCAAGGGATCTTTTGATGAATTCACGTGGAATGTCAATTTTTACCCTTTTGACAACTGGTTTTGGGCCATCAAAGTCAACAACTACAAATCCTTTACCATTTTTCTTATAATCATCTAGTTCACTTGTTTTCCAGATTTCACCAGAACCCGGATAGACAAGTCTGCCGTTTCCAAAACTATCATTTACATATTTGTGTATATGACCCAATGCATAATAGTTGAAGTTGTCCGGAACGTCCCCAATTTCCAGTTCATATTGATATCCGAAATACTTGTCGATTCCCTGATGCAAAACCAGAATGGACTTTTCATGATTGGCTGCCTTTTTGGATAGTTCAGCCAACTTTAATTTTAATGTTTTGCTTTGGGATGACGGATAATAAGGAAGGCCTGCTATGAAAATGTCCCCATGCATATAATTAGTATTAATGGGACTGATTACCTTCAAGCCCAATTTTTTGAATATGACCTGCGGCGGAATTGAATCATTTCTTATTACAGTGTCATGATTACCTGCAATAGAATACATCGGGATGCCGGCTCCTTTCAGTTTTAGCAATCCTTTTTGGAAAACTAAAAGGGCATTTGGAGATGGTCTTGCGGTTTCAAATAGGTCACCACTATGTATTACAAAATCAACTTTTTCTTCTATTATTTTATCTATTACCTTTTCAAATACTTCATAAAAGTCTTTTTCCCGTTCAATTAAACCAAATTGACGGTAACCTAAATGAGTATCTGCTAAATGTGCAAATTTCATTATATTACCTTTAAAATTTTATGTATATAACCAATTTAAACACTTAATAAAGTATTTAAGTAAATATTATTTTATTTTACTATATATTTAATATTTTTCCAAGAGAGCATTTGAAAAGAAATAAAAATTGATTTAAGAAAAAATAAAAAAATAAAAAAAAGGAGTTAATAATTATACCCCATATCCGCCATTTCCTCTTCACCCTTTCTTAATTCCTCTTCATCATTTTCAACAGATTCGATGAAATGAGAAATAATGTCCATGTCATCACCATGGCGGCGGCCTTTAAACATGTCAATTTTGACTAATGTAGGCACTCTAGTCATTAAACCCAAAACTATGGCCTCACCTACATTCAATGAAGGAAGCTGGTTAATCAGGTCCTGTGATAAACTTTCACTGGCTGACTGCACATGCCTTTGGTCTTCCGGCTCGACAAGCCTTAAAATAATCATGTTATTCATCTGGGACAATGCATCATGGTCTACAGTTTTTGGAGATTGGCTTACAAGGCACAAACCCAATCCGAATTTACGGCCTTCCCTGGCAACCCTCTGAATCCATTTTTTAGAATCTGAATCACGCCTATTAGGTGCTAAAATATGTGCCTCTTCCAAAATGAAAAATACGGAATTGTCCAATAACTCCTTCTTGTTTCCGCTATGAGCAGCATCTTTACTTCTTTTAAGGGAATTTCTCAAAATATGACTCACAAGAACACTTGCTACGGATTCATCAACTTGGCTTAAATCCAATACATTAGCATGAGCCTTTTTAATGCCTGATAAGATATTTCCAATATTGTTGTCGAATAAATTAGAATATTTGTCCATTGAATCATCTATCTTATTCATTACATCAATTATCTGCTTGTCTGATCCTTCAACTTGAGAGTCCTTTTCCAAAAGGTCATAGATTATCTGTAAAAAGTTATTTGTATGAGCAACACCGTCAGCGAGCATCTTTTTTGCCTGTTTGAATGCTCTTCTGAAGTGCCTTTCCTGAATATAGCTGTTTTTACCAATGTTTACAAGCTTTTTAATTTCATAAAAACTCATATAATGAGGGTTGATTTTTGGTTTGATTACATTTACACTGCCGTTTGGAAATTCAGCGTCCTTATACTCACCATGCATGTCAAATACAAATACTGGAACGTTGTATGACAATAACTGATCAATTAAAACAGATACCGTATTTGATTTTCCAGCTCCGGTCATGGCCAAAATTGCCAAATGTCTTGACAAAATAGGATTTGCATCAACATTAACCGCAACATCGCTTTGATTGACTAATGAACCGAGTTTTATAGGATTTTTTACCCTGAAGATTTCCTCCAGAACTTCCTTATCTGCGAGGTGTATTTCAGTTCCGGGAAGCGCAGGGGTTCTAGGCAGTCTCAAATTATCGTTAAGGTCCCCGAGGATTTTTACTTTACCTCTAATATAATTATCTTCAACACCTATTTTTGAAATTTTTTGTATCGCTTTAAAATCATTTATATCAACATTTAAAGCATCATTTCCACGAATTAAGTTCTCAATCATTCCTAAAACTTTTTTTCCATCGTATTCTATTGTAACATATTCACCAACTTTAGGCATCTTATCAGAAATGAATGTGACTTCCGCAAGTGAGGTTTCTCCAACACAAATTCCAACTACCATGACATCACTTCCCTGTTTGTTGTTTCATAAATCTTAGCTATCTTTAACAATTCCTTAATGTTTCTGTCAGTTATCACTACATCATTATGGGCTTTATTGAGTAAATATGGATATCCCTGAACTGACAGATTATTTATTTTCTTAATAATCTTAAATACTTCCTCTTTAGAAGCTTTATAAGGCAATTCAACCTTTAATACATTTTTGTTGTCCTGTAAACGCAAATAGAATACAGTGAATGTTAACTTCTTAAAAAAGTCATTGAAATATGGAAAAGCGGCTTTCGGATGGACATGCCTGTATTTGATTACGGACATTCCCTGCTTTTCTGTGAATTTATCTAAAAATGCAATATCCGGGATATTCCAATGGAACAGTTCATTATCTGAAGAAGTCTTGGAAATTGATATAATCTTTTTTCTGTTCTCTAAAATCTTTTTTAGCAGAATAATTTTTTCTATTGAAGCCAAATGGAGATTATATTCTTCAATATTATTCATATTTTCTTTTTTAGGTAAATCCATTAGTTTTAAAGAATCTCTAATTTCGGGAAATACCAATCCAAAATTTCTCAATGACAATCTTCTTTCAAATTCATTTAAAAGAGCATCATCCATATTATCCTTTAACTTCAAAGGCAATTTTGCCCCTCTTGGAAAGGCATTCTGCAGGTCTCCCAATATGGATCCGTCAAACATATAATAATCAACATCATATTCGTTAATGGCTCTTAATGCACATTTCAATTCATAGATGGCCATATAATTTCCTAAAAGTTCATCCAGAAAAGAAACGTTTGATATTTCAAAAATATCAGAATCATCGATTTTTTTAATTTCACCATCGTAAATTATGGATTCAGCGCCCACTGCACAGAAATTGCTTGTTAGAAATTTCTTCTTATTGAAACTTCCGTCTCCGGCAGCAATAATGAAATCTTCACTGCTTTCCCCAATTATGCGGTCAAACCAGTTAAATTCCAATTGGGATTCCACATTACTGTCTGAATATATATCATGGATAAATCCTCTTTTAGCGATGGCTTTTTCATATAGTGAATTTAACATAATATTTCCTATGTCATATAGATACTAAAAAAAATATGGTAAGAGCAGTTGAAAACTACTCCATTGAAGCTTTTAAGATAGCTCCTGTCAATTCTTGAATTTTAGCTTGAACATCATCAACTTCTTCTACAACTGTACCTGTTACAATAATGTCCCCACCAGCTTTTGCAGCCATGTAAGCCGCTTTGCCGTCACGGATTCCTCCTCCGACAACAAGGATGTTTTTAGGAGCAGCTTTTTTAGAGTAAGCTACCATTTCCGGTGGTACCGGTTCTGCAGCACCGGAACCTGCTTCAAGATAGAAGAATTTGATTCCGAATAATTCAGCAGACATTGCATAAACAGCAGGTATCTTTGGCTTGTTACGAGGCACCAGATTAGCATCTCCAACCCAGCCAACGGTTCCGCCAGGTTCAACAACCATATAATGCATTGATAAAATTTCCATTCCGGATGCTTTTACGGCAGGTGCAGCTATTGCTTGAGCTCCGTTAATCCAGTAAGGATTTCTTGCATTTACATAACTCATGTAAAAGATTGCATCAGCATATTTACTTACACTACTTGTATTTCCTGGGAAAATAATAATAGGAACAGCAATGTTTTCAGACAATATCTTACAGGTATTATCCACATCATCACCATTTACAGTTGATCCTCCAATCATTATTCCATCAGTTCCACCTTCAATAGCTTGTGTTGCAATTTCTAAAGCTTCTTCAGGTGTTTGCTCATCAGGATCGATTAAAGTGAAATGTATTTTCCTAGTTTTTAATATATCTCTAATATAATTTTCAACGTCTTTCATAAGAATACCTAAAATAAGATTTATAAAAGATAATATATTAAATTAATTGTTTTAGAATAAAAATTAGTTAAAATAGATATAAAAAAATAAATAAAAAAAGTTAAGAGAATAAGTCTATCCTCTTGGTTCTTTAGCTTTAAATCTTAAACCTTTGTAACCACATTTTCTGCAAGTAGTTGCACCAGCAGGGTTACGAGCGTTACATTTTAAGCAGATTTTTACATTGAACATTCTGTTTTCTGCTTCTTCGAATCTTGCCATTAATAACTCCTCCTATAATCGTGAAAATCAATAATAATAAAACGTTATGAAATAAAAAATAATATTCCAGTGTTCATAACTATTAATTAATTATTTTAACTTAATAGTATTTAAATGTTTAGTAAAAAGCTTGAAAATAAAGATTAAAATAGATATTAATGTGAGAATGAATTTTTAAATATTATTCAATCCCCAACATCATCATTATTATCCTTCTTTTCATGGTCATCTAAAAAATCATTTTGAACCTTTACAACCTCGGCACTTGTATCCACTTCGCTGTAAGCTTCAAGCAAATCATGATTCAGCTCTAAAAAAGTATGACCCCATTTAAAGCCATCCATAAGGTCACGTGCCTCATCCTTAAAACGGGTAATGTACAAAGTTGCGGCAACAGCTTCAACAGTTGACAGAATGCAGGCCTTCCCATAATTCACAGGATTTGTTGCAATCAAGAAAGGAAGAGATCTATGATATTTGGACAGAGCGAAGAATTTTTTGGATTTTGACACCTCATTCCAGGAGCAGTCCAACCCGACGATTCCCCTTCTGTGCACATATCTATAGTCCTCATATGATACAGCCTTTTCAGCATATGGATTCAGAACAATTGCGCCGCTTGGTATCTTATTAATATTATAGACCAACCTGCATTTTCCCATTTTTTCCATTTTGATGGAAGTGCATTTTTTCCTGTCGCACTCATCTGCATGAAAGACTGTAATTTTCATCTATTGGGTTCCTCCCTGCAAAGCCGAAAGATTTCCTGAATTATATTGGCGAATCATTTCTATCTGTTCCTTGAACTGCTCTTTTGTGAGGCCGAATTCCTCATTAATTGCAGGAACATTTTTACTTTCCTTTAAAGTTATGCTTTTAAGCAAAGGTTCCATATAGACCTTATATCCCTCACCATAGGTGTTCAAGGTTGTGTTTATGTCAGATCCGTTTCCAATAATCATATAAACCATGTATCCCTGTTTTTCACCTTGAGACTCTGCAATGATGATGTTCATGGTTTCATTGCTTTTCGGAGCTGTATTGTTTGTAGTAGGTATCGCCTGGGTAAAGTAAATGTTCCAGTCATTGCCGTTGAATGACCTTACATCAGGTTTTGAGACACCCTGGAATCTATAGATTTCCATCAATGCGGATGAGTTATCAACAGTTGAAATGTTATAAACAACATTGTGGTTCTTATCCTCATAGGAATGCATGAATTTCTCAGTATCATTTACAAGAGTTACATTTCCAACAAAACTCCCTTCCATAAATTCTGTTTCAAAGGGAGTTGTTGCAGCATTGCTGCTGGATAACATTCCAGTAGCAAAAATAACACCAATGGCGGCAAGAACTATAACCGCTATAGCTATCAATATAATATTTTTATTTTCCATTAAGAAAACTCCTTAATTTGTTATTATAATTTTAAGTCGAAGTATTTAATATAACTTTACTTTTTTTAAAAAAGTATTTTAATTAATAACTACAAAAATTAGTTAAAAGGTATATAAGGTTAAATTTATGAATAAAAAGAGAAAATATCAATTAATACTTGTTATTTTAATTTCAATTGTTATATTCAATTGTGCAATTATTTTCCATTCCATGATGGAGGTTCCAAATAATTCTTATAATACTACAACCATAGCTAGCAATGCCAACGGAACCGTGTATAAAATTGAAGCTGGAAACATGTCATCCAACGACACCGTTGGAGTGATTCTTGGCGTTCATCCAAGAGAACATGACATCCATCAGTGCGTTAACAATACAATTCATAATCTTACACAACAAACAGGGAACGAATCCCTCAGTAAAAAATTCGTGATTTACTATATAAAAACAAATGACAATCTTACTACCCGTATAGATTCCAGAACTGCCGGAGAGGAACTGGCCCATAAGTATGTTGTTCCAAATATTGCTAAAGATAAACCATTTGTTGTAGTTGATATACATGAAATAAGTCCTTATTATGAATATTCCAATTTCGTTTTCAGTCTTTCACCGCATACTGATAAAATTGATTCATACATTTCCAAATTATGCGATGACGTAGGTCTTGTTGAGTATAACTTTAGTGAAGGAACCAGTCCTGAGAAAGTTACAAAACCTATAGCCAAAAAGGGCATCAACACTCTGCTTATAGAAACCTACGTTGACGATAAAATTGAACAAAAAAATCAGACCGCTTTAAAAATTATTAGAAGTTTAGATGGATTAGAAGCTTAAATATGTGATATTATGGATAAAATTAGAGGCATTTTAATTGGTAGGATGCAACCTGTCCACAATGGACATATGCAAGTGATAAAAAAGATTTTGGAAGAAGTGGATGAAATCATTATCGGAATTGGCAGTGCCCAATTAAGCCATGAATTGAAAGACCCTTTTACTGCAGGGGAAAGAGTTCTAATGATTAATCAGGCCTTAGCCGATGCTGATGTGGATCCTTCAAGATACTATATCATACCAATGCAGGACATCAACTTCAATGCACTTTGGGTATCCCATGTTAAACTGTTAACTCCTCCTTTTTCCATTGTTTATTCAGGAAATTCCTTAGTCAAACAGCTATTCTGTGAGGAAGGTTTTGAAGTCAAACAACCTCCACTTTATGACAGGCTACATTTGTCCGGAACAGAAGTGAGAAGGAGAATTTTAGAGGATTCCGATTGGGAAGAATTGGTTCCTGAAGCTACCGTGAAATTGATTCATGAAATAAATGGCGTTGAACGATTGAAAAATTTATCCGTAAAAGAAATCAGTGACATATAACAATAGTTATATAAGATATGAAAAATAATAGATAATTGGAGATTTAATATGACAGTTAAAGTTATCGAAGCAAAAGAAGATAAAATCACTACTGCCGATTTAATAGCAGAACTAAAAAAAAGTACAAAAGTTGATTATTCAGGAGCTATTTTTACTTTTGAAGGCATTGTCAGAGGAAAAGAGGAAAACATGAACCTGGAAAAATTGATTCTGACAACCCCCGACAAGGAAAAAACTCAAAAGGAAATTGAAAAAATAGTTGAAAACACCAAAATCAAATATAATGTTAACGAAATATCTGTCGTTCACTACATCGGCGAATTTTACACAGGCGACATGTTATTTTTAGTCGCAGTATTAGGAAATCACAGAGCCGAAACCCTTGACGCTCTAAAAGAAGTTATAGAAACCGTAAAATACGAAGTTGAATTCAAAAAAGAAGAAATTTCCAAAGAAGGTACAAAAACAATTCTTGCTGGTGGTTAAATGTTTTTACACATTTTAAGAATTATAATAGTGTTTTTAATAATTTATGCTGTGATTAAAAACTTGAAAACATTGTTAAAAGCAGGAATAATTATTTTAATTATTCTAATATTATTAGGATTTTTGGGATATTAATAATCCCAAATTACCTAAACTTATTTTCCGATAATAACTTCAGTAGATTTTATAATAGCTGCTACATCATCACCTTCTTTTAAACCTAACTTTTCAGCAGATTCTTTAGTAATAACAGCAGTAATAGTATTAGGTTCTGTTACTTCAATTTTAATATTTGCCATTACAGCACCAAGTTCGATGTTAGTAATTTTACCATTTAATTGATTTCTTGCACTAATATTCATAAAGTTTCATCTCCATAAATTTTTGACAATACTAAATTGTACAAAATCACATATAAATGTTTCGATTTTGATAATAAAGAATTTCTATCGATTTCGATTTTTAGTTTATATCGATATTTTGAAAAGGAAAATATTTTATCATATGAAGTTGAATATAATATATATGAATATCGAATTAGAGTCAATTGGCACAATACACACAGAATTTAGGGAAATTGAAGGCATGCCAATTCAACCAACCGGAGCAAAGGGAATAAAAGGAACAATAGAAATTAAGGACAAATATGCTGATGGTCTGAAAGATCTTGATGGCTTTTCACATATCCATCTAATCTATCTTCTACACAAAGTTGAGGGTTACATGCTCGAAGTAAAACCTTTCATGGACAACAACACTCATGGAGTATTTGCAACAAGATCTCCAAAACGACCAAACCGCATTGGAATGAGTGTTGTAAAAGTAGATAAAGTTGAAGGAAATACCGTTCATGTTGAAAATGTAGATATCCTTGATGGAACACCCCTTTTAGACATCAAGCCATATGTTCCTCAATTATATGAAGACACAATCGATGAGCTGAAAATAGGTTGGTTTGAAACCAAACACCAAAAAGCCAAATCACAAAAATCAGATGATAGGTTCAAATAAATATCTTCAAAATTTTCTATTAACCTATTACAATTATTATATCACTAAAACTAAAAAAAAATAAAAAAAGTTAAGGCGATTCAGTCATCACCTTTCGAGACTATAAATTATTTATAGCTTCTGTAATCAATTGAATAGTTGCTTCAACATCATCCATACTGCATACACTGACTGGAGTATGGATATAACGGGTAGGAACAGATAAAACACCGGTTGGAATTCCTTCACGGGTCAAGTGAATTGCAGTTCCGTCGGTTGTTCCTCCATCACTTACTTCCAATTGGTAAGGGATGTCATTTTCATCTCCGGCTTTAATAAGCATGTCTTTAACGGATTGTTGAGTTAAGATACCTCTTCCGCTTGCATCTGCTAAAATGATAGCTGGACCTTTGCCTATTACAACAGGTGCCTCTTCCGGTTTGATTCCAGGGTGATCACCTGATAAAGTCACATCAAGCGCAATAGCCAAATCAGGGTTTAATTTAAATGCAGAAGTTTTAGCACCTTTAAGACCTACTTCTTCCTGTACAGTACCTACACCATAAACTGTAGCTCTTGTTTTAACTCTTTTTAAAACCTCTATCATTACATAACAACCTACACGGTTGTCTAAAGCTTTACCCATTACCAAATTATTAGGATATTCTACGAATAAGGAATTGAAAGTCATTTTATCTCCAATTCTAACTAATTTTTCTGCTTCTTCCTTATCCTTTGCACCAATGTCAATAAACATGTCAGTAGCTTTAACAACTTTGTTTTTTTCTTCAGCAGTTGTTACGTGTGGTGGTTTTGAACCGATAACACCAACAATATCCTCTCCAACAGAAGAGTGAACAGTTACAGTTTGATTCATTAACATCTGGTCGTTGATTCCACCGATATTTGAGAATTTAATAAAACCATTATCATCAATGTATCTAACCATCAAACCAATTTCATCCATATGTGATGCTAACATTACAGAAGGGGCTTTTTTTTCACCTTTTTTAGTAGCAATCAAGTTTCCCATACTGTCTTTTTCAATTTTATCAGCTACATCTTTTAATTCACGAGTAATAATCTCAGCTATTTCTTCTTCAGAGCCGGAAACACCTGGCGCTAAAGATAGCTCTCTCATTAAATCCATCGTATCACCAAATAATTTTTTAGTTTTAATATTATTAAATAATTTCTATTATACTAACAGACCATTATTCGAAATCATTAAGTTTTAAAAAGATTATATTTAAAATTGGTGAGAGTATGAAAAAAATTACAAAGATATTTTTCAGCCCTTCAGGGACAACAAAAAAGGTAGTCAGCAAAATAGCCGGCAATTTCAAGCAGGAAAAGGAAACATGTGATTTGCTAATTTTTAATGATGCAAAATCATTTACATCAGAGGATATTGTCATTGTGGGAATGCCCGTTTTTGCTGGAAGACTTCCAAAAACAGCTAGCGAAAGATTATCAAAATTAACTGGGGATAAAACAAAAGCGATAGCTGTTGTAAATTATGGAAATGCTCATGTAAGCGATGCACTGCTCGAATTGGTTGACATTTTAAAAGAAAACAATTTTGATGTCATTGCCGCTGCATCCACCATAAGCCACCACTCCATATTCGAGGGTGTTGCAGTCGGAAGGCCTGACAATTCCGACATCGAAAAGATAAATGAATTTGCCCAAAAATGTATTGAAAAAATAGAATCCGGAGAATCACTTCAAAGCGAAATTCCTGGAAACAGGCCATACACCGATTATAAACAATTGCCGTTTGTGGTTGGTTGTGATGAAAGCGTTTGCGCATTCTGTTATGACTGTGTTTCAATCTGTCCTGAAAAGGCTATTCCTGATGATGATCCTGTAGGTACTGACCTTGATTTGTGTTCAAGATGCACTGCATGTATACATATCTGCCCTGAAAATGCACGTATGTTTACAGGAGATGCATTTGAGAGCAAAAAGCCTGCATTTGAGGAAGCGAATAGCGAAAGAAAAGAGCCTGAATTCTACCTATAATTTCAGTCTCTTTTTTGCAACATTTCTTACATATTCACTTTCATCATTGAGGGAAACTTCCTTCAATATTTTTTTACTTGCTATTTTTTTTACGGCCGCTTCACGGACTCTCCATGAAGGGTCATTTTTACATATTTCTGTTAATTGTTTTTGGTCCTTCAATAAAGAAACTGCCCTCACAGAAATCTTTTCAGAGATTCCCTGTTCATAAATTTTATAAATGCATTTCTGAACTTTAATCTTATTCAATGCCTTAAGGGAAAATTCTTCATCCTTATTTGCAAGAACTATCTTAATCAATGTCTCCAGGTCAGTGATATTGTCCAAAGTGGCTTTTCTTATGCTGACCAGCTTGGCATTATTCAATATTTCAATGAAGGACTTTTCATCCGTGATATGGGTTAAGGCTTCATTGGCTATATCCTCATGAGTTGAATTGATTGCAATATATGTAAAATCCTTTTCATCGACAATTGCAGGGTTTGAAATTGCATGGTTTCTTACGAACTGGTCTTCATCCTCCAAAGCTATTTTAATCAATTCTTCAGGAGTGTTAAGATTATTAACTGCAATTTGTCGAACAAACCTGTCCTTTTCAGTAGACAAAATCTCAAGCAGTGTCTGTTCATCGGATATTTTTTTAGCCGCTTCGCTTCTGACAATCTTATCAGAATCATTTAAGGCAATTTTTTTAAGAATCTCTTCATCATCTATTTTATTTACAAGATCAAGACGGACATCAGACTTTTCTGAATTCAAAAGAATATCCTTTAAAATTTCAGGACTGTCAATTCTATCAAATATTAATGACCTTACCTTTGCATTATCCTCATTTTTGGCGATTTCAGCCAAAGCATTCTCATCTTTTATTTTGCCTATTGCAGCTTTTTTAACTGATTCATCCTTATCCTCAATAGCTACCTTCCTGAGAATATCCTCATCGGTGAATGAATCCTTTAAAACTGCCATCTTTCTAATGGATGCATCATCTGATTTGAAAACCAAATCCTGCAGAATTTCTTCACTTGTGATTTTTTCCAATGAGCGCCTTCTGTAATTCGTATCTATTGCATCAACTGCAATCCATTCCAAGGTCTTTTCATCCACAATCTTTTCGAATATCTCATCAACATTAGGATTTTTCTTCACATTGATTACAATTTCGGCTATTGACTTGTTGTTTTCACCTAACCTTTCCCATGCAAAGCTCCTGACGTCATAAAATTGTGAATTTTCAGCGGCATCCAATAATAATTGTTTATCCTTCAGCTTGTTTGCCGCAATAAGTCTTATGGCACGGTCCTTTACTGTTTTGCACATGTCCAAAGCAACAAACTGATTGGTGATTTTATCTGCTGCTGCAGCCCTTTTTACTCTATCCTTACTAGTAGTGGCAATTTTTTTCAGCACCAACTGCTCCGCATCGATTTCACTTTCGTCTGGAATTTCAATCTTTTCTTTCTTAACCTCTTTCTTTTTAAATCGATCAAATAAACCCATACTAATTTACATCCTTATACATTTTCTCTAAAAAACTGGCAAGTGAAATAATATCCTGGCAATTGTGTTCTATTATCGGCACAATAGGCCCTATATTTCCTTTTGATAAATAAGTATCATAATAACCTGGAATGTACTGTCCCGGAACGTCCTCTTCACGTTCAATACCGAAAATTTCCCTTTCAATAGTCTGCAGTTGGCAATTCGGCAGGTCATCTTTCCACAAGTTCTTTGCAAAATACATCAAATCAAGATGAGGCAAATCCAGATTTACATCAATTCCATTGTATATGCATCTGTTTTTAATAAACGGCACATCAAAAGTTTTTCCGTTGAATGTCACATGAACTGAATCCTCATCCAAATGATTGAGATACGCCTCGATTATATTCGGCTCCTCAAAGTAATCCCTTAAGAAATACTGTGATGCGATAATCTTATCCCCCTTTATTTCCGCTACTCCAATCAGGATTATGGGCACGTTTGAAAGGCCTTTGGTTTCAATGTCCATGAATTTGAAGTTTTCAGCATCGGTCATGCTTATGCATCTAAGCAGATTGTCCCTGCATCTTTTGGAATATCTGTTATTGTCCAGCAGGTCCATTATTTCATGAAATGACATGCAATCGATATTATCCATAAACTTGGATGCAATATCTCCATATTTGTCATGCCCCTTAAGTGATTCTATAGTGTTAAAACCTTTTTTCTTAAGGTTTTCCTCTGTTTTAAGACCAATCTTTGGCAGAAGCTTGAGATTATTGTTAATTTGATTTTTAAAGTCATTATCCTCTATGTCAAAATTAATTTTTTCCTTTTTTGTGATTTTCAATGCATCCCCAAAAGAAGTTTTTGAAATTCTGCAGTCCATTACATCCCTTAAAGATTTATTGTCATATTCAAATAAAAGTTTTTCTTTTAAATCCTCATAATAATGGCTTGATAACTTTCTTGCCTTTTGTTTTGTGCTTTCTGAGGGATTTGAAGAACTAATCGAATTAGATAATGCATTTCTTAGATATTCTTCAAAATTGTAATCATATGTCATTCAATTTAACTTTATTAATCAAGTGATATATACTTTTTTAATAAAGTATAATTGACTTTTTTTAAATTATACATAACATTTATATACATTAACTGTCAAATAATATAATTGGCTACGAGGTAGCCAGAGAGATAGATTAAACAGCCAAATTTTAAAATTCATTTCTCTAAAAGCTTGTAAAAACAAGTTGTTAGGTGGATAACAATCTCATTATCTACCTAACCATCCCAAAACTTTTTTTCAAAAATATTGATTTGACGATAACTTAATAATTAAAAAACCTTAGAAAACTTTATATCATTTTCAAAATATATCTAATAATAATAATTATTTTTAAAGGTTTACTATGAAAATCAAACTAGCGATAATATTTGGTGCATTGATCTGGATTTTGACATATCTATTCACATCAATCTTCAACACCATTTTTGGAAAGAACATACTTCCCACAAACATAGCAATACCAATAATCATAATTATTTTAATAACATTTTTCGGAACACTTTATATACGAAATTTCAATTCAAATGAAGTCCTTGAAGGTTTGACATGCGGAATAATTTTTGTTTTGATGGATATTGTGCTTGACGTCGCATTTTTTGTCTTGCCCCACAACCAAACAGTTCTAATTGAAAATTATCACCTTCACATTTTTTTTATGGCCATTATGACTATATTAATAACAACATTTTTAGGATATTTAGCTCAAATGAACATTGATTTAAAATAAGGAGATGAAACTATGATACCAAAATCACACCCTCGTTATGAATCATTATTATTAAGAGATAAAATGGTTAAAGCTTCCCAGGCAGGATATTTAGCTGATTCTGCATTAATAGCCCATGGCAGGGGTGAAGCTTTTGACTATCTGATTGGTGAAAAAACAACCTATCCTGCGAAAAGGGCAATGTATGTTGCCGTTGCGGCATTACTCCTATCACAAAATCCGGTAATTTCCGTTAATGGAAACGCAACAGCATTAGCCATTGATGACATAATTGATTTGGCCAACACAATAAATGCTAAAATCGAGATTAATTTATTTTACAGGACAAACGAAAGGGTTAAATTGATTACCCAACTGTACAAGGACCATGGCTATAAAAATATCCTAGGAACATTGGATGACGATATAGAGTATATCAATGACATAAAGAACAACCGAGCGACAGCAAGTAAAACAGGAATTTATTCTGCTGACACTGTACTAATCCCTCTTGAGGATGGAGATAGAGCAGAAATATTAAAAAAAGGTGGAAAAAACATATTAACCATAGATTTGAATCCTCTTTCAAGAACATCAAAAATGTCTGACGTTTCAATAATGGACAACATCGTTCGGGCAATACCTTTCATGACTAAAATCGCAGAGGATTTAAAAACTCAAGATAAACAAGTATTAATCGAAATTGTTAATGACTTTGATAATGAAGAAAATCTTAAAGAATCTTTAGAACAAATTAAATTAAAAGAGTGAATATAATGCAAGTTTTTGGAATATCTGGCATGCCCGGTTCTGGAAAAAGTGTAGTTTCAGAAGTTGCAAGTGAAAAAGGGGCAATTATTGTAAGTATGGGTGACATTGTAAGAGAAGAAGCAAAAAAAAGAGGCGAACCCTCTAAAGAGACCGCCAAAAATTTAAGAAAAGAATACGGCGAGTACATTGTTTCTGAACTGACAATAAAAAAAATCAAACAAATTTTAGATGAAGGATTTAAAAATAAGATCATAGTTGAAGGAATCAGGAGTCATCACGAAGTTGAAATGTTTAAAGAAAACTTTGACGATTTTATCATCCTATCAATTTTGGCAAATCCTCAAATACGATTTGAAAGACTTAAAATCAGACAGAGGGAAGATGATTCAACAGATTATAATGTCTTTAAAACCAGAGATATGACCGAATTGGGCTTTGGTATTGGAAATGTAATCTCCCTTTCAGATAAAGTCATCATTAATGAAAGTGATTTGGAAAGCTTTAAACAAAAAATTAATGAATTTTTAGAAGAAATGGATTTGTAATCTCATTTTTCTTCTAAAACAGCATCTTCAATGATGAAAACACCACTGTCAACATCCCATTCCTTTTTATATTTTAAAATATTAATTCTTTTTTTAAAAATAGGGCCGTCAATAGCTAATGTTTCGGCTTCACCGCCTTCAAAAGCAATGTTGACCTGATATTTTTCATTTAATCTGACCAGCTCGTCAATAACCTCATCGTCGATGACCCTGCCTAGCCAGGATTCATCCAATCCCCATGCTGCAACGCCACAAATGATTATTTCAAAGCCAAGGGAAACGATACTTCGCATATATTCCAATTCGTCAACATGCCAATACGGGGAAACAACCTTCAATCCAACCTCATCAGCCAGCTTCTCAATTCTGGATTTTTGATAAACAGAGTAAAGTGCCCCGGTATATATGGCTTCCACACCAGAATTTTTCAAGTCTGTGAATGCGGCTTTTAAATCTTTGAGTTCTTCCTCTTTAATCCCATCAGTTTCAACGGAAAGTATTGGAATATCAAGAGCCTGTGAAAGCAAATCGGTCAGATGAATGTTGGGAACATGAAACATGTATGATTCATCATTTCTAGATTTCATGGACAGCAGAAATCTAACATTTTCATCTGATTGCAAGGCATTATATAATGCCATTGTACTGTCCTTTCCACCAGAAAATAATATTGCAACATCCATAAGATTACCGTCGACGTTTTTCTCCTAAAAACTTCCTGAATCTTCTGATTGATGGAACTACAGAATCAATATAAATTCCGATAAGGGCAACAACAACACCAATTCCACCACTTATCAATGTGACTTCAACGTTTGACAACATTGATGAATTGGTTTTATCGATAGTGTCATGAACCGGTCCTTCAATGTGTGATGCTACAATTCCTCTTTTAAGCAGATTTGCTTCAAATGTATCGAGTGTAGTTGAATCAATGACCAGTACTGCATGAATTTGTGCATATGAAAGAGTTCCACCATATACCAGTTTATACCAATCTGCAAAAGATTTTATAGCATCGTTTGCGGAGTAATTGTCTGCAAGAGTAATATTAATAGTTCCAGACTGGTTTACAGTGAAACTTTTATAATTAGGATCGATATTTCCAACGATACTATTATAATATTCCATTTCCTGCTCATTGAAGCTCCACAGAGGAATCAGAATCGATTCTTCCTTAAATGATTTAAAACCAGGGGTTGATGATAAATTATCTCTTAATTCTTTCATGTCTGTTGAAGAAGATAAATCAAGATACAAAGTTTCTTCATTATTCGGCATGTTCTTTTCAACCATGCTGGCAACATTCGGCAGTTCATCATAAATTGGATCTAAGAAAAATGCACCTCCAATAGCACCTATCAAAAATGCAACTAAAATTATCAAAATAACTTCTTTTTTAGGTATGTATTTCCTTAACATTCCAATTGAAAAAATGAATACCAACAATATAATAAATAAAACTAGATAAATAATTGTAGTTAAAATATCCATAAAATTCACAGCCATCTAATAATAAACATATATATTGTATTTATAATATTTAAAATAATTTTTTATAAATCAACATATTTTTACTATTTTGAGGCCATTCCACAACAATAATATTCTCGCCGCTATTTAGGGAAAAAGATGTTTCTTTTATGTTGGAATTAACGTGCTCCATAATACGTTTATTCGAATTATCATTAAGTCTTATATTTGAACTGATATAATCCTCTGCGATGTTTATTTGAACATCTTTTGATATATGCAACCTTATAATTTGTTTTGAACCCTGTCCTTGGCCATAAACTATTTTAATAGCTTGAGATATCTTTGACAAATCTGATTTTGCACTTAACGCATCATTGACATCCATTGTATCCCTGATTGATTCCTCCGTTAGCGGCAATGTGAAGACTATTATGACTATTAATGAGATTGTGAATATCAACAGGTATTCCAATGAAATTTGCGCAGTATCCTCTTTAATCAATTAAATCACCAAATAGAAGTTTTTTGTAAATAACATCATCAAATCCCCATAAAAAACCGAAATCAACAGTCCCAGTAAAATTGATGGTGTGAATGGAAATGAAATTTTAATGGAAAGATTGTCAGGAATGAATTTTTTTTCATTCATAATTTTAAGCAAACACATATCCCTATCTGTGATTCCGCCTGCACTTTGTGACTTAAAATAATATTTGAACTCATCATTTCCTTTGGTTCTATAAACTTTAAGATTTCCATCCACATCGTTTATTAAATCGACGATATGCTCATCATTAAAATAGCAGTCATTGACAATCATCCCCTCCTTTAAATCCAAAATTGATATTGTTTTATTAAGTGCTGAATCAAAAATGTATTTTAAACTAGCTAAATTTACTATATTTACCAAAAAATCAATATTGCGGTTAAATATTTTATTCCGGAATGTCAAGTGAGCTAAAAAAATCACCAGAAACGGGAATGAGACCAGAATGCTATTGACTATAACACTGAAAGAAAATGGATAGACAGACAATTTTGGAAATATGTTCAAAAAGTCAATATTTATGCCCAAAGGTATTGCTGCAGCGATAGCAGTAAATAATTTTACATCACCACCACCCCACATATTCAATTTCCAAAGCATATAAGTTACACAATAAGTAAGAAGCATTGAAATAAATGAAGCTAAAATGAATTTAATGTTATTTGAAATTAATGAAAGAATCAAATTGGATATTAATCCGAAAAGCAATAACGAATAATTCAACCTGTTCGGAATGATATTTTTTTTAATATCATAAATTGAAGCCATTAATGAAAAAAATATAGTAACGATTATTTGAACCAGAAATATAATGTTAAAATTCATAGTTTACTATTTAACATGATATAATATTAATTAGATAGAAAATAAGCTTATCAAATTGAAATTGAAAAGAAAAATTGAAATAAAAAAAGAAAAATCAGTATTTAGAATACTTATAAATAGCTTCTAAAAATGATTTAAATAACGGGTGTGGCCTATTAGGTCTTGATTTGAATTCCGGATGGAACTGACATCCAATAGCCCATGGATGATTTGGCAATTCAATAATTTCAACCAAGAAATCATCAGGACTTGTACCAGATATAACCAATCCTTTTTCTTGTAGGTCATCCCTGTAGTCATTGTTGAATTCATATCTGTGCCTGTGACGTTCTTCAATATCGATTTGGCCATAAGCTTCATATGTTTTTGTGCCTTCAACAATTTTACAATCATAAGAACCTAAACGCATTGTTCCGCCCATGTTCTTGATTTTCTTTTGCTCTTCCATCATGTCAATGACAGGGAATTCAAGATTATCATCAAACTCTGAACTGTTAGCTCCAGGATATCCGTTCATTCTTGCAAATTGAGTTACCATACATTGCATTCCAAGACAGATTCCGAATAAAGGCACATCATTTTCAATAGCATATTCGACTGCGCCCAATTTGCCTTCAAAACCACGTTCTCCAAATCCTCCAGGAATCAGTATACCATCCAACTCATCCATAACATCAGGATCCAACTTTTCAACATCAGAACTCAGGAATATGATATTGGCCTTGACACCAATGTTTGCAGCCGCATGAAGCAGGGATTCTCTAATACTGATGTATGAGTCTTCAAGTTCGACATATTTTCCTACAATTCCTATATTGACTTCAGGTTCGGTTATCTTTAAGGATTTGACAATTTCTCTCCATTCATCCAATTTGGAAGAATCAGGTTCTATATCCAATCCTATTCTATTGACAATGAATTTTCCGATGTCATGTTCCTCCAAAACCAAAGGAACTTCATAAATTGTTCCCGCATCAGGAGTGTTTACAACGGCTTCATAATCCACATCACAGAAATGAGCGATTTTTCCTCTTAGTGCATCATCAATTGGCTCTTGTGATCTGCATACTATTACATCAGGATTTATACCGACACTTCTTAATTCTTTTGTAGAGTGTTGGGTTGGTTTTGTCTTGAATTCTCCAGCTGCATTCAGGTAGGGAATAAATGTAACATGGACAAACATGACGTTATCTTTTCCTTCCTCATTTCTCAATTGTCTTAACGCTTCAAGGAAAGGTTGACTTTCAATATCTCCAACAGTACCACCAAGTTCAACTAAAACCACATCATAATCAGCACTTTCAGAGTTTTCCCTAATCATTTCCTTAATACGATTAGTGATGTGCGGAATAACCTGTACACATTCGCCAAGATATCCCCCTTCTCTTTCTTTCGCAATGACTGATTCATAGACTTTACCTGTGGTAATGTTAGCCAATCCATCAAGTTCAACGTCTAAAAATCTTTCGTAGTGACCAAGGTCCAAGTCAGTTTCCATACCGTCGTGAGTTACAAATACTTCACCGTGCTGATATGGATTGAGTGTTCCAGAATCCCAGTTCAAATAAGGGTCTATTTTAATAGCTGAAACTTTTAAACCGTAAGACCTTAAAATCCTTCCCATAGATGCAGAGGTAATACCTTTACCTATGGAACTAACTACCCCACCAGTAATAATAATATACTTTGTCAGAAAAATCCTCTCCATGAATAAAACTTATACTATAATTTTAGTTTTTCATGATATATAAAAATTTAAATCACTATATAAATAGGGAATTTATTTTCCGTTTTTCCAATGATATAATTTATTTGAGATGGCATTGCCAGTTTCATCAAATTGAAACTCACCGCCATTTCCATAGTTTGCAAACTGACTTTCTCTAATGAACAGTTCACAGGAATCGCCAGGGCCGTCTGAAAGCTGGCCTTTTCTGCAGACCATTCCATGAGCTGCCCCATAGGGACTTACGCTCCAAAAAGTGCAATTGAGGCAAATATTCTCCCCATTATTCACCATTGAATCATAATCAGGCTCTTCATAATCATAGGAATTCTCATCCTCATTGAAAAATTCCCCACATTCACTGCAATAGTTGTCCTCATCCAATTCGCTACCGCAATTAGGACATCTCATAATACACACCTTCCTATATACTATTAATATGATATTGTGTTTAAATTGTTATAAACTTAATGTTTTAATGAATTCCTTGATGTATTTGTCACAAAATTCCCATGTATGCTCTCCAGGAGCTTCTATAAATTCAACATCAATGCCTTTAGACATTAAAAAGTCATAAAAATCAACATTCTTCTCAAAAAGGAAGTCATCGACACCGCAGGCCATGAAAATATCCGGAATGTCCTCACAATTTTCAATCAGATATTTTGGATTCTTGTCTGAATCTTCAACCTTTTCCAAATCACCGAAGATTGATTCGTAGAAATCCCTTGATCTTAAAACATTATCATCGCTGACATAACTGGCAACATCATCAGTAATCAAAGCCGCTGAAATCATTCCAATTTTGGAGAAGTTTTGAGAGTATTTCAAACCGTTTCTAATGGCACCATATCCTCCCATTGAAAAACCTGCAATAAATGTATCTTCCCTCCTATCAGACAAAGGAAAAATGTTTCTTGTAATGTCCAGAAGTTCCTGGCCGACATATTCACCATAGTAGGCGTGAGCCTTTTCGTTGTCAAGATAGAAACTGTTGTCACCGCATGGAATTACAACAGCTATCCCATTATCTTCAGCAAATTTCTGAATGGAAGTGTTTGCAAGGAATATGTCATCGCTGCCGTATAATCCGTGAAGCAGATATAATGTCCTGTAAGGCTTCGGAACAATCTCTTCCGCATCCTGCAGGAAATGAATATTGTCTGATGGAAGAATTACGCTGATTGATGTTCTTCTCTGCAAACTCTTGCACTTAATGTCTCCCCTAAATAAAACCATGCTAAAACCTCAAGTCCACAATTTTGTAATGAACATCGGACTGGCATCATCAGCCTTTTCAAAACCGCAATATTCATAAAATTTCATTTCCGCATCATATGCAACAACTACAATACGCATGTAATCTTTATAATGGTCTTTAATTTTTTGAAGCAAAGCTTTTCCGATACCTTTCAATTGGTATTCGGGCCTTACCAAAAGATAATGGACATATGCATTCATTATTCCATCATCCATTGCACAGACCATGCCTACAAGCTCATCTCCGTCCCATGCGGAAAAAACAGTTTCAAAATTCCTCATTGAAATTACCAGTTTTTCCGGAAAATGGCCTGAAGACCATTCAACGGATAAAAACAAATCCTGAAGTTCTTTTTTACTGAAATTATGTGTATTCTTATATACTATCTCATTCATTAAACCACCCTATATTCTGTCCATTTATTTGAAAAATATCTGTAAACGTAAATTCCAGCCCTTACATACCAGTCGATAAACATCGCTATCCATGTTCCGAACACACCAATACCCATCCAGTCTGCTATAACATATGATAGTCCTATTCTGCAGATAAACATTACTGCCAAACTTATGTACATGACTGATTTTGAATCTCCCGCACCTCTGAATGTGGCCGGAAGTGTAAATGAAAGAGGCCATATTATTATTGCAAATATACCATGCCATATAACCATTTCTGTTGTCATCACCGCTGTTTGGGCTGAGAGATTGTAAATTCCTAAAATCAAAGGAAGGCCTGCAAAAATCAGAAGATTTATGGCAATATGTGAAATGACAACAATGACCAAGCATTTCTTATTGTAGTATCTTGCCTGTTCATAGTCGTTGGCTCCGACACATCTTGAAATGACGGCAGTCAATCCCAAATTAATTGCAAAACCCGGCAGAACTGAAAATATTCCTATTGCATAACCGACTGAATTTGCAGCTATCGCCATTGTACCAAATGTGGAAACCAGACTTAAAACCAGAACCCTTCCCAATTGGAAAAGACCGTTTTCAACACCATATGGAATGCCTACCTTCAATACTTTTCCAAGTATATTGAAGTCAAACTTATGTTTAAATGTTCTTTTAATATGCAGCCTGTAGTCATCATCAACAACAAAGTGCAGTATCAAAATTGCAGCCAGCGCTCTTGAAATGACTGTTGGAATAGCTACGCCACGAACGTCCCAGCCCAAATAATAGATGCAAATTGCATTTCCTATGATATTCAAAACATCACAAATGAGCAGTACTCTCATCGGCAAAGATGCATTATTTGTTGTTCTGAAAATTGCCGCACCTGCATTGTATATTGCTAAAAATGGAATTGACAATGCTACGATATATAAATACATGTCGGCATTTGCCCAAACGTCAGCTTCAATCTGGCCGAATAAAATTCCGATTAAAAAATGCCTCAAAATAACTACTGCAATCATTAAAACTGTAGATAAAATTGTTGAAAACCAAACCAGCTGTGTTGCTGAGTTTTGCGCCTTTTCAATCTGGTGATCACCAAGATACTGGCCAGCCACAACCGCACCTCCAGTTGCAAGTGCTGAAAAGGAAAAGATAAGTAGCTGAACCAAAAAGTCAACTAATGAAACCCCTGAAATAGCGGCTTCACCCAATGATGCCACCATGATGGAATCGGCCAATCCTACAAAGAATTCCAAACCATATTCTATTAAAAGCGGAATAAACAATGCTAACAATGCCCTATTTGAATAAATATAACCTTCAGGAGTTTTAAATAAATTAGTTACATTCATAATATCAGAAAAAAATAATTCTAGATTATAGTATCTAAATAACTACATATGAACTTTTTGTAAGTTAACAGTTGAGCTACAAGTTCAGCAAAAACAAGACATTTAACATTATAAACTTGATTCAATATTTCAAAAAAAAAGAATTGAAAGGTAAATAAATTACCTTATGAAATTTGTACGGGCTTTAGGCTCTATTTCTAAAGTAATGCCTTCTTTTTTACCCGCTTCAATGCATTTTAATAAATAAGCCATATTGCGGCCTAATTGCCTCATTGTAGAAAGTCCCTCTTCATCCTGCATGACCTCTTTAGGAGTGTTTCCATGAACCATATTCCAATAATATGATGAAACAATTGGCATTTGGCTAATTCCCAAATATTTTATTAATTGGTCGTAGGTTGAGGTTGTTCCGGCACGCCTTGCAGAACATACCACTGCACCAGGCTTATGTGCAAAGGCTTCCCCACCTTTTCCATGGGAGTTTGAGTAAAATGCACGGTCCAAAAATGAAACCATGGATCCGTTTGCGCCTGCATAGTAAACAGGTGAGCCGAATACGAATGCATCTGCATCATATGCCTTTTCAACAAACTCGTTTACAACATCATTGTCAAAGGTACATTTTCCTTTTTCACCACATTTCATGCATGCAATGCAGCCTGTAATCGGTTTTGTCTTAATCCAGAATATTTCTGTTTCGATTCCGGATTCATTTAATGTTTTTTCAACTTCAGTGAGCGCAGTGTATGTGCAGCCGTTCTTATTTGGGCTTCCGTTTACCAATAATACTTTCATTTAATAATCCCCCTCTATTAATCTTTGAACTAAAAAGTGTCCTTTTTTGAATTCCAGTGACCCCTTCTTAACTCCCTCTTCATCAAATGATTCGCATTCATCACCTTCACGTGCTGAATCATAGATTACCAAAGGCACATCATCACGGGTGTGGGTTCCGACGCTGATTGGAGTTGGATGGTCAGGCAATATCGCTACTCTAAAGTCTTCACCTTCCAAACTGTCAACAATAGGTCCGACGATAAATTCATCAATTCTTTCAATAGCTTTAACTTTTTCAGCTGTATTTTGAGCATGTCCCGCTTCGTCAGGAGCTTCAATATGGATTAACAATAAGTCAGTTTCCTTTAAAGCTTCAATTCCATATTCTCCTTTCTGCTTATAATCTGTGTCAAAGTATCCTGTAGCTCCAGGAACATTGACAATATTCATTCCGGCAAAGTTTCCGATTCCCTTAAGCAAATCAACACCTGTGATTACTGAAGCGGTTATGCCGTAGGTCTGCTCAAAGTTAGGCAAACTTGGAGTTACTCCCTGTCCCCATAACCATACCATATTAGCAGGAATTTCTCTTTTTTGGTTAACTTGATGATTTTTAAGGAATTCCCTTGATTCGAACATTATTGATTGGATTTCCTGAGCCAATTCGCACTCTCCAAATAGATTGTCCACCAATTTCTCACCGGATATGTCATGAGGAGGCATTGTCTTAATGCTGGACAATATCTTCGCATCTTCAATGCTGTCGCAGGAATATATGAAAAGATGCCTGTAGCTTACTCCTGTGTAGAATTTGCCCTTGAAGTCAGGATATTTCTCAGTGAAATATTCGTTTAATCCTTTCATAAGCTCATCAGCTTCTTCAGTAGTGATGTGACCTGCATTAAAGTCATCCATTTCATCATTTTCACTGAATATTGTATTGCATCTGAATATTACATCACAGGGTGTTGTTGGAATGCCTTCACTGCCTGCTTCAAGAGGTCCGCGACCAGTATAGAAATCAGCAGGATTATATCCGAAAATGCTCATATTGGCCACATCAGAACCTGGAGTGTATTGTTCGGGAACGTTGTTTGTAAATCCTCCAAAACCTCCACGAGCCAATTTATCAATGTTTGGAGTGTTTGCTACCATCAAAGGAGTTTTACCGTCTAATTCTTCTACAGGATAATCACTTGATCCATCTGGGATAAATATTACGTATTTCATGCTATCATATAAAAAAATTATAAAAAAAATAAAATATTTAATTAGTTTTTATTTTTTAAAATACTAATTAAATCAGTCAACATCGCAGAAGCAGTTTCAAGGGAACCTGCTCCGAGTCCAATAACAGATATCTCATCAGCCAAATCTGTTTTGATTGTAGCCATGTTCAAGGTTCCGCTTACATCATAGGAACTGCCCCTTTTGACTAAACGTGGAGATACCTGGAGATTATCAGGAGATACTTCAGCTATTAATTTGATTAGATAATCATCTTTTTTGGCAAGTTCAATAGCTTGTGAGTTAATTTTTGAAATACCTTCCACTTTAACATCACTGTATGTTGCATCGATTCCTAAAAGGGAGTTCGCTAAGATTACGGTTTTGCATGCTGCATCAATACCTTCAACATCTTGAGTTGGGTCGGTTTCTGCAATACCCAATTCCTGTGATTCCTTTAAAATAACTTCATATTCTGAACCTTCTGAAGTCATTCTTGATAGAATATAGTTTGTGGTACCGTTTAGGATACCTTTAATTGATTTGATTTCACAGGATGCCAATGTATCTTTTGTGAAATTAATAATCGGCATTGATCCACCAACACTGGCTTCATATTTGAATTCAACACCTGCTTCCTCAGCTGCTCCGACAACTTCCTTAAATTTGAGAGCAAGGTGTCCTTTGTTTGATGTTACGACATCCTTTCCTTGTTGGAATGCTTTAAGGGTTAGTGAGAATGCTGGTTCCGCATCAACAATATTTGTAGGAGTTGCTTCTATAAGACAATCATATTCAACGGCATCCAAAACATCCGCTCCACATTTATCGCTTCCAAACTCAGGATATGCTGATAATTTTCCTTCTTCATTCTTAGTTTTTACAAGTAATTCTTCATCTAGTCCATCTTGTGAGATTGCAGATGAAGATGAGTCGGCTGCAGCCACAACTTTTACTGCAATGCCTGTTTTATCTTTAATTAAATCTTTTTTCATGGAAAGTGCATTAGCCACACCTTGACCTACTGAACCAAATCCCATGATAATGACTTTACATTCATCCATAATAATCACTTAAACTTCATTAATCACTAATAATTCCTTTTCTTCGGCAATTTCTGCAATTTTATTAAATGCTGTCTGTTTTTTGCCAACATCCGCTTCAATATTAATTAATGCTGTGGATTTATCTTCTCCGTTTAATTTAATATCAAATCCAACGATTGTAATACCATCAAGTTTGTTAATTCTATCCATAGTGTCCCTTAAATCCCGATCGACAATATGGCCAAAAAGGATAGTGGTTATTTTTTCCTTTCTGACAACACCATCCATTTCAATAATGGAGAATCCTAACTCTTCAAACTTGTTCACTACACTTTTAAGGTCTTCATGTTCACCCTCCAAAGTGAGCTGAACAGGGACCTTGCCGTCGTCATGTTTATAGTCCCTCTTGTGGATAACGGTTACTAAATTAGCACCAAGTGTGCTTATCGGTTCTAATACTTTAACTAATTGTCCTGGAGTATCTGAAAGCTCTAGAACTAAATTTATTCTCATATGAATTCCTCTTAATTTGTCCAATCTGCTCTTTTAACAATGAGATTTCCCTCTTTATCAATATTGGCATTTCTTAAAATTTTTTCAGGGTTTTTCTCTTGAGATTCATCATTACGGGTTAAATTTAAATTATCGGTAATGTACCATGTTTCATCAGAATCCGGAATATCTTCTAAAATTTTTGAGAATTTTTCAATAATATCCTCTGCATCTTTTTCGATTGTCATAAAATAAAAACTCCTATTAATTAATAATATATTTATTATGTTTTTTAATATTAATAAAGTTAAAGATATTTATAAAAAAATAAGTGAAAAATAGAATTAATTATTTTAAATATTGGGAAATATCAGTATCCTTTATAATCTTCTTCCTTAAGATTTTATCTATGCCTGTCCCATACTGGGCTGCCTTTTTAGGCCTGTATGCAATTTCATAGTCAAGGCCTTCCTCAAAGGCCAATTTCCTTAGAATGCTTTTTCTCATATCATCATGCATTGAAACAATTTTTTTATTGTCCTGAATGTTCAATACCAGCTCGACAAGAGTCTTATCTAAAAACGGCAGTCTCAACTCAACACCGTTGAGCATGGAGCATGCATCATCCCTTTCGAGATTAACATGATACATGTTTGACATATCCATTCTCAAGTCATAGTTGAGGGTTCCATCAACGAAGCTTTTAAGATATCTTTTATATCCTCCGAAGAGTTCATCAGCTCCCTGTCCTGAAATGGCTACCTTAAGACCATCATCTGCCACCATTTTGGTTGCAAAGTAAGTTGTAAGGCCAACACCGACTTTCATCAGATTGTCATCACCTATTGCATTTACAACATCGGGCAAGGCTTCACGCACCAGTTCCTCTGTGACTTCACAGATTTCCAAGTCCATATTCAGGAATTTTGAAGCATATATTGCGGCGTCCACATCTTTTGAATCCTTTGCCCCAACTGCATAAAGTTTGATTTTTAAAGGGATATTTTCAGAGATTTCCTTTAAAAGAAGTGCAAGATATGAACTGTCAAGACCTCCTGAAAATATTACACCAAGCTCGCTTAATCCTTCAACTCTTTTAATAAGGCTTAACCTTAACATCTTGTCTATCTTGGCTACATCACCTTCAAAGACTTTTTCATAAATTGGCTGCGCAGGAGCTATATCCTGCCAGTTAAATAGGATGTGTTCCGGTTTTAAGGTTTCAATTTCATCAAAGCCGACTTCCCTTAATGAATTTCTTGTTGATGCAAATCCTTTCAATCCAGCCTTTTGCGCGTAAAATAATGGCTTGACCCCTAACGAATCTCTTGCAATAGCCAGATTTTCACCATCCCAAATGGCAAAGGCATAATCCCCATCAATCAGTTTGTTTGCCATTTGAATAGCTTTGACTAAATCTTCCTTGTTGTAAAAGTCAATCAGATAAAGCAGGGCTTCAGCATCTGAGGTAATCTTCTTTTCAACACCCACTTTAGAAAGAAGATTTGTAATTGTCTTGAAATTATAGATTTCCCCATTGAAAACCAAAGTAAGATTGTCATTTGATACCGGCTGCGGCTTTGATTGTCTGTCTTCCAAATCATAAATTGAAAGCAGATTATGGCCAAAGGCTATGTCATAATCGTTATCGTCAATGAATTCATCCAGATTTACGCCTGTATAAATTTCATCTAAAAAAAGACCTGATGAGTCAGGACCTCTGTATTTTGAGGTTTTAAGCATTTTGACAATATCATTTCCTTTAAAATTACCTTGCAGGCCAACAATTGAACACATGATATAATATTAAAAAGTAATAATACTTAAAATTTAATTAAAAAAAAAAGAGAAAAGGGATGGAACTAATCATTCGCCCATCTTTTCAATTTAGGAAATACTTCGCTCATCATTGCACTGGCTTCATCCTTATCAATTTCCGGATGAACTTCAACCATTTTATCGATGCAGAAATTCATCATTTCATCCATTGACATGTCTGAAGTGAATTCACCATCTTTAAAGCAGTAGATGCAGTAATCTTCGTTTTTGGTTCCATCTGCATTGGTTCCAAATAATTCATCGTCTGCTAGTGGCATTGCACAGGATTGGCAGAATTTCTGATTTTCAAAGTCATTCATAATATCACCATATCTACTATTTACATGATTATATTTAAATTTGCATTAAGAGCATTTGAAAAGTAAAATCTAAAGCGAAACATCGGCTCTGGTAAAATATAGATATGAAATCGCAAGACCTATTATGAAAGTGGCTAGAATGATGGCATAAGAAACACCAATGCCCGCACTATATTCAGCTATTTCACCGGATGCAATCAGATATGGGCATACCCACGGCACATACGGAGCCCAGTTCTGTCCGTAAACCATCAGATTCACTAATGTCAATCCCGCTCCTCCAACCATTGCGGGAACCATATTTGTAATGAATAATGAAACGAATACAAACGGAGAGAATGTTAAAAACAATAGCATATTAGCATATAGAAGCTGTTCAAAGCTATCAATAAACAGTTTTAAGCTAAATCCTTCAAGACCTGCAATAAAGCCAAATATGAGTGTTGATATGCTTGTCACTACTGTTAGAATCATAATCCATGTCAAAAACATGATATATTTGCTTGCCAGAAATTTTTCCCTTGACACTGGAATGGTCAGCATTGTCTTAAGAGTATGCTCGTTGTATTCCCTTCCGAAGAGGTATGATATGATTATCGCAAAAATCATGATTGCAAACATTGCGGACATGTACATATTCACATTGCTGAACAGCATTTCAAAAGTATTCCCCTCACCAAAAGATGTGACCGCAATAAACATCAGCAATGGCGGGAGAATAGCTCCCATTAAACTTAACAGAAATATTCTTGACCTTTTGAGCTTTAAAAACTCCATTTCAATAAATGTCAACATCAAATCACCTCAATTGTTTGATATGAATCTGGTGAAGAACTCCTCCAGATTTTCTTCACATAGGTTTACTTTTCTTACGTCCATTCCTGCCCGAACAAATAACGCATTGAATTTATCCCTTAACTCCAGATGAGTATACAGGCAAATTCTATTTTCGATGACTGTGAAATCCTCATTCTCTTTGAGTTCCAGTTCTTTAAAAATATTTACTGCCAAATCAGTGTTGGAAACTTCAAATTCAACATGCTTATCCAATCTTTCATACAGCTCTTCGCGTGTAATCTCTTCAATCAAAACTCCCTCATCCATAAAGCCTATTACGTCAGCAATGTTTTCTATTTCGCTTAGGATATGGGATGAAATTAGGATAGTTATACCCCATTCATTAGATAATCTTTTAAGCAATGAGCGGATTTCCTTAATCCCAAAAGGATCAAGCCCGTTGATCGGCTCATCTAAAATCAAAAGTTCAGGACTGTGCATGATAGCCGCCGCTATTCCCAAGCGTTGTTTCATGCCCAGTGAAAAATCCTTGAATTTTTTTGATTTTTCATGGTGCAGGTTAACCATTTCAAGAACTGACTCAATATCTGAAGGGTTATAGTTTCCCCTTAATTTAGCAATGATTTTCAAGTTTTCATATGCTGTGAGATTTTCATAGAAACCTGGAGTTTCAATTATGGAGCCTATCTTAGAATATATCTCCTTTGAATGCTTTCTTGAATCACTGCCAAAGAGAAATATCTCTCCGCCGCTCGGATATGTCAGATTTAAAAGCATACACATTGTTGTGGTTTTTCCGGCTCCATTCTTGCCGAGCAACCCGTAGATCTTTCCTTTCTCAACATGCATGTTTACAGAATCCACCACCATATTTCCGGAATATCTCTTTGTCAAGTTGTTTGTCTCGATAACGTAGTCTAACATGATAAAAATCTCCCCAAAATAATTAAAAAAAAAGTAATTAGAATGTGTTTAAACATTCCAACTATTTAATTGCTTCTCTATATACTAATCCGCAGACTCTATTGAAGAATAAAGCCATATAGGAGTCTATGAATAATCCTTCAATTATTGCAATGACAAATGATATGACTACTGCCTGATTGTTGATAGCTGCAGCAAATCCCACAGTTATAAAGCTTAATATAAAGCTTACCGCAACTGAGATAATCATCATTACAATCAATGTGAATATAATTATTCCTATGTATTTTCCCCATCCGAGATTAGCTATCTTATCAGTTATTTCCCTAAAGTCAAATGCTTTTTTAAGGCTGTCATAATCAACCATATTGTTCAGGGCCATGATCATAAGGAAATATGCGATTATGAACAGCAGCCCTGCAATCAGCATGACAAATAGCAATGCAGATGAGTCGTTCAAAAGCACTACTCCTCCTGCCAGTACTAGCATTGGAATTATATTGTACGCTAGGGTTACGATAAAGTATTTTATTCCTTTAGTAAGCATTCCAATTATGTCGCTGAATCCTGGAAGGTCTGATTTTTTGTCTATTGAGAATTTTAAAATATCATACTGATATCCCAATATGAACAATGAAACAATAAAGCTGAGAACAGCCAAAGCAAGTACAATGTTAATGTCTCCTGCAGGCAACTGTGAAAACGGTATCTTTGAAACAGTGCCATTTGTCATTTCAGCAATATGCACCATATCTCTGAAAATATCAAAAGATTTGAGTCCTATATATGTTGATAATACACTCATTAATGCAAATAGTGCGCCGAATCCTAAAAGTTTTTTGAGGTCATTGAAAGGGTATTTTAACCCTTCAACAACACAGTCTGTTATGCTTGCCATGATAATCACCTAAATTTGCATTGTGTATAATAATCCAATGGATCTTGAATTGAATATGCTCAAATATGGTCCAACAATAAACATTGCTACTGCTGAATTGATGAATACGCCCAATAAGAATATTCCGCTTGGGTCAGCACCCAATACCGCACCTGAAAATCCAAATGCTGCAAATATTAATCCGATAAGTGCGGTTACGACAGATGAAATTACAACAGTTATGATAATCAATCCGATTAAGGTCATAAGACATTCAAACCATCCAATTTCATCAATGACCTCTTTTATCTCACTGAATGCAAATGCTTTTGAAAATGCCCCCTCATTGTATGCCATGTGGCATATTCCCATTTGAATCATCAATTCTGAAACTACAAAACAAACAAATGCAAGCAGGCATCCTATAAGCAACAATACAGATGATAGAGTTCCATCAATAGATCCTGCAGCAACTGCAAATATTAGGAATATGATGCATGGTACAATAAGATAGGCGATTTGAACAATCACTACCTTTACCCCATCAATGAACATGCTTATCAAATCATCAAATTCAGGCAATGGATCTCTTCCGTTGATAATTCCATGTACTGCAGTGTTGATAACCCTATAATTATATCCTGTAATCAAAAAGGCAGGAAGCAATAAGAAACTGAAGAAACAGATTACTCCCAATATCACAAGTTTCTTCCAGTCCTTAGCTGAATATTCTAATGCGTCTTTGTATATATCTAAAATCATTTTTTATCACCTAATAATAATCATCATCGAAAATAAATATTTCTTCCATAACAAAATACTTCTCCCGATCTCCTTTAAACATCATTTTGTTAAAAACCTGGGTTATTTCATATGCTAAAAATAAAGATGGATTATACCTTCCATTTTCAAGCGCATTAATGGTTTGTCGGGTGACTCCAACTTTATCCCCAAGTTCCTTTTGGCTCATTTTGAGCTCTTGTCTTAAATATTTAATCATGGTTCTCATAGTATTGCCACAAATTAATTCATTTTTGCAAAAAGTATTTAAGTACATTAGTAATTATGTTAAAAACTAATTACTTATGTTAATGTTACATTACATAGTATATAAACTTAACTGTTATAAATTAATTTGATTAAATTTATTTTAAACAATTATAAATACTTAAAAATAATTTAATTTAAAATATTAAAATTATAAATTTATTTTTATGTTATTGACAAATTATTAATTATTAAAATATAATTTTAAGCGATTTAATTTCTTTTTTTAATAGCAAAATAAAATCGAAACATTTATATATAAGGTAATCCATCTTTAACATATGTAAAATTTCATTAACACATTTGATGTTACACGCACAGTTTCAAGCAGAAAAAATCATACTAAACAATTCATTATATCCACACCATTTTCCTACAACATCTGCTTGGGACTAAAAAATTTTTTCAAATATATTTTACATTAACAAATAAAAATTCGTTGAATTCACATTTTAACAAAAAGTTTCCGATTTATATTACAGAATAAACCAAATTCATTAATAGACTAAACAAATTGCATATATTATTTAAGTTATTAAAAATATATAATTGATTAGAGATTATGAGCATACATGTACAAGAAATCCAATTAAATCCAGTAAAATCAACAATAATGCTATCCATACCAATCATAATTCTTTTATTTTTAAATTCCCTATATGCCCTTATTGACCTTTTCTGGATTGGCGGTTTAGGCACCACAGCTGTTATATGCATGGGATATATTGCAAATGTCATCTATACTATAAATAAAGTTGGTGACGGTATCGGCAGGGCAGCCAATGTTTTAATTTCAAATGCCTTTGGAGCAAAAGAAATAGAAATGACGGAAAAATATGCCGAACATGGCCTATTTTTAATTTTAGTATGCTCCATCATATTTCCTATTATCACCATACCACTTATCAAACCTATCTGTGCAATGGCGGGTATCATGGAATATAGTAATATGATATATGCTTATATTGCACCTTGTCTAGGCTTCATTATCATGATTATGCTAAACAATTACTTTTCCGCCATTTTAGGCAGTGAAGGAGATACTAAAAGAGCAACCATCATCATTACAGCGGGAAATATTTTAAATATCGTTTTGGACCCGATATTGATTTTTAATTTGAAAATGAGGATGGTTGGGGCAGCTATTTCAACAATCATAGGAGGATTATTTTCAGCCATTTTGTTTATCCACATATATTCAATTAAAAATGATACACTGGTGGAAATTCATCCGAAAAAATTCAAATTAGAATGGAAAATCATAAAGGAAATTATTGTATTGGCCTTTCCAATCATTTTGGACGGCATCATTTTAAGCCTTCTTGGAATGATTATTACAATTTCTATTCACATTTACGCAACGCCTGTTACCGTTTTTTCATACATTATAATGCTTAATATACAAACAACAATATTTACCCCAATTCTAGGCATTGCAAAAGGATTGGGTATTGTTATCGGACATTTAGCGGGTGCAAAAAGATTTATTGAAATCAGAAAAAACAATAATAAAAATATTCGCATTTGGATTAGGCATTGCACTGTTCATTTCACTGGGACTCACAATATTCCACAATCCTATTATAAGCATATTTTCAACGGAATATGTTGTTATTAATGAAGTTAAAAACCTGCTGATATTTTCTATAATCTACATAATTACAGCTCCACTAATCACAGGATGCAGTTATGTATTTTTAGGTCTTGAAAAGAGTATCTACACATTAATTTTCATTATATTTAATCTAATAACCGTTGTGATCTTTATATTAATATTCGGCCATTTATTAGGTCTAAACAGTTTCGGAGTATTACTATCAGTGGCCCTAAGCAATATTATTGAAACAGTCCTAATGCTTTTAGTGCTTAGAAGAATGCTGAATTCAAGAATTGCACGCGATGAACCAGAAAAAACTCGTCCCTTAAGCCTACACATTCAAAAGAAGGGAACAATAGAATAAACCGTTATCAGGACCACCACAGTCAATATTACAATAGCTCCAAGAGGAACTTTCTTCCAGGCAAGTCCTGCAGCTACAACCGCACCAATCAATCCGATATACCATAATTGGCTGTCCACAGTCAATACTCCAGGACATATCAAGGCTGCCAGAGCAGTATATGGAATTAAATTTAAGAATTTCTCCACCTTGGGTGAAAAATCCAGCTTATCAATGAATAAAGCAGGAATCAGCCTCGGTATGAATGTGACAATGGCACACCCTAAAATGACCAGCATGATGTAATCCATCAGGCATCACCCGAAAGCAAGTATTCATCATCAACAATGTACATTCCAGCAGCTGCTCCTACAAGTGTTGATACAATCAATGACCAATTTCCCAAAAATTGGCTTAAGACAACATTTAATACTGCAGTTATCAAAACCAAAAGTGCAATTTGTCTTGATTCCTTGATTGACGGGACCAATATTGCAACAAACAATGCATAAAGTGAAATGTTAAAGCTGTTTGTAACAATGACCGGAAGCAAATCGAGCAGGACAACACCGATTCCGGCTCCCAAACACCAGCTCAGCCAGGCAGTTATCGCGATTCCAAGGTATATCCAAATGTTTGAATCATCACTCAGTGAAAACATTGCAAATGACTCATCGACAGTAACATGTGCCGCCAGAATATTCAGTGGAGTGTTTGATTCTTCAACCTGGTTTAAAACACATGTGGACATTACGAAATATCTCAGATTTACAACAAAATTAGTCAATATGATTGCCATTGCAGTTGTGCCGTTCAAAACCATTGTTGCTGCAATGATTTGTCCTGCACCTGCATAAACCAAAAATGACATTGAAATAGTTTCGAATGGAGTCATTCCCGCTTTTATTGCAATGGCGGCATATCCTATTCCCATCGGAACATACCCCAGGGTGATCGGAATTGCCTTTTTTGCACCATCCATAAACTTAGCTCTTCGTGAAATATTAACGACTCCAAAAAATTAAAAAAAGAAGTAATTTAGCTGAGTAAATTACTTATTTGGTCTGTTGTTATAAGACCTAAAACCTTCATGTCTTCATCAACAACCGGAAGACATGATATGTCGAATTTGCGCATGTGGCGAGCGACTTCCTCTATGGTATCGCCGGCATTACAGTATTTGACGGTTGTTGTCATTATATCCTTCAAGTGGTTGGAACCGGTTGCGATTGACTTTGACAAGTCCCAGCTTGTGACGATTCCAATCAGCTTATAGTCATCAGTCACAACAGGAATGTGAGTCACATGCCTATCCAACATTAATTTGGCCGCTTCAACAACGTCTGCATCCTCCTTAATGGTGGCAATTTCCTCCATCATAAGATCTTCAACAACATTGTCGGATAGGAAATTGGCAAAGATATAGTTCAGTTGCCCCTTTTCAAGTAAAAATGCATCATGACCATAATTGGATTTTATCTCTGAAAATGATACCTCCACGTCATTGGCATTCAATGCTGTTACGATTTCAGTACTCTGTTCTGTTGGATATAACCAATCCGAATCAACTGAAATGACCTCGATTTTTGCTTCGACATCCTTAAATCCATCAATCAATGAACCATTGATGGAAAGGTCAAACAAGTCGACGGCCTTTGTGATGTATAAATAACTGTTAGCATCAAATCGTTTTACAAATGATTCCCCTTGATATTTCAAATAACTTTCAACCTGGAAATCAACCGTAAAGTCATAACTGATTTCATCCTTATCCTGGAGACCGCGTCCAAATTTGATATCCATTGATTCATCGCTTAAATAAGTGATGTGAGCTATCATACGTGCCAGTGACAAACCGTTTCTTGGAATTTCACCGGAATCATAGTAGTTTCCGCTCTTCCAGTTAGGATCTGAGAATATTGATTGGCGGCCGACCGCATTAAATGCAATCTGTTGCGGATAGGACATTGCAGCTGTAGCTATCGGAATAGCTTTTTTCATCATTTTAGGATAGGATACCATCCATTCCAGGACCTGCATTCCTCCCATTGATCCTCCGATGACCGCATATAATTGATTGATGTTAAAATGATCAACTAATTTTTTCTGAACATTAACCATATCTCCAATTGTGATTACTGGAAATTCAAGACCATATTCCTTGCCTGTCTTAGGGTTGATTGAACTAGGGCCTGTTGTTCCTTTACATCCTCCCAATACATTAGAACAGATTATGAAGTATTTTTCACTGTCTAAAGCTTTGCCAGGGCCTATTACCATTTCCCACCATCCAGGTTTTCTGTCACCTTTATGCCAACCTGCTGCATGGGCATCACCGGTTAAGGCATGACAAATTAGGATAGCATTAGATCTTTCCTTATTGAGTTCACCATAGGTTTCATAAGCAATGGTGACTTTTTCAAGAACTTTTCCACTATCCAATTCAATAGGGTCCTCTATATCAAGATATTCTGTTTCAACAATACCCACAGATTCCTTATTCATTTAAAACACCTTAATATTTAATTTTTTAATAGCTACTTTAGCAGCTGCTTGCTCTGCTTCTTTTTTATTCTTACCTTTTCCTATACCCATTTCCTGTCCATCGATTAGGATGGCCATTGTGAAAATTTTATCATGAGGTACGCCCTGCTCATCCAACACTTCATATGTGATTTCCAAATCTTTAGCGTCCCCATACTCTTTCATTGCAGATTTATAGTCTGCAAAAAATATCTTATTCTCATCAATGTATTTGAAAATAATCTTAGACACGTAATCCTTTGCGAATTCCATGCCCTGATCTAAAAATATTGCTCCCAGGAATGATTCGAAGATATCTGCTGTAATTGACAGTATTTCATTTTTAGTCAAATTCGATTCTTCCTCAGCGACCTTAAGGTACTCCTGCAATCCCAATTCATGAGAGTAATAAATTAACGCAGACTGACAGACATAATTTGCCCTTAATTTTGTTAATTTTCCCTCTTCATAATGAGGGTATTTACCATACAGATATTCAGATACAATTAAACTCAAAACGGAATCCCCCAAGAATTCCAATCTTTCGTAATTGTAATCTAACCTATATTTAGTTGAATAGGAACCGTGAGTAAACGCCACATCGTATAAATATTCATTCTCTGTTTTTATATTAAATTTTTCAAATAGATTCATATGTAAAGCCCAAACAAATTAGATTGTACATTAATACTTTACAATTCAAATTATATATAAGTAATTATATTTCTTTTCAAATGCTCTCTTACTTTTTATTTATATGTAAATAAATTGCATACTAAAAATAAAAAGGATTTGATTAGCATGATAATTAATTGGCAAGATGAAATAACAAAAATAGACCCTGACATCAAATTTAGAGCACAGGGCGGATGGCTTAAGACAGTGAAAAAACTAGACAAAAGCGTGAAAAACGGATATTCCCTTGTTGGGGATTTCGTGAATGCAGGGGATTTTGAAGAAAACTATGAAGATGGAATCTATCTTGACTGCAATAAGGAAGGAAGTGCAAAAAAGCCACAGCAGGACTACAGACTATTCCGCTTCAGAGACGGCAAAGTAAGGCTGCTCGATATGGTAATTGACGGAAGCCAAGGCTGGGCAGTCGACCTATGGGAAGCAGTTGAGGATGAACTTTAAAAAGATTATTGTGAAAGTTCATTCCTTATTTTAAATTTTGAAAATCCTGTCTGCTGAATATTGACCCTCAGGTCCAGACAGGTCGGTTCCTGCAATAGAATAATTTTATGGTCCAGATTTTGAGGGAGATTCTTTCCCTTACCATCAATTATTCCCCTAAACCTTACATTAACATTTCCGGTTCCACCTATATCCATCATTATCTGTTCAGAAGTGAGAAGTCCGTCAAAAAAGACTTCCATGTCCATTATGTCAAACACAGGTGCAAGATAGCTTATAGCCATCAAACCGTTTTCATTTTCTCTGATTTTAACCCTTCTCTGATCCATTTTTATGGATTCTTTGGTTTTTGTGTTTGTTAGGGTAATGTAATTTGAAAATTCTGAATTAAACATTTTCATCTATCCTATATGGCAGAACTCACAGCATGCGCATGTTGGTTCAAAGTATGAATCTTCAGGTTCCACGATAGCTTTCTGTGCAAACAGGGTAATGTTGAATTTCGGATGGTATTCGCTGCTGACCTCCTTATTTATAGGGGACAGTCCCCTGTAGTAGACAGGCCTGTATCCTGTTTGTGAAATGTCGAAATAGAATTTTTCTCCTGTTGCAAACTTATTGAAGTATTCCTCCAATTTCAATGTTTCTTTTGGAGAGAGTGAAAATGTGAATCCCATTGTATCGTCACTTCTTTGCCTGATTCCTGCATTGGTTATGTCAACGGCTAAAATATCATCGTTACCTCTTATGAAAACAATACAGTTTTCCAAATCAACATTATTTTCCTTAGCAATATCTCTTAATTCAGTCATGAAAGACCTCCAAAAATTTATCAAATATCTAAAATTATTATAATGTCAATAGTTATATAAATCTATCTAAAAAAAGTTGTTTTGCAGTGTTGAATTGAATTAAAAAAAGTAGTTTGAAGAAGATTAATTAATTAATCTTCAAAGTTTGCCAACTTATACTAGTCTTTGCCTAGTAGTTGGTTTTTTGTTTTGCCAGCTGTATCTCCTTAATTTTTTAGATTTACCGAATCCGCAAGAAGCACAGACTTTTTTACGTATATGGTAAGTGTTTCTACCACATCTTCTGCATCTGATATGGGTTTTCTTATTCTTTTTACCCATTGATGGAGTTCCCTTTGACATTGATACACCTCCTTAATTTATCGTAAGAATATAATCTCGAAAAGTATTGAATAATATTTATGGTGAAATATAAACAATATTGTCTCCTCTTATGAGCACAACACCGAGTCTTCTAGTGACTTCTCCGTCTTGTAACTCTTCTGCATCATTAAGAACCAAGTTCATGTGTAAATCAAAGCTCTTAAGTATACCTCTAAATTCACGATCTCCTTTGAGTTTTATTAAAACTGGAGCATCTACTGATTTTCCTAATGCATCAAGTGGTCTTTGAACATTTTGTCCGCTCATTATATCACCTTATATTATCAAAATTTTAGTTTTTTGTATGAATCGAGTAAATAATACTCATTATTAGACATAATATAATCAAGTTAAGATAAGACAAAACCTAATTAAAACTAATACTATTAATTATAAATTACCTACTATATAAATGTTGCCTTATTTTAAGCCAAAATAATAAAAAATAATAGCATCATTAATTAATTAGAAAATAACTATTAATAATATTTTTCAAATGCTCTCTGACATCTCTTAAAAATGAAACGCCACAAATATATCACCACACAACCATCACAGGCAAAACCATGCACCTTAACCGCGAAAAATATATTGACCTTATAATGTATATTCTATGCAAAACGTACGACAAGCGCCATCTGGGAAAGACTGTCCTCTGCAGCATATTGTATTTCATTGATTCCAACTATTATGAGCTTTACGGAGAGCTTCTCACAAAGGAAACCTACATCAAGTCAAAAAAGGGGATAAAGCCGAAGCACTTCAATGAAATCACCAATGAACTTATTTCAAAAAAGCAGCTATTCCTTAGAAAGGAGCCCTACTACCAGAGAATCCTCTACAGGTACTACCTGACAATAATTCCGACCTTCAGCTTCAGCCAGAAGGAACTTGAAATAATCAACTTCTCGATAATGCGCCTGAGCGACAACAATGCAAGCACAATCCTGAAATATGCCGTGAAAGATCCTCCCCTGATAATGGCCGATTTCGGTGAAAATATCGATTGCAGATATGTCTTTTCAAGAAACAGCAAATATTCAATCGGCAAGATAAGGCAATTAAACAAATAGATTTATTAGTTTTAAATACAAAATATAATTAATTAAAAAAAATATCGGGATTGACATGGCTATAAAAGTTAAAAAAAGAAATTTCTTGAAAAAAAAGAAAATAAAAGAAATAAAAGCTGAATTAGGCGAATACGGTGACTTACTTCAAGGCAAAAAGAACGTGGAAATACTTGAAGCGGAACCTAATTCATTTATCCTAGTGGACGGCGAACCATATATTATTTTAATTGATGAAAAACCTTTCCCAACCCTGAAAGCCGCACTTGCAAATGAAATCGATGCAAAAACCGTGACCGTGGATATGGGAGCCATAAGATTCGTAAGCAATGGCGCGGACATAATGAGTCCGGGAATTGTAGCCACATCCGAAGGTGTTGAACCTGGAGATATAGTCTTAATCATAGACGAAACCCATGGAAAACCGTTGGCCATTGGAGTGAGCTTAATTAGCGGAGAGGAAATGGTTGCAAACGATTCCGGAAAAGCTGTTGAAACCAAACATTATGTCGGTGACGATATCTGGAACTTTGAACTGTAGGTGATGATATGGCTGAGTTAAGATACAGAGCAGGCAACGTACATGACCCAGGAGTTCACAAAATCGGCATAATAGCGCTCGGATCACACCTTGAAAACCATGGCCCTGCACTTCCAATCGACACAGATGCAAAGATAGGAGCTCATATTGCATTCCAGTCCTCCCTTAAGACAGGGGCTAAATTTTTGGGAATAATATTTCCAGCATACGAATTGGATACAATAGACCATGGCATACATGTTTCCCTCGATACACTAAAAGAAAACGTTATAAATACTTTAAACAGCGCCAAAAAATTCCTGGATATTGAAAAGGCAGTTATCGTAAATGCACATGGAGGCAACATCCCGCTTATGGCAGAGTTATGGGACATTGAGGATGCAACCGACATGGCAATAATATTCAACAATAAGGTAATCTCATCAGAAGGACCTCATGGAGGCAGTGGCGAACTGTCCATGGCAAAGGTTCTCGGCATCATCAATGAAAAAGAAGTTGAAAATCAAGCCAATGTCAATGAATATGAGGAAGTTGGCCTATATGGATTTACACAGGCACGCCGTGATGACCCGAACATTGAAGAAGGTGCAATAGACATTGAAGAAAACGGTGTTTATGTGGATGAAGAGTACGGAGAACGACTCTTCAATCTAGCTATTAACTCCGTAATATTGGATGTTGAAAAGCTATTGGATTTTTAAAAAAAATAGGAAAGTTAATTATCCATGGTCAGTTACATTTCCAGAACCCTGACCCTGTGAACCACCATCCTCACTTCCACTTGGAGTATCATGGTCAACAGTAGTCTCTACCTGAGAATCTGAGTATGAACTTTCACTGTAATCATTATAACTTTGATAATCAGAGTCATCATAGCTATTATCAACTGAAACAGGTGAAACATTATTTGATGTATTTCCTGAATCGAAACCAATAGGTATTGATATTGGTCCTGTCATAGCTGCAAAGCAACTGGCTAAACAAAAGGCTACAATAGCCACTACAAATATTACTAAAACTGTAGCAGATTTACTTGTCAATATTACCACCTTGCAAAATTAATTAACAATAATATGTTCAATGTTATATAAAAAGATATGGTTAAAATGAAAACTATTAAAGAAGCAATACAAATCGAAATAAACGTTAAAAAATCCCAGTTCATCTGTTCACTGTTCCCAACAAGGACAAAGGCAGAATCAAAGGAAATCATTCAAAAGATAAACAAACAATACGCAGATGCAACACACAACTGCACTGCATATATCGTGAGTGACGGGGAAGGCTTTGACGATGACGGAGAACCTGGCGGAACAGCGGGAAAACCTATGATCAATGTTTTAAGGAAAAACGAGCTTCACAATGTGACTGCAATTGTTACAAGATACTTCGGAGGAATCAAACTGGGTGCCGGAGGACTTGTGCGCGCATATTCAAAGTCAGTAATGGAAGCCATAGGCGAAGCGGAAATACTTGAAATTGAGGAATATGACGTATATAATCTTCTTTTTGAATACTCCAACATTAAAATAGCTGACTCAGAAGTTAGAAACAATAATCTTGAAGTCATCGATAAGGATTATACGGATAAGGTCAGTTATGATGTCGTGTCAAAGGACAACAGGGACATCATGAAAATATTCGAGAAATATTCCGGAAAAATAAGTGTAAATTTTAAAAATAAGCAATTTTTGGAAAAATAAATAAATGAAGAACTTATTGTTCTTCAAAATTTGCAGCAGGTACACCGCATACAGGACAGGTGTAATCTTCTGGTAATTCGTCTTCGTCTAAAACAAATCCACAGACTTTACAAACATAAGCCATTAAAAACACCTATTCTACTTTTTCAAACATGTCAGCGGTTGCGCCGCACATAGGACATTTAAAGTCTTCTGGGAGTTCTTCAAATTCTTCAGTTGTGTATCCGCAAAGTTTACATTTAAATTTTGCCATTTTTAACAATCTCCTTAAAAGTTGTATTAAATTATATAATTTAATTAATATTATTTTACATTTTACAATATATAAAATTATTTAAATTTTTTCAAACATTGCCTTCGGCATTCTGCATTTAGGGCATTTGAAAGAAGCAGGCAAATCCTCAAATTTGGTTCCCTGAGGAATGTTTAATCCTTCTTCAATGTCATCTTCATCAAAAGTATATCCGCAGATTTTGCATTTATATATAGCCATATTATCTCCTAATTAAAACCTATTCGGAACTTTCAAGTGATCAGGAAGCGGTTTGATACGTGCAGGGGTTCCGATGGCCAGATAAAATGGCGGAACGGAATGAATAACAATAGCTCCTGCCGCAACTATTGACCCTTCACCTATTTCCACATTGGACAGGAATGTAGTGTTACCACCGATAGATGCACCACGTCTGATTTTAGGTCCTTGAAGTTCATAATTAATCCTTACAGGATATTTGTCATTGGTAAAACAAGCGCAAGGTCCGATAAATACGTTATCTTCAATTACAGAATTGGTCGGAATATATACATTGGACTGGATGCTGACATCATTTCCAATAATGACATCCCCTTCAATAACGGTGTTTGTTCCGATTAGAACATCATCTCCTATGTTGGTATTTTCTCTTATGACCACATTGTGCCCGGTTCTGAAATTATCACCGATTACAACATCATTATAAATGATTGAATTTGATCTGATGGTGTAATTGCTACCGATTACAGGCGGCTTTGAGTTCGGAGCATATTCAACACCGAACTGGATGTTCTGGTCAGCAGGGAATTGCAATTCTGGTTTTGAATAATCAGGCTGGATAGATTCTCTTTCAATAGCTGGCCTTTCATAAACGATTTCAGTCGGGTCATTATCCTGGAATTGCCTGTAGAAATCATCATTCTGATAAGCCGGTTTTGCTTGATAAACCTGTCTTGGAGGCTGGCTATACATCCTGTCTACACGAGGCTGCCTATCATATTGATAAGTATTAATTTGCTCATAAGGTTCTTTTCTATTATTTGATTGCCTGTCTCCAAGAGATTGTGAAAACCTAACCATATTATCAAACCCACATTTATTAATGATTTAAGTTATGTTCCTAATTAGTATATATATTAGATGGTTGATTGATTGGCATTCTGATGAAAAACTAGTGAATTGATTAAAAAAAAGAAAAAGAATATTAAATATTCTCCTTTAAAAAGTATCCTAAATAAACACCGAAATAAACTGCTACCGGAACCGCAAGGATGAACATGATTATTTTAAGAATCAAACTTAAAAATAAAGAGGAATCAATGCTTGGAACTGTTGAGCCATATGCGCTTGATGAAGCAGCACTTGATGAAGCAACGCTTGGAGCCAATGGCTCGGAAGAAGCTGGTGCGCCACTACCCAAAGCACCAGCAAAAAGTGACCATGATCCAAATACAAAACTGAATACCAATCCAAATATTGTTAAAACAACAGCATATATACTAGCTAAAAACAGCCAGAAATTTGGAATAACATAAGACTTGTCCCTGCATCCGAAGTACCCTATAAAAATTCCTGCGAAAAATACTGCAAATACAACTGTCAATATGAAGTATGTCACAAAATCAATTGAACCCAAAGCCATGAATGATCCCCAGACATAGGATCCGATGAACAAAAATATTCCAAATACGACAAATGCAAATATTATTATTGAAAAACTTGTCTTATCAATTACATCATCAAAAAATCCATTTGAATTCTTGTCTTTTAAAACAACATTTCTTGATAAGCTGTATCCGCATTCCGTACAAAAGTCAACGTCTTTATCGCCTATTTCATTTCCACAATTTGGACATTTTCTAACAGACATTCAAAACACCTTGTTAATAATTTATTGCTAAATTAATAAAAAGGTTATGAAAAAATTTTAAAAAAAAAGAAAATGGGAATTAAATCCCATTAACAATGGATTTAATCCAGTCTAATAATCCATCTAATGAAAATCCACCAGATGTGTTATTTCCTAAAAAGTCATTTACCTGAGTTTTGTAGTAGTTCACATCACCTTGCACGTTTTGAACTTGCTCAATTGAATCAGCCAAGTTTTCTATATCATTGTTTGTTATGTTAATGTTGTTGTTTTGAACGTAATTGTTGATTATATTCACGATTGTGTCGTGGTCTGTAACATTGTCGCTTGATACTTCATCTTTCACTTGATCCACCAAGTGTGCCAATTCATCAGCGCTTACATCTGAATTGTTTACTATTTCAGCTTCTGTGTAAATTTCATCATTTGCAGCCTGTTTTACACTTTCAGGAATTTCAACATCAGTTACCACTTCATAAGAGTTCATTATTCCTGCAAGAGCGGATTCACCGGTTGCTTCTACAGGACTTGTTACATATACATGTCCTTTTGTAATTCCAGCTGATTTTAATGCTGAAAGGTACATGTCACCTGTTATTGTAGTGATTTTGGATTTGTCTACACTGACTTTCAAATCCGCATTATCATTCAAGTCAACAAGCGCTGAGGACAATATTTGATTTGAATTATAATTTTTACCTGTTATGCCGCTTGAAATTTTATTCACTTGATCGGCAGTGATTACTTTTGAGTTCACATCAACAAGATTCACATGTGCTTGACCAGCAAAGAATGAATCTACGAATGATTTGTAGTTTGAATTTGAATAGGTTGTCTCCCCATAAGTTATTACGACATTGGAATCAGTTGAGAATCCTGCTGGTATTAACATGCCAACGAGGATTAAAGCTAATACTAGTATAGTAATCTTACGCATTTTTTTTCACCTCTTTTAAATTCCTATTAAAGATTATCAGAAGTAGTATTTAAATGTTTCAGTTTTTTGAATAATTTTTAATGATTTTCAGATATAAAAAAATATTTAAAAAATATACAATGCAATAAATAGATATTTTAAAAATTGTTCAATTAAAATATTATGAAAATGGATACTGAAAACTCATATAAAAATCATGACAGCACCCATTCCATAACATTATAGAAAGATAATCAAAAAGATTTTAAAAAACCTTATTGGGCCATCGGATCAAATCCGAAAACCCTTTTTGCAAGTCCGAATCCTATCGGATAGATGACAATGTTAATCAGCAGATATGCAGTCACCCACCTTAAAGGCCACATATACAGGCACAAATCAGGTTCAAGACCCGGCAATCCTATAAAATATGGAACTATCATTCCAAAGATTACTGCCATAATCATACTCATCATCAGGCTGATAAAAAATGCTGCAGGGTTCCATAATCTCATTTTTCACCTCACGTTTTGTCTTTAATTAATTAATGAATTTAAAGTTTAAATACTTTTCACAAAAACGCCGCATATCGCAAACACATTAAATCCCGCAGCCATAGCCATAAATGTATATGATATTGATGCTAATTGCAATCAAAGCCAGTGATAGTTTAATTAAATGTCAATAAATAATTAAAAGAATAAACATATAATATAAAATGTAAAATATATATTATACAAAGATGGAGTTTTGGTTTAAATGAAGCTGATGATTTATGAAGACAAGTGCATCGGATGCGGCCAGTGCAAATCCGTGTGTATCAGAGACAATATAGAAATAGATGAAGTGGCCTTTGAAACGGGAAGCAACTGTTTTGAATGCGGACACTGCATGGCAATCTGTCCGACAGGTGCGCTAACCCTTAAAATCTTTAAGGGACATGAAGACAGAATCGTCGAATACAACGCCAAGGACACGCCTTTAAACTATCATGACCTTTTGAACTTCCTAAAACGAAGGCGATCAGTACGCTGGTTTAAGAATAAAAAGATAGACAAGTTCACTTTTGACAAATTGTTTGAAGGTGCATACTACTCCCCAACAGCCCAAAACGAACAGGATGTGGAGTTTGTAGTTCTGGACAAAAGACTGAATGACTTCATGAAACACGTCTATGACATAATCAAAGTTGAAGAGGAAGAGTTTTTCAGAATTAAACAGCTTGGAGAGTATCTGAAAGACCCGTCAACAAGAAAGTATCATCCCCTACTATGGCAGGGCAAGCAGTTAATTCTGACATTTTCAACAGACAAGACAAGTGCGGTCATTGCAAATACCCGTATGGAACTTTTGGCATATTCATTGGGGCTTGGAGGATTCTATTCACTCTTCATTTTGAAAGCCGACGAAATAGACCATGACAAACTAATGGAATTTTTCCCGCAGATAGACAAGAAAAAGCACATGTACTCCTCATTCATAATCGGATATCCTAAAAAGACTTTTAAAAGAACAATCCCTCACAATGAAATCAAGGTCAAATATATGTAAAATCCTTCAAGAAATGATTTTAATATAAACTTATAAGAAAAATTGGTTAAAGAAAAGTGGTTATATTTTTATATGACACCAAATAGAATTTTAATTATAGGTAAACAAAAAAGTAACATTTTTCGAACAATCCATTCAAAGTATGCAAAAACCGCTGCTTTGGGTGGTGAAACGAATGTTTTGATGCCCTATTGTTCAAGACTTCAGGAGGGATTTTATTTCTGACGATTTTTCAAAGCATATGCACAAACAAGAGTTGGAAAAAAAGCACATGCGAAAACAGCGCAGATTTAAGCAGCACAGATATAGGCGAAGAGCGGATAGGGCAATTAAAAGAAGACCTCCATGGAGAGAGTATAATTTAACAGTTGTTGTATTGATTTTGGTTATTATTTCAATGTCCATTGGAGTTATAGAAATCAAAATAACAGACACAATCAGCTTTCTATTATTGCCGTTAATCTATTCCTTAGTTATGGGATTGGCCCTTTACTTGGCAAAACCCTTTAAATACATAGATGAGGAGCAGGCAAAAGTGGCCGAAGGGGTTATGGTTCTGCTTATAGGTGTTTTGATTTGTAAATTAGCTATTTCAAGCGGACAATCAATCGGCATTATTTTTCAAGTAGGTCCCGCTTTGGTCTTGCAGCTTTTTGGTGATTTAGGTACCCTTATAGCATTGCCTGTCGCTTTGCTTTTAGGTTTTAGAAGAGAAGTTATAGGTATGGCGAGTTCCATTTGTCGTGAACCTAACCTTGGAATCATCATTGACAAATACGGTTTTAACTCTCCCGAGGCGCGTGGAGTTTTAGCTATTTTTGTAATAGGATCAATTATCGGTACCCCATATATCAGTTTCTTATCAAGCATATGTGTTTCGCTCATACCATACCATCCGTATGCCTTTGCAATGGCATCAGGTATAGGAAGTGCAAGTATGAATGCTGCTGCATTGGTTCCGTTAGTGCATATGAACCCTGCCATGGCTACCCAACTGGAAGCATTTGCAGGATGCAGTAATATCCTTTCATTCTGTTTGGGAATTTACATGTGTATCTTCATTTCCCTGCCGCTTGCAGAAAAGCTCTATAAATGGCTATCCCCAATTTTAGGTAAAGGCAATGCTCACATTGATGATGACGGGTATGTTCCTGATGATATGGATGAAGATGATGATTCTTCAGATAAATTAAGTTTCGGCAAACTTAAAAGATGGGGCGCATTGCTATTTGGATTTTCAATCATTGTAGCCGTTGGAAGTGTCGTTGGTTATAACGCTTCCTTTGTTGGTGCATTTATTGCGATGCTTATCATTTCACTAATTACCATTATAGGCATGTCCCTTGAAAGGATTTTCCCTGTCCATATTCCATCAATCGTCTTTATCAGTATAATCGGTTTGTTGGCAGCTATTCCCGGCGCTCCAACCGCTGATTTTTTAGCCCATTATGTTTCTCAAGTCGAGCTAACTACAATATGTACAGCATTCCTCGGTTATGTTGGTATTGCAATCGGTAAAGATTGGGAAGAGTTCAAGAGAATCGGCTGGAAAGGAGTCATCGTTGCTTTAATCGTAATTACCGGAACATATCTCGGTTCTGCAACAATTTCAAATATAACCTTATTCCTGACAGGTATGATTTAAATACCTGTTTCTCCATTTTTCTAATATAAAATTATTTTTAACAGCTATTTTTTTGGTGATATGACAGTTGAGCGAAACTAAGGCTCTTCGCCCAAATCACATGGTTTTACCCAATTTTCACCATCTACAAGAGTTTCGATTGCATCCACAATACAATGGGGATTCCATCCAACTACCGCATCGGATCTTTCCTCCAATTCTTTTAATATATATTCCATACCGAAAAAGCGAATTAAAAGTATAGGAACATTAAATTGGTTGGATTTGGCAATCAATTCCTCAAATAGCTCCTGATTGTTGTGATACAGTCCAAACAATAATACTGTCACATCAACCTCATTAAACAGGTCATCAGTTAAATCATTGTCTTGTGTATTATATTCATTATATAAGAAATCGCTTTGACTATCAATTCTCTCCTTATAAAAGCCATATTGGTCATCCGGATCAATACCTCTGGTTATAAGCAGATTATAAACCCTTTTTTCATTTTCATCTGACATGAAACCACTCCCTATTCTTAATCAGTGAAAAATTATCCTCCATAAATAATCTGAACCAATTTTATCTCGTCACCGTCATTTATTACGCTTTCTTCAAGGGTCAGTTCCCCATTCTGTTTCGCAACAATGGTTTGAGCGGATAAATCCAACTCATTCAACAAATCATTTATGGTATAATCTTCACTTTTTAGTTCTCTAATTTCATCAATATCCTTAAATTTTAAATTAAAACTCATAATATCACTTAAAACAATTAATTATTCTGTTTTTTAAGTTATCACCAAACAGTGCACCAATAGCTGCAGTTCCTCCACAGCGGGCTTTTTAGATGGAATATACTCAAGTTAATAAAAAAACATCAAATGACTAGTCTCCTTATGAATTTGACGTACCAGAAAAATTAACAATTGTTATATTAATTTATGGCAATATAAATCTTTCCATAAGAATCTTTAAACATCATCGACCTCAAGGCTTATGGTTTAGATGATGAATATCCGCTAGAAAAAAAACATTGCACCAAATATGCAAATGCCTTCCTTAATATTTAAGATTTTGTTCGGAAGTTAAAAAATATTAATCAAAAATATTACTAAATGAGACATCTCATAAAAAACAGGAATCATTTCAAAACCAATATATACTGACCACATATAAACTATCATTAACGAGGTAGTTATTATGCAAAGCAAAATATCACAAGGACTGAACATGAGATTTCCGCCAATCGCATTGCTGAAAAGTGACACTAAACCCGAATATGCAATAGGTCCTAAAGAAGGTAAAGGCGGATGTGTAATGAGTTTTATTGCACAGACAATTGCAAAAAGAAAAACAACATGCTTTGGCCGTGAAAACATTACCTGTGGAGGGATTTCTTCAGGTTTTGGCTGGGGAACCGGTCTTGCCAATGAGGATGCTGTAAACTTTCAGGCATCATTTCTTTCATTAGGTGTCGATTCCGCTCCGGATAAAGAGGCATACCTGAAAAGACTGGAAAACTTTGCCAAACCGACACGTGAAATGTTTAGACATGGTGAGAGAATATATTGCGACTTTGAAACTGCAAAAACCAATATTCAAAATAGGCCAATCTACGATAGTGAAGATTATGTAATCTTTAAAGGAATTGAAAACCTGGAAGATGGGGAAATACCAAAATCAGTTATTTTTACAGTTAATCCAATCGAGTTAACCGCGCTGATACAAATCAATTCATCATTCAGAACTAAGGACTCATACATATTGACTCCTCAGGCTTCAGCTTGTCAGGCTATGGGCAATTTTGTATTTGAGCAAGAAGAAAGCGATGACCCTAAACCTGTTTTAGGCCCGATTGACTTTGCAGGAAGAAGCAAAATGAAACACTTTATTCCAAATGACTATTTGAATTTATCAATGCCTTGGAAATTATTCCTGAAGCTGGAAGAGATAAGCGATAACAGTGTTCTCCAGACAGATTTCCTAAAAAAGTTTGATGAATCCTGAATTCCATTAAAGATATTCCCCGGTTGGAAATGATTCCAACTGGCTTTTTCTATTTTTTATTTGCAGGTCATCAATCTTATCCATTCTTCATAATGATTATCATTTTTAAAGTATTTTTCAAAGATTTCCTGCCTATTTTTGATAATCTTTTCGTACTTTTCGGGATCCTCTTCCTTGAACTTATTGTGAATCTCCAATATCAGGCGATTCAGGTAATCGTTCAGATTCTCTTTTTCTTCTTCGCTTAAAGAGTCGAAAATGTCAATATCCCCTGGCTCTTCAAATTTGATGTTTCTTCCTTCTTCAGTCAGCTCGATTAGCAGGACTCTTTTGTCCATTTGTGACGGGACTTTTTTAATGAGGTTCTTCTGTTCCAATTTGTTCAGGGTTTCATTAAGTGAACTGACACTGATATTCAGAATTTCAGACAATACCTTGGTAGATATCTTATCCTTTCGCTTTAAAAGAAGAATCAATCTTCCCTGACCCTTAGTAATGCTTTTCATTTCAGGATTTTGCTTCTTATTTCTTTGGTCCAAAATTTCATTTATCATGGAGAACTGGTAGAACAATAACCGATTGTTTATCTCATCAGTCTTCATATGCAATCCTCCCTTTTTGAGCATTCAGGGTATTATAGTAATATCCTTTCTGTTCCAGCAATTCTTCATGTGTTCCCTGCTCAATAATATGGCCGTCTTCTATTACAAGAATCTTGTCTGCATCCCTTACAGTTGAAAGCCTATGTGCTATGATGAAGCTTGTCCTGTTTTTCATCAGCCTGTCCATTGCTCTTTGGATAAGCTTTTCTGTTCTTGTATCCACTGATGAGGTAGCTTCATCCAGAATCAGTATCTGTTTGTTTGAAAGAATGGTTCTTGCAATTGTCAAAAGCTGCTTTTGGCCATGGGAAATATTGTCAACATCCTCATTCAGCATCATTTCATATCCTTCAGCGCTCTGCATTATGAAATGATCCGCATGGGCCTCTTTTGAAGCTGCAATGACTTCTTCTTCAGTGGCATCCAGTTTTCCATAGCGGATATTGTTGAATATAGTGTCATTGAAAAGCCATGAATCCTGAAGCACCATACCTATAAGAGACCTGATGCTGTGCTTGTCGTATCTGTTGATGTTTACACCATCAATCTTTATTTCACCGCCGTTTAAATCATAGAATCTCATGAGCAGTTTTACGATAGTTGTCTTGCCCGCTCCGGTTTCACCCACAATAGCTATCTTTTCTCCTTTTTTGACCTTGAATGACAAATCCTTAATGATCAGTTCGTCTTCATCATATCCGAAGCTGACATTTTCAAAACTGATTTCATCTGTGATTTCCTCGATTTTCTCTTCATATGGGTTTTCTTCAACACCAATTTCCAAAAAGTCGAATATCCTCTCGCTTGCAGCCATTGCAGTCTGTACCAAGTTCATAATTCTTGTTATCTGCTCGATTGGTGTTGTGAAATTTTTGGAGTATTGTATAAATGCCAAAATATCCCCAACGCTTATTGCATTTTGAAGTACTAGAACGGCCCCAAGAACTGATATTATAACATATTGAAGATTGGAAATGAAGTGCACCAAAGGACCTGATAAGCTTGAAAAGAATTTGGATTTCCATTCCTGATCATACCAGTTTTCATTTTCCTCTTCAAAGACATTCATGGATTCTTCTTCCTGGTTGAATGAACGTATGATTTCATGACCGGTGAAAGACTCTTCAATCTGTCCGTTGAGCCTTCCCCTGTATTCCAATTGCTTTAGATAATAGTTCTGTGAGAATTTGGTTACCTTAATTATAATGAAAAATGCAATCGGAACGAGCACTATTACAGTGAGTGTCATCCATAGATTAATGGACAGCATCATTACTGTAACACCTATTATAGTGACGACACCTGTCAAAAACTGGTTGAATGTCTGAACGATACCTGACTGCAGGGAATCAACATCATTGGTAATTCTTGATAAGATATCTCCCCTTGTATTCCTATCCATGTCCCCCATTGACAGATGAGTTATCTTTTCGATTAAATCCCTTCTTAGATTATAGCTTATGTCGGTTGTAATGTCTAAAAGGAGATAGCTTTGAAGATATGAGAAAACTGAACTTACAACATACAAGATTACGACTATGACAAGCAGATTGAGAATGTATTCTATGTTCATGTTTCCTGAGTTTATGCCGTCAAATATTGCAGTTGTGGCAAATCCTATCAGAAGAGGACTGATTACTGAAAATACTGTTGATATGACGCCACAAATAACTGTCAAACTTAACTTTAATTTATATCCCATTAAAAGACTTAAAATGTTTTTTATGGATTTTTTGGTATTTGCCGGCTTTTCAGGAGGCGCTCTTCTCGGTTTTCTTGCCATATCATTTGCCCCCTGTAGTTTTCTTAATAATACTTGTATCTATAATAAAATTGGATGATTCCTCATCATCATACAGCATCTCTTTGGACTGCTCTATTTGAGAGGCTACAATTTCACTATAAACACCACAATTTTCATTCAAGTAATCATGACTGCCTTTATCTATAATCTCACCTTCATCAAGCACAATTATCTCATCGGCATCCATGATTGTTGAAATCCTCTGTGAGACAATGAGCATTGATGAGTTTTCCTTTAGATTTTTAATGTTTTCTTTCACTTTCGCTTCAGTATTCATATCCAATGCGGAAAAACAGTCATCAAACAGGTAAAAGTCACGTTCAGCTATTACTGACCTTGCCAGCTGAAGGCGCTGCTTCTGTCCTCCTGAGAAATTAGATGCACCCTGTGAAACCGCATCATCAAGACTTTCTATAAAGTCCACTTCCGCCATTTTCAATGCCTTTTCAATCTCCTCATCGCTTGCATCCTCTTTGCCTATCAGCATATTTGACCTTATTGTCCCTTCAAAAAGAATAGCCTTTTGAGGAGCATAGGAGATTCTATCCCTAAGGACAGATAACTTATATTCCTTGATATTTTTACCATTTACAAGAATTTCCCCGTCACTTACATCCTGAAGGCGGGGAATCAGATTAAGAATTGTAGACTTTCCGCTTCCGGTTCCTCCGATAATTGCTGTGGTTTTTCCTTTTTCCAATTTAAAATTAATATCCTTCAATATTTCCTTTTCACTTCCTGGAAAACTATATGTAACATTTTTAAATTCTATAATAGGATTATCATCAATCTTGTCTATTGGCCCGTCGCTGATTGAAATTTCCATGTTTATCACTTCAGCAACACGCCTTCCAGACACTAAAATCCTTGGAATCATTACCAAGAATCCTCCCATCATTAAAAATGCCATCACTATTTGTGTAGCATATTGGATGAATGCTATGATTGTTCCTGTCAATATTTCTCCTCTGATTGCATCATATGCGCCAAAGTAGAGAATAAGGACAATCATTAAATTTAAAATCAGGGTCATTGCAGGCAATAATATTAAAAGGACTCTGAAAACATTCAAGTTTACTGATCGGAATTCTTCATTGGTCTTTTCAAAGCGTTTTTCTTCATAGTTTTGCCTTACGAATGCCTTAATAACAGGCATACCAATCAATATTTCTCTGGAGGTTTGATTAATCTTGTCTGTCAATTCCTGCATTACTTTAAAGTATGGCACTGTTTTTATGAATATCAGGATAAAAGGTATGCTTACAGCTGCAAATGTAACTGCAATAATCCATAAAAGATTGGTTCCGAGTTCCATCGCTTTAATTATACTTCCAATACCCAATATCGGTGAAAACAGTATTGTTGTGAAAAATAATCCCAAAAAGATCTGTATCTGATATACATCGTTGGTATTACGTGTGATAAGGGATGCTCTTGATATCTTATTCAATTCAAAATTTGAAAATTTCAAAATCTTTTCGTAACTTATCTTCCTTAAGTCTCTCCCATATGCCGCAGATACCTTGCTTGAGAAGTATGAAAGTCCTATTGTAGCCAAGACACCAACCAAAACCATGGCCATCATCATGGTTCCAACATTTATTATGTAGCTGAAATCAGTGTTTCGTATACCGACATCAACAATATCTGCAGTATATGCCGGCAGGGTCAAGTTACAGTAAACATCAATCAACAAGAATGCAACAATGAGAAAAAGCGAAATTATATTCTTTTTTAATGGTTTGAGTAATTTTATAATAGTTTTTAGTGTTTTAGATAAATTCATGATTTTTCCTGCTTTTGATATGTTGAATGCAAACTTCTTAAAAGTTAATTTTCTAAAGGTACCTTTAGATTTTATTGCATATAAACATTATCATTCAAAATCAGAAAAAAATGATTATTTAAAAAAAAAGAAATGGAATAAGGTTAAAAATAACCTTATTGTAATACAAATCCACCGTTAGGTGAAATTACTTGTCCAGTTAAGTAATTTGCAGTTAAGATGTATTCTAAAGCGCCAGCGATTTCTTCCACTTCTCCAATGTGTCCGAGAGGGATTGTTGCAGCAAGCGCATTTAATTCATCCTGGTTGACACCACGTAACATGTCAGTCATAATCATACCAGGTGCAATTGAATTAACTCTTACTTTTCTTGGTGCGAATTCTAAAGCGAGTGCACGGCATAATCCGATTACACCAGTTTTAGCAGCACAGTAGTCAGCTTGGTTGATTACTCCGGTCAATCCACCTACGGATGCAGTACATACGATTGCAGTGTCACGGTCTACCATGTAAGGGAGAGCTAAGTGGCACATGTGCATCATACTTACGAGGTTGGTGTTTATTACAGCCTCATATTGTTCAGGTTGCAAATCAATGAAGTTTGAGTTGTTGGTAATACCTGCATTGTTTACCAATGCGTCAATTTCTTCACCGAATGCTTCAACAGTAGCTTCGACTAATTTTTTACAGTCTTCAAATTTACTTACATCAGCTTGTACAGCAATAGCTTCTACACCGTATTCGGATTTAATTTCTTCGATTAAATCTTCGGTTAATTGTTTGGATGAGTCGCTTCTGTAGTTGATTGCTACATTGTATCCAAGTTCACCAAGTTTTAAAGCCATAGCTTTACCTATTCCTCTGGATCCACCAGTAATTATTGCGTTTTTTGCCATTTTTTCACCAAATATATTTTGTAATCTTACTATGTAATTTGATGTTTTTATATTTATTGAATTTTATTGAAAATATACAATTAATAGCATGCTTTAATAAAAGATATTCAGTTTAAGAGATAAATTCTTAATAATTATTCAATGTATAATATTTTACACACAGTATTAAACAACATCAAATATGATTATGACTTTTCTAAACAGATGTCCCAAATTTCTTTTGATTTTTCATCCAAAGATTTAATTGAACTGGCTTTTTTGAAAAACAAAACTGCTTCACCATATTTTTTCCAATAGTAATATGTGAGTGCCTTTCCCTTTAAAGCGTCAAATGAATTTTTATCGATTTCCAAAACATGATCAAACAAAGCAATCGCATTGGCGTATTCCATTTTAAACATGTGTGCAAATGCAATATACATTATGGCGTCAACATTGCCCTCATTTAAGGCTAGAGACTTGGTAAGCTCTTCAATCGCATCATCATATTTATCCAAATTGATTAACGCGATTCCCTTAATGTAATATGCTTCCCAATTCCTATAGTTTACTTCAATAGCCTTATCGCAAAGTTCAACAATTCTGACATTTGACAGATAGTCATCTGCCTTTAATTTTCTTTTTGCCTTTCTTACATAATCCTGATCCCTGTTTAAGGCAAATTTCATATTATTTGAGTAATCCTTAACAAAATCCGGCAATTCAAGACTGTCAATGATATTATCCTTAATTTTAGATGCATCATCCACTGCATCATAGACCCTGTTGATTGATTCCTCACCCAATCTTTCAATATCGAAACTATCCATTTTCTGTTTCAGTTCTGTTGAGTCAAGCTCTTCCAAAAGGGATTCCTGCTCCTTTTTTAAAAATTCAATTCTGTTATAGATTGACTGGATAATTGGAGTTTCGAAATACAATCTGTCTGTGCTTCTTTTGTTAACCTTTATTTCTTCAAAATCTTGTGCGCTATCATTCATGATATCACCGGCAAAAACTATTGAATGCTATTAATTAACACGATGAAATATAAAAAGATTTTTATTTAACAGTGCGTTGGAGAAACTCTTTAATATTCATTGAAATTTTAACATGTGAAATGAAAGAGGACTAACGATTATATTGGATATATGATTTATTGAATCCTAAAACACTAGTATATTCAAATTTACAATTAAGGTCTTTTAAATATTTGATACTTGAAGAGTTGAGTAATTTTTCATTACTGAATGGATTATATAACTCCCCCTCATTAAGGAATTGAACCACTGCCATTTCATTTATTAAACGTACAGTGATGTCCACTTCATGTAATTCTGGGTCATGCTCAAAAATGGTTTCACATGTGTCCCTAATTGATGCTGCAACAATCTGTGAATACTGACCGAAAATTTCTTCAAGGTCAATGGGGTCATTTGAATATCCATAATTCTCATTGAAATATGTGAAAACCACTAAATTGGAGTCCTGAAGCATGAAAAGGGAACGGATTTCATCTCCCCGATTTCTTCTGAAGCGAATAGCATAATATAAATAAACCGCAACAGGCACTGATTCAGATATTAGGATTGCAAACCAAATACCTGATCCTCCAAAGAGATAAGTTAATATCAATACGGATGAATGGCAAGTGCAAACTCCTCTAAAAATGTAAGTGTGAATGAAATTCTATTAAATCCAATAGCCTGAGTATAATTAGCCATCAGATAAGTCACGCATCGGCCAATCAAACCGAATGATGTCACTCGTATTGCAAAAGAGATTATTTGAATATAATCCGGATTAGTAATATTGAATAAGTTAATCAGCAGTTCAGGATAAACAAAGAAAAGAATGCTGACTGGTATGCAAGTCATTAAAAGATGTTTTGTTGAAATTTTCATAATGAACCTTACTGCCTTATAGTCCATCTCCTTATAAAACACAGTCACGATTGGAGACATGGTCTTCATGATTGCAGACAACACAATATAAACAAATGTTTCGGAATTATCATATACCAAATATGCTAAAAGGCCGGCAGCACCGTAATAAGTGGAGCACATATATGTATATACCACCATTCTGGTGGAAAAGAATATTTTTCCGGTAACTTCCGGTGTGTTTAGCGCTATTTCCTTAAGGGAATACAATGCCTGTCAACTTAAGTTTAGCAATTGAAACGAATTTGAAATTACGGTTTTTGCTAAGGAAATACTTGGAGATGTAAATAGAACCAATCAGATATCCCACAACAGATGACAAAGCGGCACCCATAATACCGAGACCGAATACCTTTAAAAATACAATATCCAAAATCAGATTTGAAACATTGGATATTAACACTGCATAAAACGGCAGTTTTGGATAGCCATCGGACCGAAGGAAAAATGAAATAACCAACATATAACAATTCAACGGGAAGAAGAATAGTATCGTCAATAAATAAGATTTGGCATTGCCATAAATATCTGCAGGAGCATTCAGGAAATGCAATACATTATCTGCAAAAACAAAGATTGCCAATATGTAAATTAAAGAAACTATTATTATTCCTATGATTGAAATGGTAAAATAAAAATTCGACTTTTCTTCATCCAACTCCGATTTTGCCCTTAAAGCCAGCAAAACTGCCTCCCTGACCAAACAGGATATAAAAAATACCTGTAATGTAAAGCAAAGGGGAGGTTATACTTATTGCAGATAATTCATTGCCCCCAATAAAGATTCCAATAATGATGACATCAATAACCACAGCTACCTTTTCAGACATTACCATAAACAGTGTGGGCAACAATAGCTCCCTATATTTGTCCCTTAAAAATAAATAATTTCTTTTCATAAAATCTATTAATTTTGATTGGAATTTATAATGATCTAATTTAGTTTATTTTGTTATCGTTAAAGTTTTGAAGAGGATAAAAAAATAAAATCAACAGGTTGTTAACAATTAATCAACAACCCCTTGAATTAGTTTATACTTTTTTAAATGTGTCAGTGATATTTTTCAAAGCGTCTAAATTGTCACCTCTGATTTCATACATAGCTTTACCATCATGATTAACTAAAATGTAACCGGTATATGTTTGATTTCCGCTTGTGGCATTATTCAGATTAATTATAGTCCAATTTCCGTAGGTTCCTCCAAGAGCAGCACCGTCATCTATCCAGTTACTTGCATATTCCTGAGCTGAGTCTACAGCTCCTGAACCTCTTGTAACCTCAACAGTATAGGAATCATCTGGAGTGCTTACAATAAATGTGTTTACAGTGTAACCTGTTCCGTTCCATGTGAAGTTAGCGATAGAAGTATTTGAAGGCAAGTCTAAAGTAAATCCGTCAAATGTATATGTTTCATTGGTAGCTGGTTGAGATCCAGTTCCTAAGAAGTCAAACAAACCTGCACTAGCTACATTCAAAGTACAGAAAACTGCTAAAATTACTAAAGCAAAAGCTAATATTTTCTTCATGTTCATTTTTAAATCTCCTCTTTTTTAAATTATTGAAAAATCTATTCAATTCTAGCTTTTTGATGGTTGTCAAAGGTGAGAATAGTAAGGTTTTAAATATAGATGTGAAACTAATAGTGCTCAATTCAATTTTTGGCAATTGCATTTGAGATTCTTCGAAATTTTTTTCTAAAGCCCAATCTATTAAATTACCCACTGTAAAAACCTCACAAAAATATAATATAATTTTTATGAACATATACATATATAATTTACTAAACAATTTTCAATTTATAAAATTTGATAAAAATAACTAAATTTTAAACATTGAAATAAATTTTTGCTATAAAAAAGTATAAAACATTAAATATTTTTGTAATTTTTTTGAAAAAATTTTTAAATAATTTGACTACTCATTATCATCATAAATATATCCTGTACATGCCGGATATTTTTATATAAAATTTTAAAAACTGTATAATATGATATGTAAAATATAAACAAATATCCATTAATTTAACAGATTCACCCGAAAAATCAGAGCAATACAAATTTATACTATAATGATTTAACAAAAAAATTAATAAAATAAGACAAGTGCTTCAACACCGCTTATTTTTCTTTTTAATTAAAGTGGAAGGCATTAATGCCTCAATAATTAAACTTTTTCTAAAGCCTGATCCACATCAGCCAAAATATCCTCAATGTCTTCAATTCCAACAGAGAATCTGATTAAGTCAGGAGTAACTCCTGTGGACAATTGCTGCTCTTCAGACAATTGGGAATGTGTTGTTGATGCAGGGTGAGTCACCAATGACTTTGCATCACCGATATTGGCTAAAAATGAAAGCAGTTCGACACTTTCTATGAATTTTAAGGCACCTTCATAGCCTGCTTTAAGGCCAAATGAAACTATTCCGCCGTAACCCTTCTCAGCATATTTTTTAGCGACTTCATGGTTCGGGCTGGATTCAAGACCTGAATATGTCACCCATGCAACTTTTGGATGTGCTTCAAGGTGTTCTGCAACAGCCATTGCGTTTGAAGCATGCCTTTCAATCCTGAGTCCCAAAGTTTCCAAACCTTGCAGAAGTAAAAATGATCCAAATGGAGAAGGAACAGCACCGGTATCCCTTCCGACAACAGCTCTGATTCTTGTTGTGAAAGCCGCACCTTCAAATGTTTCGGCAAATACCAATCCGTTATATGTGTCATCAGGCTCTGACAATGTTGGGAATTTTCCGTTCATCCAATCGAAATCCCCTTTTTCAATGATGATTCCTCCAAGTGTGGTACCGTGGCCTCCAATGTATTTGGTAGCTGAACTGGCAATGATATCCGCACCATGGTCAAACGGCCTTACGGATCCTATTCCAACAGTATTGTCTGCAATTAATGGAATTCCGTGTGAATGTGCAATTTCGGCTAATCTGTCAAAGTCAGGGATGTCCAATTTAGGGTTTCCGATTGACTCCACATAAATAGCTTTTGTCTTATCATTGATTGCCTCTTCAAATAGCTCCGGAGATTGTGAATCAACAAAAGTTACTGTACGTCCCAATTCCTCCAATGTGTTTTCAAAAAGTTCATAGGTTCCGCCATAAAGGTTATCCGCAGATACGATATTGTCTCCCACGCCTGTCAGGTTAATGATTGCATAAAAGATTGCAGCCATTCCTGAAGCTGTTGCATATGCTGCGGTTCCCCCTTCGATTGCAGCCATTCTTTTTTCAAAAGCTTCAGTTGTGGGATTTGTAAGTCTAGTGTAAATGTTTCCTCCCTCTTTAAGGGCAAATCTATTAGCCGCTTGCTCGGATGATTCAAACACGTAAGAAGTAGTTTGATAGATTGGAGTTACCCTTGAACCGGTCTCATCAACTTCTTCCTGGCCGGCATGCACGCCGATAGTTGAGATATTCTTTTTGTTTTTAATTTCATACGCCATAATAATCATATGAATATATGTTGAAATAATCTAATAAATTTTAGTGAAAAAAAAGAAAAAAAAGATTTGTTTAAAATCCAAACAAATCGTGCGCATCAAGCATCACATCAACAATATGGACATTGAACGGGCATCTCGGTTCGCAGTCACCGCATGCAATGCAGTCGGTTGCATTATATTTCAGGTTATTGTAATGTTCCTGAACACTGGCAGGGACCTTGTTATGATTTTTTGCAAGATCAAACAGTTTATTGACCATTGCAATGTCTATTTCTGAAGTGCATGGTGCGCAATGACCGCAGTATGTGCATTGTCCCTCAAATGAATGTCTTGGGGCGTCTCTTAAAACGCTGGCGTAATCCCTTTCAGATTCGCTTGCTTCACAATATTTCAATGATTCCATTAATTCATCCACTGTTTTTACACCAACGAAAATGCTGTCAACACCCTTCTGTTCCAGGCAGTAGTGTATGCATTGGACCGGTGTCAGTGCCACACCGAACGGTGAAGTTTCATCAGATAATAGGTTTCCGCCTGCAAATCCCTTCATTACAGTCAGTGCAGTTCCATTCTCTTCACATAATCCATAGATTTCATCCCTTTTAGGATTTATGCTTGAAAATTCCCTATCGTATGCATCCTCTTTTCTATACTCTTCAATATCATCCATTGACCCGAACATGTCGAAAGCAGGATTGATTGAAAACATCAGAAGTTCTATTTCAGGGTTTTTGGCGGCCAGAATACCAATGTCGGGATTGTGTGTGCTTAATCCAATATGGTCTATCACTCCATCGCTTTTTAGCTTGCGGACATATTCTATGAAAGGACCGTTCATTATCTCATCATAATCCTCCAGCTGGTCGACATAGTGAATCATTCCGAAATCCAATGTGTCAATCTGGAACCTTTCCATGAAATCTTCAAATGCCGGAATAACCTTATCCATATCCCGTGTTCTTACATACTGGTTGTTCTGCCAGGTTGACCCGATATGGCCCTGTATAACCCAATTGTCACGATTGCCCTTAATGGCCCTTCCCAAGTGTGAACGCACAACGGGGTCGCTCATCCAGCAGTCAACAAAGTTGATTCCGTTTTCCTCACAGGCTCTGATTAATTCTTCAGTATCCTCATAAGGCCTTTCCACAAGAAATTCCGCCCCAAACGCAATTTCAGATACTTCAATACCAGTATTTCCTAACTTTCGATATTCCATATAATTCCCTCTACCAATATTTCTGTAAAACAAATTACTTAATATTTAATACATTGAAATTCAAAAGTATCATAAGGTGAATATAATGAATATTGCAATACTTGGTGCAACCGGAAACTTTGGACGACTGTTTGCTGCAAAATTGCTTGCAAATCCTGATTATCACATTATAGCCATTTCAAAATCTGCAGGAAATATTTATGAGGACAGCTTTAGAGTAACAACCAAAACTATTGATGCAACCAATAAAAAAGATCTGAAAAATGCTTTGGAAGATGTTGATTTGGTATATTGTGCCGTTTCAGGTCCTGATCAAGCGGTTATCGCTCGCAATCTTGTGGACGTAAAACCAAAAAGAGTAATTTACATGACCGTTGTTGGAATCTATAATGAGCTTGAAGGCGAAGGTGCCGAATTCAATCTGGAAAATGAAACAGAACAGATTCCAAATAGAAACGCCACCGACATAATCGAAGAAAGCGATTTGAACTACACAATCCTAAGGTCAGGATATCTGGTTTACGGCGAAGATGACGATTATGCAATAACCAAAAAGGGGGAAACTCCAAAAGGATATGTTTCCACTTTTGAATCCGTTGAAAAGATTGCCCTTGAAATTATTGAAAATCCTGAAATCTACTTAAAGGAAAGCATCAGCGTTACAAGAGACATGAGTTAAATGTACACTAAAGAATTCATTTTATCCGAAGTCAATCAAATCCGTGAAGAAATCGGACACGATAAAGTCAACATTTTCATTGAGGAAATGTATTTCAGCGAAAAGACCAATGAATTATGGATTATCACAGAAGACCGGCCTGATAAATCAGCAATTATAGGCAAAGGCGGATGGGTAGTTGGCAAACTAAGGGAAAAACTCGGTTTGGAAAGCATTCATGTTGAATCCTATGGTGATTTTTTAAACAAGGAATATAAATTGAAATTGGCTAAAAAAACAATACATAATCTAAATTCCAATTTGACCGGATTGAAAAACCTGGAAAAAGCAATCGATGCAAAATTGTCAAACGTCTACAGTTTCAACATTGACAATTACCTTAATAAAAACGAATTTGAAGAATCTGATAATGTTGAAGCCGTAGTAGCCCTTTCGGGAGGGGTAGACAGCAGTTTCTCATTGATACTTGCTAAAAAATTAGGTTTCAATCCGAAAGCCGTTACGGTAGATCCGGGAACAATCATCCTGCCTAACCAATTTAAAAACAACATCAAGAAATTAACAGAATCTCTTGATATAGAACATGAGTATATTGAAAGTGACTACTCAGACATTGTTCAAGACTCATTTACTGGCAAGGTTCATCCATGCGGACGATGTTCCAAAAACACATCACATCTTGTAAATGAATATGCCAAAACTGAAGAAATCCCCATAATTATATTCGGTGATATGCTTGCAACTGGCAGTCAATGCATAAATTTGCAGGACGATTCATTATATCGCTTGAACCTTCCAGCAAGTTTAAGTGTGGGTAAACAAGAGATAAAATCATTGATAAGAAACTATAATCTGAAAGAGTTTAAAGGATTCGGATGTCCACTGCTATACGAGGTTCACAGAAAGTTCCCCTACATGAAAAAATTTTCGATTCAAAGGATTCTCAGGGAAACACGTTCAGGTGCACTTGAACCCGGTGAAGCCCTAGACCTAATATGGAGTTTTTACAGAACCGAATAAATAAACTTAATAATAACCTACCTAATAGTAATTATCATGATGTTTAAAATATGCCCTAGGTGCGGGTCTAGAAATGTAAAATGGATTATACCCCAAAATTGGTCACAATGGGTTTGTTATGACTGCGATTATACAGGACCCATCATAGAAGGAACCCCCGAACTTGCCGAGGAAATTCATGAAAATTATCTGGAATCCCTAAAAGAAGAAAAATAATTTATTACTAACTTTTTTTAAAATGAGTAATGATTATGCGATTAAGATATAAATGGAAGCTGAGCTTTACTTATCGAATTCATTGAGGAACATCTAATAAGTTTCCATAAATATCTCTTCGCCAATCATGCTTCAATAACCATAAGATTATATCCGCAATTAATATTTTATACATATTAGTATATAAATTTTAGGTATGCCTAAAATAATTTATTTTCAAAAAAAATAGTGAAAATGGAATTAAATTCCATGTTTTTCAAATTCATCATTTAAGAACAATTTGATATTGTCACGAGCCATCTGAACCATTTCAGGAGCCGGACCGCCAGGAACTGCTCTAATCCTGACATTTTCAGCAGGATTCAAAGCCCTTTGGATCAAATCATCGGCCAAGTTCAACTCATCAAAGCCCAATTGAACAGCAATCTCATCAATGAATTTGGATGAAATGTCCTCTTCAGCCATTTCATTGGCTGTCGCTTCATTGACTATTCTTCCAACAATTTTGTGAGCTGTCCTGAATGGAATCTGTTTTTCACGAACCATAATATCTGCAAGGTCAGTTGCGGTTGCAAAGTTTTTACCGGCCAGTTCGGCACACCTTTCAACCTTAAACTCGACAGACAGCATCATCTTTGTAACTATGGATAATGTGTCCTGAGTTACTTTAACCGCATTCCATAAATGAGGAGTGATTTCCTGTAAATCCCTATTATATGTGTATGGAATGGCCTTAAGAATGGTTAAAATGGTGATTAGCTCACCGGTAGCAATGCTTGTTTTTCCCCTTGCAAGCTCGGCCACATCAGGATTTTTCTTTTGAGGCATAATAGAAGAAGTTGATGAATATTCATCCGCCATTTCAATAACACCGAATTCATAGGTGCTCCACAATACCAATTCTTCACACATCTTAGCCAATGTTGAGGATAATGCCACCAAATCAAATACGGTTTCTGCAATAAAGTCTCTTGCTGAAACGCCGTCCATGGAGTTTTCAAGATATGCGTCAAATCCGAGCAGGTCTGTGGTCAACTGCCTGTTGATTGGAAAACTGGTGGTCGCCATAGCTGCTGAGCCTAACGGATTCAAGTTAACACGCTTATATGTATCTGCCAAACGTTCATAATCCCTTTTGAGTGCCTGTGCATGAGCCATCAAATGGTGGGCAATTGTAATCGGTTGAGCATGCTGCAAGTGTGTAAACCCGATGAAAACATCATTCAGGTGATCTCCAGCCATTTCAACTAATCCTTCTATAAATTCCAAAATGCCGATTTGAATCTCTTCAATCATTTCACGAAGAACTAATCTCACATCACATGCAACCTGGTCATTACGTGATTTTGCAGTATGCATAAAACCGGCTTCAGGGCCAATTTTGGAAGTCACATAATTTTCTATTGCCATGTGAACATCTTCAACGGAAGGGTCGAATACCAATGCATCATAGCCTTCCTCTTTAAGATTATCGAGTGCGCACAAAATATTGTCTGCAATTTCTTCATCGATTATTCCTTCATGCTTTAGCATTGAAGTGTGTGCAAAATTAGTTTTAATGTCTGCTTCGAAAAGTAGCATATCAGCTTCAAGTGATGAAGTATAAATAGCAGCTTCATCAGTCATTCCAGTTTTAAAACGACCATTTCTAATATTATCCAAAAGAATCCCTTCTTAAAAGCAATTAAAAATAAAAATAAATAAAAAAAAGAAATTAAGATTGATTAATCTTATTTTTTCATTTCAGTGTATCCGCATTTACCACAAGCAACTCTGTCACCATGGTCAGCCATGAATACACCTTCACCACAACGAGGACAAATTTGGTTTTTTCTTACAATTTTGTCTCCATCTACTTCGTATAAGTCAGATTTTCTTACCATTTAAATCACCTATTCTTCTCCTTCTTCTTCAGGTTCTTCTTCAGGTTCTTCATTTTTAGCAATGATATGTTTAGCTTCAATGTATTCTAAATCTTCAACAGTACCATAAACCTTAGCATAACCTAATGCTTTTGGTTCACCGTAATGTGGTTGTACATTGTCTACTACAATTAAATCTTTTTTAGTGTTTAATAAAGCAACTAATTTAGATTTAATGTCTAATACTTTAGGAGTAGCTTCTCCATCGTAATCAATATAAAATTTAATTTCTTTTCTGTTAAATAATTTATTTTCTTTTTCTTCGATAAATTCGATTTCCATGATAAAACCTCATTAAATTTATGATTTAATAAATCCGTCAATAAGCATTTGAGCTTTATTTTTAACATCACGGACTTTCAAAAGCACCAATCCCTCATTCGGTTGACCATATAAAATGGTAGTATTGGGATCTGCCATCAAGATGCAAGGAAGAACTGCAAGATCTTCTTCCCCTGATACTTCAATTACATAACATTCGCCACTGTTAGATAATTCAAGAGCTTTGCCTATGGTTTCCCATAGATCATCTGTAATGGTTCCCGCAGGATTTTCCGCTTTTAAAATATGGTCCGCAAGTATTATTTCATGAGTATGATTTTTTCTTTGAATTAAATTATCAATTATACCAATATTTGGAAATAATTCATATTTAGTAAGATTATTGAATGTTGCATCACCAACAGAAATTAAAAACTCGGAAGACTTTATTTCATCTATAGCATCTTCAAAGTCAGGATATAATTTGCCTAATGGCTTTTTAAGTTCCATTATAATATCTTTACTTAATTCTGCATCTAAACGTAACACAAAAAACCCTCTATCTTACTCTTAAACAATATTCACCAGGAACTTCTATATTCAATTCACGGGCTATTTTAGATTCTTCAGGATCAGTTATAATTAAAAGGCCACTCCAATTGTCTGAAGTTGGACTTCCGCAACTAGGACAATGGTCTTTACTTGAAATCATTTTACAAACAGTACAAGCTTTCATTATTAACCCTTCTTATTCTTTTGTTTAGCTTCTTCTATCCATTCAAATCTACCTAAATTGGTTTGTCTCATTGTAAGAGGAATTTTGGAATTCCTGCTATTATCAATATTATTTGTAGATTCATCTTTAATGGAAACACTAACTGCTCTAGCTCTAACTAAATTTCCTTCTTCTAAAGTTTTATTAGATTCTTTTGCAAGCAATGCTCCTCTTTTAGCATCATAATTAATATAATCATCAGTGACTTGGGAAACGTGGATTAAACCATCCATAGGTCCAATCCTTACAAATGCACCATAATCAACAATATCAATTACTTCACCATCAAAAATCTCATGTTGTTCAGGCTTAAAGAAAATAGCTTCGAAAACGACATTATGGTATGAAGCACCATCTCCCATAATGAGTCTGCCTTCGCTAATTTCAACAATTTCATTAACACAAATGAGTAAACCAAGTTTTTTGTCTAAACGACCCTCATAGGTTTCGTTTAGAGTTTGAATAGCGACTTCTTCAAGAGGACTTTCAAATCTGTAAGGTGGTATTCTTACAGTATCCTCAATTTTTGTTCTATAATACAAAATAATCCCTCATTTAATTAATAAGTTTAATTAATATTATATTTTACCTTCAACAGCAATATATTTTTTTTGCCTCAAATATGCAACAGTTATTCCTCTATCTTTTGCACGTTTTTTTAATTCTATGTCATTTGTAGCTAAAACTTCTGAAACTCTAAGTAACGCATCATCCACAGTTTCATTTTCAAGTAATGAAATATCCTTTATTTCAACTTTTGAAGAATTAGCTAACTTTAAGGCCAAATTTGCATTTAACCTTATTTTTCCTTTGTTGTTCTTTTTCAAACCCTTCAATTCATTGATAACAAAGCTTGGAGTTGTTAATTTGTAAGAAGGTAATAATTTTTCAAGTTCAGTGATGACATCCACATTGAACTGAAAAGGAACCATAAAAAAATTGGTATCTATTACAACTTCTTTAGAGTCCATTATTTTACCTCTACTTAATAATACCGTAACCAATCAATCTCCAACGAGCTCCTACTCTACGGCTTAAAGCAACTCTATCTCCAGGACTTGCACAAACTGGCAATTTAAGAACAACATCGACATCGTTCTTTTTAGCGGATGTTACAACACCTATTGTTGTAGTAGTACCACAATTAATCATTAAAGGTTCTTTAATTTTAATTGGAGCGACTTCACGTTCATCTTTAGTACCTACAACACGGTCAAGCAAATTAGTTTCCATTTTAAAACCATCTAAAATGTCAGGCAAAGTACCTTCTTCACCGGCGACAGTTCCGGACAGTGAATCAGATTTGGTTAATGATGGATCCAATTTTGTTGCAATACCTACAAGACCGCCAGGACCTATTTCTTCCACTTGCTCACCATTAGCCTCAAGGCCAATGATTTCAGATTTCAAAGTGATTCTTTTACCTTCATTGGTAGGGCCAGGTCTTATTTCAATGATGTCTCCAAGTTTAAATTTACCTTGGATAAGACTGCCTCCAATGACACCACCTTTAATCTTATCAGCACCAGAACCAGGCTTATTGATATCGAATGATCTAGCTACATGCATCAAAGCGGTATCATCGATATTCCTTTCTGGAGGTTGAATTTGTTTAAGCATAGTTTCGATTAATATATCTACATTTGCTCCTTGTTGAGCAGATACAGGTATTATTAAAGCATCTTCAGCACAGGTGCCTTTAACAAATTCCTTGATTTCATTATAACTTTCAATAGCTCTTTCTTTTGAAACAATATCTATTTTATTTTGAACTACTATCACATCTTTAACACCGATTACATCGAGCGCCATAAGATGCTCTTTTGTTTGTGGTTGTGGACAAGTTTCATTTGCAGCAATAACCAATACTGCACCATCCATAATTGCAGCACCAGATAACATAGTTGCCATAAGAGTTTCGTGACCTGGAGCATCAACGAATGATACTTTTCTAATTAATTCAGTCTCACTCCCACAGATTTCACATTTATCAGAAGTAGTGTAACATTCAGGCTCACCACAGTTAGGACATTTTCTGAATTCGATATCCGCGTAACCTAAACGAATTGAAATACCTCTTTTTGTTTCTTCACTGTGTGTGTCAGTCCATATTCCTGATAATGCTTTAGTAAGAGTAGTCTTACCGTGGTCTACATGACCAACCAAACCTATGTTAACATCTGACTGTACGTTCACAGATAACCACCTTTTTTATAATTTTAATTCGACTTAAAAATAAATAAGAAAAATAGTAGAACTATTCTTCCTCTTCTTCACCAGCACCAATAATTTCAGCTATTGATTTACTTCCAGCTTGAGTAACTACAGTGTTGATTTGTACGATATCTTCAGCAATAGTGTTTCCTCTAACGGTTTTTCTTCTTTTTACACCATCAGCTTTAGGATGATAACCGATACCACCAGTTAATAAACTTTTAATTCTTCTGGTACCTGAAACATCTTTTTTCATGGTAAAACCATTTTTATCACTACCGCCTGTGATTTTTAAAGTGTAACCATCTAAACCAACAATTCCACCATCAAATTCATCACCGATTACTAATCCGTTAAGAGCTTTAGTTTCATCGATTTCGAATTGATGAGTTTCAGCTTTTTGGGACACAACAACTTTAAATGCCATGGTATTCCTCCTTAATTTTTTATAACAGTAATTTATTATTCGAAAAGACCGAATTTACCCCAATCAGGATCTTTTTTACGTTTGATTTCTAAAAACTCATAGAGAGTTTCAAATTCATCTTCAGTCAGTTTTTCCTTGAATTCCCTTTCAATAAATTTATAATGTTTTTCAGGAACGTCAACGTATAATTCATCCCCTTCATCGAAGTGCTTTCCAACAATAGCATCCTTGATAGCCATAGCCACCCTTTGGCCTCTGGAAATGTCAGGCAATGTTTCACCCTTATCTTCCATACTGGCTATTACTCCAACATATTCTCCGTTTTTATTGATTAGAGTTTGGCCTTGTTTGATTGTTCCGCTTATGGATTCAATTCCGATAATGGCCGGTTTGCTTTGACGGAAAACTAGCTTAGGCAATGCCATAAATTTGGCAGGTTTAATAATCGCATTGTAAAAGGCTTTCTTTTTAGCCTTTTCGATTTCATCAATCCATGATTCATAGTCTTCAATGATTTGATAGATAACATCACCTTTAAATAGATTGATATCTGAATTAGCAAGGTCATCACCCGCATTAGGATGAACATCTACATTAAAAGCAATGATTGCTCCATGAGCGTCATTTTCATTTAAAGCAATGGATGAATTGATTATATCCCTACGACTTACATCACCGATGTCCGCTTCACGAATAGGAATATCCAATTCCCTCAATAACTTGACAATAGCTTCAAGAGAACCTAATGTATCTGCCTTAACTAAAATACCTTCATCTTCAGTATTTATAGTGATATCTTCAAGTTCCTTCAATAGTTCCTCTTCCACATTCTCATCATCGCTTAATACCCTAAGCGGTGAGCCGGAAACAACATCATCCAAATTAGGTGCAGCTATCTTAATACCGGCAGCGGCAACCACTTCATCGAACTTTTGGAATTTCTTTTTGGAGTCTCTCATTTCCTCTAATGGAAGCGGCCTTAAAATGGATCTGATTTTAGTTGTTAAAACTTCATTTGAAGAAGTCATTAAGGCTATTTCATCATTAGTTCGTAAAACACCATCATAAATAATACTATCAATAGTAAGACCTAATCCCACTTCTTCCTTAATTTCCAGTACAGTACCTTTTGCAGGAGCATCCTCGTTGATTTCCAACTGTTCGGTTAAATACTCTTGAGCAAGACCCAATAGCATGGCCAAAACTTCAATAATACCTTCACCGGATCTGGCACTGATAGGAATAATACTGATTTGTGAAGCGAAATTACTGACCCTGTCAAACCTTTCAGACTGGAAACCTTCCTTGTGAAGTGTTCCGACAAGTTCATAAAGCTTATAGTCCAAATCCTGTTGAACACTAGGGGCTTGCTGATTAAAGGATTCTTTAAAAGAAACACCTTCGTGTGTTTCCCATCCGAAAATCATGTCAATTTTATTAGCAACAACAATGAATGGAGTCCTATACATCTTAAGGATATTCAAAGCCTCATATGTTTGTGGTTTGAATCCATCATTGATATCAACAATTAAAACTGCCAAATCAGCCAATGCTCCACCACGTTTTCTTAAACTGGTAAATGCGGCGTGGCCCGGAGTATCAATGAAGAATAATCCAGGTATTAAATCCTTGATAGTCAATTTTGATATAAAATTTCCACAGATTTCTTCAATAGTATCGTTAGGTATTTCAGTAGCACCAATGTGTTGGGTAATACCCCCTGCCTCTTTATCTGCAATGGTACTTCCTCTAATATAATCTAACAATGTAGTTTTTCCATGGTCTACATGCCCTAAAACTGATACAATCGGGGATCTGATTTTCATAATATCGTCTTTGATAATAAATTTTTAATATTTAAGTTTATTCATAAATTAAATCGTTATCAATAATTTGATAATCACAAATTTCGTCTTCATTAAAGAAGAGAGCAATTTCTCTTTCAGCAGATTCAGGAGCGTCTGAAGCATGAATAATGTTTCTGCCTTTATTCATACCGAAATCTCCTCTAATAGTTCCAAGATCAGCTTCTAAAGGATCAGTTGCACCAACTAATTTCCTGATAGTGGTAATAGCTTCATCCCCTTCAATTACCATAGCTAATGATGGTGAAGAAGTTATATATTCAACTAAACCTGGGAAAAATGGTTTATCAGCATGTTCTCCATAATGAGTTTTTGCTAAATCTTCATCAATGTGAATTAATTTACAAGCAACGATTTGAAGACCTTTTTCTTCAAAACGGGACAAAATTTTACCCATAAGACGTCTTTGAACAGCGTCTGGTTTCATCATAACAAAACTTTTTTGAATCATTCTTTAACCCATTTAACTTTTCTTGAAACTCTTCCGAGTTTAATCATATTTTTTTCACATTTGCTGCTACAAAAGAAATAAATTGATCCGTCTCTTTTGACGTACATTTTTCCTGTACCTTCTTCTATTTCTTTTTTACAGAATGAACAAGTTCTCATGTTCTTACACCTTCTTAAGGAGTTCTAATTTCTTTAGCTTCTCTAATTGTATCAA
>NZ_SUTI01000022.1:5689-21085 GCF_015062985.1 Methanobrevibacter sp. | reverse complement strand
TTAGTCAAAACATACACTCTCCAAATTAGAATCGTGTTGAATTAGATTTTTCACAATTTACTAATTTGATACAAGTCGATGGAAAATTAAAAATCTGCCAAAAAAAAATAATTTTCCTCAAAACTTCATGGTGTTTAATTCGTCGGTTAAACACCAATTATCTCTCTTTTTAAAAACACTTTTTCAAAATAATTATCAATTTTATCATGTTAACATTAACAATAAAGAATGCATTAATCAAATATTAACATACAACATTAACCCTCATATATTCATTTATTAAAATAACCCTATTTCTACCAGATTTACGACAATTATCGAACTATTTTTTTAGATAAATAGAACCACATGAACATTATAAATATAAAAACTTAAAATATATTGCCACAAATACATATTATTTAATAACAAGAAATATTAATGTGGTAAAAATGGAAAAGAAAGATAAAATAATTATTGCAACATTAGTTATAGTTATAATTGTCCTTGTTGGAATTACAATATATATGTTTAATGACCATCCACAGCAATCAACACAAATTAAAGTTATAGGTAACAAAACCATTGAGGAAGATGGGGCATTAAATGTAAAACTATCCTTATTAAATGGCACAGGTATTAAAAATAAAAAAATAAACATAACCGTTGTTGGCAAAAACAATAAAGAAGTCTTAAAGAAAACTGTTAAAACAAATTCGAAAGGAAAAGCCAACATTGATTTAGATAATATTTCTAAAGGCACATATGTAGTTAATATTACATTTGAAGGAGATGAAAATTATTCATCCAATACTACTTCTCAGAAAATAAAAATCATTGAAAAAAAGGTTGCTGAAACAACCGCCGAACCAACTTCAGAGGTTACCCAAACTGCAGAATCAACTCAACAGAATGAAGAACCTGCTGATGATTTAGGGCTCTCTCAGCATAAAGCTAGCGATTGGAAATACGAAGGAACATATGCTGATGGTGAGCATTACAGCGATGGTAAAGGTGGTGAACTAGTAATGTATGATGACGCGTATGTATACTATGATGGTCATGGACATGGAGTAGGAGGTCTAGTGGAGTAATTTAATCAAATCTATTTTAATTATTTATTTACCTTAAAAGTAAGTTTGATGCTTACTTTTATATTTAATTATTTTGTTTAGGCACTAAATAAGATAGCAATATTATGATATAATTTGATGTATTTTAGATTTTTCAGAGAAAATAAAATCTATTTTAAAAATTCTTTTTCTTCTTCTTCAAGTGCTTTTTCTGCAGAACCATTTTCAATTTGTTTCAATATATTATTGATGTGATGTTTATATTCAGTAAGTACATCAAGCTCATGTCTCCATGATGAAACTTCATTGATTCTTTGTTGATGCCATTCGATATAATCGAAATCAGATATTAAATCATGGTCTTCCATATGTTTTATTAGTTGATAATGTTTGTCTATTATTTCATCTTGAAGTTCTAGTAACTTTTCATACTGTGAGATCAAATTCATAAGTTGATATAATAATAACTGGAACTGTGCATAATCTTTTTCCAGTTTAATCCATTTGAAGTTATCTATGATAACCTGTTTACATTTATTTAAATCTTCGATACTCATAGTATTACCTATAAACTCTATTATTAAATGAATTATATAAGTATTTTGATTTTTAAAATGCAATATTGATGTCATATTGAAAAATAAACTTTAATTTACAATATTGATTTGTCTTTACCCAAAATAGTTATAATAAATGTTATAACTGGTGTTTAACAAAATAAATATCATATTATATGATTTAGGTGAGGAATTTGACAAACATAAGTGAGATATCAGGTTTCATATGGGGAATCGCAGACTCCGTATTAAGAGGAGCATACAAAAGAAACGAATATCAAAAGGTAATACTTCCATTTACTGTCTTGAAAAGATTTGATAGCGTATTGGAATATTCCAAAAAAGATGTAGTTGATACATACGAAGCTAACAAAGATAAAATAGAATTCATTGATCCTATTTTGAATGCAAAAGCAGTCGATGAAAATGGAGAAGAACTAGGATTCTATAATTATTCTCGCTTCGACTTTAAAACATTACTGCAAGACCCCGACAATATCGAAGAAAACATCAAATTCTACATCGAAAGCTTTAGTAAAAATGTAAAAGACATCCTAGAAAACTTCGATATAGAAAAACAAATAGCAAAACTATCCAAAGCAAACAACCTATACCTACTAATCAAAAAATTCAACGAAACAAACCTTGGTTTATCACCCAAAAACATATCCAACCACGACATGGGAACAATATTCGAAGAATTAATACGCAAATTCTCAGAAACATCCAATGAAGAAGCAGGAGAGCACTTCACACCAAGAGACGTAGTAAAACTAATGACCGAACTACTATTCGTAGGAGAAGAACAAACATCAGGAAGCATCAAACTCGTATACGACCCCGCCTGCGGAACAGGAGGAATGCTCACCAGCTGCAAAGAATTCATCACCAAAAGCAACCCCGACATGGACGTAGTATTATATGGACAAGAGATAAACGATGAAATATATGCAATATGTAAAGCAGACATGCTCATGAAAGGAGAAGAAGCAGATTATATCAAAGGACCATCAAGCACATTATCAGACGACCAGCTAAGCTCAAACAAATTCGACTACATGATTTCCAATCCGCCATACGGTCGAGACTGGGAACAAGACAAAGAAATAGTAACTAAAGAAGCAGAAGAAGATGGATTTGATGGAAGATTCGGAGCAGGACTACCAAGAAAATCAGACGGACAACTACTATTCATCCAACACATGATCTCAAAAATGAAAGACAACGGCAAATCAAGAATTGCAGTAATTACCAACGGATCACCATTATTCACTGGAGACGCAGGATCTGGAGAAAGCAACATCAGAAAATGGATATTCGAAAACGATTACCTCGAAGCACTCATTGCATTACCTGACCAACTATTCTTCAACACAGGAATCGGAACATATGTATGGGTATTAACCAACGAAAAAACACCACAAAGAGAAGGAAAAGTACAACTAATAGATGCACGTGAAGAATACACTGGAATGAGAAAATCACTAGGAAGCAAAAGGCATACAATAACAAATGAATCAATTGATAAAATCATTGACACTTACAAAGACTTTTCTGAAGGAGATAATGTCAAGATTTTCTACAACGAAGACTTCGGATACACAAAAATCACAGTAGAACGACCAATGCAACTCAACTACCAAGTAACACCAGAAAGACTAGAAAACCTATACTCATATTCAGCATTTAAAAAATTAGCAGAAAGTAAAAGCAAAGATTTAGAAACAAAAATAGCTGAAGAAGAGAAAGGTAAAAAACAACAAGAAGCAATAAAAGAAGCACTGCTCACAATAGGTGATGACTTATATACTGACTGGGATACCTTTGAAACTAAAGTCAAACAGGCATTAAATCAATTTGACCTAAAACCCGCATTCATCAAAAATGTAATAGAAAAACTATCTGAACATGACGACACAGCAGAATATGTAACAGACAAAAAAGGAAAACCAAAAGCTGACAGTAACCTAAGAGATACGGAAAAAATACCTCTAGTGCAAAATATTGATGATTACTTTGAAGATGAAGTATTGAAATATTACTCTGATGCATGGTTTGAAGATAAAAAGAATAAAATAGGTTATGAAATCAACTTCACACAATATTTCTATGTATATGAACAACCAAGACCATTAGAAGAAATTGAGGCAGATATTAATAAAGTAACTGCTGAGATACAAGAATTATTAAAATAGGTGTCAATTATGAGTTATAAAACTTATAATAATTATAAAGATTCAAAAATTGATTGGATTAAAGAAATTCCCTCTAATTGGTCAATATCAAGAGTAAAAAATATTTCTTTAATAAAAAGTGGGGAGTCTCCAAAATTTGATGATAATGGGCAATATGATGTGATTGGTGCAAATGGCAAAATTGGTAAAACTAATCGCTTTAATATTTCCACTAATCACATTATTATAGGGCGTGTTGGTGCATCTGGATCAGTGAACATTTCACCAGAGTTTGCATTTATTTCAGACAATGCATTTATATTAACTTTAAATAAACAAATTGATTTAAAATATTCATTTTATCTTTTTAAAGCATTAGACATGGATCGATTAATTAATAAAAATGCGCAACCTTTATTAACTGCCACACAAATCAAAAATTTATTCATACCTCATACAACATTAAACGAACAAAAACAAATAGCTAACTACTTAGACAAAAAAACTGCTAAACTTGATGCCAGTATTATTAAAAATGAAGAACTTATACGATTACTTGAGGAAAAAAGAGTTGCTTTAATTAATGATGTAGTTACTAAAGGTTTAAATCCTGATGTAGCGATGAAAGATTCTGGTGTTGAATGGATTGGTGAAATACCTGAGCATTGGAAAACCAATAAAATTAAAAATATGTCATATGTTAAGGGTAGAATTGGTTGGCATGGATTAACTTCTGAAGAATATGCTGATGAAGGTGCATATTTAGTAACTGGTACGGATTTTGCTGAGGGCACTATCGATTGGAATCACTGTAATCACATTAATTATGAAAGATATAAACAAGATCCAAATATTCATTTAAAAGAAGGAGATTTGTTAATAACAAAAGATGGCACCATTGGTAAATTAGCTTTAGTTAAAAATATTCCAGATAAAGCAACATTAAATAGTGGAATATTTTTAGTCAGACCTCTTATAGATAATTATACTAACGATTATCTATATTGGATTCTGTCATCTGATATATTCATTAGATTCTTTGATTATATTAAAACTGGAGCTACAATAGCTCATTTATATCAAGAAACTTTTGAAAGATTTTTCTTCCCTTATATGAGTCTTAAAGAACAAGATCAAATTGTTAATTATCTAAATGAAAATGTTTCTAAAATTGATTTAACAATTAAAAAAGTTAGAGATACAATTAGGCTTCTGGAAGAATATAAAACTTCTTTAATCCACCATGTTGTCACAGGTAAAATTGATGTTAGAGGTGAGGAGATATGAGCAGTGATACTTCAGAAAAAGGATTTCAAAACGATGTAATCGATTATCTTACAAGTACCGGTTATGAAAAGAGAACTACTAATGATTATGACACTACTTCATGTTTAGATATTGATTTAGTGTTAAAATTCATCCATGCGACACAGCCTAAGGCTTGGAAGAAGTTTGAAAAAGTTAATAAAACCAATACTGAAGCTAAATTTATCTCATCGTTGATGAAACAGATTCGAAAGAATGGTACTATTGAAGTTTTAAGAAATGGTTTTAGAGATATTGCCAAGTTTGAATTGTTCTATGCAAAACCTAATAATGATTTGAATCCTGAGCTCGAAGCCAAGTTCAATCAGAACATTTTTTCAGTTATTGATGAATTAGAATATCAAAACAAGGACAATGGTAACAGGTTAGATTTGGTAATATTCATTAATGGTATTCCTATTTCTACAATAGAACTTAAAAATACTTTTACTCAAAGTGTTTGGAGAGCAGTGGAACAATATAAAAATGATCGTGATCCTGCTGAGCCATTATTTAAAAACTGTCTTGTGCATTTTGCGGTTAGTGATAAGGAGATTTTCATGACTACCAAACTTGCTGGTAAAAGCACTCGTTTCTTACCATTCAACAAAGGCATTGAAAATCCAGAGGTAAAAGACAACTACAGGACTTCTTACCTGTATACTGAAATACTGCAAAAGAACCAGTTATCACGATTGATTAATAATTTTATATTTGAAGAGGATGGAAATGTAATCTTTCCACGTTTCCATCAATTAGACTGTGTCAATATGTTATTAAATGAACCTGTTCCAGGGCACAATTATCTTATCCAGCATAGTGCAGGATCAGGTAAAACTAAAACCATTGCCTGGTTGGCACATGGACTTTTAAACAAATTTGATGAAAATAACAAACGTATTTATGATATGGTCATTGTAATATCTGACCGTAAAGTTATTGATGCACAATTGCAAGACCAGGTTAAGGCGATTGAGAGAAAACAGGGTGTTGTTGAAAAGATTGATAAGGATTCCAAACAATTGGCTGAAGCTATTAAATCAGGAACCAATATTGTTGTTACTACAATACATAAGTTTTCTTATATTTTGGATGAAATTGGTGATGTTGAAGACCGCAATTATGCTATTATTGTTGATGAGGCGCATTCTTCCCAGTCAGGTACACATTCTGAAAATGTTAAGAAAGGTCTTACCAATGTTGAACCTGACATGGATACTCTTGATGAAGCTGAAGATGAGTATGATGAATTCCTTTTAGAAGAAATGGAAAAACGCAGAAATACACCTAACTTGTCATTCTTTGCTTTTACTGCTACTCCTAAAGCTAAAACATTGGAAATGTTTGGTAAAAAAGACCCTGACTTTGGTGATTTCAGACCGCACCATTTATACAGTATGAAACAGGCTATTAAAGAAGGATTCATCCTGGATGTATTGGAAAACTACTTGACTTATCCTACTTATTTCAAGTTGGTAAAAACTGTTGAAGATGACCCGGAATTTGATGGAGATAAAGCAAAAAGAGTTTTAAGAAAATTTGTAGAATTACACAAACATGCCATTAGCAAAAAAACTGAAATAATGCTCGACCACTTCATGAACTCCACCATCCATAAAATAAAAGACAAAGCAAAAGCGATGCTTGTTACAGGCAGTAGAAAAGAAGCGGTTTTATATAAGTTAGAGTTTGACAGGCAAATTAAAGCAAGAAATTTACCTATTAAAACATTGGCAGCATTTACTGGCTCTATAAAACAGGATACTGTTGAATATACTGAATCCAATATTAACGATACTGAAAAGTCAGTGAAAGAAGCATTTAATGATGATGAATATAAGATTTTGATTGTGGCTAATAAGTTCCAGACAGGTTTTGATCAGCCATTACTGCACACAATGTATATTAATAAGCAATTAAATGGTGTTGCAGCGGTTCAAACATTAAGTCGTGCTAATCGTATAGCTCCGCACAAAGACGATACATTAATATTGGACTTTGTAAATGATACTGATACCATACGCAAATCATTCGAACCTTACTATGGCGAGACTTCACTTGAAAAAGAAACAGATTATCATGTCCTTTATGAATTAATGGAAAACATTTACAAAGGAATGATATTTGACGAAGAAGAAGTCGAGGAACTTGTAAAAGCATATCAAAAAGGCGAACATCAATCAAAATTACATAATCTGCTTGAAGAACCAGTTAGAAGGTTTAATAGAATTGATGATGAAGCGGATAAATCTCAATTTAAAAAATTACTCAGACGCTATCAAAGCATTTACGGATTCATGGCGCAATTGCTGCCGTTCAGTGACCTTGCATTAGAAAAACTATACCTCTATGTCAAATTCATCAATAGATTATTGCCAGGACAAGTGCCATCAACTGTGCATGGTCTGCTAGAAGATGTTGATATGGATTCTTATAAAATAGATACAAGAGATACTGCAGGACCAATTACTCTTGATGATGGTGAGGGACAGCTGCCAGGAATGGGTGATGGAGGACCGGGCACATTCAATGAAAAAGAAAAAGAAAGATTATCACAAATCATTGAAACATTAAATGAAGCATTCGCAACAGATTTTGGAGAAGAAGACAAACTATATGTTACCCAAATGGCTAACAACATGATGGCTAATGAAGATTTCATTAACAAAGTTAAACATAATCCGCAAGAAAATGTTGCTGCGATATTTGATAAAATATTCAACAAAGAACTGGTGAACATCTTCCTAAGCAATGAAAGTTTCTACAATAAAATCAGCAACAATGAACAGTTACGTGAAAGATTGAAACAAGATTTATTAGATTATGTCTATGAAGAACAGGGTGAACAGGCATGAGAGAGATAACAAAATGTTTAAACGAATGGAATGCAACTATTGAAGCATTAGGTCAAGGAAAACAAACAATACTAATTAGAAAATATGGAACAACATTAAAAGAATTCTTACTGTACCCAACAGTTAGTTATGCTCTTAAAGATGATGTTTTAGATTCTTTCCAAGACCAAAACTTTGCAAAAGAAAATCTATTGCCAAATGGTGAAGAGAGCACTTATGAAATCAAATACTATGCTACTGTCGAAGGAGTGATTGAAAAACCTTCAACTAGGATTGGTACTTTTAATAAGTTTCATATTTGGACCCTTAATCATGTTAAAGATTACCTTGACCAGAAACCTGCACAGATTTGGATCTTAAGAGTTTACAAATTAGATGAACCACAAATGTTGAAAAGAAATCGTGGTATGAGATATGCTAATGTAAATCGTCCAGTTAAGCTTAAAGGAAAACCTGTTTTAAGTGATGCTGAGTTTGATAAGTTAAAAGAAAAAATATTATCAACAAAATAATATAAAAGAAATATTTCAATTTATTATTACTGGATTTATGACAGCGGGAATTTATAGATTTATAAATAATAGGACTGGAGAAGTTTATGTTGGGCAGTCTTTCAATGTTTACGCTAGAAGAGGTAAACATCATAAAGAGCTCACTTTAGGGACACATCATAATCGTGGCCTACAAGAAGACCATGATCGTGGAGATACTTTTACTTTTGAAGTATTAGAGAAAATGCCTAATGCTACACGTGCAGATTTAGAAAAACGTGAAATTTATTATATAGAAAAATTCAATAGCTTCTATGAAGGATACAATCAAACTCCTGGTGGTGAATATGATAAATATAAAGGCAGATATGAATATGGTGGGGATAGATTACCTTTTCATAAATATAAACCAGTAACTAAATTAAATGCTTGCCCCGAATGTGGAAGAAAACTTGTCAAACGACAAGGAGAATATGGAAAGTTTGCTGGTTGCAGTAACTATCCTGATTGTACATTTTCATGTTCATTGAACAAAGTTAATTTCGAATCAAAAAAGAAATCCACTTCATATAACCTCAATACTTCCAAAAGTTATGTTAATCAAAAAACAATATTTTTAAAAACCTGCAGATATTGCAATAAACAATATAATGTGGGGCTGACTGTTTGTCCTTATTGTAATAATGACCCAAATTCCAACTCAATTATTACCAATGAACAAGAATTTATTAAAGAGGATTTTGAAAAATTCTGTACTCGGAAAAATAATTATTTAACTAAAGCAGATTGTGATTTTTTATCAGATAAATATGGCATAGATATTAGTAATGTTACTACCGTTAAAAAAGCCAATCCCCTTATTAAAAAATACTTAAATAAAAATAATCAATGGGAAAACGCTATGGAGGAACTTTACAAACACAATAATCCTTCAATTCAAACATATAATAAATATGCTGTTGATATACATACTCAAAAATCATATAACATTCCTTCATCAAATAGTGATGATTCAAAGCAAAATGTAGAATCAGATAGTAAACATTCTCAAAATAAATCAACAACTAAAATTGTGAATTATTACAGTTATTGGAATAATAAAGTATATATCGAAAAAGAATCACCTAATGATAAAAGTACTATTAACAAACCAGAACTCACCAAGAATATTAAATCTTCAAATTCGCCCCACACTTATGAAAGTGTAAGATACTGCACTAATTGTGGGCATAAAATTAGTTTAAATGATGATTATTGTAGCAACTGTGGAGAAAAAACAGACAACAACAATATTGAACATAAAAATAAATCTTCAAAAGATAGTGGAAATGATGATTGGGCAGCAGTCGTTCTAGCAATAATAATCATACTTTTCATTATATCTCTTGGTATTATATATTCAGATATTGAAGGCCCTATCAGTTCTATAGCATCAGTTATATTTATTGGAATATTATGTTTTGGATGTTATGCAAGTAATAAATAATTATCATTCCATATTTTTAACTATGTCCTTACCATGATCAGTTAATCTATATAATCTACCTTTTCTAGCTTCAGGATTTATTAGCTCCACTAATCCTTTATTTTTTAATTCTAATAATACTTTACTTACATGGTTAGTTTTAATATCACTACGTTTTGCTATTTCTTTCGGCATGAGCACATTTCCATCTAATGAAATTAAAACTCGTTGTCTGTATTGTGACCTTTTTACAAATTCAATTATCTCCTCATCCATAGTAAAACCCCTTTTGTATTTAATAACTCACATATTATATTTAAGTTTATCTACACGAACTTGCAGATTCAATCGCTCCGGCCAAAGCAGTACGATATTTTTAGCTGCTTGGGCAAGCAGATGCATTCTAGAATAGGAAGTATCATAAATATCAACTGACATTTGAGGAAAATAAGTGGACATTGGATGCAATCTATAGACGCCAATATTGATAATCAGCAAAATGAGATAATAACATATTTTAAGGAGCTCCAGAAGAGCCCCATTCCAAAAAATCTAAAAATTATCCTTTGGTGGAATAATGTACATAAGTATATGTGCCTGACAAAGTATATAAATCATGCCCCAATTTTTTGTATAAAATTAAAAGAAGGAATCACCGCAAACGCAGTGATTCTATGCTAATACGTAATTCATATCCACTCAAAAATACGAACTACAATAATCATATCTGTAAAAACACATATATAAAATTCAAAAATATTGGATTTATGCTACCCCGTATATACTGGATTAGTTATAACGATTGATCTGCCAAAGAAGCATTGAAATATTGAAGGAATCAATGCGTGAAAATAAGATCAAAACAACAAATGCTCAAAATACAATAAGTCCCGAGCATTATTTATATAGGAAATATTTTAGTAAAAAAAGAAAAAAAAGTAACTGCCGAAGCAATTACTTTTTGATTTTTACAGTTTTCTTAACAGTATCTTTCAGATAGGTTGCTTGGTAAATTATCTTTTTGCCAACTTTGAGTTTAGCAAAGTTGTAAGTATTCTTACCTGATTTGGCGTTTTTAATGGTAAGCTTTGCAACACCTTTGTTGTTGGTTTTTGCAGTGTACTTCTTGCCGTTGAACTTGAAGGTGACCTTTTTGTTTTTAAGGTATTTACCATTGATTTTACTTAATGTTGCTTGTAAGGTAAGTTTTTTGGCTGATTTTTTGACAGTTACTGTTTTTAAACTTACAATATGTTTTACTGTCAACATTGCTGATTTTGTAATATTGCCCCCTTTAACAGTTACCTTATATTTTCCAGGCGCCAGATCAATTTTAAATTCCGCATATTCAATATTAACAATCGAAGTAAATTGTTTATTTGAAACTTTAAATGTAACTTTATTGCCAAATCCATCCAGATTATAGATATCCCTAACCGATACATAAAAATAGGAACCGTCTGAATAGGTGACAACCTGATTGGATGCTATGATTTCAGAGATTGGTGCCACCAATGTAGAAAATGTTCCATTAATAAAATTACAGTTTTGACATACGGACGTTGGTTCGTTGCCATATCCAATCTTCATTAATCCATATTTTATGCTGTGGTCTTTCAATTTATAGGTTTTTAGATAATCCCAATTCCATTCAGAATTCCACTCACCAGAATAATTTAAAAACTGTTTTACGAGGCCATCATCCAATTTACATGTTTCTGCATAATCCAAATCCTCATCAGAAAACCTCATTGCAGGCCGGCTGAGATCAAAAAAATTAATATTAATAAACTCACAATTAACAATTTTACTTAATGTATTAGAAAACTTTGAAATGAAAGGTATTGTTCCATATATTGAAATATTTACAAATCTGCAATTAATTAAATCATTATTTATCTTTTCAGACTCTACTTTTAGCCATTCAGCCCATCGTTCAGATATAAAATAATCGCCATACAATAAATTTATAAAACTACAGTTAATAAAATCAACATCATAACAACTGAAAAAGTCCATTCCAGAATCGGTAATATTTTCAAATAGACAATTGACTATTCTTGAATTCGGGTAATCTATTCCAATATAATATCCCTTAATCAGGTATCCCTGGCGAATATTTGTAAAAATGCAATCGGTTAAATTGCCAACACCAGGAATAATGTTAGCAGATATAATATTATTAAAGCTGCAATTAACTACCGAACCATGTGATGAAACAATACTCCCTCCTGAAACGTCTGAAAAATTAGAACCGATAACCTTATTAGCATTAATACCTAAACAATTGGAAATATTTAAAAAACTACAATTAATCACATTAGTTTCATAGGAATATAATAAGTATGGGTTCAAATTATTTTCAGCAGAAATGTTTATAAAACTGCAGTCAACGACATTATTGCCTTCTGAATGCAAAATTATAGTTTTCCTAGCAGAGTAATAGTCTTCTTTTCCCATAGACTGTACAATGGAAATATTTGCGAAACTGCAATTGACAACATCAGAATTCCAACAATCTAAAATTATGTTATAACTATACCACTGCCATATAATGTACTCCGGTGCTTCCTCGATTCTATCGTATGAAGCGCTTTCATTTTTAGTAATATTTAAATCATCCAATGTCGCTGCAGTCATGCCTCCACCAGTAACATTTACAAAACTGCAGTTGACGAGACTACCTGAACAACTGTACAGATATAGATTTCCATTAAAGATTATATTTTTAAAAGCAACATTTTTACTATTTATAGAAAAATGCACATCAGGATTGGCTGTAGAAATTGTATGGCCCTTACCGTCAATTGTTAGAGGCTTATAGATTGAAAGTGTGTTATTTTGATTAATTTGATAATCCTTTTCCAAGCAGATGGTATTGTCCTCATGAGTATTATTTATCATGTCGGACAATTCATTAAAAGTTCCGCAATCATTTGCATTTTCTAAAATCTCATTATCAGATATTTCATCAACACTTGTATCATCATCAATGGTTGTTTCCATAATCGCAGCATCACTTGTAGCATTATCTTCCGCACTTACTGCCGAAATAGCGAATAATGAAACAATGAATATTGTTAGTATCAAAATTATCTTTTATTAAACATTTTTTATCCCCATTTTTTTATAATATGATATTATATTTATGTACCACTTAGATATTAATATTTGGGTCGTGAGTAAGTATTTGAATTCTTAATTGAGGGTTTATTAAATTAGTAGATATGCAAATAACTATGAAAATAATTAAGTATATCTGCAAGCAAACATGATAGCTTATAAAAATAGACATATTCCAGATGATGAATGTATACGAAAAAAATAAAAAAATAGGTGTAGATGCAGACGCACCTACTTGACGGTAATTTTTGGTTTCACTGTTTTTGCATTGTAGTATTTGCTGCCAGCATACTTGACAACAGCTGTAAACTTACCTTTTTTGGTCAATTTGATAAGTTTAAATGTAGCTACACCTTTGCTGTTAGTCTTAGCAGAGTAGGTCTTACCGTTAACCTTCAAGGTAACTTTAGTGTTTTTCATAACCTTGTTCTGGTTGGTCTTTAAGGTTACAGTGTACTTTTTGGTTTTAACTGATTTCATGAATGTTTTTGCTTTAGCGGTCATTTTTGGAGTTGCCTTTTTAACTGTAACTTTGACTGACTTTGTAGATTTGATATAGTTGCCGTTTCCTGCAAATGTTATTGTTGCGGTGTATGATTTTTTAGGAGCCAAACCGTTGGTTGAAAACTTAACCTGCCCATTCTTATCAGTGGATGGAGTTGAAGTTTTACCATTTGAAAGCTTGATAGTGATTTTAACACCTTTAATTGGTCTTCCAAAACTATCTTTTAAGGTTGCAACCAAATATTTACCACCATTGTAGACAGTAGTAACTGCTGAAGCAGTCAATTTGGTAGTATCCTTGCTGACAGTTAAAGCGGCATTAGCAGGCTCAACATCATATGCCTGGTTTTCAACACTACAAACTGCAAAATATGATCCTGCACTGACACTGACAACCCAACCTTCACCGCTTAATGCATAGTAAGTGCCAACAAGAGCATTGTTTTTGTATACTCTGATTGTAATGTTTGCATTGTTGATTGGCAATCCTGAAGCAGTTGTGAAATTGAATAACAGTTTATCACCAGAGTTGTATGTGGATGAGTAATCGGAAACACTAAAGATTGGTTTAGGAACAGTTATATTGTAAGTGTCATCACCACTGATTCCTGCTTTGTTGTAATTGAAAAAACAATTAGCGGCAGTTCCTTTATACATTGCTCCACCATATTCAGTTGCTGTGTTTTCTGTGAAGTTACAGTTGTTTGCTGTTATTTGGTAGGTTGCACCACCAGTGACTGCAGTGTTGTTTATGAATTGACAGTTGTCTGCGACGTATCCATCACCAAACATTGCTCCACCTGAATAATATGCTTCATTATTTTTAAAAGTACAATTTATAGCAGAAGAATCATGCATGACACCACCATAGTATCCAAAGTTGGAATTAAAAGTACAATTTATAGCAGAACCCTCATATATGGCACCTCCATCATATCCCCTGTTAGAGTTGAAAGTACAATGTATAGCAGAACCATACGCCATTGCCCCACCAGCACTTGCATCATTAAAGTTGAAAATACAATTTTCAGCCTGACACTGAACAATAGCACCTCCATACAAACCTGCCGAATTTGAATTGAAAGTACAATCTCTTGCAGAACCATACGCCATTGCCCCACCAGACTCTCCAAAGTTGGAATTGAAAGTACAATTTATAGCCATACATTGACCATTAATAGCACCACCACCCCCACTGGATTTACCATTAACAAAAACAATATCCCTAAAAACAACATTACTATTAGTTACAGAAAAAATCCTAGCAGCATTATCACCACTAATAGTAAAACCATTACCATGAACAGTCACAGCACGATCAATAACAATTCCATCTATAAAACGGGCATCAGAACCCAAATTAAAAGTGTAATTGTTGTTTAAGAATATGTCTGTTAGTGTGTTGTTGTTTATTAATTCATTTAAATCGAAGAATGATTTTAGGTTATCAGGGTCAAACCATGTTACATTATCTTTATCCGTTCCATTATGTGCATAATTATTATTAAATTTTGAGCCATATGAGATTTTAGCACTGTATACAGCCCCACCATAATTTGTTGCATTGTTGTTGTAAAAAGTACAATTTGTTACTCTGCCACCACTAATTGCCCCACCATTCTCAGCAGAATTATAATTAAATAAACAATTAACTGCTAAAATATTATAAGCAGCACCTGCATCTTTATCTGCATGGTTCCGTGCGAAATTAGAATTGCTTGTAATACCTTCGTACATTGCCCCTCCATTTTCTGTCGCTGTGTTTCCTGTGAAGTTACAGTTATTAGCAGTTGTTTGGTAGGTTGCACCACCAGTGACTGCAGTGTTGTTTATGAATTGACAGTTGTCTGCGACGTATCCATCACCAAAC
>NZ_SUTI01000022.1:0-5679 GCF_015062985.1 Methanobrevibacter sp. | reverse complement strand
TTTGGTAGGTTGCACCACCAGTGACTGCAGTGTTGTTTATGAATTGACAGTTGTCTGCGACGTATCCATCACCAAACATTGCTCCACCTGAATAATATGCTTCATTATTTTTAAAAGTACAATTTATAGCAGAAGAATCATGCATGACACCACCATAGTATCCAAAGTTGGAATTAAAAGTACAATTTATAGCAGAACCCTCATATATGGCACCTCCATCATATCCCCTGTTAGAGTTGAAAGTACAATGTATAGCAGAACCATACGCCATTGCCCCACCAGCACTTGCATCATTAAAGTTGAAAATACAATTTTCAGCCTGACACTGAACAATAGCACCTCCATACAAACCTGCCGAATTTGAATTGAAAGTACAATCTCTTGCAGAACCATACGCCATTGCCCCACCAGACTCTCCAAAGTTGGAATTGAAAGTACAATTTATAGCCATACATTGACCATTAATAGCACCACCACCCCCACTGGATTTACCATTAACAAAAACAATATCCCTAAAAACAACATTACTATTAGTTACAGAAAAAATCCTAGCAGCATTATCACCACTAATAGTAAAACCATTACCATGAACAGTCACAGCACGACCAATAACAACACCATCCTTAAAATCAGAATCAGACCCAAGTTCAAAAGTATAATTGCTATCCAGATAAACATCACTATCATCATTACCATTAATTGTAGTATTTAAATCACTGAATGTTTTTGGGTTTGAAGTTAAAATTTCGTCAATCTCACTACTTTTTAAATTATCATCTTCTATTACTTTGTCGTCAATTGAATCTTGAGACAATTCTATTTGATTATCATCACTACCCACTATCGTATCATTTACATCACCAGCAGCTACACTAGAGACGCAAAAAAAGATACACATAATTAGGCAAAATGCCAGTAAAGTCTTTTTAAATTTCATAATTCTTACACCTATATTACCTTTATTCTATTACAGGCAATATTATATGAAATAATATTTGTTGAAAAATAAATATAACTCAACTAAAGCAATTACTTTCATTAAAAGTGTGTAGATAAATAATAATTACTCAATACACAATCAAAACATCAAAAAACTTACAATCCCAAACTAACTGATCCATTAACGAAACCACATCAAAACAAACACAATAATAATCAACAGGATGCATGAATATATTGACAGTTGCATACAAAAACAGTTGAATAAACAGTCAGTTATGAAGGCAAATGAATATGGTTATAAAAAATAGTGCAATCCTGCAAGTAAATGTACATGAAAAAATAAAAAAATAGAAGCAGATGCAAAATTGCACCTATTATTTAACACAAGTTTTTTATGACCAGACCCACAGTTTAACTTTGACCCAATCAGCTTTTAAAACCCTATTATAGCCCACATAGGTTGTTTTATAACCAGTTTCGCCATGATTATTAGTATATAACCATGTCCCCCCTCCAAAACTATAATGCACATAATACTTAGCTTTATAGTAAGTTAGTTTTTTACCATTTTTATAAAGTTTAACAACCAAATGTGCATGCCTACCATCAGAATCATAATCAATCCATTTATATGTTTGAACTTTATACTTCCCATAATATCTATTTATCTTCTTATTAAGTTTTGTAGGGACTACAACAGTGAATGATAGTTCAACAGTCATTTTAAATGTAGTAGAATCAGCATCAATATCTTTAGTTCCTGAATATGATGCTTTAAAAGTATATGTTTTTGGATTTTTTGGTGCTTTAATAATCAATTTGGCAACACCTTTTTTTATGTTGGATTTATATGTTTTGCCATTAATTTTAAATTTAATGATACCAGAGGTTAGTTTTTTAGTTCCATCTTTATAGTATACTGATGCTTTTATAGTAGTTTTAGCACCAGGTTTAACTTTAGATGGTGCTGATACTATTATACTACTACCATATTTCCCAACATCAACTAAAAACTTATGAGAAGATGGTTCATAATGTTCATCACCCTTGAAAGTTGCAGTGACCCAATATTTTTTAGATATAGATGGAAGTTTTAAAGTGACTTTGCCCAATCCATTTTTCATATTGACATTATATGTATTGCCATTAAATTTTAGGGTTACCTTACCATTTACACATTGTTTATCCTTATTTTTATCATATAAAAATAGATATGTTGATTCTTTAGTATTTTTATATCCATACAGGTCATTTACATGAAGTGCAGTTGGAATCTTTTTGATTATAACGGATGATTGATTAATAATTGTTCCATCAACATCAACAATTTTCAAAGTATATGTTCCAGCATCTTTCAGCAATGATGTAGAAATGGAATTAGAATATTTTTCATAGGTAAAATAAGTATTAATATTTTTAGAGTTATCTATATTGATACTTTTTGTTAAAGTTGAACCTTTATATATGTTTAAAAATCCTTTAAAATTACCTTCCCAACCATAATTAATATTTTTATTATCATCATAATATGTGGACAATGAATCAATATACATATTTTTATATTTATTGTCAACATAAACAGATTGAATCAAAATATTATTTTTATTTACCTCACCATTACATTTTATAGTAATAGAATAATTTCCAGCATCTAACTGTATATTTAAGTAAGCATAACCGTTGCTATCAGTGACATTAGTGTATTCATTGCCATTGCAATTAAATGTTACTTTCAATCCATTTTTAAATTCATTATTTTTTGCAACATGAACTTTATACTGTGTGATTTTATCACAGTTCCCAATTAAATCTGATGATTCAATAATTGTTTTATCAATATTTAATGTAGCTATTTTCATCACATGTCCATCATCATTGTTTATGATTTTGATTGTATAAATTCCAGGATTTAAACTAGCAGAAGCAATATAATAGGTTTCTTTTTCAGAAGCAGCAGTATTGTAATATCTTTGGCTTACTTTTTCGACATTATTGGAATCATAAATTTTAAAATAAAAATCATATTTTAGATATCCTGATGATGATGGAGAAATACTAATCACAATACTCTTACCTATTCCATAATCCATATTAATATTTGAAATACCAACAGAATAATCTGAATAGGGTACTGATTTGATAGTTAAATTATTAGTTGCCATCAAATGATTGTCTAAGGTATTAATTATTTTAACTGTATAAACTCCCGGATCAAACTTAGTAGCTTTTACATCATAAGTTGCTTTATTTGAATTTTCTTTGCCATAATGCCTTATGCTTACCTTTTCTGTATTATTAGAATCAAATATTTTTAAATAGAAATCATATTTTAGATATCCTGATGATGCTGGGGAAATGCTGATTTCAATTTTACCACCAATACCATACTTTAAACTAGTATTAGGAACGCTAACAGAATATGCCGAATAAGGGATGGAACTCACAGTCAATTTAGCAGTATCCATTAAATGATTATCATCATTATTTATAACTTTAATAGTATAAACACCAGGTTCTAAATTATTAGAATTTAAACGACACCCCACTGAATTTAATGGAGATGTAGTGCTGTAAAATCTTTCACTAAATCGTTCAACATTTTTTGAATCATACAACTTTAAATAAAAATCATATTTAAAATAATAAGAAGAATCTGCTAAAACTTGAATAAATATTGCATCATTAGTTTTATAACCAATTTCAGTATCAACAACATTAACTGAATAATAATTATAGGGAACTGATTTCACCGTCAATTTAGCAGAAGTCATTAGATGATTATCTGCATAGTTTATAATTTTAATAGTATAAATTCCAGGGCCCAAACTCTTAGAATTCAAATTATATACTGCTTTTGAATAAGAATCCAAACTGTAAAATCTTTTACTTTCTTTTTGAACATTTTTGGAATCATATATTTTCAAATAAAAATCATATCCTGCTGAAGCTGGCGACATTGTCATTAAAATTGATTTAGATTCATCATAGGATTTAGTAATATCATTTACTTGAACACTATACGTATAATATGCAGGTGAATCCAAAATTTCTTCATCGTGAGTACAATACATTAATGTTTCATTATCATCTAAATTATCAAAATCATAATTACTAACTTCATGTGAATTTTCTTTGTTAATCAAATCTTCATCATTGCCATTATTAATTGTTAATAAATAATTAGCATCTTCAAAATCAGTAGTTTGATTATCAGCTGCACCAACACTAGATATAACCAATAACATTAAACATAACATTATTGAAAATACCATTATTTTCTTCATAATATTAACCTCATTTACTTGGTGGGACTACATCATTGTCAATGTGTCCAATTACTTTATTTGTTTCATCAGTTGTGTTAATCACAATATCTGCTTTAATATGACTAGTTTTAAAGTAAGCATCAATATTATCATCCGCTTTAGAGTGTAAATTAACTACATAATTCATAGAATAAGAATACTCCTGATGAGGGTTGTAGATATTTTCATGACTATTGAAAACTCCTGATCCTGCTTGTTGTGTTTGACCGTCAGAATAGGTAATTTCAATATTTTGCAAACCAATGCCTGTTACACGTTCCAAATATACAGTTGGCATGAAACTAAACTCAATGATGCCTTTGATTGGTCTTTCATCAACAGTTCCACCGGAAACAGTAGTAGCATAAAAATACTTGTGATCAAGAGAAACACTTGTAACGTCAACTGCATCAGAGCCAAATCCATTTCCAGAAAAAGCAAATACCAAAATCAATATCACCAACACTGCAATTATACCGACAAGTATAAATTTAAGGTTAGATGAACTGTCTGTCGTGGATTTAGTTTTATCTATAATTTTATCTACTTTATTACCAATGGTTTCTTGTTCTATCATAGAAACTTCAGCACCACATGCCGAACAGAATTGAGCAGACATATCCAATTCTTTACCACATTGGTCACAATATTTTTTAGCCATATAACTCCGAAACCATTATTTAAATTCAACTGACTGTGCCATTTCTTTAACCAAATTCAAATCATTGGAAACAACTATAATCATTGCATTATCACCGTGCACATAAGCTGCATTTGTCCCATCAATATTCTGAATACCTTCAACAACAGTAACATTACCATCTTTAGAAGAACTTACACTATTCTGAGAGGTTACATTATTGATAAATTCATCATAATATGCATCGTCAATTGCAGTTTTTGCTGATTCCTCATTTGTGTAATAGATTACGGCATCACAGGCTGATGCAGAATATACAATCCAAAATCCATCGTAAGTTCCGTTATTAAATTCTGATCCTTTAGGAGCATTGATTGTTAAGACATCACCTACAGTTACCTTTTCCATATCTCCAGAATCAGAAGCATTGGAAGACTCTGTGGTTGAGTTTTCCGGTGAAGAAGTTGCCTTACTTGTTCCCAAATCAGCACTTGCTGCAATAGCTTTAGCTTCATCCAAGTTTTTATCTGTGATGATATACATTTCTTCACTGGAATTAGCCACTACAACATATTTCCCATCACTTTGAAATACAGTAAAATTACCATCAGTTTTACCATCTTTTAGACCTTGTGAGGTCAGATAATCAGCAAAAGTTCCTCCTCCAATATCGCTTAAAGTCAAATATTGTATCTTGATTCCATTTCCATCTTCATATTGATGACCATCTGCTCCTGCATTAGCCATCCAATAGTTTCCAGGCACATCCAATGTGAATTGCCCGTTAAAGTC
>NZ_SUTI01000021.1 GCF_015062985.1 Methanobrevibacter sp. | reverse complement strand
CTTTCATTAAAGTTTTACATTTAAGACAGAAACTTAATGCTGAGCTGTAAGCCCAGAATCCGATATCGGATTTTCTTGCGATTTTGTTGGTTAAACTCATTAAGGAATCCGGATCTGAGTAGGATTCTCCCATGAATGCATGGAAGATGTGTCCTCCAGGAGTTAAACCGTGATATTTTTCTTCAATTTTGATTTTTTCAATCAATGATAATCCGGTGTCTACAGGCACATGTGAGGAGTTGGTGTAGTAGTTAGCGTTTCCTTCACCTTGCACAATAGCTTGGTCACCGAATTGTTTTTTATCAAGAGTTGCGAATCTGTAAGCGGTAGATTCTGCAGGAGTTTGGATTACAGACCATCTGAGTCCGGTTTCATCTTTCAATTGGTTAGCTCTGTCATTGATGTATTCAATACATTTTAAACCGAATTTATTTGAATCCGGATTTTCAATACCTTCGCCGAATAATGAGGATAACATTTCGTTAAGTCCGACAAAACCAAAGGACAATGTTGAATTTTCAATTCTGTAGTAGGATTCTCCTTCCACATCTTGTTTTAAGAATGGTAAAATGTGGAAATCATTTAAGCATTTTAATCCTTGTTCTCTTCTGAGCATTAAGGTTTCAACAGCTAAATCCATGTATTCGTCAAGGTATTCGAATACTTGTGATTCATCTTTGGATTGGTATCCGATTCTTGGTAAGTTTAAGGTAACGTAAGCGAGGTTACCTGTTCTTAAACAGTCTTTGTCCCAGTCGCCTGTCCAGGTGTCTTGTAAACAGGTTCTGCAACCCATGTAGTTTGCCATTTTTCCTCTGTATTTAGGGAACATGTTTACAAAGTAGGATGAACCGTATTTTGCAGACAATTCGTGGACTAAACGGAGATCTTCTTCATATTCACTGGTCATTGTTTCTTCACGAAGGGTGTAAATTGTATTTGGGAATAAATGAGGTTTGCCTTCGTTGTCTCCTTCAAGCAAGGTTTCAGTGAATGCTCTTTGGATTAATCTGGTTTCATCTTCATAGTCTGCGTAGGTTCCTACAACTTGGCCTTTTGGTCCGTATGCAGTTTCATCTTTCAGGAAATCAGGAACACCGAACTCCAATGCCATGCTGGTAAATGGAACTTGGGATCCACGTGCGGCGTAAGCCATGTTCAAGTTGTAGATAAGCATTTGGACAGCCTGTTTGATTTCATCGTAGCTTCTTCCTCTTGCAAATGGTGCAACAAAGACGTTCCATAGGGACATTGATTGTCCTCCGGACATGTTTTGTTGTGCTGCAAGCATGATTTCACCGGTGTGGTTCATTAAAGTTTCCATGTGGTTTGGTGCACCTGCAATTGAGGTGTGGTCACCGGTACCGTCTACTTTAAGACCGTATCTGATGAATGTTCTTATATCATGTTGAAGACAGTTTAGAGGTCTTCCTGCGAAGAATTCTAAGTCGTGAATGTGAATATCACCTGACATGTGTGCGTCAGCTAAGTGTGCAGGCAACATTTTTAAAAGTGCATATTGTTTTAACGCTTCGTCTGCTACATGCTTGTGAATACTTTCAGGGTTGTGGATCATGTTTGCATTGTCCCTGTTACCGTTTTCGATTAAGGAGGTAATGTTGTATACAGGAATACCTAAACGGGTGTAACGGCTTCTTAAATCTTCAAGTCCGTATTCCACCAATTTGGTGTTTACGATTTCCCTAATCATTGGAGCTGTCAAGTATTCTACATTTAATTTTTTGAGTTCTTTCCAGGTTTCTGTAGCAATTTCGAAAGCTGTTTCTTGGCTTGCTCCTGTTTCTTCAATCAGGGTATTTGCAATTTTGGATAAGTCGAATGCTTCAATGGTATCTCTTGAAGTACGTACTTTTAATTGGGTACTTGCCAAGTATTTGTTTGCGATTTCGGAATCAATGTCTTCTAAACATTCATAAACGATTTTTTTGATTTCTTTTGTTTTGATTCCATCGTATAATTGAGATACTACTGTAGCTACTATTTTATCTGATTCAAAGAAAGGAGTTTCAACCATTACTAATGATTTTAATAGTTTTTCATAACTGAATCTTTCTCTAATTCCGTTATTTTTTTCCACATTGATTTTAACGGAATCATTCATATTATTTCCTAATTCTGAAATTCTTTCCATATTTTTCACACCATTTTTCCTACGTTTTTAAAAAAGCATAAACGTGACGAGAGAGTAATCTCGCGTATGCTATAATGTATGTTGACACTTGTATAATTAATTGTTCGATTTAATACGAACATCTATTTAATACATTGTTCCAACTAGTATATAAATTGTTCGTCTTGACACGAACATTATTTATCTACTCTGATATTTACTATGAATTTAATATAAAAAAGATAAAACCCAAGAGCATTTGAAAAGTAATATGAATTCTTTAGAAGAAAATGTCTAAAGAACTTTGTTTTGACTTATCACTTTCAAACAGGGAGTTGATACCATATTCCTGAATTTCCAAACGTTGCTTTAGATAATGGGAAACTGGGTATCTGTTGACAAGCTCCTGTGATATTTCAAGGTATTTTGTAACCGAACCCTTGGAAACCGAAAGGACAAGATTTCCTCCGCAGCTGCATTTTCCGGTGAGCGGCATTCGTCTGTACTTGTTGCCGCATTTTGTGCATCTTACCTTCTGTTTGGAGAATGCTCTTGAATTTCCCATGATGTCCGGCAGGAAGTGGGATGACAATACCTTTTCCACGACTCCCCTCTGGTCAACGGCCCTGATGGTTTCGGCAAGGCTGATTTGAGCCTCTACCTTTTCTCTCATGGACGGCAGCCTTTTGTAAAGACATACTGTAGGGCCGGCATGGATATTGGATGTGTGGTGGGAAAACATCAGTCCCTCATATTGCTCAGGGGTTCCCAAATGCTTTTCCACATTGTCAATATATTCCAGGACCTCTGCAGGCTTGAGAGGACTGTATGTCTTTTCATAAAATTCAACAGGGAACCTTTCAAATATATCAAGGTTGTGGGATTCGTCGTCTATCTCTTCCGGATCGATTCTTGAAGATAAAACCAAAGGAGCATCCATACTTCCTCCTCTGGTGTTTGGTAAATATGATTTTGAAAAGTTAATCAGCGCATCTAAAAGCAGCATAACTGCATCTTCATCACTGTCACAGTTTCTACGTTTTGCTGAATGGAAATAAGGATGGGCATAACAGCCTAAGGCCTTTGTAAATCCGACAATCCTTCCAAGCACTCCTGCAGATGTGTGCGGTGCAAGGCCCGCCACCAGATGTCCAATCAAATCGCTTTTTTCCTTAACATTGTAGAATGCATCCATGTCGTAGTATCTTTCAAGCTCATCATCAATGAATTGGGCGGTTCTAAGCAGATATTCTCCACAGTTGTCTGAAATTACAATGTCCTGAACCTTGAGTTCAATGATTTGATCTTCATTTTCAATCGGGTTGCCGTAACAGTCCTTTTCATAACCCATTTCAAGAAGCTTTTCAACTGTAACTCCAATCTCTTTCGGAATGAAATGAGTAAGCGGCAAATCGGTTGAGTCATGACGTATTGTGCCGTCTTTGAATGTAAAGACTTCATTTTTGGCACGAAGTATTCCCTTTTCAAGAGGTTCAGGCAGTTTGGATTCGGAAATCATACCGATAACACCTTTAACCTCATCCACTCTTCTCACTTTAACATTATCGGATGCCTTCTTGAGCATTGAAGCAAGAGGAATGGTTTTTGTGGATGGTTTGCCCATTTCTGTCGGGCTGCCGCATTTAGGACAGAGTGAACCGAAAGAGCTGATTCCACATTCCGGGTTTGTACATTTCCTTCTGGATATGTCCACCTTGATGCTTCCTTTTTTAGCCGCTGTTGCAACCAGTCTTCTTGCACCTCCATTGTTTCCAATAGGAATCAGTCCATGAGGGGCAGGTTTCATAAGTCTTTCCTTAGATTTTTCAGGCCTTCCCACACGTGTTCCGATGTATGCAGGAGCCTTGTTTTTGATTTCAACAGGGGAAACTTCATTCAAAGCTTCAAGGGTTGTTTCCCTTTGAGGCAATTTTTTGGATAATGTGACCAGGAGTGCATAGGAGTGGTCTTTGTCTATCACGATTTTATCGTCGCGTACAAGATGCGGAACGCCAATAACTTCCAGAATCCTCTTTTCAGGGGACAATTCCAGTTTCATTCCTTCGTCCTGCTTATAAGTTGATTTTGATTTTTCAAGCAGGTCAATCAGGGAATTCAAATCCTGAATGGTCACATCGTTATAGCAGTAAGTGTATTTTGGATGAAGCGGAATGTCGTACTTCTTGGATAATGTGAACGCTTCGATTGATGAGAGATATTCATATTCAAGCTTGTGAAGGTCCAAATCATTATTGTTCTCATCAAAGTTTTCGCTTCCGGTCAAAAGCTGAATCCACCATTCTTCACACCATCCTGACGGATATAAAGGCTGGTTGTTTCTCAGGAATTCTCCGAATGCAACAAGCATGTCTCCCAAAAACAATATCTCAGTAACGTCCTTTTTGACTTCACGGGCTTGCTTTACTGAATCAAGAATCAGTACGTCGCCGTTTTTAAGTTTGACTGTTGGCCCTTCAATTGAATCAACAGGCACAACACAGTTACCTTTTCCGGGATATTCAATCTTAAGCTGTGTTCCGACAGCTAAAAAATCAAGCAGTGCCATTGTTGCGGGATGGACTCCCATTGTTGCAAGGCCGGTGTTTCTGGACCTTCCGTATCTTAGTCTGAATCCTCCCTTTTCAGAAGGATAACCTAAAATTGGCCTTCCACCGATGATATCCTGAATGTATTTTGGTTCGCTTACAATATCGGAGTCTCCGCTGTCACTTTCACTTGAATCATCCTTTTTAGGTTTGGAATATTCCTCAAGCCAGTCCCAGTCAAGTCCCAGCTTGTTGGAAATCTTTTTGATTTTTTTGGATTTCTGGATAACCCCTTCAACCATCGCAAGCAATGCACCTCCACGGATGTTGTTGGTTTCTACACGTTCCAGATCCCTGTGGGATACTTCAACCTGGTCGGTCTGTTCTCCTGAAACTTCAACGGGGATATGTGTTGCTGCAAATCTCACTTCTTCTGGTGTTGGTGAGTACTGTAAATTTGTAACTTCTGATTCGTATAGCTCAACTTCTTCCACATACCTTTCGATTTCATCATCGATAGGTTTGAATTCATCAAGGTCAATCGCCCTTCTGATCTTATCTCCCAAAAGCACGGACAAAGCCGCCGCAGTACCTCCGGCGCTTCTGATAGGGCCTGCAAAATAAACCGCAATATACTTTGTTCCGTCAAAGTTATCCTTGATCTTTACCTGGGAAATCCCTTCCAGAGGTGCCGCCACCACTCCTTCTGTAAGGATGGCCAGTGCTGTTCTGAGGCCTTGGTCACATCTCTGTTCCTGATTCCATTCTGCCTTTTCGCCGAAAAGTTCAAATTTGCCTGATGCAATTTCCGCTGCAATTTCAAAAGCTATGGATTCCCTGTCCATATCAGCTTCCAGTTCCTTAATCCTTTGAGCCACACCTTCGGGACCAACAAGCCCCTCTACTCTTTCAGCCAAGTCCTTTGCAAGAGGTACTTCTGTCTTTGTTTCAACATCCAAGCCTCTAGACCTTGCTTCATTAGCTATTTCGTATAGGTGATGGGTATCTGCTTCTAATCTATCAAAATAATCCATGGTATCGCCACAAGTTACAAAATTAATTTAGCATATAATCTATTGATTTTCATAATATTAATAATGTTTGCAATTTTCAAAATCAATCTTGCACTGTCCAGTTAATAATACTTAAATATACTAAAAATCAAATTAACTATATTGTATATCGTAGTTGAATTTTTAAATTATTATTGCTATTTTGGTGATATTAATGTCTGATGAAAAACCAATGAATGCCATGTATGGCCAAAAAGTTAAATTAGACTTGGATAAAATTAAAAATCGTTCAAATACTGAAAAAAACGCTGTTGAAAACGAAACTATTGAAGAACCTGTTGTTGAAAAGGTCGAAGAACCTGTCGCAGAAGCTTCCGTAGAAGATGCAGTTGAGGAAGCTCCTGCTGAAGAGGTTGTTGAAACTGTTGAAGAAGTTGAAGAACCTGCTGAGGAAGCTCCTGTGGAAGAGGTTGTTGAAACTGTTGAAGAAGTTGAAGAACCTGTTGAGGAAGCTCCTGTGGAAGAGGTTGTTGAAGAGCCTGCTGAGGAAGCTCCTGCTGAAAAACCTGCTGAAGAGGACTCATCAGAGTATTCAAAAACAATCAACGACTTAAAATCTAAATTAGGTGAAAGAGAAAAGAAACTGGCTAATCAATCTAGTGAACTAAACTATTTGACCAACAAAGTAATTCCTAAACTTAAAAAAGAAAATGCGGAACTGAACCGCCTTAAAAGGGAATTGACTGATGCGCTGGAAAAAAGTACTAGAAAATACTTCGATCAATTGGATATCAATGCAGATTTAAGCAATCAGATAGGAAAATTAGGTGCGGAAGGTGCAGTTAATAAGGTTAGAGCTGACAAATTGGAAAATGAAATCGGCAATATCAAAACTGAGCTTGAATCTCAAATAAATGAATATAAAGAAAAATTGGCTGCCGTTAATGTGGACGAACTTAAAGAAGACAACAAAAACTTAACAAATGAAGTCAATGAGCTTAAGGATAAGTTGGCCAGTACCAGAAAAGAAAATATAGAGATATCCGAAGAAGTTGATAAGCTAAGAGCTGAGCTAATCGACCTTGGTAACTATAAAGATGAAGTTGACAGCAATAACAAGAAGGAAATTGAAGGATACAAAAATGAAATTTCCTCCCTTACAACTCAACTCAAACTTAAGGAAAGTAGTTACGATAAATTGTCTAATGAATCCAAAAGCACAATTGCTGATTTGCACAATCAAATCAAAAAGCTTGAAGATGATTTAGAAAAAGAATCCAATAAAGGATTGTTCAATAGATTTAAATAGATGATTAAATTCATCTAATCTATTCTTTTTTTTAACATGACATCCGATAATCATTTCATGCAGGAAGCTATAAAGGAAGCTGAAAAGTCTTTAGCCGAAGGTGGCCTTCCAATTGGGGCTGTACTGGTTAAAGATGGTGAAATCATATCCAGAGGTCATAATAGATTAATTCAAAATGATTCCGTTGTTTTGCATGCTGAAATGGATGCAATTGAAAATGCAGGACGCCTGAATTATGAGGATTATATCAGATGCACTCTTTACACAACATTGTCCCCATGTCCGATGTGTTCCGGTGCCGTAATTTTGTATAACATTCCGCGTGTTGTAATAGGTGAAAATAAAACCTTGATGGGCGCAGAGAACATGCTTAAATGCAATGGTGTTGAAGTAGTGGTTTTAAATGACATCCGATGCAGAGATCTGTTTTTAAAATTTGTCTGCAACAATTCTGAAATTTGGGATGGGGAACTTGAAAAAGTCGGAAACACAACTGAGGTTAAATGATGGAAATTATAGTTACTGATGAAAGAGATGAAAGGTTTGTTAAATTCTGTGATTCCTTCGGATGCTTTTTAGACGACCCACAGGTTGTTTTGCTTTTAACAAGTTTTGGCAAAACCGTAGGATGTACAAGTTTCAAAGTTTATGATGCCGATTCGGCTGAAATCACCACATTATTCCTGAATTCCTATGATGGCCGTGAAAAGATAGCCTACAAATTAATCAGGCAGCTTGAAAAGATAGCTATTGATTATGGGTTTAAAAGCGTTGTCGTTAACTTTGACAGCGAAGAGGACATCCTGATAGGAATATTCGAAAAGCTGGATTATGTAAAAATCGACAGTGATGAAATCCAGTATAAAAAAGAGTTTAAAAGTTTAATTTAAAAAAAATAAAAGTTTAAAAGATTAAGCTTCATGCCTTAATCTTTTTATAACAAAGTCCTTATCCAAACTTAAAAGGAATGATGCTGCTCTTGGGCCTTGTTTTTGACCGAGAATCATTTTATAGATAGCTTGGAATCCTTTTTGTGGTTTTAATCCTTGAGCTTCCAGAATTTCATACATTGCATCGTGCAATTCGGTAGCATCATTGAAATCATTGTTTTCCATCAAATCAGCCAAATCAGATAGGAACTTGTTCTGCTCATCGGTCAACGGCAATTTTGGAATGCTTTTTTCCTGCACTTGGAATTTCACGAATTTAGGTGCATAGGTGTCCAGCCAGTAAATCACATTGTCGACCCTTTCTCTGTATTGAGCCATTTCCAAATCGGTTAAATCACCAAATTCCTTATCTTTAAAGCTTTTAGTTAATTGAGAATTCCTTTTAAGAATTTCAAATATTTTTTCAAGGTCATCTCCAGCAATTTGGTAAGCATTAACCAGAAATCTGAATGGTGGTCTGAAAGGTAAAGGTGCATCAGGAGTCATTTGAACAATTTCATAGATTTCCTTGAATTTTTTACCTTCTTTTTCGGATGGAGCTTCCTCTTCATCGTAGAATACTTTTTCAACAGTATCGAATTGGTCAATGAAGTCTAGGAAAGGCATTTTTGGTGAGAAATCTTTTGCTTTCATAGGTTTTGATCTGAACAGGTAGTAGTGTAAACTTTCTGCAGGTCCGATTTTCAGCCATTCTTCAGGAGCAAAGAACACTCCATGGGATTTACTCATGGCTTCACCGTCAAGGGTAATCCATTCATATGGCACAGGATATGGTGCAGGATAATTGAATATCTCTTCAGAAATTACGCTACTTACATCATATGATCCTCCGCTTGCAGCGTGGTCTTTTCCGAACGGTTCGCAGGTGGTTTTGAATATTTTCCATCTTGCAGCCCATTCAACTCTCCATGTAAGTTTACCGTTTCCGGATTTGATGTCCATCTCACCGTCATGACCGCATTCACATCTGTATTTGATGATGTCTCCATCATAATCATAAGCGTAAGTGGTGTTTACACGTCCGCATTCGTCACAAATCGGGTTGTAAGGCAACCAGTCATCGGCCAAAGGTTCTCTTCTGTATTGGTTGAATATTTCCTTGATTCTTTCAACATTTTCAAGGGCAATTCTTATGTAATCGTTATAAACTCCGCTTTTGTACATTTCAAAACCGGATTTTGCTTCTATTTCAATTCCATAGTTGTCCATCACTGAAAGTAGAGGTTTTTCAAAGTGCTCTACAAAATTAGCACAGCATCCATCAGGACATGGAATCATTGAATACGGCATTCCTAAGTATTTATCGTAAGATTCAGGTAAAGGGTATGGAACTTTTCTTAGAGGGTCATGGTCATCTGCAATCCATATTGTTTTAGCTTTTTTTCCTTTTTCTCTTAATTTCTTTCCAATTCCATTAGCTATAAATATGTCGCAAGAGTTTCCAATGTGTATGGAACCGGATATTGAAGTTCCGCTTGCGATGACATGCTCATCTACGTCCATTTTACTTAATTCATTAGCTATGTTTTCAATCCAATGTGTCATTTATATTCACCATTCTAATAAAAAAAATTATCATAAAATAAGTAATTATACTGTATTGATTTTTGTTGCTATTAATATAAAAAGATTAGTTTAAATTAAAATTAAAAAAGTTGTCAGCAATCAATTGTTGATGTTAAATTAAAATAAAAAAAAGAAAGTTAAATAGATAATATTATCTATTTAATCAAGTCGGAATCGGATTGGTCCAACCATTCGTTAACGATTTTAACTGCACAGAAGTTACCGCACATGGTACAGGTGTCTTCTTCTTCAGGAGGTCTTTGATCTCTTTTTGCACGTGCAGCTTCAGGGAACATTGCACAAGCATATTGTGCTTCCCAATCAAGTTTTTTCCTTGCTTCAGCCATAGCCAAATCTTGTGAACCGTCGATTTGTCCGCTGGCTAAGTCTCCAGCATAAGCTCCGATTTTGGTTGCTATTACACCTTCCCTTACATCATCAGGGTTTGGGAGAGCCAAGTGTTCTGCAGGAGTTACATAACAGATGAAGTCAGCTCCGGCTTTTGCGGATGATGCCGCACCGATTGCGGATACGATGTGGTCGTAACCTGGTGCCACGTCACATACAATAGGTCCTAACATATAGAATGGAGCGTTTGAACACATTTTCTTTTGAATCATTACGTTTGTTGGGATTTCGTTGATTGGAATGTGTCCTGGTCCTTCAATCATACATTGAACGCCTGCTTCACGAGACCTGTCGATTAATTCTCCTAAAATGATCAATTCTTGTATTTGTGCCCTGTCGGTTGAATCGGCAATGGACCCTGCCCTCATACCGTTTGCAAGTGAAAGCACAACATCATGCTCTTTGGCAATTTCTAAAACATAATCGAAGTTTTCGTATAATGGATTTTCCCTTTCATTTTCAACAATCCATCCAGACATGAATGAACCTCCTCTTGAGACAAGTCCGGTCACACGGCCTTGCCTTTTGAGTCTGGTCAAGGTTTCAATGTTGATACTGCTGTGAACAGCCATAAAGTCGATACCATCTTTTGCTTGCTTTTCGATGGTTTTGAATAAGTCATCTTCTTCCATGTAAATTACAGAACCGTCACGTCTGATACTTTCAATAGCTGCCTGATAAACTGGTACGGATCCTACTGGCAATGGGGACATGTCAAGCACTCTGTTCCTGATTACGTCAAGGTCTCCGCCAATACTTAACTCCATTAAACAGTCTGCACCATTGTCGATAGCTATCTGAGCTTTTTGAACTTCCTCATCGAAATTGACGATGTCTGTTGAAGTTCCGACGGTTGCATTTACTTTTGTTCTAAGTCCAGCACCAATACCTGATGCTTCTATATCTCTATTCACGTTGCTTGGTATTACAATTGTACCTGCTGCCACTGATTTTAAGATAAAATCTTCTGAAACATTTTCTATTTTAGCAACGTGTTTCATCTCATCGGTTAATATACCTTTTTTTGCATCACTAATTTGTGTCATAGTTATCACATCATAGTCAGATTAGATTTAAAACAGTCAAATTTATTTTATATTTATCTCATACCTAGTTGATATTGTCTTATATTTATTTATTAGTATTTAAATTAGTAGGATTTTTTTTAATTTCATCTTACTTGATATGAGTAAATTTATTTTTAAAAAAGTAGTATTTTGGTTTGCTTAAAAGCAAATTAAAGCCATATTGATAAAAATAAAGTTAACTTTAAAAAAAATTAAAAAAAGAATAAATTTAATAAAATTCATTCATTCTTTCAAAAGCCTCGTCAAAACTTGGCATGTTGGTCTGGCATCCTTGATGTTCCACAATGAATGATGAAACTGTAGATGCAAACTTGGCTGATTCTTCCAATGTTTCTCCGTTTAAAAACCTTGATAAGAATCCTGCCCTATAGGAATCTCCGGCACCTGTTGGATCAACGACATCCCTTTCAATAGCATCGATTTTAATTTTTTCTTCGCTTGAGTAGATTTCGCTGCCGTTAGCTCCGCAGGTTTTAACGATGATTTTAGGACCCAATTCCCTTAGGCCGTCAAGGTCAACTTCAAGGGCGTCCAGTATCCTTTCGATTTCATGGTGATTTCCGAATAGGATTGTGGTATTTTCAATAACGTCCCTCAATTTTCTGGTGTCGTACATTCCAAGGTCTTGACCCGGGTCGAATGAAACGAGCAGTTCCTCATTTTTTGCCTCTTCGGAACATTTCCAGTTAAAGTTAGGATCTCCTGTAGCCAAATGAATTGCATTTGCATTTTTAATCGCAGCTGTTGGAACTTTGCTGTCTGCAAATTCGCGTGCAGCACCCCAATAGAAATAGCTGATTTGGTCTTCATTATCGTCAGTCAAAACAAATGCGGTAGGTGTTGCTTCACCCGGAACAATGATTAGTGATTCGGTGTCAATACCCAAATTCTGCATATGTTCATAATATTCAGTTTTTTTGAAATCGCCTCCAACAGCAGAAACCAATGAGGTTTTTAATCCTAATTTCGCTCCAACACAAGCAACGTTAGCTGCCGCACCACCGTTAAAGGTTTTCATATTTGTAATAGGAGCTGAAAAATTTGCTTTTGGAAATTCAGGCACTCTTATAATATAATCGTGAGCAGAGTGGCCAATTGCTAGTAAATCTCTGTTTTTAACCATAATATCTCCTTTTTATATGTCAGTTTAATATTGTGTCTTCTCATTATTTAATGTTTTGAAAATGCATAAAAACACAGAGTCAGTTGAGTGTAGTACTATATATTAATATATTATTATCTTATTTTCCCAACAGCATTTGAAAAGTAATGTCACATTGACTTGAAACCCTGTTTTGCTATCTCATCCTGACCTTCATTCAACAGATATCTGATAAATTCATCGACTTCAGGCTTGTCCTCATTCACCTTGACAACGCTGATTACATGCTGAGTATCATACTTTAGGAGGTCATTTCCATTGAAATAACTGGCATTCAAAAATGTATATAAATTTTTTGAATTCCTCACCATTTTAAACGCATCGAATTGGGAGTTCACGGTTTCTTTAATGTTGAATCCTATATCATAATGCTTCAGGCTGGTCCATGCAAGCCTTTGGGCAGAACCGCTGACGCTTATGAAATCAAGATTTTCCAAATCGGAAATGCTGTCAATCTTTTTTGAGTCGGGGCCTGAAACCAGAACGAGATAATCATAGGCAATCGGCATGAAGTTGATGTCCCTTTCATATGCAATCAAAGGATCATCCAGTGTCAGTATATCGACTGCACCCCTCTTTGCAAGCTCAAAGGCATCCTTGTCGCTGCTGCTGTAGATGTTTGCATTGAAAGGCAATGGTATGCTTTCAAGAAGACCTGTGCTGATGTGTCCCCCGACAATGTTGATTGCATCGGTCTTTTCGATTTGAATCAGATATTTCCTGTATTCTTCAAGCAATGCCAATCCTTCCGGAGTGAGTATTGTACCGTTGCCCACCTTTCGGGTAATCTTGAAGCCAAGCTTCTCTTCCGCCTTAAGCAGTCTCCTGTTGAACACTGTATGGGAAATGTGCAGTTCCTTTGCGGATTTTCTTTGGGATCCTGTTTTGAATAGGGAATTTAAGCTTTCATATAGCTTATAATCATAGATGTTGCCATCGATATTTAAACTTATCAGGCCTTCGCTTTGAATTTTCATTAATTATATATAAAATTGTAATCATAATTAATAATATTGATTTTGGGATTTAGATAAAATGGAAATAATGAAAACTTCTATTAAAGCTATATTGGATAACATTAAAAGTGCTGAAGATTATTTGGATGAAGAGGCAATTGAAAAATTTGAAGATATTATCATCGAATCTAAAAACATTTTTGTTACAGGAGCCGGAAGATCCGGACTTGCAGCCAAAGCATTTGCAATGAGGCTGATGCATTTGGGTTTGAGCGCTTACGTTGTAGGCGAAACAATATCTCCTGCCATTTATGAAGATGACTGCATAATTGCCATTTCCGGTTCAGGAGAAACTAACACCATCGTTTCAGCAGCTAAGATAGCTAAAAACAGAGGTTCAAAAGTATTGGCTTTAACTTCATATCCTGATTCCACTTTAGGGCAATTGGCTGACAGCTACATTCTTGTCAAAGGTAGGACTAAAAAAGAAGTGGATGACGAAAACTATATGAAACGTCAAATTCATGGTAACTATACTTCATTGACTCCATTGGGTACCGCTTTCGAATTGACCACACTGGTATTCCTTGACGCTATCGTTTCCGAGCTAATGGAAAAGATGCAACAGACAGAAAGCGACCTAAAAGCAAGACACACTGTTTTAGAGTAATTTAGTCAAAAATTACTCTATTTTGATTATTATAGATATTGCAGCGTTGGCCTCTCAGGAATCCGACGAGTGTGATATTTCCTTTTTTTGCGATATTGTATCCGGAATTAGCGGGAGCTGCGTTTGATGCAAGAATAGGCACTCCGGCCCTTGTCATCTTTATGACCATGTCCGCAGGCATTCTTCCGCTATAGATTACATAGGAATGATTCAGGTCAAAACCGTTCAACAATCCGTATCCGATTACCTTATCAACCGCAACGTGGCGGCTCACATCCTCTTTCACGACAAATTTTCCGTCATAAACGATTCCGGCGACATGTGTTCCTCCGGTAGCCTGCCAGATTTCTGCGTTGTCCTTGAGCTCTTCTATTCTTTCAATCAGTTCCTTCACGCTGACCTGAAAGTCGGACTCGACGCGTTTCACATCCTTGATTTTGCTTCTCCAGCCTCCTGCGGAATCTGAACATAGCACTGTTTCATTGGTTTTAAGGAGGGTATCGTCGATTTCGGCATTGATTTGAACTCCATCTATTTCAATGCTTTTGATGTCATCCATTGACTTTACCATATTCTCATTGAAGAGATATCCGACAGCAAATTCTTTAAGGGAGTCTTCTATAGCAGATAGGCTACGGGAAATCTCTCCGTTGATTGTTAATGTGATTGTTTCATCTTTCACTACATTTTCCTTTGCATCGTAAGCTTTCCCATTTTTAAATTGAATGGCGTCTATTTCCTCTATTTTCATACTTTCGCCTCTATATAATACTATGTCGGGTGTTATATTTAAGTTTATTACGGAAAGTGCTTTATTAATAAAAATACTAACGATAATATTCTTCATTATTAATTTTCAACAATTTAAATTAGTTTAAAATTGATTTAAGCTAGTTAATACTATTAGAATATAATAATGTCTTTTTATTTTATGGGGTTATTATTATAGTAATTTTTTAGAAAAATTATTTAATAACTTAGTGAATATATATTCCTATCGAATTAATTTTTATTCGGGGGTTTATGATGGAAAAGAAAATGAAGGTTGTGCTTCTGATATTAGCTATTCTGATTGTTTTGGGTGTCGCCACTCATTTATTTTTAACACCTTCAACTGTAGAAAGTTCCGGCTCTCAAAATGTAACCGATATGATTAACAGGTCTGTGGAAATACCTCAGAATATCGGTAATGTTGTAGCCACTTCACCTCCAATGACTACCGTGCTTTATATGATTGCACCTGAAAAGTTAAAGGCCGTCAATTTCCAATGGACAGATGAGGAACTGAAATATGTTCCGGGCCAATATGCCAATTTGCCGGTAGTTGGGGGATGGTTTGGTTCTCAAGATGGTAGTTATGAGGAATTCATTGCATCAGAGCCGGATATAGTAATAGAATCCATTGACGAAGGTGGAGATGGGGATTTATCCACTGTAACTGAACGTCAAGAAAAATTCGGTTCAATTCCTGTTGTTGCCGTCAGGGATACAACTGATGTTGAAAAGATAGGAGATTCAATATTGTTCATGGGTGAGATAGTGGGCGCTCAGGATAAGGCAAATCAACTCAATGACTTCAATGACAGGTATCTGGATATTGTTCATGAAAAGTCAGCCAAAATATCCGACGGTGACAAGAAAACTGTCTATTATGCGTCAGGTGATGATGGGCTTCAAACAAATCCTTCAGGTTCCTCACATGGGCAACTGATTGATCTGGTCGGTGCAAAGAATGTTGCCGATTCTTTAAATCAGGCAAATGCCACAAGCAGCATTCAAGTCTCAATCGAGCAGGTAATCAGCTGGAATCCTGATGTTATTATCACAACTGACCCGGAATTCTATGCCAAAGTATACAACGATTCAAATTGGGCTCACATTAAAGCAGTTCAAAACAAGGAAGTTTACTTGTCACCTCAATCTCCATTTAAATGGTTTGACAGGCCTGTAGGAGCAAATATGATTATTGGCGTACCATGGACTGCAAAAGCCATTTATCCTGAGGATTATAAGGAAATCAATTTGAAAGATGCGGTAAAAGAGTTTTACAAGGAGTTCTATCATTTCGATTTGAGTGATGATGAGGCAAAAGAAATCTTGATAGGTTCCGGAATCAAGGAATCCAATTTATAGGGGAAGTTTCATGGATAATGAGTCAAGGGAGATTATAAGCATTGTACTCTTAATTTTTCTCCCGATTATCTTATTTTTTTTATCATTCCTGCTTGGAAGATATCCGGTAAGTCCAATAGATGTTATAAACACGATTTTATGTCCGATATTCCCGCAATTGGAGGTTTCTCAAACTGTAACAACTATTGTTTATGAAATAAGGCTTCCGAGGATTATTGCAGCCATTGTTGTCGGCGCTGCTCTGGCCATGGCGGGAGCTGCCTTTCAAAGCATCTTCAAGAACCCTCTTGTATCTCCGGATTTGCTTGGAGTGTCAAATGGTGCCGGATTCGGTGCTGCTTTGGCCATTTTAATTAGTGGAGCGGGTGCTATAACCCAATTGTTTGCGTTCATATTCGGAATAATCTCAGTTTCGATTACCTATCTGATTTCAAGAGCATACAAAGCAGGGGGAATATTGGTTTTGGTCCTGTCAGGTGTTGCCATTTCAGCCTTTTTCAATGCCTTGATTTCAGCCACAAAATTTATAGCTGACCCCGATGATAAATTGCCCGAAATCGTTTATTGGCTTATGGGAAGCCTTGCATCTGTCAATTTAGATAAGCTTATCATGATTATGATTCCTATAGTTATAGGGGCTGTCATTCTGCTGATGCTTAGATGGCACATGAATCTGCTTGCCATGGGTGATGAAGAAGCACAGTCCTTGGGTTTGGATCCGGGAAGAGTCCGATTATTTATTATTATAGGATGCACTTTGCTGACTTCTGCAGCGGTTTCTGTAAGCGGCATTATCGGCTGGATTGGGCTTATAATTCCTCACATGGCACGTATGATTGTGGGTCCGGACAACAGAATTCTGATTCCTGCCTCCCTTAGTTTGGGAGCCAGCTTTTTATTGCTGATTGATAATATTTCAAGGGCAATGATTTCAATTGAAATTCCAATTGGTATTCTCACCGCAATAATCGGCGTTCCGATATTTTTATATTTGCTTAAGAGGGGGTATTCAGAATGGTCATAGATAATAAATTGTTCGAAGTGAAGGATATTTCCTTTTCATATGATGGGGATGAGATATTTTCAGATATCAGCTTCCATATTGACAGGAGTGATGTGCTCTGCATTTTGGGGCCTAACGGAACAGGCAAAACCACCCTGATTAAATGCCTCAACGGGCTGCATGATATCGATTCCGGGGAAATCCTTATCAATGGAAAGAACATAAAAAAACTGTCGTTTTCTGAAATTTCAAGACATATAGGTTATATTCCTCAGGCTCATGTTCCTTCATTCCCGTTCACTGTTTTGGATGTTGTCGTAATGGGAAGGGCTCCGTATTTAAATTTGACATCCTCTCCCAAAAAGGAAGACATTGACATTGCTTTGAATTCTCTTAAAACATTGGGAATCGACCACCTTAAGGATAAGGAATATACGAATTTGAGCGGTGGCGAAAGGCAGTTGGTATTTTTAGCCAGGGTTTTATGTCAGCAGCCAGATATATTAATATTGGATGAGCCGACTTCCCATTTGGATTTTGGAAATCAGATTAGACTTCTGGAAATCATTGACGAACTGTCCAAATCGGGACTTTCAATAATAATGTCATCGCATTTTCCGGACCATGCGTTTTTAAGTTCGAATAAGGTGGCAATAATGAAGGATGGCGGGTTTATCGATTTTGGAAGTCCGGAAGATGTCGTAACGGAAGAAAACTTAAGAAAAGCTTATTCGATTGATGTCAAGCTAATGGAATTGGATGATGAAAGAAAGGTATGTGTGCCTTTAAAGACAAATTTAAAAATAGAATTATAAGGTGATATTATGGATATAAAAGATTATGACGAACAGCTAAAAATGGCCGGTGAATTTCACGGTGAAATTTGTGGCGGAATAGCTATCGGAACTAAATTGGCAATGTATGGTCTTGAATTGATGGGAATGGAGCTCAACCAAAGGCATAAGAATCTGATTGTATTTCTGGAAATTGACAGATGCATGGCCGATGCGGTTCAGGTTGTCACAAAATGCACTATGGGAAAAAGGGCTCTCAAACAGATGTATTATGGAAAATTTGCAGTGACTTTCTATAATATGGATACTGAAGAGGCCTTAAGGATTTCCGATGCCGATGCAAACAAGAAAGAAAAGAATAAGGAAACCAGAGAGGAAATGGTTGCACGCTTCAGAAACACTCCTGCCGAAGAGCTGTTTAAGGTGGAAAAAGTTAAGGTAAAATTGACAGAAGCGCAAATGCCGGGCAAACCTCATACCTCCACTTTCTGTTCTGTCTGCGGTGAAAAGGTCACAGACGGCAGACATCTGGTCAGGGGCGGAAGGCCGGTTTGCATTTCATGTGCTGAAGGGTCATATTATGAGTTGATTGAAGATTGATTTATAACATGATTTTTAAATTTTATTAAAAATTTTTATTTTTTTTATTTTATTGATATTTTTTCTTAATTTTTAATTTAAATTATTTATTTTCTTATTTTAATTATTTTACTTGATTTTAATTATTTGATTTATTTTTAAATAATTCATTACGATATGTTTATATATTCATGTTGGGTAATATAGAATTAGAATAATGAATATGTGGTTGAAATATGGATTTGATTGCAGGATACCTATTAATAATATTAATATTATTTTCAGCTAATTTGGCGCTGTTTCTTGGAAATTATAATTTTAATAATATCAAGATACTTGCAGTGTCCCTTGCATGTTCCGCAATTTCGCTTATAGTAATAAATGCCTCAGCCTATCTTAACCAAAGCTTTTTATTTCTGATGGACAGTTACGGTCTTTTGTTTTTAGCTATTTCCATTGCGGTTTTCGCTTTGATGTTGCTTTATACAAGGAACAGTCAGAAGAATCTCAGGTATTCCATTTATTTGCTTTCAATCATCTTTTTCATTTCAACTTTATTGATTGCATGCCAATCAAAAATTAGTCTCATGGACAGTATTGTATATTCTTTATTTGTATTCATAATCGTATTTTGTGTTTATAAAATTACAAGATTATTAATTCATGCAAAACGACCATATTATGTAATCATTGGTGAATACATGTCATTATTTTCAATATTGATGTTCATTTTCGCTTTAACCTATAACTCTACAAGGGGTTTGGATTACTCAATGTTCAATCCTTTCTTGATTTTGACTCCGACATATCAGGTCATCTACATGATTATAGCTATTGCGATTATTATGGTCATAGGTGTGGTTTTAAATGATAGTAAGGGAGGAAATTCATGATTATTCAGGGTACTGAAACATTGACTTCATTAATCCATATCCTTTCGGAAAGTTTATTAACTCCAGTTATCATATTGCTTGTTATTTCAGTGATAATTGTCATTCTTTCCCTGGGAGGATTGATTAATGAGTACATATCAAGAAAGCCTATCAGTTCCAATGACTTGGAAGAGCTGATTAGGAAGGTTTCTTTTTCAAGTGATGTTTCACAGATGAAAAATGAAATTGAAAAGAGTAATTTGTTCGATTATCAAAAAGGGATTCTAGTCCGAATAGCAAACAACCATGATATCGGCAGTGATGCGAGAAAAGCCTTGGCAAGTGAATTAATTTCAAGTGAGGAAACCCGGCTTATCAAAAAGACCAACAAGACAGACATTCTTGTTAAGGTCGGTCCGATTTTAGGTCTTTTGGGAACTTTAATTCCATTGGGTCCGGGATTGGCTTCATTAGGTACTGGAAACATATCCGTACTTGCACAGGCATTGACAATCGCTTTTGACACCACAGTTACAGGATTATCAGTCGGTGCTTTGTCATACCTGATTTCCAAGTATAAGAAGCAATGGTATGAATCAGATTTGATCGATGTGGAAACTGTTGCAGAAGCGGAATTGGAAACTTTAAATAAATGGTGAAATCATGCTTAGAAAAAGAAGAAGGATTTCTGAATCTGCTGATGATGATCCTATGAGTGGTTTGAACAACCTTTCCGATGCCATGCTGGTTTTAGCTTTGGGATTTTTAATTTTTGCCATAATGGCCTTGTCAGCTAATCCTGATTTAATTTCAGAAACTCCAAAAACGCAGGATGTTTCAACAGCAGATGTCTTTAATCAAAATTACACCGACGCCGGCGGACTTGAGGATAGTGGATACAGTGAAGTTGGAAAAGTTTATGAAGACCCAAGCACAGGCGAGCTGGTCATGGTATCGAATTGATGTTTTTTCGATGTGAATTATTTTATGCAATTCGCATAAAATTTATTCTATTTTTTTTATTAACCCATTATTATTTTATTTTAGTTAAAACAAACTAATATTTGCAGTATTTTAAAAAAATTATCTTCTAATAATCGTGATTTTGAAAAAATAAGAAATCTTTCACGATGATAATATTATTCATCATGATTTATCATTATGTTTACTTTTGTTTGCTTTTAGTATTTAAATATTTCTTTTACAGTCTAATAACAAATCCTTTTTATATATAAGAGACCATATATAACATTATAATACTTTGAACTATCTTAATTGTGGAATTCATTAGTATTATACAAAATTAATTTAAAGGGAATAAAGAGGTTGATAATATGAGTTCATCTTTTAAAAGTCCAGTAGAAACTGCAAAAGCAATTTCAGGAACTGCTGGAGCAAAAAACTCTGCAAATATTGTTAATGTAATATTACTCTCCTTTTTAGCAGGAGCATATATTGCATTTGGTGGTTTATTAGCTGTAGTGGCAAGTGCAGGTATGTTAAAAGCAGGCGCACCACTCGGTTTAGAAAAATTTGTTTTCGGTGCAGTGTTCCCTGTAGGTTTGATTATTGTTGTAATCGCAGGGTCTGAACTATTCACTGGAAATGTAATGTTTATGACTCTCGGTGTATTAGACGGTTCCGCATCTGTTGGCGGTCTCGCTAAAAACTGGGTATTAAGTTGGGTATTCAACTTTGTAGGTGCATTATTCGTTGCATACGTTCTCGCTTTCATGGGTGGAATTACTCCTACTGACGCATCAGCACCAGCTTACGCTATTTCCGCAAAAGCTATTGCTGTGGCAGAAGGTAAAGTTACCATGCCATTCACCGCTGCTATGATTAAAGGTATCGGTTGTAACTGGCTTGTATGTTTAGCTGTATGGTTAGCTAACGCATCAGATGATATCATCGGTAAAATCGTCGGTATCTGGTTCCCAATCATGGCGTTTGTATGTATTGGATTTGAGCACAGTGTCGCAAACATGTTCTTCATACCATTAGGTATGTTCTTAGGTGCTGAAGGTGTAAACTGGGGTACTATTATCATTAATAACTTAATCCCTGTTACCATCGGAAACATCATTGGTGGAGCAGTCTTTGTAGCATGTATCTACTGGTACACTTTCCTCAAAGAATAAGCTAGTAAATTATTAAACTTTAAGAAGCTTTTTAAGCTTCTTTTTTAAATTATTTTATAAAAATATATTTTGGAGATTATAAAATGGTTGAGATTAAATATGTACCAACAATCTGTCCGTACTGTGGTACTGGTTGTGGACTCAACTTCGTTGTAAAAGACGGAAAAATTGTTGGTGTAGAACCTTTAAAAAGACA
>NZ_SUTI01000007.1 GCF_015062985.1 Methanobrevibacter sp. | reverse complement strand
GATTTGTTATGGACAAATTAGGAGAAGAAAGAGAAAGAGGAGTAACTATCGATTTAGCTCACCAAAAATTCTCCACCAACAAATACGACTACACTGTTGTAGACTGTCCTGGACACAGAGACTTCGTTAAAAACATGATTACCGGTGCATCCCAAGCTGACGCTGCTGTATTAGTAGTAGATGCTAAAGATGGTGTAATGCCACAAACCAAAGAACACATGTTTTTATCTATGACTTTAGGTATTAAACAAATCATCATTGCAGTCAACAAAATGGATATGGTTGATTACAGTGAAGAAAGATTCAATGAAGTTAAAGAAGAAGTTGGCGTTTTACTCAAATCCATTGGTAGAGATCCTGCTACCGTACCTTTCATCCCTCTTTCCGCATTTGAAGGAGACAACATTAAAGAAAAAAGTGACAACATGCCTTGGTACAAAGGTTCCCCTCTCATGGATGAATTAGACAAATTAACTCCACCTGAAAAACCTGTCGACTTACCATTAAGAATTCCTATTCAAGACGTTTACTCCATTACTGGTGTAGGTACCGTACCTGTAGGAAGAGTTGAAACTGGTATAATGAAAAAAGGTGAAAACGTTATCTTTGAACCTGCTGGAGCTTCCGGAGAAGTTAAATCTATCGAAATGCACCACGAAGTATTCGACGTAGCTGAACCTGGTGACAACATCGGATTCAACGTAAGAGGTGTTGGTAAAAACGATATCAGAAGAGGAGACGTAGCTGGACACACTTCTGACGCACCTACTGTTGCTAAAGAATTTACTGCACAAGTTGTTGTATTACAACACCCTGGTGTAATTACCGTTGGATACACTCCTGTATTCCACTGTCACACTTCCCAAACTGCATGTACTTTCTTAGAATTAACTTCAAAATTAGACCCTGCTACTGGTCAACCTCAAGCTGAAAAACCAGACTTCATCAGAACTGGTGACGCAGCTATCGTACAAATCAAACCTACCAAACCTATGGTTATGGAAGAAGCTAAAAACATTCCTCCTATGGGTAGATTTGCTATCAGAGATATGGGTCAAACTGTTGCTGCTGGTTTATGTCTTAAAGTTACCCCAGCAAAATAAGTTTGTAAACAATAATTAGAAAGTATTTTTTACTTTCTTTTATTTTTGTTTTTTGGAGGAAAATAAATGAATCAAGCAAGAATTAAGCTTACAGGAACAGATCCAGAAAAATTAGCTTATGTATGTGATCAACTCAAAAAAATTGCTGAAAGAACTGGTGTTGATTTATCTGGTCCTATCCCATTACCTACTAAAAAATTAGTAGTGCCTACAAGAAAATCTCCAGATGGAGAAGGTAAAGCTTCTTGGGAAAAATGGGAACTTAGAATTCATAAACGTTTAATCGGTATTGGAGCTGATGAACGTGCTATGAGACAAGTTATGAAAGTAAATGTTCCTGATAATGTAAGTATTGAAATTGAACTTAAAGGTTAAATATTTAGATCCTTTCTAAATATTCCTTTTCATATGCCGAGATAGTCTAGTCTGGTAAGGCGCAGGACTTGAAATCCTGTGAGGTAACCCTCGCCTGGGTTCAAATCCCAGTCTCGGCGTTTATTTTTATATCTATTTTTAAAAAAAGTTTTTTTAATTTGATGTCTAATTCATCCAAATTAGATACTACATCTTTTTTATTTAACTCATCTATTTTTGGTCTTTGTATCATGACTACTGCAATGTCTTTTTTGTTTGCGGCTTCTATTTTTTCGATTACACCGCCAACTTCACCGCTTTCCTTTGTAATCATGACACTTGCATTGTATCTTTCAATCAATTCGATGTTCTCTTCAGTAGTGGCGGCCCCTTTCATTGAGATTATGTGTTCCGGGTTTATTCCAAGGGAATTGCATTTTTCAATTGAACTTTCAACTTTCAAAATCCTTGGATAGAACCTTTCGCTTTCAACATTTTCCAGCACATCAGCCATGGTGTTGGCTCCTGCAAAATGCAGTACATTTCCTTGACTAAACTTTTCTGATATTAATTTTCCTGCTTCAACAAATGAATCTACATAATGAATATGGGAAGTGTCTATGTTTTCAAGGTTTGTGGTAGGTCTCTCAAAGCGGATATATGGAATTTTCAATTCATTTGCTACACTTATGCTGGTTTGTGTTATGTGTGATGCGAAGGGATGTGTAGCGTCAATCAGAATGTCATAATTTCCGTCAGCTATTATTTCAATTATCTCTTCTTTAGGTAGCGGACGAGCTATTGTATCGTCACTTCCGCCTTCACGAGCCAGTCTTGCACCATATTCGGTTGTGGTGGTTGTTAAAATGTATGCATCATAATTCTCTTTAATAAATTCTATGATGTTTATTGAGTCTTTGGTGCCTCCTAAAAGAAAGATTTTCATTTCATCACCTTATCCATTATTCTCTGTGAGACAAGTATTGTTGATGCAACAATTACTATGATAATCCATTCTGTTAATCCGATTGATGTTGTTCTGAATATGATTTGAAGCTGCGGCAAATAGATTATTAGTAATTGGAGTATAAATGAAAGTATGATTCCAATATATAGGTATTTGCTTGATTTTTCGGAGTTTGCCCTACAGTTAAATGCATTAAACAGCTGATAAACCACAAATAATGTGAATGCAACGGTCATTGCTTTTTGGGTTGAAACGCCACTTGTAATCTGCCACCAGAATACGATTACTGTTCCGATTGCCATTACAAGGCCTGCGCCAAATATCTGGAGCAATGTATTTTTCGTTATGATGTCTCCGGTTTCAGGTGGCCTTTCCATTGTGTCCTTTTCAGCTCCTTCGATACCTAATGTCTGTGCGGGAGGTCCGTCCATCACGATGTTGAGCCACAATAGCTGTGCAGGATTAAATGGCAGCGGCAGACTCAAAAGTGAAGTTCCGATTATTGTAAGTATCGCCCCGACATTTGTTGATACCTGGAATTTTACAAATCTTTTGATGTTGTCATAAATTTTACGTCCTTCTTTTATAGCTTTAACGATTGTTGTAAAGTCATTATCCTGTAAAATCATATCTGATGCTTCTTTAGCCACATCAGTTCCATCACCCATTGAAACTCCAATAGATGCTTTTTTAAGGGCAGGAGCATCATTGACTCCATCTCCTGTCATTGCAACAATGTTTCCTAATTTCTTAAGAGTTTCAACAATTCGCATTTTCTGTGCGGGCTTGACTCTTGCATAGACTTGAATGTCTTCTGCAATTGACAGATACTCCTCGTCTGTCAGTTCTTCCAGTTCGTCACCGGTTATCACTCTGCCTGTAGTCAATATTCCGAGGTCTTCTGCAATTGCGCATGCTGTTTTTTGGTGGTCTCCTGTAATCATTTTAACTTCGATTCCTGCTTTGATACAGTCATCGATTGATTTTTTCGCATTCTCTTTTGGAGGATCCATCAGTCCCAGCAATCCGGTAAATATTAAATTTTCTTCAGGATTTTCAGTTTCATTAATCTTATATGCAAATCCGATTACTCTTAGAGCATCGTCACTCATTTCGTCAATTTTTTTCAATATGTTTTCCTTTATTTGAGGAGTAATTATTTTTATACTTCCATCATCATCTATATGATTGCATTTGTCTAAAATTATTTCTGGAGCACCTTTGGTCAAGACAATGTTATTTTCATTATCTAGTCTATGTATAGTAGTCATCATTTTACGATAACTGTCAAGTGCGATTTCATCAACCCTTTCAAGGGAGGCTTCATAATCGTTTGAATATTTTAGGATAGCTCCATCTGTCTGGTCTCCAATTAGTTTACCATTGTTGATGGCTGCATTATTACATAATTTTGAAATTAAGAGTGTTTTATCCTCATTCAGGAAAAAACTATCCACAACAGTCATTTTATTTTCAGTCAGGGTGCCTGTTTTATCACTGCAGATTATTGTACATGAGCCCAATGTTTCCACTGACAATAATTTTTTAACGATGGCATTTGATTTTGCCATTTCGGACATCCCCAATGCGAGTGTTAAAGTCAAAACTGCAGGCAGGCCTTCGGGGATTGCGGCAACTGCAAGTGAAACGGCTGTCATAAAAGTTTCAACAAGTGATGTCCCCTGCAACAGTTCGATAATAAAGATTGCAACACAAACGACAATAGCTATTGCAGACAATATTTTTCCAAGTTTCCCCACTCTGATTTCAAGGGGTGTGGGATCTTCATCTTCCTGGACGATGCTTGCGATTTTCCCGATTTCTGTTTCCATTCCAATTTCACTCACGACTCCCAATGCATGTCCTGAAAGGATATTGGAATCCATATACACCTTATCATTGACTTCTTTTTTTACGGCTTCGGATTCTCCTGTAAGTGAAGATTCATCGCAACTCAAATTTTTCGTTTCAATTAGTATTAAATCTGCAGGTACCTTATTGCCTTCCTCCAAAACCACAATATCTCCGAGAGTTAATGTTTCGGAGTCAACTTCAATGGTAACATTGTTTCTTTTGACTATTGCTTTTTCAACGATTAAATTCTTAAGGCTTTCCACGGCTCTTTGTGATCTGTACTCCTGAATAAAACCCATTATCGTATTCAATAAAACGGCAAGGAGAATTACTCCAGCATCAATTATGTCTCCAACAAAAAATGCGGCAACTGCAGCAATTAACAACAACCCAATTAGGATATCGACGAACTGGGATAAGAATAAAACGATTAATGGTGTTGGTTTTTTTTCATCCAGCTTATTCAGCCCATATTTTTCATGTCTTTTCAGGACTTCTTCGTCGCTGAGCCCATTTATTGATGTATTGAACTTGGATAATATGTCACTCATCAAATCACCTTAAACAGTAAAAACTAGCTTTTTTAAAGTTTTTTAATTTCATTTTTATTTTACCAGTATTTAAATCTTCATTTGTCAATGGCTTAATTATAAGCTGCGAGTCGATTTTCATGGCCAGGTCTACGAGGTATGGCTGAAGTTCACTTGGAGGTCTGATGGAATATATGATGTCTACATCTCTGTAAAGGTCAAGATTGGGCTTGGTAATATCGTCTTTGATGATTGTATCGTCTGCCGGCAAAATGTCAATTTTAATAACGGTTATATTTTCTTTTTCTGATAGGGTTTCGGCAATTTTATCAAATTTTCCAACACCTATTTCCGCTATTTTAACCTCATTGTTCCCAATTTCATTCAGAATATAATCCTTGAAATCTTCCCACATGATTTTTTCCTCTAATTAAATATTAACAATACAAACTATTAAATACATTGTTTTTAATAATTAATGTTAATATGATTATTAGAAAGTTTGTTCCAACTGATTTAAAAAGAGTTTTTGAAATAGAAAACATGTCATTTAACCAATCTTATGGAATAAACATGTTTCAGCAGTTATATGAGATGGGAATAGGTTTTTTGGTGGCTGAAGATGAAGGATATGTTATTGGATATGTGATGTTCTGGGTCAAATATGAAAATCAGGGCCATATCATTTCAATAGCTGTTGATAAAAATTACAGAAGGAAAGGTGCCGGAACTCAGCTTTTAGTAAAGGCCATAGCCATATTGTCATTGTTGAATATTGATACTATTTTTCTTGAAGTAAATGAGAATAATGATGGTGCTGTTGAGTTTTATAAAAATTTTAATTTTAAAATAGACAGAACCGTTCCGGGATACTATGAAAATGGGGATGGCGCCATAATAATGTATCTGCCTTTAAAGAGAGCTAAAGTTGCCCGCTAATATTTGCTGATAATTGGTCAGTATGTCTCCGGAGAGATTTCCTGTTGCATAAAATATCGCAATTAAGAGTATGTAGAATCCGAAAATGGCCAATTGGATATGTCCATGTTTTCTGTATACGGGATCTTTTCTTGTTGAAAGGTATATTGCGATGATTAATCCTAGAATGCCTCCCAAAATTGAAAATACGTACCCGAATACTATAAGCCACATGTTCGGTTGTTTTGTCCTTTCAAATGAGTGGCTATTTAGGTCATTTTTTCTGATAATGACTGGTTTCACATCACTATTTTTGAAAATCAGTGGGGTTCCACACTTTACACAAAAATCGGCTTCATCAGGATTGGAATATCCGCATAATGGGCAGGTATTCTGTTCAGGTTCCATTTTTGGAAATTCATACCCGCACTTTATACAAAAACCATAGACATCATCGCTTGTTGAGCCGCATTGAGGGCATCTTCTTAAAACCATTTTATCACTTAATTATAATTAATAATGCTATGTATAAATAAAGGTTGTCTTAATATTTAAATTATTCATTCCGGCGCTGATGTTTTTAGAAAAATTGTTCGGAAGTTAATAGGAGATAATTATATTAAACTTGGTCAATATATTATTAAAGTAACCACTAATGATTATTTAACAATTATTGATATTTATGATTGAAAAAATAGAAATTACTCAGAGATTTAACTTTAAACGTCTTAACCGCCATTATGAATGTTTTACTATAGATTTCAATAGTAATATGGCGTATTATAAAATTTCTGAACGGGGAAGCGGTGATAAGTTTCTTGAGGAAAGTTCCCTTTGTGATGATTCATGGATAGATATATTGGTCGGTCTCAGGCGTAATATGACCAGTGAAATTCGCACATTCGATAATGAAAAGGCGGACAGGTTTCTTTTTGATTTCAATAAACTGGATTTGTTCGATAATTTTGAATCAGAGAAATTTTTCTATTTTGAAAAATTGGAATTGATCTATTCCTGCAATGTCATCATATACTCCAGCGATAATTATGAGGAGTACAGCTTTAAAAATAATTTTCCACAGGCCTGGGAGAGGTTTGGCGAATTATTAAGGGATTTTTTCGGTTTTGATGTTTTGCATTTGGATTATCAGAAGCATTTAGCAACTCCCCTGTATTATGATATTAAAAAGGATGGAGTTTACTTTAACGGAGTGAAGTTAAAAATCAGGACTATCGAATTCGGCCATTACCAGGCATATCCCTATGACATTCCAAAACCTCGGCTGATAATCAATTTTGATGAGAGGACAATTAACGGATATATTGAAAAGGAATTGTCGCCGGAGGATGAAAATAAAATTTTGGAACTTTTGGGGAACTTCCATGTTTACTCATGGATTTTCGATGAATATCATCTCAAATCCAATACTCGAGACCCTGATGATTTGGAAGGCTATGACTGGTATCTGGAAATAGTTTTTGAAGGTGATGTCATTTGGCATCTGTTTGGTTATAACGAATATCCGGACACATATGTTCATCTGGCTCGTGAAGTGCTTGAAATAACAGACATGGATTTGCTTGAATTGAACACCATTTCCGAAGAGGATATAAAATTATTTAATAAATTTGGAGATAAAATTTTATCTTAATCGCTATTTTTTAATTAATTATTTATATTCCTATTAACATAATTATAAATATTATATTAATTTAATTTTTATAGGGATAATATGTCAGGAGTTTCATCAAAAGAATTATATGAATTTAAAAAAACCTTAAAGGAATTAGCTCAAAAGAGAGGTAGAGGTACTGAGCTTGTTTCCGTATATATTCCACCAACCAAACAATTAAGTGATGTTGGTAAGCACATGAGAGATGAAATGGGTCAGAGTGCTAACATTAAGAGTAAACAGACAAGAAAAAATGTACAGTCTGCTATTGCTGTAATCTTGGAAAGCATAAAATTATACAGGCAACCTCCCGAAAACGGTCTGGTTTTATTTGTGGGTATGATTCCTAAAGGCGGTCCGGGTACCGAGAAAATGGAAAAATATATTATTGAGCCACCGGAACCGGTTACAACCTATTGGTATAAATGTAATAATGAATTCTTCTTAGAGCCTTTGGAATATATGATAGAGGAACGCGACATTTATGGGGTAGCAGTAATTGACAGAAACGAAGCTACATACGCTACATTAAAAGGTAAAAAAGAAACTATTCTTGGCCATATAACAAGCGGTGTTCCTGGAAAGCACAAAGCGGGTGGTCAATCACAAAGAAGGTTCGATCGTGTAATCGAAGATCTCGCTCACCAATTTTTGAAACGTATCGGAGACCATATGAACGAGGCATTCCTGCCAAATAAAGATGATTTGAAAGGAATCATCATTGGAGGACCTGGTTTCACTAAAAAAGACTTCTATGAAGGTGACTATCTTCATTATGAACTTAAAGAGAAAGTCATGTCCATTGTAGATACATCTTACACTGGTGAAGAGGGTATCCGTGAAGTTATAGCAAAATCAGCTGATGATTTGGCAACTCTTGATGTAATGCAAGAGAAAAAACTTGTTCAGAGATTCATTCAGGAATTGAGAAAGGATAAGGGGCTTTACTCATACGGTGAAGATGAGGTTAGAAAAAACTTGATTATGGGTGCTGTTGACACATTGCTCTTATCTGAAGACTTATCAAGCATGCGTAAAACCTTTGTTTGCCCAAGCTGCGGTACACAAAAGGAATTCACTGTCAAAACTCAAGCAGAAGCAGATAAAATTGAGGAAAGATGTCCTAATTGTAATGAACTGATGAAAGAGGAATCTTCCATGGATTTGGCAGAAGAATTCGTTGAAAAAGCTGAAGAAGTAAATACTGATGTCGAGTTTATTTCCACCGAAACTGAAGAAGGAATGCAACTTTTCAGAGCTTTTGGTGGAATAGGTGCGATTTTAAGATATTACGTTGAATATTAAGTATTAGGGGAATTTGGAGATTAATCCAAATTTTTTATAATATTCTCTTTTTTTTATTTTTTTTATGCATGTTTTGGGATTCATTTTAAATGTAATATTTTTTTTACAAAATCTGTTTCATATTCGGAATTTTTCGGTTGGCAAATATTTTCCGACTTTGTACATTAATTAATAATTATCATTAGACATTTTAAATTTTTACCTTAAAAGAAATATCCAGTTAATTATTTTTTTTAATATTTTTTATAATATGTTTAAGATATATTTACAATTTTATGAATAATATTCGATTATTTTATTAAAAATTGAAAAATATTTAAATATTAGAAGATGCATATAATTAAATATATTGTTAAATGTTGCTGAAATTCCAGTGACAAATTTGAAAATTTAATGATATCAAAAAATAAATCTAAATGTAATTTGGAGGAATATTTTTGTCATACGTAGATGAAGTAATTGAAACCATTATTGAACAAAACCCTTCAGAACCAGAATTCCATCAAGCTGTACGCGAAGTAATGGAATCCTTAAGGGTTGTAATTGAAGAAAACGAAGAAGAATACAGAAAAAATGCACTTCTTGAAAGATTGACAAATCCTGAAAGACAATTCAAATTCCGTGTCCCATGGATAGATGACAACGGACAAGTGCAAGTTAACACAGGATACCGTGTACAATTCAACAGTGCAATTGGACCTTACAAAGGTGGATTACGTTTCCACCCTTCTGTAAATTTAGGTATTATCAAATTCTTAGGTTTCGAACAAATTTTCAAAAATTCATTAACCGGCCTTCCAATTGGTGGAGGAAAAGGTGGATCCGACTTTGATCCTAAAGGAAAATCCGATAGGGAAATCATGGCATTCTGTCAAAGTTTCATGACTGAATTATGCAAATACATTGGAGCTGATACTGATGTGCCTGCAGGGGATATCGGTGTAGGCGGTCGCGAAATCGGTTTCTTATTTGGCCAATACAAAAGAATCAGAGGATTATATGAAGGAGTGCTAACCGGTAAAGGATTATCATTCGGTGGTTCCCTTGCAAGAACTGAAGCTACTGGATATGGATTATTATACTTCACTAACGCAATGTTAAAAGCTAATGATATTGATATTGCAGGAAAAACCATTGCAGTATCCGGTGCAGGTAATGTTGCAATTTACGCAATCGAAAAAGCTCAACAATTAGGCGGTAAACCTGTATCCTGTTCCGATTCAACCGGTTGGATTTACGACCCTGAAGGAATCGACGTTGAGTTATTAAAAGAAATCAAAGAAGTAAGAAGAGAAAGATTAACTGCATACGCTGAAGCAAGAGAAAGTGCTGAATACCATGAAGGTAAAGGCGTATGGACTATTAAATGTGATATCGCTCTTCCATGTGCTACCCAAAACGAATTACAATTAGAAGATGCAAAAACCTTAGTTGAAAATGGTGTAATTGCTGTGGCTGAAGGAGCAAACATGCCAACAACCATTGAAGCTACTGAATACTTACAAGAAAATGGAGTTTTATTCTCACCGGGTAAAGCATCCAATGCAGGTGGTGTAGCTACTTCTGCTTTAGAAATGTCACAAAACTCACAAAGATTATCATGGACCTTTGAAGAAGTAGACAACAGACTTCAAACAATCATGGAAGACATCTTTGCAAATGTTGCAGCTGCTGCTGAAGAATATGGTTTAGATAAAAACTATGTTGCAGGAGCAAACATTGCTGGATTCAAAAAAGTAGTTGACGCTATGAACGCACAAGGAATCGTATAGAGTTCCTTGTTTTTCTTTTCTTTTTTTATTTTCATGTCCTGAATTAATATTCGGATAATTTATTTAAAATGAACAACAATTTATTATTGGTAGATATTATGGCTAATTTCGAGTCAATTGAAGAAGCAAGAGAATTTTTTTACAAGGATAAATTTGCAGTAAACACTGGAGTAACATTGGATAGCTTAACAGAGGATGAAGCTATCTGCAGTCTGGAATTAACTGATGAACACAGGAACGCTTATGGAGGCGTGATGGGTGGTGTGATATTCACATTAGCCGATTTTGCTTTCGCAGTTTTGTCTAATCAAATTCACCAGTTAACTGTTGCTCAGCAAGTGAGCATTAATTATTTGTCCGCTCCAAAAGGGGATAAATTAATAGCTGAGGCATATTGCCGTAAAAATGGGAAAACTTCTTCCATAGTTATTGTAAATGTTTCAGATGATATCGGTCGTGATGTTGCTCAGTTTGTGGGAACCGGTTTCAAATTATAATTATTATCATCTTTTCATTGAAACCATTTAATTTATATTATATGACTTCAAAATATTAAATTGACTTATAAAACAAAGTCGTGAAAAATTTTGATTTCAGGGTTGTTTCAATGACTCTGAAATTTTTTATATATACTTATTTTTAGCAAAATCAACTTATTGATTAATTATGTTGATGGTGAGGTTGTTTTAGGTAAAAAATTATTTTTTAATAATAAAATCTGTTTTTACGCTTGTTTTTAATGAGTAGCTTATCAATAAAATCTAATTTTTCAGAAACAGTTAAATTTTTTAATATTTCATCAATCTTTTGGAATGATAATGTCTCATTGCTTGCGTATTCATATTGGAATATGTTGCTTTTGTATGTTGCATAATTGAGTGTGTCATCAGCGGTGCATGACCCTACGAAGTCTTTGGTGAAAAAGACATTTTCACGGACTATTTGAATTGGATTTCCCTGAGCGAGGATATTTGAATGAATCACTGCATTTGGAGGCAAGTAACTGTTCACGCCTATTATTGAACCTGAGCCTATTTGACTACCTTTAGAAACATAGGAACGGTTATCAATCCAAACATGGTCACCGATAAGGATACTGTCTGAAAAATTAACTCTCTGTTTTGTTTCGAAATCATAAATAGGATATGAATCACATGTTCTAATGCTGACTCCACTTCCAATGATGGAATCGTCACCGATGATTACGTTTTGATGTTCTTCAACATGAATCTCAGTGGATCCGATTTTATTGTTTTTTCCAATAAACAATGCAGAATTATTTCTGATTATTATATTGAAACGGTAGGTAACTTGAGAGTATGATAAATAAACGATTGAATTACTACCATTAAATGAAATATTTGCATTTGTTAGTTTTATGTCTCCTTCACAAACCAAGATATTGTTTGTTCCGGCAAACTGTATTCTTGTATTTATTAATTCGGGTTCGCCAATTAAACGATTATTTTCTAATTTACTAATGTCTTCTGAATTCCTAACTAATTCCATAAAATCCTATCCCTTTAGTTATTTAATATATAATCCAATAAATCTTGAAGTATAATTGTATTTATTTTAGTTTTTTTATATTATTTAAACTATCGTGTGTTTTTAAGGTAGTATTCTCGTTTTGTACCAAAATATGAAATTCTAAATTTAAATTATTCGGAAAACTTAGATATTTAAAGTGATTTTTTCTTTAGTTGATTCATTTCAGCAAGTTATTTTTAAGTTCATTGCTTTCAGTTTCTTCTTTGTTGTATAGATATGTTTTAACAAATTCCCTGATAATATCTACGGATTTTTGAACAGGAAGGGGACCATGTGTTGAATCCTTAATTTCTCTATAAAAGTGAATTATCAAATCATTGTTGAAGTAAGGAAGTTTTTTAATATCATTGATGAAAGGAATACAATGGTTATAAAGGTCATCATCTGATTCAACATTTACGTAATAAGTGATGGGCGGTACATATTTTTCTTTTCTGAATAACTTGACCATGTCTAGCCTATGGCCTATCTTATTGATAATTTGGTTTTTTGTTAAGCCCGGAAATTCCTTATATAATATTCTGAAAAGATGGTCGATGTGGAATTCATGATAATTCATAACATTCATTTGGGAATTATTAACCAAAACCTTAGATCCTTTTATTAGAGCTCCAAGCCCAATTGAAGTAAATCCTCCTCCAGAACTGCTGTAAAATAAGATATTATTGGTATAAATGTTTTGATTCTTACAGATTTTTTTGATTATCTCTGAAAGAGTTTCGAGATACCATTGGTTTTTGTCTCCAACTAGCCATCCTAGGGTAATTCGTTCATCATAAAAGAAAATCGGGTCTGCATATGCAATAAATGATTCATCGAAATATTTGAACCATGACCATCGATGAATAAATGGAGGTTTTTTATATTTGCCGTCTGAGGTCTTCACGGTTCTTCCATGAGCTCCGGGTCCGCAGCAAATTAAATTTTTATTATTGGAGGATAATCTAATAACAAGACAATACTTAATGCCTTTATAGTTAACTTCCAGTCCAAAAGGTTCATCTAATGGAAAATTATAATTTTCCACATCATCATAATCTAATTCGATAACTTTATCAACTAAGTTTTTCATATTTTTCCCATTTTTTTTAATTTCATTATTCATAACGTCATTTTACAGATTCGTTAAGTTTAAATCTGAATGAATTGCAAATTATCCATTTAATTAATTCATTCTTAATAATTATAATTTGTATTTCATTATTTATAATCAATACGGGTTGTTGTTGTATCAAATTTAGTTTTTACATTATGATTTCATCATTTTTTAATTATTAAAAAAGATTATGCCATATTCTGAAATTATACTAAATATTTAAATAATTTATTTTAGAGAAGTATATGTATAATATAAATTTTTATTAAAAAATATAAAATGTGGGCTTTTATGAAAGTAGGTAGTAAAGGCAATTTTTTTCTTTTGGAAGAGATAGTTAAGAAAAATTTTGCATCAAAATATAAAGATTCCGTACTTGGAATTTTGTGGAGTGTTTTAAAACCATTATTAATAATGATTTTATTAACAATCATTTTCTCTACAATATTTGGACGTAGAATTGAGAATTATCCTGTTTATTTCTTAGCAGGTAAATGTTTATTTGATTTTTTCACTGCAGGAACAAATATGTGTATGAATGCTATTAAGGGCAATCAGAATATTTTGGTAAAAACTGCAGCTCCAAAAAGTGTTTTTGTTTTGGGAAGTGTTATTTCAGAATTTTTAAATTTCATAATTACATTAATCATTCTTGCTGTAGTTATGGTTGCTACTAGAGCACCGTTCCACTTTAATACAATACCTTTTTCAATCATACCTATAATTTCATTAATAATGATGATAACTGGTATAGGGCTCGTATTATCAATTTTATGTGTTTATTACACTGATATTAAACATTTATGGGGTGTAGTAACCATGATGCTGATGTATGCATCTGCGTTATTTTATCCAATGGAAATTATTCCAGAACCATATCATCAATATATGATTCTTAACCCTACATTCTGGGTTATAGATCAATTTAGACATTTTGCAATTTGGGGAACAATTCCGGATGTATTGAATATCATTAATTCATTATTGCTTTCCTCAATATTTTTAGTATTCGGTATTATTATCTTTAAAAAATATCAATACAAAGTAGCAATGAAGTTTTAGAGGGGATTTAAATGAGTCAGGATAAAAAAATAACCTTTGGAAAATCATTAAATAGCGATTCCATTAATGAAAATAATGCACCTCAAAATGAAAATTCTAATGAGGGTCAAAGACAAAGAATAATAAGGAAATTAATGGAAAAATATGATATTTCTCAAGAAGAAGCTGAAGCAGTATTGCAACGCATAGAAAATAAAGGCCAGACTCCTTCTGAGAAATCAAATGCACAACCTGCTAAAAAAGATAATCAAGTAATTAATAAGGTTGTTGATGAAAAGGATTCTATGGGCAATGTCAATCCGGCTAAAAAGTCTGTAAAAGATAATAATCAAGTCAGTGATAATGTTAAATCTAAAGAAAAGTCTGAAAACACTTCTAAACCAACTAAAAAACCTATGAAAAAGTCTAATTTACAAAAATTAGACACTCATGATGATGCTGATGTAATCATTCCGCAACATGTTTTGGATAGGGAAAAACAAGAAAATCAAGAAAAATCTGCTGTTTCTGATTCAAGAAAAATAAGTGATATTATTCCTGAAATTTCAGAGGGCTATGACAAATCAGGCCCTGATGAGGAAGTTTCTTTGAAGGATAAGTTTATGGAAGATAATGCATCTGAAGTGAATTCCTTGAAAAAGGAAGATGATGTTGAAAACAAAGGTAAATTCAGTTCTTTAAAGAAAATTGTTTCTAATGTTGGTTCCAAACCTAAGCCTTTGAAGAAGGATGCTGATGTTCCGGTATCTGAACCTAAGCCTTTGAAGAATGTTGAGGAAGTTGATGGTAAAGATGATGCAGAAAATTCTTCAGACGAAAATAAATCCTTGGAGAAGGCGGATGTAGTTGGAGACACTTCCACTGTTGATTCTTTAGTTTCAGATATTGTTCCAGGATATCAATCCGATGTTTCTATTGAAGTAGAACATGTTGATTTAAGCTTTGATGTTGCTACTGATAGAATTGATACTCTTAAAGAATCTGTTATTCGTACAATTAAAAGAACAAAACATAAAAAAATCAAATTCCAAGCATTAAAAGATATTTCTTTTAAAATTTACCAGGGTGAAAAAGTAGGTATTATAGGATATAATGGTGCAGGTAAATCCACTTTATTAAAAGTCATTACTGGTATTTATCCTCCAGATGAAGGTAAAGTCGTAACTCGTGGTAATATTTCACCATTGCTTTCATTAGGTGCTGGTTTTGACCGTAATTACTCCGGTCGAAAAAATATTTATCTTAATGGGGCCGTTCTGGGTTATAGTAAGAAATTCTTACAAGAAAAAGAAGATGAAATCATTGAATTTTCAGAATTGGGTGAGTTCATCGATTTCCCAATCAGGAATTACTCTTCAGGTATGATTGCAAAACTTGGTTTTTCAATCGCAACCATGGTAAATCCGGACATTTTGATAATCGATGAAATTTTATCTGTTGGTGATGTGAATTTTAAAAGAAAAAGTAGTGATAAAATCAAATCTTTAATGGATGGTAAAACTACAGTGGTTCTTGTTTCACATTCTATTCCTCAAATAAGATCCTTATGTGATAGGGCTATTTGGATAGACAAAGGAGAAATCAGGGAGATTGGGGATGTGAATGATGTATGTAACCATTATCTAAAAGATTCTGAAAAAGCAAGCAAAGAGCAATTAAGAAATATTCAATTTAGATAATTCATTAATTGAATATTTTTTTATTTTTTTTTAAATCATACTTTAATAGAAGAAAATTTGCTTTTAATTTTTTTCAATTTTTATTATTATTTTTGGTGTTATTTAGGAATTTTTATTATTCTTCTTTCGTATTCGATTAATTTTCAAGGTTTTTATTTAAATTCAGTTCATTTTTCTTTATTGTTGCTATAACAACATTATACATATTTATTTATATTATGTTAATTATAATAAATTTATATGAACAATGAGGACTCTTTTATTTTTTCAATAGTGATTGCAATTTATAATACGGAAGATTATTTAAAGGAAGCTATTGATTCTATTATTAATCAGACTTTAGATTTTAAAGAGAATACTCAATTGATACTTGTTAATGATGGGAGTTTGGATAATTCTTTGGATATTGCATTAGATTATCAAAAGAAATTTCCCGACAATATTGTTCTGTTATCTCAAGAAAATCAAGGTCAAGCAAGTGCCCGTAATAATGGTCTAGATTATGTTAAGGGAAAGTATGTAAATTTCTTAGACAGTGATGACCGATTATCCGAAACTACCTTGGAAGAAGTAAATAATCTTTTCTCAGCTAATTTTGATGCAATTGATGTGGTTGCTATTAAAATTATGGAGTTTGAAAGAAGCAATAAGCCTCACCCATTAAATTTTAGGTTTGACTCTGATCGTATTATAGATTTGGAAAAAGAACCAAAGAATCCTCAATTATCTGTTTCAAGTGCATTCATTAAAAAATCTGCAATCGGAGAGCAAAAATTCAAAACAAATCTTGTAAGTTCTGAAGATTCTAATTTTATGAATAGGATATTATTAAATAAAAAAGCATATGGTGTATTAAAAGAGCCTACTTATTATTATAGGAAACGTATGGATAGTTCTTCATCTGTTGATACTAATTTAACTAAAAAAGGATATTTTACAGATAGGTTAAAGTATCATTTTATGGATTTAATAGAATATTCTTTAGACAAAGAAGGCAGAATTCCTAAATTTTTGGAATATACCTTGGCATATAACATACAATGGATGGTCACCCGGGAGTTCCCTCCGTTTGATACTGAAGAAGAAGCTAATGAATTCAGGTATTATTTTAGTAAAGTTTTAAAATATTTGTCTATTGACTCCTTAACTTCTAAAAAATTGATTAAAAGCAGTCCTCTTAGGAATTATCTGATTTCAAAGCACAATGATGACATACATATGGATTTTGATTTAAAAAAGAATGATGCATATATCCGAAGTAAAAAAAGACAGTTCGATAGATTGGGCAATCACCAGTTATGGATAGATATTGTTGAACTGAAGGACAATCATCTTAATATATCAGGTTCCTTAAATTCATTTTTCCATCCGAAATATATTGCAATTAAAGCAGTTAGGAAAGATAGGGATAATAATACTTTTATTTATGGTTCAAAAACAGTTGAGTATACTGCCAGAAAAAACCTTACTTATTTCTCCGAGACAATGCAATATAAAAATAATTTTGACCTTTCTATTCCATTGGATGAAGGAATAGATTATCAAATCGGAATTAAAGTAATGTTTTATAAAAATGGGGACATTAATGATTTTAAAAAAGGAAATGTATTGTCCCATTTCTTAAACATAGGTTTTAGAAGGCATTCGGCAATTTCAAAATATTGCAATTATTTTGTAAAAGATTCCAGAATTGTTTCATTTAGAGATAATAAATTTTATGTTAAAAATTATAAGTATTCTGATGTAGTTCATCATGAAAGGGAGACCTTGAAGACAATTAAGGAGGCGAAACTGCCTAATTTCAGGAGTATCGCATTTATCAGGTGGTTGGCGATATTTTTATATCCTCTATTCAAATATCAGACTAAAGGTAAAAAAACTTACTTATTCATGGATCGCGTTGATAAGGCAGATGACAATGCAGAACATTTATATAGGTATGCACTCAATCAAAAGGATGATATTAATAAGTATTATGCAATTTCTTCTGATTGTAATGATTATTCCCGTTTAAATAAGGAATTAAAGCATGTTGTCAAGTTTGCTTCATTAAAACATAAATTATTATTCTTATATGCGGATAAAGTTATTTCATCAAATCCTGAAGATGGTGTTGTAAACCCATTTGATGTTTCTGGTGAGATATTGCCGTTTTCTAATTCCATTAAAGTTCCAAAATATTATATTAGGCATGGTGTTACTCAGGGGAACATGTCTAATTGGTTAAGGAAATATGATAAGAATTTATCTTTATTATTGACTTCTTCAACAATTGAAAGAAACTCATTCCTGGATTCAGGTTACGGTTATAATGAAGATAGGATTGAAGTATTGGGTCTTCCAAGATTCGATAATTTGAGAAATGATAATGTAAAAAAACAGATTCTCATCATTCCGACTTGGAGGAACTATTTGGCAGGCAATAAAGATAGATTTTTAGAATCTGACTATTTCAGATGTTTAAATGACTTATTAAATGATGATGATTTCGTCAATATGGCTGAAAAGCAAGGTTATGAAATTGTATTTAAGCCACACCCTAATTTGGAAAAGGTAATTGGGGATACTGATGAGCGTTTTATTGATTTATTTGATATTCATGATAAAATAACTGTTTCTCGTGAAGGAGACTATCAAAAGCTATTTAGAGAATCCGCTATTATGATAACAGATTTTTCATCAGTATTTTTCGATTTCGGATATTTGAAGAAACCTATTGTATATTATCAACCTAATGATGACCATTCATTCAGCGGAGGATATTTTGATTATGAAACCATGGGATTTGGTGAGGTTACTAAAAACTTATTAGATTTGAAGTCTAAAATTAAATATTATATTGAATCAGATTGTAAAATTGAAAAAATGTATGAGGATAGAATAAATAACTTCTTCGACAATATTGATCAGAATAATTGTGAAAGAGTTTATACTTGGATTAACAATCATTAATATTATTAAAGAATAATTATTTTATTGGGGTTTTATATGTTCAGTGATTTATTAAATAAAGACAAGAAAATTGCAGTTGTTGGATTAGGCTATGTTGGACTACCATTGGCCAAATTACTATCTACTAAATTCGACGTTATCGGTTTTGATATTAGCGAATTTAAGATAGAAAGTTATAAAAATGGAATTGATATAATTGAAGGAGATTCACTGGATGAATATGATATTCATTTCACTAGTGATGAAAAAGAGTTGTCTAATGCCAATTTCATAATTGTCACAGTTCCAACACCGATTACTGATGATAATGTGCCGGATTTAAGTTTCATTGAATCATCTACTGAGACAGTTGCCAGAAACATGCCAAAAGATTCCATTGTTGTTTATGAATCAACAGTTTATCCTGGCGTCACTGAAGATATCTGTATTCCAATTCTTGAAGAAGGTTCTGGATATAAATGCGGTGAAGATTTCAAAGTAGGATATTCCCCTGAAAGAGTAAACCCTGGTAAAAATAATAAAAGAATAGAGGAAATCACTAAAATCGTATCTGGAATGGATGACGAATCACTGGATATTATTGCTAATGTATATGATTCTGTTTTAAATAATGGAATATTTAAAGCCAAATCAATTAAGATTGCTGAAGCTGCTAAAATCACTGAAAACATTCAAAGAGATGTGAATATTGCTTTAGTCAATGAACTTTCAAAAATTTATAATACAATGGGCATCAATATTAATGATGTGATAGAAGCTGCAGGAACCAAATGGAATTTCGTTAAATACCAGCCGGGTCTTGTAGGCGGACATTGTATTGGAATTGATCCTTATTATTTAATTTATCAATCAGACAAGTTGGATTGCGATGCTAATTTGATGAAAACAAGCAGGCAAGTCAATGAATCCATGATTGATTATGTTCATGATAATATTGTAAACACATTGGCCCAAAATGATGTTGACATTAATGATGCGGATATTTTGGTATGCGGTGTTACTTTTAAAGAAAACTGTAATGACATTCGTAATAGTAAAATAATCGAAATTATTCAAAAATTAAAAGATAGTGGAGCTAATATAGTTTTGAATGATCCAAATGCAATCCCTGAGGAATTAGAAAGGATACATAATTTGAATTTATCTGAAAAGTATGATACTAATTTTGATGCAATTGTCATTGGTGTAGCTCACTCAGAATATGAAAATTTAACTGTTGATGATTTGGAGAACATATCAAAAGATAAAATAGTTTTATTTGATTTAAAAGAAACTGTTCGCGAAGAGTTTGAAAATAAAGATGATGTCATATATTGGTCTTTATAATTTTTTTTATTCAGAGAGGGGGTTTGAATGAGAGTAGAAATTCTGAATAAATCACTAAATATTAGAAGTCCATTTGTATATAGGTTAAGAACAAATGCAACTAGTTTTAAAATTTTTTATGAACTTGAATATGTGAGAAAAGGCACATTTCCTCATATAGGTGTTACTGCAAGAGAAGGTCTTTTAGTAATGTTTAAAAGGCCTAAAGATAAGTCTTGGATGGTTGTAAATGCATATTCCCGTAAGTCTCCAGTAACAGTCAATATGAAACTTGTAGTTAATGAGGGGGAGGAATATGACTTATTGATTTATGGCCCTATGCTGGCAACGTTTTCAGAATTATATCTGGATATCCCTGAAGGTTGTCCTATTGTAAGCATTGAAGAAAATGAAATTGATAGGATCTTAATTGCTGGTGGAAATAATAGTTTCGGTGTTGGATGTACAACAACAAGCATGTTATTTTCAAACATAATAGGTAGAAAAACTAATTCCATTATAAATAATTTCTCTATAAATAAAAATAATTTCCTTAAAGAGTACCATGCAATGTATATTGGGGGAAATAGAAAAGTGCCGATGCATGACTTCTGTATTTTAGAACTTGATTCATATCCTCAGTCTGAAGAAGACCTTGAAAAATATCTGAAGGATGTTGTTGATTTATTTAAGTCACGTTGTAAAAAATTAATCTGTTGGTTTGCTTTGCCCCCTGAAAATGAATCAAAAAAATATCTGATTAAGGAATTATTGAAGGATTATGAAGATGAAATCATAATTGAAGACATATCCTGCATTTTTAGCAAGGAATACGCAGATATGTGTGTTTATAGTAATAGATTTATTAATGACACAGCGAATGTGATGATTTATAAAAAATTAAGTAAATGGTTGGATTAGTATGGAATATCTAACATCAGTTCATGATAAATTAGAAAAAATTAATGAGGACTCTATTGAGTATATTGACCTTTTCGAACATCCGGAATATATTTATGGAACTATTAACTTTGCTTCCTCAATAACAGACTTTTCAAAATTTCCTAAGAAATCTCAGATGGAAATGGAAGAATTCGGGGGATCTGCGGTTAAGGAGATGGGTGATTTCCATAATGGTGCTTCCGGAACAAGATTGCGTTTTAAAACCAATTCAAAATGGATTATTTTCAAAGTCCAATTGCGCAGAAAATGGGGATATAAAAAATTAGTTAACTGGAATGCAATGGGTTTTGATATTTATGAAGTAAGCGATGATGGGGAATACACTCATGTCGGTGTCTTCGGGCCAAAAGATGGTGAAAATATATTTGCAGAAAGAATTAAAGTTCCAAAAAGTGGCCAAATCTGTATTTTTTTACCTAATTATAATACAATTCAAGAATTTTTATTAGGTCTGGAAAAAGGTTCCTCCTTAGAAACCTTTGATTATCCTGTCGAAAAAAGGTTGCCTGTTTTATTTTATGGAAACTCTGTAACTCAAGGTGCTGCAGCTTCCAGAAGTTCAAATGCATTTCCTAATGTTGTTAGTAAGAAATTAAATAGGGATATAATTAATTTATCCGTCTCTTCAGGTTGTAGGGGAAATGAGAATATTGCCGACACTATTGGTAAAATCAATTGTCATAGTATTATTATTGATTATACTAGAAATGCAGGGGCTTTAAGTGAATTTAGAAAGATGTATGAACCATTTTATAAAAGAATTCGCATGTATCATCCGGACAAGACAATCGTGCTCATGACTTCAACATCATACAATAAGAAGAACTTTTACAAAAGATTGGATCAGCATGTTATTGAAGTCTATGAAAAAGCTGTGGAACGTGGTGAAAATACCAAATTGCTACATCAAACAGATTTATTTGATGAAGAAGACTATGATCTCGTATCTGTAGATGAGTCTCATTATATTGATTGGGCCATGTTTAAAATTGCAGATAAAATTTGCGAACTAATTGATTGATTACAAATTTTTTTAACAGGATTGGTACAATAAAATTAAATATAATTATTAATATATTCTATATTAGGTGCATAAGATGTCAAAAAAATATTTATTGTTAATTGTTTTATGTGTTATAGCAGTGGCTGGGGCATTGATTTATACACAGATGCCTGCTCACGATTTAAAAGTCGGTTCTAGTGTAGTGGAAATACCTAAAGGTTACACTATCTTACAGCAATCTGAGCATGGTGGAGTATTTGTTAATGGACAAAACAAGATAACTGTTTACGAAAATGAGAACTCTACTCAGGATTCTATAAAGGATTATGCTAAAAAACATAAAAAAGATTTATTGAAGAATAGTACAGAAAAAATAGCGGGTGTTACTGTATACAAGTTTGTATTAAAGGATAATTCAACTAATCAGACTAAAATTACCCATTTATTCTTTGATAAACATTCTACACCATATCATATCTTTTTCAGAGGAGAATATGATGCCAAGGCTATGAATTCAATAATTAATTCATTATAATAACTTTTATTTCACTTAAAAGTTATTTATTTTTTTTATTTGACAATTTTTAGTTTGAAAAAAATTTTCCGATACGGCCATATATTGGGGTTATATTTTATATTATGGGGGCATATTAATTGGGATTTAAATTTTCTGTTGTGATGGCAGCATATAATTCTGAAAATGACATTGCAGAAGCTTTAGATTCAATAATTAATCAGAGTCTTGATTTTAAGGATAATATTCAAATTATCGTAGTTAATGATGCAAGTAAAGATGGTACAAAGGACGTTGTACAGAAATACTGTGAAGAATATCCTCAAAATATTATTTTAATTAATAATGAGTCTAATAAAGGTGCAGCAGGCACCAGGAATGTTGGGTTATCCGAAGTTCAGGGGGAATATGTTAATTTCTTGGACAGTGATGACACCATCTCTAAAAATACTTTTGAAACTGTATATGACTTTTTAACAGAGCATGATGATGTAGATATTGTTTCCATTCCTATTTACTTTTTTGGAGATAAGCGAGGCGGACATGTCTTGAATTATAAATATGGGAAAACTCAAGTCGTTGATTTATTGGAAAACCCTGATTACATTCAACTTTCAGGAGCATCATCTTTTTTTAGAGCATCCAAAATTAAAGATCATAGATTTTCAACCGAATTGGAGGTTTCAGAAGACCCGTTATTCATCAATCAGCTGCTTTTAAAAAATCCGAAAATGGGTTTTATTAGGGAAGGCAGATATAATTATAGGAAAAACAATCAGCAAAGTTCTTTAATTTCCTCATCAATCTATAAAAAATCTTATTTCACTTCAAGAATAGACAATTACTTTTTAAAAATTATAAATGATGCATTGGAAGTTTGTGGTGAAGTTCCTAAATTTATTCAACATCTTGTGACATATGATTTATATTGGCTTGTCAACATTAGATCTGTCGGCGGTTTGTTGGATGAGGATGAACTTAAGGTATTATACAGTAAATTGGTCAAAATTTTATCATACGTTGATGATGATGTTATTTATAATATGCGATTCGGAGTTGATTTTCTTAAGGCGCATATGTTACTTATTAAACATTTCAAGGAAGATTACTTGAATTATGAATTTTCAAATTTCAGACTTGAAGGTCCGTTAAGGGATGAACTTTTGGATCATTTTGTTTTAAATCAAGCTCGTCTGGATATCTTCGAGTTTAAGAATAAAAATGAAATATATATTTCAGGAATTTATAAATCGTTGCTGCCTCAGGAATCCGACCTTTATGTTGTTTTGGATGACAAGGAATTGATTCCAGTTTCTGAAATAAGGTACCCTCAAAGGGATTCCTCTTCCCTTGATTATTCCTATGGTCATAATCATTGTTTTGAAGTCACAATTCCAGTTTCCAGTAAGATATCCTTCAGGACTAATGAAAAGGATTTGATTATGGGTTACAATCATCCTTCCAGAATTTCCCCATTTTCAAAATATATGCTATCTAAGGATTATATAGCAATGGACTGTGAAGACCATATTGAAGTTACCAATAAAACATTTTCCAAAGTTTTGAAAATTGAATTTAAAATTTTAAAAACAATGCTGAGTAGAAAAAGGAGAGGTTGGAGAACCGGTGTACTGTTAAGAGTATTATATTTTGTTTTATATCCGTTTTTCATTAATAAAAGAATCTGGCTATTTGGTGATTTACCAGGCAGGGCAGATGACAATGGATTCAAATTTTTCCAATATGCCTTGAATTTCGAGAAGGATGTAAAGAAGTATTTTGTTGTTAAGAAATCCTATGACAATTATTTCAGGCTTTCAAATTTTGAAAAATTGATGGTGTTGTTAGGTTGGGATAAGCCAAATTCAGAATATCTCAAAGTTAAAAAGGCTGGGCCAGTCATTCCATATGGTTCTCTTAAACATAGGTTTTATTCATTATATGCTGAACTGATTATTACTTCCCACCCGGACAATCCGATTATTTATCCGTTCTGGGGTAATTTCAGGCATTTGGCAGGTCTTGTAAGGTCAAAAACAGTTTTCCTGCAACATGGGGTAACCTTGCATGATGTTTCATTTTGGCTCAATAAATTTGATAAAAACTTGGCAATGTTAGGCACAGTTTCCCGAAAGGAATATGAATCCTTTTTACAATCCAATTATGGATATTCAGAAGATATCATTAAATTATGTGGATTCCCTAGATTTGATTATCTGGAAAAATTAGAGGATGAAAAGGAAATTGTAATCATGCCAACCTGGAGGCGTAAATACAATAGGGTTAGTGAAGATGAATTCGTAAAATCCGAATTATTTGAAAACTTCAATACTCTTTTGAATGATGAGGAATTAATTAGTTATTTGGATTCAAAAGGTTACAAATTGGTATTCAAGCCACATCCAAACTTAATGAAGTTCATTGATAGTTTTGATAGGCATCCTCTGGTTGAATTCAGTGATAAAACCTATGCAGATATTTTTAACCATTCTTCCTTATTGATTACCGATTTTTCATCTGTAGCATTTGACTTTGCTTATCTTAAAAAACCATTAATCTATTATCATTATGATATTGACGAGTTTCATTTTGATATTGATAAGGCATATTTCAAATATGACACTATGGGATTCGGTCCAATCGTTCAAACTCCGGATGATTTAAAGAACCATATCATCGATTTGGTTGATAATGACTGTCAAATGGAGGATTTATACAAATCCCGTGTTGATGATTTCTTTGAATACACTGATAAGAATAACTGTAAACGCGTTTTGGATGAAATCAAAAAGATTGATAATTACTATTAATTTAATCTTTTTATATCATGAAATTCTTATTTTTAAATATGATGTTAACAGATTTAATGCTTAAAAGAAGAAGCACTCGAAAGTTTAATGATGATCCTATCACTAAAGAAGAGCTTGAAAAAATATTGGAGGCTGCACTTCTTGCACCAACAAGCATGAACAGGAAGCCATGCAACTTTATGGTTGTTGAAAGAAAAGAAGTTTTAAAGGAATTGTCCGAGTGCAAAGACCATGGAGCAAATTTAATAGAAGGTGCCGATAAAGCTATTGTAGTTATTGCAGATACATTGATAGCTGATACCTGGATTGAAGATTCATCAATCGCATTGACTCATATGCATCTAATGGCAACGGAATTGGATATTGGCAGCTGTTGGGTTCAGGTTCATCTAAGAAATAAAGATGGTGAAGACTCAGAGGAGATTGTTAAAAATATCCTAAAAATCGATGATCACTATAGGATTGTGGGCATTTTGGCATTGGGCCATTCAGATGACATTCCGGAACCTCACACATTATCCGAATTGGATAAGTCAAAGATTCATTTTCTTGTTTAACCAATTTAACCCTTTAAAAGTGACAAAATCTTTAAATAGATTCCATTGTTAATTATAATTAAGGATACAAGGAGACTTTTAAGATGCATGTAAAAGATTTATTGGACGATTTAGGATTAAGACTCAAATTACCTCAACATTGGTATTCCACAGACATTAGTAATGATTTTGAAGAGCCACAATTAATTCAAAATGATGATATTGTCAAGATTCAGGCTGAGGGTGAAAAGAATATAAAAGTAATAGTTATTGATGTTAATGATGGTATGAGTGTTGTAACCAAATTCCCTGATGGAAAGGTTATAGGTGTAAAATACCTTGATAATAAGGACGATTTTGAATATATCGGTCATCCATCAGAGTTATATTTTTAATTTTAAAACGATAACTCCGCTTATAATACCAACCATCATCCCAACCAAAACATCACCAGGAAAATGCACTCCACAATAAACTCTTGAAAATGGGATTATTAAACTGAAAATTGCTAAAGCTACCACTAAGGGTTTGTTTTCCCGAAATTCATGGATTAAAACTGTTGCAATACTGAATATTGATGAAGTGTGGCCGGATGGAAATGAATTAGGTTCGCTCGGAACCACCAATTGTCGAACATTATTTAAAGTCACGAAAGGTCTTTCTTCAGCAATTGCTAATTTTAAACATAATGTAATTCCTCCTGATATTAATAGGGCAAATAAACACAATTTTGCTATTCTAAAGTATTTTTCATTTTTGTAATGTCGGGTTATGAGCAAACAGGCAATACAAATCAGAAGCAATCCTGCAAAACTTCCAAAATTAGTAAATATTGGCATTATAAAATCAAATATTGGATTTTGAAAATTGTGGTTAATTATGTAGAAAAGTTCGACGTTAAAATTCATAAATATCTATTGGATTTATGTATTTATATAATATTCTGATTACAAGTATACTTACAAAATATTTAAATATACTTAAAATATATCTTTATTCAACAAAATATTAGGAGGATTTTCTCATGGCTGATAAAAAAGCTCCCGCTGATGGTTGGCCTGTAATTAGTGGAGATTACATAGTAGGTGACCCTGAAAGTCCAGTAGCTGTTACAACTCTTGCTTCTCACATTGAAGCTGAATTAAGTGGTGCAGCAATTGCAGGGCCATGCAAAACAGAAAACTTAGGTATTGAAAAAGTTGTCGCAAATATCATTTCTAATCCAAATATCAGATTTTTAATTTTGGCAGGTGCTGAAGTGCAAGGCCATATTACTGGTCAAAGTATTCAAGCATTATATGATAATGGTGCAGATCCGGACAAGAAGAAAATTATCGGCGCTACAGGTGCTATTCCTTTCGTAGAAAATGTCCCTCTCGACGGTATTGAAAGGTTCCAACAACAATTGGAAATTGTTGATTTAATCGATACTGAAGATATTGGGGCCATTCAATCAAAAATCAACGAATGCGTAGAAAAAGATCCTGGTGCTTTAGAGGAAGACCCTATCGTCATGGAAGTTGATGAAGAAAACGAAAGAATGGTCATCGTTGACAAAAAAGATAAAAAAGATAAAAAAGAGGAAGCTGAAGAATAGTTTGGCTTTCTTATTTACCATTTTTTTTAATATCAAACCATACCACACCATACTATGCAAGTATTTTTGTAAGTTTCAGTGATAATTTTCGCTTCTGTTTTTTTGCTTTTTCTTATAAAATACAAAAAGTTTATATACTATGACGAATATATTGTTACTCACGCACAAAAATTATGTATTTTTCATAAAAATGCGTGCTAAAAAAGTTAAGTTTATATACTATGGTGTACAACTTATGATTACAAATTTGTATTTTTATTTCAAAAGTACATTATATTGGTAATTATATTTTGGAGAAGAAATGTTGAATGCAGTTCCCAAAAAGGGATTAAAAAAATAGAAGGTGATAATGTGAACAGTTATCCGACAAACTCCATCAACTGGAGCGAAAAAGTTAAAGATTTAGATGCAAACATCAGACGTGAAATTGGACTCGAAGATGATAATGAGGCTAAACATATTCTTATCAGAGTTCAAACCAAATCAGCCGAAGCCATTGAACCAGCATTCATAGTAGGGGAAGACGAAACATTCCTTGATTTATTTGTCCTATCTCCGCAGGGGCCGGGAATCACTTCCACAGCCGTCCTTAAAAATAACATTCAAAGTGTTGGTGTTATTGGTGGGGTTTCTGCTGAAAAGTTGGATCCATCTGAAGTTCCGGATGAGAAGCCAATGATTGATGAAGTAAGTGCATTGTACCAATAGGAGGAGCAATGTCCAGATATAGGTGTTATAAATCAACTAAGAAAAGGAATAATGTGTATTTTGAAAGGGAGAAGCTAATTAACAGGAAGATTAGAGAGTTTAAAAACAATTATTATAATCTTTCAAATCCTCCAATCGCATCTGAATACCACGAAATGGATGTGTTAAGGAGGGAGATTAAGCATTTACTTAGACTTCAAGAGTATCAAGTATGGCAAAGGTCATACAGACGCAAACATGCTTATTTCAGCCAACTCACCTTATTCAAATCAATTTATATGATGTGGAAAAGATTTACCTGCTTTGTTTACCTTGAAGAGTATCATCATGTTCCACACCATATAGCAATGTGGGCCAAATATATTGGCTCAACCTTGGTTCCGGGCAGGTGCTTCGGAACCTAATCTTTTATATTTTAATAAATAAAACTATTACTAGTGAGAAAAATGCAAAAAGTAAAACTGGGAGATATTGCAGAGGTATATTCCGGATTATCATATAGGCGTTACCTTGATGATAATGGAATCAAATGCAATGTCATTGTGCAGCGATCAATTAAAGCTGATGGACAATTATCTGATTTTGAAGAATTGAAACTTAGGGACAATATTAAGGACAGGTTTTTTTCAAAACCTGGCGATGTATTGATGAAACTGCCATATCCGTTTGATGTAGTTAAGGTCAATACACCGGGCCTAGTCATCAGCGACAGAATAGCAATTATAAGAATGAAAAAAGGGTATTTTGACCCAACATTCATTTCACACCTTTTAACCAATGCCCATGTAAAAAAACAGCTCCATGAAGCCGGAGGTACAGAAAGGCTTTCCCACGTCTCCATTAAGGAAATCAAGGAACTTGAACTTAATCTTCCAGACATTGAAACACAAATGAAATACGGGGAGCTATTAAACACCATTAATGAAAAGATTATCCAGGACCAAAAGGTTGTTGAATATGACAGGCGCCTCAAAGAGGGGATTTTAAACAAGATTTGGGGTGAGTGTGATGATTGAGAAATCACGATATTCAAATAACTATAACATATATAGAACCATCAAATCAAAATTAAGGCAATCTAAAATGCCTAGGGATTTATCTTATCTTTTAGTTTTAACTTTTCTTTATAAATATTGCTCTGACTCTCTAAAAGACCACTTTTTATTATCAATAAAAGATAAAGGGATTACATTAGATGAAGCCTTCAAAAATGACCGGATTGAAATGGAATTTGAAGACGATGCATTTCATATGTACGGGTATTATATTAAAAATCCGAAAGCATTTATTGATGAGGTAATAGAGAATACATTCGAAGACAAATGGTTTATACAAAGGATGTATGTCACTTTTAGAGATAATGTTTCTTTTGTCAAAGGTTCAAACTATGAGAAATACTTTGATTTCATCTTTAATTGCATTGAAAGCCAATGCAAGTTGGAGAGAATTGAATACGACCCAAAAATCAATTTTGTCATTAAGGATATCATATATTCAATTTCAAAATTGGATATTTACGAACAGGAATTCACATATGAGGATGTTTTTAATGGAATATGTAGTTTAAGACCTATTCTGGTTAACAGTGATCCTGATTATATGAATGAAATACTGGCAGAGATTGTATTTTCAACAAAATCCACACCAATGGATGTTTACACCCCATTTTTAAATGATGCTTCCTTATTAGTTAAGATGTTTTCAAAAACAAACTTCGGATATGGAAAATCCTTTGCTAAGGGATATGATCCAATAACATTCTGTTGTGCCATCGCCAAACTTTTCATTCATTACTTTAATTTGGATAATGTATTTTTGGAATTTGAAAATGCATTCGATTCAATAGACTTTTATGGAAATTCATTTGATGTTATAGTGTCAAACCTGCCGTCTTTTGGAGGATGGAGTTCCAAATCAATAAATACAAACAGAGAACATGAAATTTTAAAAATAAATAGGCGTCGCCAGCTTCAGAATATGTTAAGTGAACAATTCAACGTTAATGAAGACTCTTTTGCTGAAGATAATAAATTAAGCAGTGCTCTTGAAAGCATAATTGATGAAATTGATTTAAGTAATGCCAATAACTTCACCGGGGAATATGAATCGCTTAAGGATAATGAATATCTGTTTTTAATAAATTTGATTGATTCTCTCAAGGATGATGGGGTAATGGTCGTATCTATCGCTCAAAGTTTTCTATTTAAAAACTCTCTTGAAACATTGCGCAAATACTTGACTTATGAAAATAACTATATTGACTGCGTTATAAGTATTCCTGGAGATTCCCGAAGGTATATGAGGCCGGAGATAATCTGCGTATTTAAGAAGAACAGACTTTCGGAAGACGTTCTCTTCATTGATTTGGCTAAAGAAGACATCATTAAAAAAGTTCCTCTCTCAAGAATAACTAGTGCTAGAAAATACAGTCAATTAAATGATGAAATAATTAAAAGACTCATTGATACTTATACAAAAAGGAAAGTCATTGACAAATACTCAAATGTTGCAAGCATTTCAGAAATTGAAGCAAATGGATTTAACCTATCAGTTTCAAGATATGTTGATACTTTTGAAGGTGAGTTTATACAGTTAAATGACTTGGCCAATGAAAAGGAAGAAATCACATCCAAGATTAAGGAACTCAACAAAAAAATAGATGAAATGATGGAAGATTTGGATATTAAGTTTTAGCAATCTATATTCCCATATCCATATTTTTATTTTTTTCATACTAGTTCATTTTAACAAAAGCATCGCCTGATAAAATGAAGTAGTTGTTATGTAGAATAGTTTTTAATGGGGTTAATTTTCAAGTAAATCTATTGATGATGGGTCTGGTATTTTTTCTAAAAAAATAAGGGGATAGTAGAATTATAATCTACTAACTTTTATTAAAGATTCAACAGGAATTCCTTCAATTTCAGAGAGTCCTGCCTTATCGATGAGTACAACAACACAAAGAGGTTCTCCACCTAAGTCTTTTACTGTATGGATAACTTCTTTTGCGGTTTTTCCACTGGTAATGACGTCATCAACGATAACAACTTTTTTACCTTCCACGCTTCCGAAGTTGGTACTGATGGTTCCTTCATCATCAGTTTCATCATTATCTTTTCTGTGTTTGTTTGGGTGGAAGATGGCTAAAGAAGTATCGGTACCGGTCATGTCTTCCATGAAATCAGCCATTACGGTTGCAAATGGAACTCCACTAACTGCAATACCGACAACACTATCAGCATCCCCATGTGATAATGCCATATCGCTTAATGCTCCTGAAACGTAACTTAAACGGGTGGAATTTCCTCCAATGCTTTTCCAATTAATAGCAAAGTCAACTGGTGCATCAATCTTTTCTTCGGTAGTTTTTTGGAGTATCAACCATCTTGCGGTATCCATACTTACGTTAAGTTCATCAGCAATTTCACCGGTAGTGAATCCATGTTGTCTTAATTCTTGTGCTTTTGCAATTAATTTTTGTTTCACATTATCACCTTAATCATAATTCTTCAAAGCTAATTGGTTTGTGTTCTTTTGATGATCTATTTGCAGCAATAACCATTTTAAGAGCTTTGAGTCCATCTTCACCAGTAATTTCTGGTTCAATATTATTAACCACTGCATTTAAGAAGGATTTTAATTCACCTTTAAGAGGTTCTTCGTGTTTGATTTGGATATCTTGAGCAAATTTCCCATAAACTTCAATACTTTGTTTGATGTAATCTACAGATATTATTCCTGCAGTACCTGTAAGTTCCAATTCTCTTCTTTTATATGGAGTTAACCAGTTCACTTCAATAATTCCAGTGGATTCATTGTCGAAACTGACCATTATTTCCGCATGGTCTTCAAACTCGCTGTCATCAAAACTGGAATTCATGGTTCCATAAACCTGTGTCACTTCTTCTTCAAATAAATAATTCATAATGTCTAAATCATGTATAGCTAAATCTATTGAAACACCTACATCCTTAATTCTAGGTGGAAGAGGCCCTACTCTTTTTGCAAATGCGGAAACTATATCTCCAATAACTCCATCATCAATAAGCTCTTTAGCTTTTTGAACAGCAGGATTAAATCTTTCAACATGTCCTGTTGCAAGAAGAACATTTGCTTCTTTAGCGGCTGCAATCATTTCTTCGGCTTCAGATAATGTGAATGCTATAGGTTTTTCTACTAAAACATGTTTTCCATGTTTTATTGCTTCCATTACGACTGAATGGTGGAATGTAGTCGGTACACATACACTCACAGCTTCTATTTCAGGATTTTCAAGTAATTCACTATATTCAGTAAAACCGGTAGCACCGTATTTTTTCTCGATTTTTTTAAGTGCCCTTTCGCTCACATCACTTACAGCAACTAAATTTGCTTCTTCCATTTTGTGGTAGACACGAACATGGTTTTCACCCATTGCACCTACCCCAATAACTCCTACGTTAACAGTTTTCAATTAAATTCCTCCGTTTAAACATAATCTTGGAAAAGCTCGCCGATACGTCTGCCAAGTTCAACCGCATCTCTAATTGAACCTTTCTCAGTTTGCTTTTTAAGGATTTCTCCTTCTTTAGTTAATAATATTGAGTAAATATTAAATTCTTTGTCTTTCATTTGAGCTATAGCACCAATTGGCCATTGGCAACCAACACCAAGCTCCTCAAGAACTTTTTTTTCTGCAAGAACTTCTTGCATGGATATGTAATCATTTAATTTTTTGATAACCTCTTTTTTATCAGAGTCTTTTCGTGTAATGATAGCTAAAGCTCCTTGTCCTGCAGGGGGTGTAATGTAATCCAGAGGGAATACATTTTTTATGTACTTTGTAAGACCTAACCTTTTAAGGCCGGCTTCTGCCATTATGGTAGCATCCAAATCACTATCTAAGGCTTTTTGGATTCTAGTTTCAATGTTTCCTCTGATAGGTTTCAAATCAAATTCTTTTTCATAAAGATTACAGAATGCTTCTCGTCTAAGGCTGCTTGTACCTAATTTAGACCCAGGTCCAAGTTCATCCCAAGATTTTGAAGATATAAGTACTTCATGTGGAGATTCACGCTTCGGAACAGCAACTATTTCCAAATCCTCATCGAGTTCGGTTGGCAGATCCTTAAAACTGTGAACAGTAAAATCAACTTCCTCTTCTAAAAGGGCAATATCCAATTCTTTGGTAAATAACCCTTTTGAATCCATATTGTATAATTGAGAAGTAGTAATTTTATCGCCTTTAGTTTTAATTATTTCAACGTCAATAGTTTTGCCGGTTATTTTGCTCAAATCAGAACATACTTGATTTGTTTGGGCTAAAGCTAATTGACTTCCACGTGTTCCAACAATCATGCATTATCTCCAATTTTTAAAATTTGTCAATAAGTTTTCACTTATAACTTTTGTTACATTGTTAATTTTTGGAATTAATATTTATTAAATGTTTCAATTTTTTTAAGGACTCATCTTTGTGAAATTTTCCTGTAGTCCGAACGGTATATAAAAAGAAGGTTTCTGTTATTGCTTATCGCAATATCGTATACGTCATTATAATCTTTGATTACATTAACTTTTTTGGCCATTTTTTTTGAAATGGAACATCCCACATCTCCGGTCAGAATGATTTCGCAGGATATACCATCCAGATACTTGCTAACTTGCGTTTCATCAATTTCTTCGCAGGTTATTCCATAGTCTCCTCCCACAGCTATGTAGTAATCATCTAAATTGCTGATCATTTCAATGGATTCTTTTATGGCCTTTGTGTTGATTCCGGGGTTGATTTCTTCAATGATTATGGAGTTTTCAATTACTTTCTTATTTGTCCTTCCTGGAATGCCCTTGTATCTGTTTATACCATTGATAATTGAATCTGTGTCAATCTCCAGGCACAATGCGGTTAAAATCACTCCTAAAACATTGCTGACATTATGTTTTCCGGGAGCAAATGCCTTTAAACTCATTTGCCCATTAATGACATTGCCGTTTATGGTCTTAACGTCATGATATGTCATATCCATTCTTGTTTCATCTAAGGTGTATTCCGCATGGTTCAAATAAAGATTCGCAGTATTGTCATTCAAGGAGAATGTGTTCACCTTATCATGTTTCACATCGCGGTAGTAATTGTCATATGCTTCCTTTTCGCACACGACAGTATCGCATCTAAACACCTGTTTTTTAGCTTTTGATGCGGAACTTCTGCCTTTAGCTATCGGATAGTCTTCTGCAATATTCAATAGAACGCCAACATCTCCAATGCCGCTCACCCCCAATGATGATTCGAATATTGCTGAGTTGTATTTCCTCAGGTTTTCGCTTTTTACTTTTCCCTCTGCAATCTGGCATATCGGGTTGGCGATTTTATATGCAAGGTCAACAGTTTCTTTAATGTTTGCAGGAGCTATTGAGATGTCGCGCTTTAAGATGTATTTTTTGTCATTTTCATAAAGCAATGCGCCAAGGCTTGAAAGAATTAGGGGATTTTTATCTAGCAGGATTTCCTTAAGCATAAAGACTGAAGATGTTTTTCCTTTAACTCCTGTAATTTCAACTTTCAGTATGTCATCTCCCCAGTCGCAGAGCAGTTCCCCAATTATTTCATGATGGGTTTTGAAAGTATAATTCAGGTCGGGGTTGTATGATTCAATCTCCTCAAAGGTCAGGGGCATATGAATGGGATAGATAATGTTCATATCTCCCTTAAAATATGATAAATTTTCTAATTCGATTAATTGGACATCGTATATTTCCAGCATCTGGGCATCAATCGAATTCAGTGTTTTGTAAATGTCATAAGCAAGAACATTTTTTCCCTTTTTTGCCAGGCTTATGGCAATCTTAACTCCGCCATGGGTTAAATCGATTACGAGGTTATTCATTTTTACACCTAGGAGATGTATCCAGTCCCCCTTCGTTCAGTTTATCTTTAACTTTTTCATAGAAGTATTTGGTTGATGTCCTGATGAAATAAGCACTTTTATCTGCTTTTTTGAATTTTATTTCTTCTCCATAGTCTGCTTCTTCATTTATTTGCCCATCCATTACGAAAACAGCACTTTTACCTTTTTTAAGTAGCTTGACAGTTATTTCACTATTGTCTGACACTACAAAAGGTCTTGCTCCAAGTTTGTAAGGACAAATTGGGATAATTACAAATCCTGCAACTTTCGGATCAACAATTGGTCCTCCCGCAGACATTGCATAAGCTGTAGAACCGCTTGGTGTGGAAATAATTAATCCGTCTGCTCTCACTTCTTCAATAATTTCTCCGTCTACCAGTATTTCAAAATGAAGCATTTTTGCAGGCTTGTCAGTCATTACAACCACTTCATTCATTGCAGTGAAGTTATGGTTGTCGTGTGAAACGACAAGTCTTGTTCTTTTTTCTTTGTAATAATCTCCTTTTAATATGGAATTTAGGGCTTCAAATGTATGTGAAACTTCAATTTCAGTTAAAAATCCGACCGTTCCCATATTGATTCCGAATATTGGAATTTCAGGGTTCATTTTTGCTTGTGCTCTGAGAAGTGTCCCGTCTCCTCCCAGTATTAATGCCATATCGCATTCAAAGTCAAAGAGGTTTTCGGCAAGTTGACCATATTCGATATTCAAGTTAAGGTCATCAAGCATTTCTCCAATTTCGGGATGTTCTTCCCTGATATTTTGGACGATATTGTCTAAATCTGGGTTTTCCTTCAATTTGGTTAATTCCTGAGCCAAACGCTTTTCAATTACCACTTCACGACCGTTGGTTAAGAGATAATCAATTATTTTTGCTGAAAAAAGTATAGGTCTTGTCTGATCGATTCTTGAAATGATTCCTACTTTGCCTATAAAATCAGTCTGGTTGTCATTCAGAATATCAATCATCTGCTTATGCATTATTTTATTGTTTGCTGCAACGACAACAGCCTTTTCGTAAATACTTAATGTATTATCAAGTTTTTGACCGTATTTGTTGGTGATGATGCCTCCCGCTTCTTCAAGGATTAGTTTGGATGCAGCAATATCGATTATTCTACTTCCCCTCAAATCCAGAAACGCATCATATTTTCCACTTGCGACATATGATAATTCCAATACTACGCTTCCAAGAACTCTCATACGGCGTGCATTATCAACCAGTTTGGAAGCTTGGCTTGTTCCACTTTTTGTAAATCCTCCAAGTGTCATCTTACTGATATTGACGTTCTCACTTGGTTTCACTTCTTCATTATTCAACCAGCATCCTTTTCCCTTTTCAGCTTCAAAGAAGTTACCGTTTGCAAAGTTACTGATGAATCCAAGTTCCACATCATTTAAGGTTGCAAGTCTTCCTTGTGTAACGTTTGCCACAGCTATTGAGATGCCGTAGGCAGGGATTTCCTTTATTGCGTTGTTTGTTCCATCGATAGGATCGACTAAAAATATGAATTTTGGGATTTCCTCTTCTTTCAAATCTTTCCTTCTAAGTTCCTGGGTAAGTTTGATGCTTCTTTTTGTGCCTTTCCCAAGTTTCAATTCGCCGATTTCTTCACTAACTATATATGAAAGAACAGGTGCATTTTTTAAAATGTTAATCAGTTTGTCTTCGGCTATTATATCAATTAAAGATGTTGGTGTGCCGTCCGCTCCTATTTTTATCTTTTCACCGGATTCCGGTTTGCCCACATAGGGTCTGATTGCTCTTGACACTTCTCGGATAATTTCATAAGCCAGGTCTGTAGCTATTTGTTTGTCTTTTGCATCCATTTTTATCACTCGATAATTTCATTGTTTAAATAGATAACTGATGCAACAACTGATGCAATTTCTTTAACAGTAGTTGTTGAGGATTTTATAATCAAATCTTTTATTTCAACTTTGCGTTTATCCATCATATATTCAACCATCATTTTCGCTTCATCAATCAGGTCATCGGGGTTTTTATCAATGCCCTTTGTTTCTACAACACAACCTAATTCTTCACCAATAGCAACTGCTATGACAGCAGTAATATTGTCTCCAGGATTATCTGAAGTAATTTCTGATAAAACACAATTTACCATGGCTCCAGCTTTTAGTTTAGGCAATTCACTGATTTTGGCATTGCCTGCAAGCATGCTGGATACTTTTATTAGGTTTACATCTCCAATTCCAGCATCTGATAGAGCATTATCGAATGCATTTAATTTGGTTGGTCCTTCACTTTTTCCGGATACAATAGCTATTTTCATTTTATCACTGGTTTTTAGATTTGTATTTTATATATTAAAAAGATATTTAAATGATAAAAATGTAAATTATTTTAGGTGTCCCTAATGATTTTAAACAAATCCCTTTCGATAATATTATCAGCATGCTTTTTTATGCTATTGATGCTTGTGGCATCTTCAATAATAGCAGTATTCTTTAAAGGGAGAGCTGTTCCGTTTATAGGACTATTTTTTGTCGTAGTTTTCTATTTTTTATCACGTGCTTTTTATAATTATTTAAGAAACGATGAGCTTTATAAGAATAACCGCAAAAGAACCAGCGACATGCCTGATGAAAAATACATTGTTAAAGGGCAGAAGGATGCTAAAAAGATATTTATCATAGTATGGGTCATTGTTATCTTAATATTGGCGGCTATTTCTTTGTGGCTGTATTCAATCAATAATGGATTAGTATAGTCATCTTCAAATTAATTTTTTTTAATCTTATAATTATTCATTACAATTTCTTTTTTAAACGAATACTTTATATAAAATGGAAAAGATAATTTATATTAATCTAATAATAATCCTTTATTATCAGATTAAAAACCGGTTTTTATTTAATGGAGGAAAAATTAATGTCAACAAAAGTTGTAGAAATTAAAACATTAAAAGTTGGAAAATATATTGTTTTAGGAGGAGAAGCTTGTAAAATAGTTAGCTATTCTACTTCATCTCCAGGTAAACACGGAGCTGCAAAAGCTAGAATCGAAGCTATCGGTGTATTCGATGGTCAAAAAAGAAGTCTTGTAAAACCTGTAGACAGTAAAGTGGACACTCCAATCATCGATAAAAGATTAGGACAAGTTATTTCTATCCAAGGCGACACTGTTCAATTAATGGACATGGAAAATTATGATACTATTGACTTACCAATGCCTGAAGAATTAAAAGATTCTATCGTAGAAGGTATTGAAGTAGAATACATTGTCGCTTTAGGAAATATGAAAATAATGAGAACTAGAGGATCTAACTAGAGATTCTATTTCTCTTATATTTTCCTTTAAGATTAATTATGCTATTAAATACATATGAACCATGGAAATTTGCATTCTCAGGGGAAATTGAGGATTTAAAAGAAAATTCATTTGGAATTATCGGAGTTCCATTTGACAGTACTACTTCTTATCATTCCGGTGCACGTTTAGGACCAATTGTTGTAAGGGAAGCATCATTTGGTTTTGAAAAATATAATTCTGTTTTTAATAAAGACTTAACAACTGATTTTTATGATTTTGGCGATGTTAATGTAGTTCCTGGAAACTGCGAGTCAACTTGTCAGATTGTAGAGGATACAGTCAATGAACTGATTGATTTGAATATTAAGCCGATTATCATAGGTGGGGAGCATTCCGCATCAATTGGTGCCATTAAGGCATTATATGAAAAACATGAAAAATTAACAGTTATTCATTTGGACGCTCATAGAGATTTGGCGTTCAGTTTCATTGGCGAGAAATATTCCCATGCCACAGTCATGAGAAGAGTCCATGAGATGGGAGTAAATCTGGTCCAGATTGGCATTCGTTCATCATCTCAGGATGAAGAGGAATTCGTGAAATCAACTTATAATATTCAAACATTCAGAAACAAGGATGTTCACAGGCATATGGATGCAATAGAATATTATCTGATAAATATTGATGGTCCGATTTACATTTCAGTTGATATGGATGTTGTGGATCCGGCGTTCGCTCCAAATGTAGGCAACCCTACTCCTGGAGGTTTATTTGTCTCTGAAATAGAAACAATACTCGAATCATTAGTTCGTAAAAATGTAGTCGGTTTTGACGTTGTCGAGACTGCCAGCAACAAGCTTGGAGACAGTACAGCCATTGTCGCCGCTAAAATAATCTATGACTTTTTAACATTGGTCGAATAGATTGCTTTTTCATTTCGAATTTTTTTTGAATTTGAATTTTTATAGTTAAATTTAATACTACTTTTTTTTATAAATAATACTATCAGAAGGTATATGTTTTTCTGATGAGGTGTTATATGTTGGAAAATTTTTTCAAATTTAAGGAAAATGGAACTGATTTTAAAACAGAAATTCTTGCAGGTATCACAACATTTCTCGCTATGGCTTACATTTTAGGTGTAAACCCTGTAATCTTGGCTGATGGTGGTATGCCTGCTACCGGAGTATTTTTTGCTACCGCGATTGCTTCCGGTGTGGCTAGTATAATTATGGGGCTAGTTGCTAAATACCCAGTTGGATTAGCTCCAGGTATGGGACTTAATGCATTATTTACATATACAATCATTTTAGGAATGGGAAACACTTGGGAAACTGCGCTTGCAGCAGTATTCATTTCAAGCATTATCTTTTTAATCATTACCATTTCTGGTTTAAGGGAAGCTATTTTAAATGCTATTCCTCTTGATTTAAAACTTGGTATTGGTGCTGCAATTGGATTTTTCTTAGCATTCCTTGGTCTTAAAGGTGCAGGAATCATTGTCGCTGATCCTTCTACTTTTGTTACTATGGGATCACTCTTGTCTGCTCCAGCACTTCTTGCATTAATTGGTATTATTATTACTTTAGTTTTATTTGTAAAAAAAGTACCAGCTGCTGTATTTATCGGATTAGTTGTAACTGCTATTATTGGTGTAATATTCACTGCATTAGGATATGGTGCAGGTGACATGTTAATGCCATCCATTCCAGCACAATTCATTTCAGCTAATTTTGATGTATCATTATTTGCAGGATTTACCAAAGGATTTGGACAGTTATTCTCAAACATTCCAAACTTGATAATGATGTTGTTCTCACTTGTATTCGTAACATTCTTCGATACAACTGGAACTTTAATGGCATTAGGTAGACAATGTGGATTTATCGATGAAGAAGGTCAGGCTGTCGGAATTGAAAATGCATTCTTAGCTGATGCTGTTGGGGGTATTGTTGGTGCAGCATTCGGTACAAGTACCGTTACAGCATATGTAGAAAGTGCAACCGGTATTGGTCTCGGTGGTAAAACTGGTTTAACAGCTGTTGTCACCGGTATTTTATTTATCCTTTCAATATTCTTTGCTCCATTGGTATTAGCATTATTCACTTCTCCTGTTACTTGTGCAGCACTTGTAATTGTAGGTGTCTTAATGATTGGACAATTAAAAGATGTTGAATGGGATAACTTAATTGTTGCAGCTTCTGTATTCATTACCATTGTCATGATGATTTTAACCTACTCCATTTCACTAGGTATTGCTTGGGGATTCGTTATTTACGCAGTTGCAAGCTTAGCCAGTGGAAAAGCAAAAGAGCTAGGTTGGGGTATCTGGTTAATGGTTATTGTATTTATAATATACCTGTTCTTCGGACTTTAAACTCACTTTTGTGAGTTTAAATTTTTTCTTTTTTTTTAAAAATTAGTCTTTATAATCTTTTTCTACTTTATCCAAGTAGTATTTGCCTTTATCGGTAATGCTGTAAAATCTGTATCGTTTATCGTTTTCGTTAAGGCATTCTACTAGCTCCGCTTCCTTCAATGTCTTTAGATATTTTGACACGTGATTGCTGTTGTCATCAATATCTTTGCTTATTTTTGATGGAATTTTATCTTCGTTTTCCAATGATTTCAGAACCTTGATTCTTTTTTTGGAACGTGCCAGTAGGGATATGATGCTCATATCATCTTTTTTGTTCATGATTTTTAATTTTTATTTTAGCTATTTAATAGATATCTATATGATATTAGCATGCTAATAGCAATGTTTATATTATGTGTGTAACATATTTATCATTACAAATTATGGAGGTTTTCTATGAATAGAAAAATTTTAGCTTTGTTAATAGTGTTAATAGCTGCAATATCAGTGGCTACTGTTTGTGCAGCTGATTTGACAACTGAAAAAGATTTCAATGGTTTATTTAAAATGAATAGTACTAATAACAGTACTTTTTATCCAAAAGCTGACGATATGGGTTTTGGACTATTTTTATCTAATAGGTCTTGGGTGGATAATGAAAGTATCATAGTATGTTATTATGAAGATGGTATGGATAAGCTAGTTCCTAAATTAAAAAGCAACACCTTATTTATTGAAAATCCAAAAGTTGAAGGAAATTTAACAATCTTTGAGGATACTACTTCACCAGAAAATGCACAATATGCTGCAAAGTATTTTGTTGGTGTCTCTTCTCCGAAAAATACAACAGTCTTTGTTGGTTGCAATGATTTAAATCTTGCTAAGGAATATGCAAACACTATTTCATTTGATTAAGCAATTTATTGCTTTTCATTTTTTTTTTAAAAAAGGTGGAATTAATGAATAAGAAATTAATGTTCTGTTTGTTTGTATTTTTGGCAGTAATTTTTTCTTTATCTAGTGTTAATGCTTTTTGGCCATTTGATAGTGGAACTGATGTGACCGTTAATGGGGTCAGTTTTCACCTGCCAGATGGATTTGATGAAGTTGAACAGGAACATGCAGACAGTGTTAGCTATAATGAAGTATTTTCATACAAAAATAATGAAAACCATCAATATATTGAGATAGCTGTCATGGATTATGATGGGGATGCTAATTCGTTATATTCTTCATTAATTAAAAAAGGTTATCAAAAAGAAGTAATTGATGGAAAAGAAGGTTATGGAAAGGTTTTTTCCGGTGGTCCTAGATATGCATATTGTTATTTGGATAATAATAAATATGTTGTATTGGATATTCCATATGTTTATGCTGATGAAGGAATGCAGCATGATGAATTGCTTGCAGAAATAATAAAATGATGGTGGAGATTATGTCAGAAGATATTGTAAATGATTTTGAATTCAAACCGGTAATAATTGGGACAATCATATCTGTAATTCTTATTTTAATTTTTCCAATGGGCATATTACATTTATTTTGGGTGATGATCGGTTCAGCAGTTTCAGGTTTTCTCACTGTTAATTCAACAAAATATGCTTTAGTTTATGGAGCCATAATAGGAATTATCTCAAGTTTTTTCATGTTAACCGTATTTACCATACCAATTTATGTCATATTAGGCGTTTTTGGTGGATTTGTAGGTAAAGTAATTCAATCAAATTTTGTAAAATAATTTAATCTTTTCTTTTTTTCTTTTTTTTAACATAACAATATCATTAAATATCATTCAAAACATAGTTATAATATTAATTAATATATGGAGCATATTGTTATGAATAAAAGAATTATTGAGCTTTCGGGCCATATTATTGACTCGTTGACATTAACCAAAACAATGGGCATAATCATGGACAAAGGTGGAGAATTTGATATTTTGGAAATTGACGTTGGACGTAAGAAATCAGACATTAGTCATGCGAAAATTGAAGTTTCCGCGGATTCTCCCGAATTGTTAGAGTCTATTTTAGATGAATTATCTGTTCTTGGTGCGTCAATTGATGAGATTAAAGAAGTAAAACTTGTTGCATCAACAAAGGATAAGGTTGCTCCTGAAGGCTTTTATTCATCATCCAATCATACCACTCATATTTTCTATGATGGGGATTGGATTCCTGTTGAAGAAATTGAAATGGACTGTTTGGTCGTTGTCGATGAAGCGAAAAGGAGAGCTTTTGTCAAACCGATTGCTGATGTAAAAGCAGGCGATAAGATTGTTGTCGGTCTTGAAGGTGTTAAGGTTACACCACCTCACAGATCAAGGGATGAACAGCAGGTATTTGAGTTCATGAACAGCGAAGTATCCTCTGAAAAGCCTTTAATGAATTTGATTAATGGCATTGCTAGTGAAATGAAGGAAATCAAAGCAAAAGGAGGAAAAATCGGAATTGTTGGTGGACCAGCTATTGTTCACACTGGATCTGGAAAATATCTTGCTTCTTTGATAAAAGACGGATATATTGATGTTATTATGGCCGGTAATGCTTTAGCTACTCATGATATTGAATCAAACTTGTTCGGCACATCTTTAGGTATTGAAGTTGAAACAGGTAAGATTGTAGCTCATGGTCACACTCACCATATGAGGGCAATCAACAGAATCAATCAATCAGGATCAATCAAAAATGCCGTTGAAGACGGTACTTTGACAGGCGGAATCATGTATGAGTGTATCAAAAATGATGTTCCATATGTTCTCGCAGGTTCCATCCGTGATGACGGGCCTCTTCCTGATGTTATAACGGATGTAATTGAGGCACAAAAGTTGATGAGACACTATGCTCAGGAAGTTGACATGGTAATTATGATTGCAACAATGCTCCATTCAATTGCAACTGGTAATCTCCTGCCTTCAAGAGTTAAAAGCATTTGTGTTGATATAAACCCATCCACTGTTACTAAATTGTCTGACAGGGGAAGTGCACAGGTAGTTGGTATCGTTACAGATATCGGAACATTTTTACCACTTCTTTACAATGCTTTAAATGAGGAATAAAAATGAGTTTTACAGCTTATATTTATGATGTTGTCTCCAATACAATTCGTCCTGTTAGGATTACAATTGAAAATGGAATTTTTACGGAAGTCGCTCCAATCACAGTCAATGAGGAAACACTTGTGGATGTTAAGGGGTTAATTATTCCCGGATTTATTGACTCACATATTCATATTGAAAGCAGTATGATTACTCCTGCACAATTTGCTAAAATTGCTGTTCGCCACGGTACTACTTCTGTGGTTTGTGACCCTCATGAAATAGCTAATGTTTTAGGAATTGAGGGTATTGAAGCAATGATTAAAAATGCCAGCCAAGTTCCATTTAATTTTTATTTCACCGCACCGTCATGTGTGCCGGCCACTTCATTTGAAACTTCCGGTGCTGTTATTGATTCATCCGATATTGAATATCTGCTTAAAAAAGATGAAATTGTTGCATTGGGGGAAATGATGAATTTCCCTGGTGTTATAAATGGCGATGAGGAAGTCATCAGAAAATTGGAATTGGCAAAAAAATATGGAAAGCCGATCGATGGTCATGCGCCTCTGCTTTCTCGTGAAGATTTGGATAAATACCTTGCTCATGGTATAAGTACGGACCATGAATGCAGCAATATTATAGAAGCTTTTGAAAAAAAGATTAAAGGCATGAAAATTATGGTTCGTGACGGTTCATCTGCTATGGATATGGAAGGTCTTTTCAATATAGATGAAGGCAAGTCACTCATAAAAAATCCTGAAATGCTAGGTGCTCTATATACGGATGTATTTGAAAGAAAAATATATTCTCCAATGTTTGATTTTATAGTTAGTGATGATAAGCATCCAAATGATTTGATTAAGGGGCATTTGAATTTATCCATTAAAAAGGCAGTTTCTTTAGGAATTGATATCTTAAAAGCTATTGACATGGTGACAATTAATCCAGCATACCATTATAAGTTGAATTGCGGAATTATAATGGAAGGTACGCAGGCGGATTTCGTAATTGTTGACAGCATATATGACTGCAATGTCTTAAAGACATATGTTGCTGGCGAATGTGTTTTCGATGGTGAAAATGTCTTATTTGATGTTCCGGAAATTGAACCTTCCAATTCAATCAACGCTTCTAAAAAAACACCTGAGGATTTTGATATACATTATGATAGTGATGAATGTGAAGTTAATGTAATCGAATGTTTCGATGGGGATTTATTAACTAAAAAAGCCACTGCAAAATTATATGTTAAAGATGGTATTGTCCAGCCCGACATTTTTCAGGATGTTTTAAAAATATCCGTGGTGGAGCGTTATGGTGGCAATACTGTTTCCAATGCTTTTATTAAAGGTTTTGGTCTTAAAAAGGGAGCTATTGCTTCATCTGTTGCTCATGACTCTCATAATATTATAGCGGTGGGTTATAATTCTGAAATGATGGCACAAGCCGTCAATAAGGTCATTGAGGATGGTGGAGGTATTGCCGTTGTGAGTGAGGACTTCTCCGATTCATTGCCGCTTCCGATTGCAGGGCTTATGAGTAATGAAGACGCATATGATGTTGCCAATAAGTTGGGTATTTTACATCATATGGCTAAGGCTTTAGGATGTGAACTGCAATCCCCATTCATGACTATGGCATTCATGGCTCTTTTAGTAATTCCATCTTTAAAAATTTCTGATAGGGGGCTATTTGACGGAGATTCATTTGATTTTATTGATGTTATTAAAAATTAAGGTTCGTAACCTTTTTTTATTAACTCTTTTTTTATTGCTTCCATTGCTTGCATGTCCTGTTTGTAACCGATTTTTTTTACAACGCGATTCGCTTCCCTGAATCTGTTAAGATACAATTCTTTTTGCTTTTCATCCACAAGGTCAAAACGGGTAAAATTGGATAACGTTTCAATGACATAGCCAAATCCTCTATTCATCGCTTTTGTAGGTTTATTGATTACAATTTCGGTAACTCTTGACTTGATGACAATTGCTTCTTCTTTCTTTCGGATGGGGTCACTTTGTTTTACGGCTTCCTTTAAACTAATTACTTCACATTTAAAATAGGCTTCAGCATCCTTCAGGGAATTATTTTCATTGAAGCACTCCGGAGGCAAATTTCCAAGGGTTGATTTGGTGAATAGTTCAGGATCATGTGTGATGTTTGCAATAAACTCTCTTTGCAGAATGATGTTGTCCAAAGTATGACTGCCCTTGAAAATGCGGTTTATTATAATATCCTTTCCGGAACACAATACCCCTATAGGGGCGGCATTTTTTAAATTTTCGTTGTTAACTGTCGTGATTATTGTTTCGTATTGTCTTCCTTTTTCCATTCCGATTGAAGCTAAATCTATTTCCATATTATCATTTTTAAGATTTTCTAATTGAAAAACATTTTTATATATTTAAATATATACTATTAATATTATTACATTGATTTTAGGAGTTTAAGCCATGAAATATAAAATGTATGATGAAATGATGGAGCAACCGGAGTCACTTAGAATGACTTTCGAAGCAGAATTCGCTGCACTGGAAAAAGTTTCAAATTTAGTTTTGGAAGCTGATAAAGTCTATTTAATAGGTTGCGGCAGTTCTATTTCAACTTGCTATAGTGTACGTGATGCAATTAGGATGTCAAGTACCAATATTGACATAGAAGTTTATACAGGATATGAATTCTACTACAATAAAAGATTGGTTGAAGATGAAAATTCTATTGCGATATTCACTTCCCAGTCCGGTGAGACTGCAGATACATTGGCATCACTTAGAAGGGCCAATGAGTTTGGCATTCATACTGTGGCTATTTCAAATGAACCTGAAAGTTCTATGATTAAAGAAGCTAAAACTCCAATTATAACAAGATGTGGAACTGAAACAGCAATTTTAGGCACTAAGACTTACATCACTCAGTTGGCATGTCTTTATCAGATTTTATTCAAGGCAAGCGATTACGAGTATAAAACAGAATTGCTGGCACAACTTTCCGAGATGCCAAAAATGTTGGAAAAGTTACTGCTTCTAACTGAAGCGGAAAGTAAGGAACTTGCTTTAGAGTTTAAAGATGAAAATATTTTTTATTGTCTTGGTAGCGGTCCTAACTTTGGTTTGGCTTATAAATTGGCCATGACCATGCTTATGGAAGGGGCAGTTAAACATGCTTGCCCGGAATATTCTGCCGAATTTAGGCATGGACTAATCGAAAGGGCTGAAAAGGATGTTCCAATCATCATTCTAAAATCAGAGTTTCCATCTGATGAAATCACAGATAAGGCTATTGAATTTTCCAAAAATTTAGAGTTGAAATCAATAATTTATAATTTGGAGGATTATGCATCTGTGGATAAATTATTATCGCCGTTTATCTTTGTAATTCCACTTGAATGGTTTGTATATTATTTAGCACACTTTAATGGCGAAGATCCTGGTGCTACAAGACACATAGGAAAAGTCAGATATTAATTTTTTTTTTTAAAAATAAAAAAGAGATGAAATGTAGAATTTATTCTACATTTACTTTAGTTTTTGGTATAATCATTTTTGGAATGGTTATAATAACAATTCCATTTGAGAATTTTGCGCTGATGTTTTCAAGATCGATGCTGTTTTCGAATCTTACAGTTTTAACGCAAGTTCCGTTTTTGATAGCGGATACAATGAGTTCAGCTTCTTCATCTTCTTCAAACTCTTCGATGTAAGGTTTGAAATTAGTTTCGATAGTGATGTCATTGTCACCTGCTTCGATTAAAACATCTTCTTTGGAAACACCTGGCACAGCAGCTTTGATGTAGTAAAAGTCTTTGGTTTCCACTAAATCAATGTCAATGGACTGTACTGTTGATTTTTTGTAATCAGAATATTTTTGATCTGCACTTTTTTGCATATTTTTAATGCTTTCTCTGAATTCATCAATACTTTTGTATAAATCAGTCAATACATTGTCTGCAATAGTTTTTCCTTTTTCTCTAGTTTCGTCGAATTTTTCTTTATATTCGTCTTTTTTATCATCGAAGTTTACTTCTTCGTCATTATTTTCTTCAAAGGTTTCTTCTTTTTCTGTAAATTCAGTGTCAATAGTTTCAGAGTCTACCATAGTTTTCACACTCCTTATTGATGAATTTTTATTTTCAAGTATTAGTTACTTTTTGTTAGTATATAAAGTTTTCTATTAAATTTACTAAAAGTTATTAAAAAATATTATATTTAATCTCTGGTTTTTCATATGTATGATGCTTTATTCTTTCTGAATTCCCAAATTCTTTTATCAATGTTCCAAATACTTGTTTTTAAATCTTTAAAATCAGATTACATTTTTTTTAATCAATTTATTTTTATTGATTGGGCGGGGGTATAATTTATGTTTTTAATGTTTTTTTTTTTAAGATTAAAATTTCTTTATTTGGAGGTGAGTACTATTTTTTTGAATATAGTTTGGGTAACTATATGCTCTTTTTAATATTAACTTTATTTGAATATTTCATTAGGAAATACTCAAAACTGATGGATGTTAGGAATTCTGTTAACTTTTATATGGTTAAATTAAAAAAAGATAATTAAGAGCGTCTTACCGATACTGTTTTCTATGGTTCCAGATTTTCCTTAAACTACTGAGACCACCACAATTTTGGTTATATAAGTCCATACTTGTAGTTAATTCAGCTACTTTAAGACTTGCTTTACAACCATCTTTAATCAAACGTTTGCCCTGAGGTCTTTTCATCCGGGAAACCGCATGACTTATATCCTGTGTGGAAGCAACATCTATTCCTAAATCTTGAGCCAGATCATTACTTGCATGTTGAGTATGGAAACCCAAAATTTTTACTGCGGGAACTCCTAAAGCACCAGCTTCAATTGTCACGCCCATTCCTGCACAGTAAATTACTCCCTGTGAAGCATTCATCAAACTAATTAAATCAACATAACCCTCAACAACAAAAATATTGTTTTTAGTGATATGGGGGGTTATAGTAGATGTTTCAAACCTAAATGGAATGACCAATATTGTTTTATCTATTTTTTCCACTTCTTTAATTATTCCGAGAATATCAGAAGCTCTTGTATCTCCACCTAAAAAAAGAACATAAAAATCATCATGTTGGTACTGTTCATAAATTTTCTCGGGTTCTATTATTGGAACTCTGCTTACGTATTCAGCCTGAGGATATCCTTTTATATTTACAGTATTTGTAATATCGTACAATTCTTCTAATTGTTTCATAGCCACCTTATTTGGAACAGTGATTAAGTCGGCATATGCTATCATTTCTATCGGGTTATAAATATCCTGTTCTATATGAAGTTTTGGCAAATTTAATTTTTTTGATGCTGCAATTCCTTTACGCACATCCCCGGCATTCCCGCATGTTAATGTTAAATCGATAGGATGTTTTTTTAAAGCCTTGTATGTGCGGATTGTATCTTTTAAAACAAGTTTGCCTATTGTAAAATTGCTTCTTTTCTTTGTCGTGTTCCTTCGACCTTCCCCTATTGAAAAAATTTCTTTACTGTAAGGACCCAATAATTCCATTGCCCCTTCACTATGAGTCAAAGATAGAATGTCTGCATCGACTTTTTCAATGATAGGAATTAAGGCTTTTGCAGGAGCCGTTTCTGCTACAACAGCGATATTCATTTATTACTCACCTTTTCTAAATTAACTGAATAAATTAATATAATTATTGAAATTAAATAGAATAAAATCACGACCAAATCGGTAGGTCCTGTTTCTATCCATATTATTAAATGAGCCATCAATATTGCATACAATGCAATGAAAATACTCTTGACATTGATCTGTACTTTATAAATTAAATTCATTATAAATCCTAAGATTATCATTTGCAATAGCATGGCATATGTTCCAAAATCCAACAGTGCAGGTCCAAAAATTGTTGAAGTTGTTGAATGTGCATGACCTAATGTTGTTGAGCCAACGATTACTCTTGGATCTGAAGATTTAAAAAATCCCATCAATGTATTGTATAATAATTGGCCGTGAGTGCTGCCCTGCAGAAACGCTGCATGGTCTAAGACCTGTAAGGTATATCCTGCCCTATAGAATAATAGTTCAATTGGAGTTGTTGTCCAGGTTTGCCATTCAATTGATTTAACTGCAACATATCCCACTACCACCAGCAATATGAATATGGCAATTATGGATAAGATCAAATATTTCCAAGGCAAATCCTTAGTGTAATACAGTGTTATCAATACGCTTATTACAATAGCCATTGCGGTTGTTCTATAACCTGTAGATACAAACAATAATAAACCTAATATAAACAGTAAATAATATTTCTTGTTATCATATTTTGCTATTAGAATATTAATAGAAGGCAAAAAGATTAGATAACTTAATAGCCATATCCTTGTTGCGGCACGTGCTTTAAGATAACCGCTAAATAAGGGAATTCCTCCCAAGTAGATTAGATTGGCTATTTGAAGTAAGATTCCAAGTATTACCATTGATAAAACTAAACGTTCCGAGAAAATTTTATCTATTTTTTCACTATTTAGATTAATTTCCTTATTCTTAAGAAAATAATTTGATAATGCAATTCCTATGATATAAAATACAATTCCTAAGAATATTAATCCGATAGTGTAAAGATTAACACCAATTAACTTATTTAAATGAGAATAAAAGGCTATTTCTGAAAACATTAAATAAATAATAATCAATAGAACAAATACCATTGGCGAAAAAATATCAAATTTTTTATAATCCATAGTCATCTACCATAAAATAGTTAATTAGCCTCAAATAAATACTAAATATATAATTATATTTTTATAAAGTTATATAAACATTTTATATATTGAATAAGTGAAGATTATGTCTAATAAGGTACTTAAGAATAGTTTCATTTTAGTAATAGGCAACTTACTTTTTAGAGTAGGGGGCTACATTAATAGACTATTAATGAGTAGAATGCTCGGACCTGAAGGATATGGGTTATATGGATTAACTTTACCGTTTCAAGGAATATTCCAAATTTTATCTGCTGGCGGATTACCTCCCGCAATATCAAAATATGTTGCAGAATATAATGCAAAAGATGAAAAGGCATTGACCCGACAAGTTATTTATACTGCAACCAAGTTCATGGTTTTAATGGCAATATTATTAAGCATTATCCTATTATTTTCATCAGATTTTATTGCAAACGTAATATTCCATAAACCACTAGTTGTATGGCCTTTAAGGGCTGTTAGTCTTATAACTCCTTTTAGTGTAATTGTTGGAGCTATGAGAGGCGCATTTCAAGGAGTTTATAAAAATGAATATACCGTATATAATAGGATGGCCGAACAGTTAGCAACAATTGTTTTTGCTGTCGTATTTGTTTATTGCGGATTATATGCTATGGGTGCCGTATTAGGGGGAGCGTTTGGTTTCATAGTTTCGGCCATAACTGCAGTATTCTTGTATAAAAAATATATTAGCCCAATGTTCTATTCAGAAGATTCATTGGATTTAAGTTTTAAAGAAGAATTAAAATTATTATGGATGTTGATTTGTTTTGCAGTGCCTGTAGCTATTACTGCATTATCTGAAATGGCAATTTATGATGTTGGCACTTTAGTCATCGGTGTTTTTATGTTTTCTACAGATGTAGGGTTTTATAATGCTGCGGATCCTATTTCAAGAATTCCATTAGTTATTTCACTATCAATTTCAACAGTATTGCTTCCTGCAACAGCAGAGGCTTATGTTTTAAAAAATCAAAAGTTATTGCAGGAATATGTTGTAGACTGTTTAAGATACTGCATTCTTACAGTCATTCCTATGTGTGTAATTATAAGCATGTTCAGCACACCTATTATTCAATTACTCTTTGGAAACGTTTATAATCCGGGTTCAGGAGTTTTAAGTATCTTAGTAATAGGAATGTCTTTTTATAGCATATATATGATTAGTAGCAGCATACTTCAAGGTACTGGAAATCCTAGATTGCCAATGTATCTGCTGCTTTTTGGCACTCTAATAAATATTGTATTGAATGTATTTTTTGTTAACATAATGGGTATTATAGGTGCTGCCATAGCTACAACAATAACCACAGCCATATTAATGATTATTATAATGCTGTTAGTAATTAAGACTACAAAAATATCTGTCCCTTGGAAAAATATATTACTGGTGTTAATTTGCAATTTAATTTTAATGGTAGTCTGTTATGTAATTCCTAAAACATTAATCGGTTTTATCATAGGAAGCATAATAGGCAGTTCTATCTATCTTTTATCATTGATAAGGTTAAAAGTTTTAACAAAAAGAGATATAAGCTTTTTTAGCCAGTATATGAACAAGGTCCCTATACTAAAAAGATATACTCATAAAATAGTTAAATATATTGAAAAGAAAGGTCTAATATATAAAATTGAAGAGTAATGTGGAAATCCGGTTGTTATCATGTTTAATTTAAAAGATAAATTTGAATTTTTAGAGGATGGAGTTGATTTTCCTTTTTATAATGATGTTCCAAAGTTATCCGCAGCAGAATGGTTAATGTTACTCCTTTCAGTTATTAATGATTGCTTATATTACCATAAAAGATATGCCATTTAGGGAGAATAATTTTTCCCTGATACTTTTTTTATTGGGAGTAGTTCCGGCACTTTATATTTGTAAAGGAAATTACGGGTTATTTTTTAAGATTCCAAGATTAAAAGATATAAAACTTATTTTAGGATGTGTCATTGGAAATTATTTATATGTGTTCATAATAGCAATCATTTTATTTGGATTGGGCATACAGACTGCGACTCATGCTGGCAGTTCCGCACCGGTAACCCTAGCTCATTTTATAGACCAATTCATACAATTATGGGGTGAAGAGTTCCTTAAAATATTTGTTTTATTGCTGGTCATGTTCGGTGTATATAAATTTACAAATAATCGTAAGCTGTCTTTAATGTTAGGCGTTGTTGTCTCTTTGTTCCTGTTTGATTTACTTCATTGCAATACTTATGGCGGAAAAATATTACAAGTGTTATTAATTCAGGGTTTAGGTTCCATATTTGAGTTATATGCATATTTAAAAACCAAAAATGTGGTAGTATCATATATAATTCATGTAATTGTTGATTTAATCCCGGATATAGTACATTTATTGGGTTTGGCATAGGTATAAGTTAATTTGAATAAATCATTAACTCATACCTATTCACTTTAATTGATTCAATTCTAAATGGGTTATTTGAGAAAAATAAGCAAATAGTTATTATCCCATTTACGTATTCGCCAATGGATCCTGATTAGATGAGCGGGATTCTCAGTTAGATAGGGAATAGATGCTTTGAATGTTTCTTATAATTTGGCTAAAATAACTTTGTTAATATATTTTTGTTTAAAATGAATATTTTAATCTATAAATTGATTTAAATCTTTTATTTAGTGAATAACAATGTAAATGAGTACTTACATTCGAAAATCTTTATATGTGGTCAGTTTCATATAGTTATTTGTACTTAGAAAGTCAGAATTCAAAATTCTCTTTCATATAATAAATTTTGGTGATATTTATGGATATTAAAAAAATATTTTTCGCAATGATTGTTTGCGTACTTCTTGCAGGAGGAGTTTGTGCAGCAGGTGTAAACGATTTCAAAGTAGATGATACGTACAAAAATGTGTACAGCGATAAGTATTATTCAGCATATGCTAATGGAAATCAGGATGCTGGAATTTTAGTTTTTAAAAATGTAAATGACGATGTTTACGATGACATTGACAACGATGATGTTTTAGATCACGTAATTCATCATGACGGAAGAGAATACATTGTAGGTGATGACGATTTAAAACTTGATGTTAACTCAAATCACACTGCAAACTTCACTGATTATGAACACGTAACCCATGGTGTTTCAGAAGTAATCAAATCCGGTGATGAACAATACATTGTAGTTGCTTAGGCTAAAGATTCAACCAACATGACCACCGCTCAATTAGCTTCACTCTTAAGCAGCTTCAATAGCAACAACAGTGTTGAAGCAATTGCATTCTAAAACTGTAGTGTAACTATTCAAAAATAGTTAAATGGGAAACTAGTTTTCCCATTTTCCTCATTTTCTTTTTAATTTAATTTTGGAGAATAACTCCTCAAGTCTATTTTTTAAGATTCAATTCAATGAATTTAGTAATATTCGTCATCATCGTCTTCTGCTTCTTCAGTATGACGTTCTATTTTTTTAATCTTATCAATCTTTTTGTTGATTTCTTCTATACCTTCACCTTCAATTGCAGAAATGAATATTGAATTTTCTTCATCGTCAATATATTCCTTAAGGTATTCGGTATCTTCAATAAGATCCATCTTATTAAATAGGTAGATTATTGGTATTTCAGAAAAAATCTTTTCGATTTGTTTTAAAAGATTGTATTGGTTGTCTAAGTGGAATCCGCAGGTTTCAGATGCATCGAAAATAAATAATATGGCATCAGCCAAATGTTCAAGAGCCACTATAGCATTCATTTCAATATCATTCATTTCTAAAACGGGCCTGTCAAGCAATCCTGGAGTGTCGATAATCTGAATGTGTTTCCAGTGCCTTTCGGTGTGACCGATTTGTATACCTTTTGTGGTGAACGGATAATTTGCAACTTGAGGATCTGCGCCACTGATTTGCCTTAGCAATGTTGATTTACCAACGTTAGGAAAACCGGCAATTACAATTGTGGTGGCGTCAAAGTCAATAGTTGGCATATTCCTTAAGTTTTGTTTTGCAAAATCCAAAAAGTCCAAATCTTTTTTAATTTTTTCTACAACGGAAGCTATTCTTCCATAAGCTTGCTTTTGGATGGCAGTCGCTTTTTCGGATGGATTTTTCCTAATTTTTGCACCATATTCTTTTTCAAGTTGTGTTATAATGCCGTAAGCCCAATTAAGTCCTCCCAATGCCTGTTTCATATCATCTACACCAACAGTAATATCGATGTAGTCCTGATAAAACGGATGTAGTTCTTCGATTTCCGGAACGGCATCTATGATTGATTTTAGCTTATCTTTAATAACTTGACATGATGTTACTACTCTTCTTTCTTCAATTCTTTTACCTTTCAGATGTTTAGGTATTTTCTGGCTTCTGACCAGGTCTGCTTGCTTTTTACCCCTACTGAAACCCTTATCGAGCAATTCTTGTGTTGTAGGTATTGTCGGTATCATCATTTTAATCACTATTCAAAAATTTGTCCTTGGAATTTAAACACATCACAACTTTCATCCATCCAGCTATCTGCACTAATTCCAGCCTTCATACAGGTATGTTCTAAAAACTCTTCAATGCTGAACTTGTTTTCTGTTGCAACTTGTGGAAGCAATAGTCCTCGTGAATAACCCTTTTGGATAATTAATCCGTCACGTCCGATTTCAATCTCTTCAAAGTATTGGTCCGGATGGGCCACTATAATCATTTCAGGTTTGGTTAATACTGTAACTTCCAAATCTAGTTCTTTCAATTCATCTAAAGTCACTTGTGGAAATCTTGGATCGTTGACTGCCGCAGCGATTGCAACATCGATTGTTGCTTCAATTGCAGGCATTATAGGTTCGGCATATCCGATACATCCTCTTAAGTAATTATTTTTGTTCAATGTTACAAAAACCCCTAATTTTTCATCTAATTCAGTTGGATAACCTGTTCCTTTATCTAATTTTTCACCGGTTTCCAAATAATGTTTAATTGAATCTTTCGCTAATTCTACTAAGTATTTTCCAGCTCTATCACTTATCATTATCCCATTCCTCCAACTAATGCATTTAATATTCTTGTATGCGGTCCGCCATCACTAACAGGTACAGTTTGACCATCTTTTCCACAAAATCCAACGCTTAATTTAAAGTCATTGCCAATGGCATCTATGTTTTTTAATGTTTCTAAAATGTTGCCGGATAATGAAACATCCCTTAACGGTGTTGTAATTTCACCTTTTTCTATCAAGTAACCTTCATCTGCATTGAATTGGAAAATTCCTTTACATGTATCTACTTGACCTCCTTTGGAACCTTTAAGATAAATTCCGTCAGGAATATCTTCAATTAACTCTTCAAAGGTGTTGTCTCCTGGTTGAAGGTAAGTATTGCTCATTCTTACAATTGGCTGGTCAGATATTATTGATCTTGCATTTCCAGATGATTTCATACCTAATTTGGATGCGGTTTCTCTGGAATTTAAAAGTGAAATCAATTTACCTTCTTTAACTAATTGATTTGGCTTGGTCTTAATGCCTTCCACATCATAAGGGTAATATCCGAATCCGTCTTTTAAACTTGCATCATCAAAGATGTTCACAATATCTGATGCGATTTTTGTACCCATTTTATCTTTTAATATGGAATCGTTTTGTAATATTAAGTCAGCTTCAACAGCATGTCCTAATGCTTCATGGATTAAAACGCCTGTCAATTCAGGGTCTGCTATTATAGGAAAGTTTCCGGAAGGTGCAGGTTTAGCATCAAGTAATCTGATAGCTTGTTCACCTATTTTTCTACCAAACTCCTCAACATCAGCATCTGCTATTGCTTCGAATCCTTTCACTCCTCCAAGACTTCCATGTCCAAATTGGATAATTTCACCGTTGGTTGCAGATGCATTTAAAGCCATTCTCACCCGGCTGGTTTTAACTTGAATTTCGCTGCCTTCGCTGCTCATGAATAACTCATTCACATCACTATCCCCATAGCCCACGGTAGTGCTGTTGACTTTATCGATGCTTGCGGAATCAGCCGCCTGTTTCATAATGTCTTTTTTTTCTTCAATTGAAACATCTTTAAAAGGTATTTTAACATCAACTGCAACATTATCTTTGATGATTTCAGTTTCACTTAAACTAACATCTCCATTAAGTGAGTTTGAGAATTTAATGGCAGTTTCAGTAATTTCATTCATTTTAGATAAGTCTGTAGTATATGCAAAACCCCATGCTCCTTTATTTAGCACTCTTACTCTTGCAGCTAAGCTCATTCCAGTGTTAATTTCATCGACATTACCATCTTTCATCAATAATGAAGTATTTTCACCAATTCCTGCTCTAATGTCGATGTAATCTACTTGAGGCATTGTTTTTGCAATAATATTTTCGAATAGATTGATATATTCTTCCATTTTATCCCTCATTAAGAGTTAATATAAATATAATATTATATGTTTGAATTACATATTTAATAAAAGTTTTTTAATTAATTGTTTTTAACTAGTTTTATCTGTTTTGATTGACATAACTAATATACAAGTTTTTATAATAGGAAATATAATATAACACATGTTAATATTTTAGGTGATTGAATGATTGTTATTGTAGGTACTGGTGCAGGTGGAGGAATTTTGGCTCGTGAACTTTCATTGAATGGATTTCCCGTTACAATTTTAGAAAAAGGACCTTATATAAACTCAAAAGATGCATTTAATTATTATGATAAGTACTCTCAAGATGTGGATTTGCTGACAACGACCTGTGTTGGAGGAGCAACTATTGTAGCGCTGGCAAATATGGTGCGTGCACTTGATGATGAGTTGCTTGATTATGATATTGATTTAACAGAAGCTTATGAATATGTTGAAGATTTGGTGGATGTACATCAGTTGGATGATTCTCACATTGGAAAAGGTACACAGGCATTTTTAGATGCCGGCCGCGAACTTGGCCTCAACACTTTAAAAATGCCGAAAGCTATAAGGGAGAAGGATTGTACGCAGTGTGGAAGGTGTGCATTCGGATGTCCTAAGGATGCTAAATTTTCAGGAAAGGACTTTATCGATGAGGCAGTTGAGGCAGGAGCAGCACTGATTTGTGAAGCTGAAGTAACTGAAATATTAAATGAAAATGGTGAAGTTTCAGCTGTAAAATACATTAAGGATGATGTGGAGCAGATAATCGAAGCAGATAAGGTGATCCTATCCGCGGGGGCCATCGGATCTACTTTAATCTTGAGAAAATCAGGATTTGACCAAGCCGGCCGTGAGATATTTTTCGATCCGTTCGTAACAGTTGGGGGGTATCTAAAAGACATCAACTTCAATACTGAAGTTCAGATGGCTGGTTTGATAATCGGTGAAAATTTTGTTTTAGCACCGCATTTCTCATCATTTATCCGTGCAAATATTCCGGATGATAGTGTCACCGATAAAGACATTTTAAGCATCATGGTTAAAACTCCTGATGAATGCAAAGGGTTTGTAACAGATGATGGGGATGTTGTTAAAATAAATACCATTCAGGATATCAGATATTTGGCTGAAGGAACTGCTACTGCAGGATTTGTTTTAGAAAAAGCGGGTGTTGACCCAACAACAATCGGTTCAACTGTTTATAGGGGTGCGCATCCGGGAGGAACTGCAAAGATTGGTGAAATCGTTGACAGCAATCTGGAAACTGAAATTAAAAATTTGTTTGTTTGCGATGCAAGTGTATTGCCAATATCACCTGGAAAGCCACCTATATTAACAATACTTGCATTAGCTAAAAGATTGGCGGATTATATAAAAAATGAATAGAAGATTATTCGAATTGTTTATCGATATCTTCTGTTTTTATTAATTTTTCACAGTAATGGCATCTGACAACGGGAGGATACTTGTTAATTACATTGAAAATTGGTGTAATAGGTTCATTTTCATAATTTGTTATACATTTTGGATTTGTACACTTAATTATTGATGTAATTTTTTCAGGAAGAATTATCTTATCCTTTTTAATAGGCTTATAATCTCTAATAATGTTTATTGTAGCCTTTGGAGCAATCAAAGCAATTTGATTCAGTTCTTCATGATCCAATTCCCTATTTTCAATTTTCAAAATGTCCTTTCTGCCTATTTCCTTAGAAGATACATTCATGGCTATTGTGACATTTTTGGTTTCATTATCGGGGAGTCCTAAAATTTTAAGAATGTGCAATGCTTTATTGGCAGTAATATGGTCAATTACAGTTCCATTTTCAATAGCTCGTATTTTCAATTCGGATTTTTCATTTTCAATCAATTTAATCTACCTTATATACATTTTTAAATCTTTCATTTCGATAATTGCTTCAGTATCGTAAACTATCTTTTCAGGACTTTTTCCTTTAGTGGCAATAGTAAAGCTTTCGATAACTCTTGCTCCACGCATTTTAACCTTTTCTTCAAGTCTTTCAATGTTTGTATCGCCACGGTTATTGTCCATTGTAGCGAATAACATCACATCTTTTCCAGTTAAGTTGCATCTATCGATAATTGTTAAGATTGCAGGTGTTGGGTTTCCAGACCAGGTAGGTGTTCCGAATATTATGGTATCATATTCGGTCAGGTCTACTTTGGCAGGAACAATATTGGTTTTACTTTCTCTAAATGCATTAATTGAAGCAAATATTTTGTTTTTAAAACCGTCACGATTTTTCAAATCATGAATTCTTACGGTACTTGCTTTTAAGTTTTTTGCTAATGTTTTAGCTACTAATTCAGTAGTTCCCCCTTGTGAATAATAAATTATTAATGTAGCCATTTTATCATCGCCAATTATTTTTTTTTTAAGGATGTGTTCCGAAGTGTGTCAATCCCACATGTTCATCAATGCCAAGTAGGATATTCATGTTTTGTATAGCTTGGCCGGATGCACCTTTAACGAGATTGTCAATTGCTGAGAGCATAACAAGTCTTCCGGTTTCATCAATTTCAAATCCACCGATATGTACAAAGTTGGATCCTCTAACGGCACTTAAATGAGGGATTTCTCCTTCATCCATAAGTTTGATAAAGTACTCATCACCATATTCTTTTTCATACAATTCTCTAATTTCATCTGGAGTAATGTCCAAACATTCTTCTTTTAAGAAGCTGTGGCTTGTAGTTTGAATTCCACGGTTTACAGGCACTAAATGAGGTGTAAATGAAACTTTCACATCATCAAATCCATGTAATTCCTGTTGTATTTCAGACATGTGTCTGTGTGATGAAATCTTATATGGATTCACATTGTCTGCAATATTAGAATAATGTGTGGTTGCGGATGGGTTAATTCCTGCGCCGCTAACTCCAGTTTTTGAATCTAAAATTATTCTTTCCACTAAATCATTTTTTACTAACGGATATGAGGATAAGATTGCTCCTGTTGGGAAACATCCAGGATTAGCTACCAGGTTAGCCTTTTTGATTTCGTCTCTGTATAATTCAGGAAGTCCGAATGCTCCTTTATTTTCCTTATCCGTGTGTTCCATGCCATACCATTTTTCGTAAACTGCTGTATCCCTGTATCTGTAATCTCCACTTAAGTCAACTACTTTTGCACCGGTCTCTAAAATCTCTGGAACAATTTTCATTGATGCACCGTGAGGGGTTGCAGTAAACACTACATCAGCATCAAGTTCTGATGGACTTTTGTTATTAAATTCAAGTCCTGAGTCTCTTATTTGCGGATGAATTTTATGTGCTGGTGTGCCATCATACTGTCTTGAAGTAATATCACTTATTTCTACTTCAGGATGGTTTAATAACATTCTCAAAAGTTCTCCGCCGGTATATCCACTTGCACCTATAATTGCTACTTTAAACATTTATAATCTCCTTAATCTTCACAGTTATCTAATATTTTTCCTTCAAAGTTCGTATTTTTAATTTTTTTAATTATTTTGCAGCTGCTGTCAAGTTCATCTTTATGATAAACTTTAACACGTTGCACACGTGCTTTAAGACCTCTTTTTTCCACTTCCTTTTGTAATTTTTCAACATTATGGGTTTGGTCAGGCCCTATAGCTATAATGTCAGGGTCAATATCTTTAACGATTTTAAAGATATCTCCATCTTCGTTACCAAGATAAGCTTCATCAACGGGTTTTAACATTTTAATCAATTCTAAACGTTGATTTTCTCCAACAATTGGGACTCTTTTTCTTTTCTCTACAGTGGAATCCCTTGCCACCACTACATAAAGCTTGGAATTATATCCTCCAAGATTTTTCGCTTCTTCCAAGTAAACTCCATGTCCCGGATGGAGCAAATCGAAAGTTCCACTTGCCATTACTTTTTTCATTCAATTACCTCTTTTGGTATTTTAATGCTTCAGTCAAATCAATCTTATCAGTATAAAGTGCAGAACCAATAACAACTCCTTCCACACCACTTTCATTTAATTTTTTAATATCTTCTATTGTTGTAATTCCTCCGGAATAGACAATAGGCAAATCTACTGATTTCTTAAGTTTTTCTACAGGTTCTGTGTAAAATCCGCCTAAAAGCCCTTCAACATCTACATTTGTAAATAGGATGCTTCCAGCACCATGATCTTTAAACTCCTGTGATATTTCAGTTGGGCTTTTGTCAATTTTTTCCTGCCATCCTTTGATAACTACCTTGTTGTCTTTGCTGTCCAGTGAAATCATTATCCTGTCAGAACCATATTCATCTGAAAGCTTTGTAATTGTTTCGGGGTTCTGGATTCCCATAGTTCCGATAATCACTCTTTCGATATCTAAATCCAAAAGTTCACGAGCATATTCCACACTTCTGATTCCACCACCCAGTTGAATTGGAACGGAAACTTCTTTCAGAATTCTTTTAATGATGTCGAAGCTGGCAATGCCATTGATGGTCCCATCCAAATCAATGACATGGATATTTTTAGCTCCCAAATCCTCCCAATGTTTTGCAACAAGTTCTGGATTTTCTATTTCGACCATTTCACTTCCAGGTTCGCCCTGAACAAGCTGTACGCATTTTCCATTCTTAATGTCGACTGCAGGCATTATCAACATTTCATCTTTTTTAAATGACATCTACATTTTTCCTGTAATATTTTATTATAATATAATTTCTGTTTTAAAATCTTTTATATCTATTGTTTTGTAACATTTTTTTTAAAAAAAATTTTATAATATTTATAGAGCACCAATTACATATTTTTTTTTTTAGTTGATATTACGTTGGGAGATATTATGAGAAACATTATTATAGTAGATTGCATCTCCACTGGGGTAAATTTCATAGGTGATATAATAAATAGGGGTTATAATCCAATTGTATTGGAATTAAAAGACACCAGTTCAGATGTTGAAGGTTATAAGGCAATGCTTAAGAAACACTATGATCGTATTGATGAAAAATTTGAGATGATTTTTGAAAAGGAAACTTATGAAGAAACTCTTGAAGAAGTTCGAAAACTCAATCCTGAATTGGTTTTGCCAGGCAATGAACATGGAGTTGTTTTAGCAACTAAATTATCCAATGATTTGGGTCTTCTGTGCAATTCCATAGAAAATCTGGATGCAATGACCTTAAAAGATGAAATGCATAACAGGATTGCTCAGCATGGGCTCAGGTCAATTCGGGGAAGAAAAATCCGGTCAGTTGAGGAAGCCATAAAATTTTATGATGAGGAATCTTTAGGTGAGGTTGTTATTAAGCCGTTGTATAGTGCAGGGTCTGCCAGTGTGCGCATTTGTGTAAACAAAGAGGAAATGGTGGATTCAATCAAAGAATTATTCCATTGTAAAAATTATTATGGGCAAGAGAACAAAGAGTTATTGGTTCAGGAGCGCATAAAGGGTGAGGAGTATATTGTCAATACAGTTTCCCACAAAGGACATCATTATGTAACTTTAATTTGGAAATACAGTAAAGTAAAAACTTCCGACGGAGCCATTGTATATGATTCTGTCGAAACCATTGATGCTTTGGGTATTGGTGAAGCTGAAGTTGTTGAATATGCGTATGGTGTGGCTGATGCCTTGGAATCGAATACGGTCCGGTTCATGGGGAGTATATGCTTGATGAAAAAGGTCCGGTACTCATTGAAGTCAATTGCCGCCCTTGCGGTGGAAACATGCCTGCAAAATTTTTAGATAGGATTTCTGGCCAGCATGAAACCGACAGCATCCTTGATTCATATCTAAAGCCTAAAAAATTTTTCAATAAGGCAAAGCAAAGATACAGATTGATTGCACATGGCGCTTTGAAAATGTTTATTGTCCCTGAGGATATTCTAGCCAGATCTTCTTCATGGGGTAATATAAGTCTGAACCTGAAAAGTTTTTATAAATCTAATTTTGATGAAATAGTTGCTGATGGAATATTTTATGGCAAAACAGTAGATTTGAATTCTGCTTATGGTATCATATATCTGGTAAATGAGGAAAAGGGTGTTCTGCATGAGGATATAACTTTCTTAAGAAGCATTGAAAAAAATGCATTTTCATTAATCTTAAGTTCTGAATTAGATAAAATTCATGAACTGGATGAAGATAAGTTGACTGAAGAGCTTAAAAAAGTTGTTGATTTGACTGTAGAAAATGGAACCGGGCTTTTAATCACAGACCAATTTCTGGATAACCCGAATATCGTACAGATAAGTGCTGATGAGATTGATAGTATTAATCAGGGATTTGATTATATTATCGTTAATTTAAATAAGAGTTTAATTGGAAGAAGAGATGATCTTGCCGTAGAAATTATCTTAAAAATATTCTCAAATATCAGATATGGTGGAACGATTTTTGTTCCGGAGACAACCTACAAATATATTCCGGGTCAAAGAAAAGGTCTTGAAGCACTGCTGATTAATTCGAATTTAAGAATAGAACTTCCGATACATGGATTAAATACGGGAATTATGGCTTCAAAAAGAATTTTGGAATAAAAGTTTACTTTTGCTTAGAAACACTTGCCATGTGTGAGGAATGCAACAAGTTCTTCTTCGGTAATTCCATTTTTTCATTCTCATTAATTTTTAGGCATACCTAAATTTTAAATACTTGAATTAATATATTATTAACTAAATAATATAATTTATAAGAAGGCTATTTTAATGAGTACAATAATTGAATTTAAAAATGTTGATAAGATTTATAAATCTGGAGATCACATTTTAAAAGCTATGGATTCTGTCAATTTTACAATTGGCGAAGGGGAGTTCGTTGTAATCCTTGGACCATCTGGTGCAGGTAAATCAACACTTTTAAACCTTTTGGGAGGTCTTGATACAGTTACCTCCGGTGAGATTATTGTAAATGGAAATCATGTTGAATCATTTGATGATAATCAACTTACAGATTACCGGGCAAAACATGTGGGATTCATTTTCCAGTTTTATAATTTGATTCCGAATTTAACAGCTCTTGAAAATGTTGAGCTTATGAAAGACATTGTAGATGTGGATATCAATGGATTGAATGTTCTGGACTCAGTTGGACTAAAGGACCATGCCAGTCAATTTCCAGCACAGCTGTCCGGTGGGGAACAACAGAGAGTATCTATTGCAAGAGCAGTAGCTAAACAGCCTACAATGCTTTTATGTGATGAGCCAACCGGAGCACTTGACTCAAAAACTGGTGTTTTAATCTTAAATCTGCTTCAGGATATGAGTAATAACAAAGATACAACTGTTGTCATCGTTACACACAATGCAATCTTGGCTGAAGCTGCAGATAAGGTAATCAGGATTAAAAACGGCCAAATAGAAAGCATAGCCATAAATGAAAATCCAAAAAAGGTCACTGATTTAGAATGGTGAGTTTATGCTTTTCAAAAAGATGTTGAGAGACATCCGCAAGCACAAAACTCAATTTATATCTATTTTTTTAATGGCATTTCTAGGAGTATTTGTTTTTGCTGGTGTCGGCGGAGAATCAGTAGGCCTTGAAGTTAATAGTGACAGTTTTTATAATGATACCAACTTAGCGGACGGTTGGATTTACTCAGCTAATCTGGATGATGATTTTCTGGATGATGTAAACAGCTTGGGTCCAACCACACAGATGGAAAGGCAATTGGTCATAGATTCGGTTGCAGACTTTTCAAACGATCCGGAAATTACTCTGCATTTCGTTGAAAACAATACAATTTCGAAATTCTATCTGGTTGATGGGGAACCATTAAACATTAGTGATGATGACGGAGTATGGTTGGATAAAAGTTTTGCAGATGCTAAAGACCTGAAAGTTGGAGATAACATCACCTTCGAATTCAACGGACTTGAAATTGAAAAAGAAATCAAAGGAGTAGGTTACTCTCCGGAATATGTTTATCATGCTTCAAAATCATCTGTAATCCCGGATTTCTCCAAAATAGGTTTTGCATATTTATCTTATAAGGCATTTCCAATTGATGATGTTCCATATAATGTTTTAAATGTGAAGTTTGATGGAAAAGCCGATACTTTCAATAATCTATTGTCTGATAAATTGGATGGGGATTACAATTCATTTGTTGAAAGGTCAGAGCATAGCAGTGTAAGCCAATTTTCAGAAGAGATGGACCAGCATAAAATGATGTCAGGAATTTTCCCTGTAGTATTTATAATGATTGCAATGCTGATTCTATTGACAACAATGACAAGAATAATTGCCCATCAGAGAACACAAATCGGTATTTTAAAGGCGTGCGGTTTTAAGGACAGGGCCATAATGTTTCATTATGTATCATATGGATTCTGGTTAGTTTTGGTTGGTTCCATTTTAGGTCTGATTGTCGGACCGATGACCTTGCCTAAACTGTTTTATCCATCAATGAGTTCCACTTATATATTGCCTTCATGGCAACCTGCATGGAGCATGGATTTTGTATATGTTGCAGCGGCAATGATTGTACTGTCAGTATTGGTTTCATATTATGCTGTAAAAAGTATTTTCAATGAAAATCCTGCAGATACAATAAGGCCAAAGGCCCCTAAGGTGTCTTCATCAGGTTTCGTAGAGAAATTTGGATTTTGGAAGCATTTATCTTTCAATGCTCGTTGGAATTATCGTGATGCAAAAAGAAATAAATTCAGAGCTTTAATGACCATAATCGGAGTTATTGGTTGTACTGCACTTTTAATATCTGCATTCGGAATGTATGATGGAATGAATGATTTGAAAGAGTGGGAATTTAATCAAATTAACCATTATGATTCCAAATTGGTTATAGATGATGAAGCAAGCCTGTCTGAAATTGATGATGTTGCGGATGAGGTTAACGGTGATAAGATAATGGAATCAGCCATTGAAATAGAGTCCGATTCGGCCAAGAAGTCAGGTTCTCTATTGGTTTTAAACAATACTGATTTGATAACTCCTACCGATTATAATTGGAATAGGATTGAAATAGCGGATGATGAAGTTTCCATCTCACAAAAAATGGCTGATATGTTGGGTGTCGATGTTGGAGATACAGTTAAATGGCATATAATGGGTTCCGATAAATGGATCAAGACAAAAATAGATAAAATCCATGCCGATCCTACTTCTCAGGGTTTCATAATGTCCAGCGATAAACTTGAAGATTTGGATTTGAACTACACTCCGACAAGCATTGTCACAAGTGAACATGTGGATAAAAATTACTCAGCCATTAAAACAGCCAATTCAATGAAGGACATGACTTCCAGTTGGGATGAACTGACTGAAGCAATGTGGCTGCTGATATACATTTTAATATTCTTCGCATCTCTTCTAGCAGTTGTGGTTCTTTATAATTTAGGACTGTTGTCCTTCACTGAAATTGAACGTGAAATAGCCACATTAAAGGTTTTGGGTTTCAAAACAGGGTCCTTAAGAAGGCTCTTGCTGACACAAAACTTATGGTTTACAGCAATTGGATTTGTTTTGGGTATTCCAATTGGTTATTACATATTAAAGGTAATGTGGGAGTCTTCAGGCGATTCATTTTATATTTTGCCTTCCATAACTCTTACAAATGTGATAATAACAGCTTTGATAACATTTTCATTATCAATTCTTGTAAACTTGATGTTTTCACGCAAGATTAAGAATTTGGACATGGTGGAGTCCCTAAAAGGTGTTGAATAGATTTCTATCTATTCACACTTAATTTGGGTCAAAATTGAATAAATCTTATTTTTTTAGCTTTTGCAGATAACTATCACTATTTTAACAGGGTCTTTTCGCTTCAATGCTTGATGTTAATGAAAATTCCAATTCGCCATTTTGAATTAAATCGATAGCACTTTAATTTGCTGAAGCATAATGTCAATTTAAAAGAGGTTTTTTATATTTCATTTTTCTAATATATTATCATGTCATTATCTAAAAAAATGCTGAGAGATATAAAAATCAATAAGGCACAGTTTATTGCAATATTTCTAATGGCATTTTTAGGTATTTTTGCATACTGCGGAATATATGCGGAGTATTACGGATTGGACCAAACTTCGAATGGATTCTACACTGATACCAATTTAGCTGATGGCTGGATTTACAATACGACTTTTGATGAATTGTCACTTGATAAAATAAACGAATTTTCAAACCAATCAGATAGGCAGGTAGTTGTTCAATCAGTTGCAGATATAAATCGAGATCCGGACATTACATTGCATTTTGTAGAGAATGGAACGATTTCCAAGTTTTATTCGGTTGAGGGTGAAGACTTTAATCCTCACGATGAATCTGGAGTATGGTTGGATAAACGTTTTGCCGATGAAAGGGATTTTTCCGTTGGGGATAATATCACATTCGAATTTGAAGGCCATAAGATCAATAAAAAAATTAGGGGTTTAGGTTATTCTCCGGAATATATCTATGAAGCGTCTCCCTCTTCCTTAAATCCTGATTTTTCACAAATAGGATTTGCTTACCTTTCAGCTGAATCATTTCCTGGAGATTTGCACTATAACAGATTGCTGGTCAAATATAATCAATCAGATAATGAATTTAAAGATGAATTGGATAAATCAATTGATTACCTGTCATTCACCAAAAAAGAAGACCATCTTAGTGTTGCCAAATTTGCAGATGAAATGGCGCAGCACAAAATGATTGGGGATGTTTTTCCGATTGTGTTTATTCTGGTGACATTCTTAACTCTTTTGACTACAATGAACAGGATTGTTGCCCATCAGCGTACTCAAATAGGGATATTAAAGGCTGTCGGATTTAAAGATAAAACAATAATCCTCCATTACCTTTCATATTCATTTTGGCCAGTTCTGGCGGGAGCCGTCTTAGGGGTTATCACAGGACCTATGATAATTCCTCAAATGTTTTATCCGACAATGGCTAAAGGTTACAGCATGCCTAGTTGGCATCCGGGCTTTGACATGAGCTTTATCTATATTGCAGCATTGATGGTTATTTCATCTGTTTTTGTTACATATCTGTCATGCAGGAGAATTTCAAAAGAAAATCCTGCAAATACATTAAGGCCAAAGGCTCCAAAGATTTCCTCAAATGGACTCATTGAAAAATCAAAATTATGGAATCATTTAAGCTTCAATTTCCGTTGGAACTGGAGGGATGCAAAAAGAAATAACTTCAGAGCTATTATGGCTATCGTTGGGGTAATGGGGTGTGTTGCCTTGCTGATTGCTGCATTCGGTATGAATGATAGTATGAACGAATTAAAATCTTGGGAATATGATGACATCTGCCATTTCGAATCAAAATTGCTGCTTTCAAATAATGCCACTCCAATGGAGCTGAGTCATATCATTGATGAAACTAACGGCAGCTATATTATGCAGCAATCAATCGAGATAAAGGCAAATGATATGGAAGACACGGTAAGCCTGTTAGTTTCGAACAACACGGATTTGATATCGTATACTGACAGAAATAAGGACCCGATTGAAATTGAAGAAGGAGATGTTTCAATTTCCAGAAAACTTGCAGACACTTTCAATTTGAGTGTTGGCGATAAGATAAAATGGCACATTGTTGGTAGTGATGAATGGGTAAATTCAAAAATTGGTCAGATTCATGCAGAACCGATTTCACAGGGTTTGATAATGTCTCCAGACACTTTAGAAGATCAGGGATTGAATTTCACTCCAACCAATATACTGACTAAGGAAGAATTCGGCGAAAACTATGATTCAATCAAATCCGTTTCAACCATAGATAAAATGAAAAAAAGCTGGGATGAAATAACGGAAGCAGTAATGATGATGGTTTACGTAGTGACAGTTGTGGCAGTGGCTCTGGCCATTTTGGTATTGTACAATTTGGAAATTTTATCATTTACTGAGATGGAAAGGGAGGTTGCAACATTAAAGGTTCTAGGGTTTAAAACAAATCTTTTAAGGAAATTGCTGTTAACACAAAATATAATTTTCACTTCCATAGGATTTGTTTTAGGAATTCCTCTTGGTTTTTACTTCATGACCTTGATGTTGAATGCTGCAGGGGACTCCTTGTATTATGTTCCTTCTTTAACATGGGGCAATATCCTTTTGACTGCATTCATAACATTTACAATATCAATTGGTGTTAATCTATTGTTTTCAGATAAAATTAGGGATTTGAACATGGTTGAAGCGCTTAAGGATGTTGAATAATGTGATAGTGAACGCTATTTAAAATTATTTTCTAACTTTTTTTATCCTTTTCTCCTTTTCTTTCGAGCAGGAAGCTCTTCATACATTGCTTCAATCAATTCTTTTAGAAACTCTCTGTTTTCAACATCATCAACGAGCAGCATTTCCTTTGCACCTTCATAGGGCAATTCCATATCAGCATCAGGCATCATTTTCATGGCTGTTTTCACAGGTTTGATAAGGAAACGGTCATCGTAAATGCCTCCGATAATCTTGTCGCGGTAATAAATGATGTATTCACCCATCATCGCCCTATAGGTTATGTCATCCAGGTCTGACAGTTGCTCCAATATATATTCTAAATATTCTTTACTTGATGCCATATTAAATCACTTCTCATGTATTTTATTTATTGACTGTAGAATAAATAATAATGCTATGAACAGCCATGCATTGGGATAATTTATGGTTCCGGCCGGTACAAACAGCAATAATCTGATTATTGCCAAACCGGAAATGAATTTAATTGAAGCTTGAGAAAATCCATCATCTCACTGCAGTTTTTTTAAAATAATTGATATTGACTTCATTTATAAGCAGTTGATAACTTTACAGCTATTTTGATATGCAATTTGAGATATAATCAAAAAGTTTAAAACATGGTTTACATAATTATAATTAAGGTGATATCATGGAAGATGTATATGAGTGGAAAGGATTGAACGGACAACTTGTAACATTTAAAAAGGAAGTTGGGGATGCTGAAAAAATTACTTTTGTTGGATCTCCTGGTGTTTGCACCCCATTCGCTGAGTTTTTAGCATATTCAGTCAGGGATAAAGAAACTCATTTTATTCCCCTGCTGGACATTTCTGATTGCCATGAATTTGAGTCAAAACCATATGCAATGGTGCTTAAAGATGAGGTTTCCGACCCTCATGACTCCGATGTTGTAGTATTGTTGGGAGGATTGTCCATGCCGAAATATGATGTCGATACAGAGGAAATTAAAGATTTGGTCAATGAAATCTTAAAGGAAGACGGTCAGCTTATGGGTGTTTGCTTCATGGACATGTTTACCAAAGCGGGATGGCTTGAAAAAGTCGATTTTGACTGCGTTATTGACGGAACATTAATCGGAGTGGTTAAAAAATAATCTTTAAAGAGGTTTTTTGAAATGAATAACAAAAGTATTATTGCAATAGTGATTTTACTTTTAGCTATTTTATCATTAGTTTTGGTTTATTCCTTCGATGAGGTTGGTGATGTAGATAAAACATCGATTACTGTATCTTCAGAAGGACCATTTCCATTATCAGAATTAATTAAGGATATTAAGACTGCCGAGTATTACAAGGGATATGATAATGCAACTCTTGCTTGGATGGAGTCTTTGGGAGACAAACAAGTCTTTGTGGCTAATGATTCATTTGTAGTGATGAATGGCTGGGATGCCAGTAAGATTCCTTCAATATATGTATGCGATGCATATATTGAGGAGTTTATAGACTGTAAAGTCTTGGAAAATCGTTCTATTGGTGATGTTAAGTATCCTAAAGACGTACTTTTAGTAGAACATGTTGATTATCTTGGACAGAAAACATATGATCTTCAGGGCAGTTAACTCTTTTTATTTTTTTAAAATAACATATCATAACATCATGATATGAAAACATTTAAATACATAAATATATTATAATATTATTTGTAGATAATATATGTGATGGAAATGAAAGATAGTAATCTTGATGGAAAAAATGAGGATATGTGCGAAGTATTCAATGCTCATGAGGATGCTGTAAATCGTGTTAAAGAGCGTATGCTTTCAGAAGAGCAATATTTGGACTTGTCCGAATTTTTTAAAATTTTTAGCAACCCAACAAGATTAAAAATTATTTCACTACTTGCAGTAGATGATTTATGTGTTTGTGATATTTGTGAGGCTCTTGATTTAAACCAAACTACTGTTTCAAATCAATTGAGAATATTACGTTCAAATAATATTGTCAAATTTCAAAAAGAGGGTAAAATGGCAAGATACTCCTTAACAGACCTTCATATTGAAATGATTTATAAAGTAGGATTAGAACATATATTAGAATAAGTTTAATCAGGTGATAACATGGTTGAAAATAGATGTTATGATTCTGATTGTGCAGATGAAAATTGTCGCAATCCAGAACATTATAATCATATCTGTTTTGATCCAGAGTGTGACGATACTCACTGTGAAAATCCAGAACACTATAATAAAAAATTATTAAGAGATTATCAAGAAAAAACCGATTTAAGCGTATATGACCACAGGGAAGAAATAGACTACAGCGAAGATGTTGATATTAATCTTTGTGCTTGTCCTGATTGTGCAGATGATAATCACGACCATGACCACAATCATGACCATGACCATCATGATCACGACCATCATGAGCATGAGCATCATCATGACCATGACCATCATAATCACGACCATCATGAGCATGAGCATCATCATGATCACGACCATCATGAGCATGAGCATCATCATGACCATGACCATCATGATCACGACCATCATGAGCATTCTCATGAGGAGGATGTTTGTACTGATGATGATTGTGGTTGTCATGATCATGATCATTCTCATGAGGGGCATCATCACCATCATGACCATGATGATGATATTGAATTTAGCCTTTGTGCTTGTCCCGATTGTGCAGATGAAGACGAGCATGGACATGACCATGGACATGAACATGCGCATGGGGATGGGGAACTGTTAGCTGAAGGAAAACCATTGATAGCTAATAGGCCTATTCAAATCATCGTTGCGAGCGGAATATTATTTGTTTTAGGACATGTTTTTGAATGGTTGTCCTTTGACCCGACAATTGTAACTGTTACTTATATGATTGGTGCGATAATTGCAGGTTATGAAATTGCTATTTTAGCTTATAAATCATTAGTTAACAGACATACTATTGGTCCTGCAATGTTAATGTGTATTGCTTGTGTTGCATCATTTATTATAGGTCATCCTGAAGAAGGTGCAGCAGTAACTTTCCTTTACTACATTGCAGAATTTTTAGAAGACTATGCTGAACTTAGGGCTACACGTTCAATTAAATCATTGGTCGAAATCGCTCCGGACACTGCAAGAGTTAAAGTTGGAGACAAAGAGGAAATTAAAAACGTTGATGAAGTAGACATTGATGACATTGTTATTGTAAAACCTGGTGACAAAGTACCTTTGGATGGTGAGGTTGTTTTGGGTTCTTCTTCAGTTAATCAGGCATCCATTACTGGAGAAAGTGTTCCAGTATTAAAAGAAGTAGGTGATGATGTATTTTCAGGAACTGTCAATGAGGATGGATATCTGGAAATTAGGGTAACTAAAGCAGCTAAGGATTCAGTTATCTCAAAGATAGTTACTTTAGTCAAAAGATCACAGCTCAACAGGTCTGAAACTGAAACCCTGGTTGAAAAAGTAGCCAAATATTATACTCCAATCATGATGGTTGGAGCTATCTGCGTTGCATTAATTCCACCATTATTCTTTTCTCAAAACTTGACCGATTGGGTTTATAAGGCTCTTTCATTACTGGTAATTTCATGTCCTTGTGCATTTTTGATTTCAACACCTGTTGGAATGGTATCTGCCATTACTTCAGCCACTAGAAATGGGGTCATTATTAAGGGAAGTACCTATGTTGAAGAGATGAGAAATGTTAAGGCGGTAATCTTTGATAAAACCGGTACTTTAACAGAAGGTAAATTAAAGTTAAGCGGTATTGAAGTATTGGATGAAAATTATTCAAAAGAAGATATTGTCAAAATCGCAGCATCTTTGGAATTCCACTCTTCTCACCCGATTGCACAAGCAATTGTTAACTATGCAGATGAGAATAATATCCATTTCGATAATATTGATGACTTTAGGAATGTTCCGGGTAAAGGAATCATTGCTAACATTAACGGTGAGCAATTCTATGCCGCCAACGAATCTTTAATTGAAGGAAGTTCATTTGAAATTTCAAGAGAGGACATAAATAAGTATTCCAGTGAAGGAAAGACATTAATATTTGTCGGAAACTCACAAAAAGTTTTAGGCATGATTACTGTGTCTGATAAAATCAGGGATAATGCTTCACAAGTCATTTCTGATTTAAAAGAGAAAGGCGTGCAAACAATAATGCTTACAGGCGATAATAAGTTTGCTGCAAAAAGTGTTGCTGATGAAATCGGAATTGATTATGTTTATTCCAATCTAATGCCTGAAGACAAATTGAATATATTGGACACAATCAGAAACAAATTCGGTGATGTTGCAATGGTTGGTGACGGTATTAACGACGCACCGGCACTTGCACGTGCAAATATTGGTATTGCAATGGGTGCAGCAGGTTCTGATGTTGCTATTGAGACTGCAGATGTTGCATTGATGCAGGATGATATATCAAAACTTCCATATCTATTTGCTTTAAGCCGTAAAACAATGGGAATAATTAAACAGAACATTACTGTAGCTATTGCAGTGAAACTACTATGTGTAGTGCTTGCAATTTTAGGAATTATTACATTAATGATGTCTGTTGGTTTTGGAGACTTAGGTTTGACACTTTTAGTTATCTTGAACTCCTTTAGAATTGGAATGGTGAAAGATCCACTATTCTAATTTCACTTCTTTTTTTTTAATTTTTCCATAGTAATACTTTTTTTAATTTTAATCGTAATTTTTATATACTCGTGACGGATATATATTGTATTGTAATATCTTTATAAAAATAAGTATTACTCAAATCTTAAATTTTTATAATTTTGTAATACTATCTATGATATTACTTTAGATTTTAATTAAATGTAATTTATGTTGGGGAAAAATAAAATGGAAACAAAATATATTATAGGCGCAGTTGTAGCTATACTTGCAATAATTGGTATAGGTGCAGTTGCTATGGGAGGCGGAAGCACAGAACATGCTCCAAATGAATTGGTCGCTTGTGTTGCTGCTCACGGTGAAGAACCTGAATTCGGTTTTGACCCAATGCATGGTTGGGGATATCACGATTCTGGAACAGAACCACTTATTCAAAGTACAATTCTCAAAAGAGATAAAGACAATAATTTCGTAAATGATTTGGCTACAAACTATACTGTTTCTAGCGATTATAAAACTTATACAGTAACTATTCGTGATGATGTTAACTTCACTGATGGTTCTAAATTAACTGCTAATGACGTTGCATTTTCATATACCAAAGCTAAAGAATTAGGTGAAGGAGCAGATTTAAGTTCCATGCTTAATGCAACCGCAAGTGGAAATACTGTAGTATTTACCCTTAATAAATCCGATTCAACTTTTATTAACAAATTGACTGATGTTGGAATTGTTCCTGAAGCTGGTTATAATGAAGATTCCTATGGACAAAACCCTATCGGTTCCGGTCCTTATAAATTAGCTCAATGGGATAAAGGACAACAATTCATCCTAGAAAAAAATCCTGATTACTATGGTCCTGAACCATACTTTGAAAAAATAACTAATTTATTCCTTGATCCGGATGCAGCATTTGCAGCAGTTAAAAACGGTGATGTAGATATTGCTGAAGTACAACTTGCATATGCAAACGAAACTGTAGACGGATACCACTTAGAATACTTCGATTCTATTGATGTACGTGGAATATCATTACCAACACAAATGGATGAAGGAAAAACAAGTGAAGATAATGTTACAATAGGTAACAATGTAACAGGAGATCCTGCTATTAGGGAAGCATTAAACATAGGTATTGACAGAAAATCCTTATTAGATGGCGCATTTAATGGTTACGGTAATGTTTCCTACACTGGTGTAGCTGGTCAATTACCTTGGGCATTTGAAGCTCCATTCAAAGATGGTCAAGTTGATGAAGCTAAAAAAGTTCTTTCCGATGCTGGTTGGAATGATACTGATGGTGATGGTATAGTAGAGAAAAACGGTACAAAAGCTGCATTCTCAGTATATTATAATTCCAAAGCAACCGAAAGACAAGCTATTGCTGTAGCTGTTGCAGAACAAGCTAAAGAAATTGGTATTGAAATTACTCCGGTTGGCGGAAGCTGGGATGATATTGATCCTAATAAATACAGTCAAGGAGTAGTTTGGGGATTCGGTTCAGCTGACCCATTTGAAATCGAACACCAATATGATTCAAGAGTGGCTTGTGTCGGTTATGATAACTCTGAAGGTCTCAATGATACTGAAGTAGATAAATTAATCGATACTGCAATGACTCAAGATTTAAACAGCTCCTATGCAACTTGGTCTCAAGCAGCTCAAAAAGCGGTATCTAATTATCCATACTTATGGGTTGGTACTGTAGATTACACTTACTTTGTAAGTGATTCATTAGACATTTCCAATGGCACACACCTTATTTACCCACACGGTGGAGATATCTGGGGTAATATCTATGATTGGAAACGTATTAATGAAACTGCTAAATAAATAATTCAAATATGAGATGATTTATTATTTATAAATCATTCTTTTATTCTTTTTTTTAAAACAAAGTTAGACGAGATGATTAAAATTAACAATAAAAAATTAGCCAAGTTTTTAGGATTTAAAGCTGTTAGATTACTAATTTTATTAATTGTTATTGCTGCAATCAGTTTTATAATGATACAATTATCTCCAATTGACCCTGTAAAAGCTTATCTTGGACAAAGAATTGTCAGTCAGGAACAAGTTGCCATCATAGGAGAATATTGGGGAACAAATCTGTCCTTGGCTGAAAGAGTTATGGGTTGGCTTCAAACATTGGCAACTGGAAGTATGGGATTTTCTTTAATCTATAGGGTTCCTGTAACTGAAGTAATTGTACAAAAATTCACAGCTTCATTAACTCTTATGGTAGTTTCTTGGGTGATTTCTGCAGTTGTAGGTTTTGGTTTGGGCGTAATTGCTGGTGCAAAGGAAGGCTCTTTTGCAGATAAGGCAATTAAAACATACTGTTACATTTTGCAGTCTACACCTACTTTTTGGATAGGATTAGTCTTTTTAATGGTTTTCTCCGTGTATTTAGGTTGGTTCCCTATTGGTCTTTCAGTTCCAATAGGACAATTATCCGATACGGTAACATTTTGGCAATGGTTATACCGGTTAATATTGCCTGCAATAACTTTAAGTATTGTAGGAATTGCTTCTCTTACAATGTATACTAGAGATAAACTTATCAGTGTAAAAAGAAGCGATTATTTCTTATTTGCACAGGCCAGAGGTGAAAGTTTCTGGGGCATAATCAAAAATCACGGAATAAGAAATATTTTACTTCCGGCAATTACAATTCAGTTCTTATCTTTCAATGAGCTATTTGGTGGAACAATCCTTGTTGAACAAGTATTTGCATATCCTGGAATCGGTCAAGCAACTGTGGCTGCAGGATTAAGGTCAGATGTCCCATTATTATTGGGAATTGTGATTATTAGTGCAATTTTTGTATTCATGGGGAACTTTTTTGCTGATTTGATTTATCAATATGTTGATCCAAGATTAAGGAGTGAGGATGATGAGTGAACTTCCATGGTATAATAGGGGATTGTTTAGTTCTTTAAATTTAAGGCAAAAAACACTTTTGACTATTGGACTAACGGGATTGGTTCTGCTGGTCATTTTTATAAGCGGATGGCTGATTGATGCTAATTTGCCTACTGATTTTGCAATAAAAATGAAACCTCCTTCATTCGAGCATCCTTTTGGTACTGATTGGATGGGTCGTGACATGTTCATTAGGACATTGGAAGGTTTAAGTTTAAGTATCATGATTGGGTTGGCTGCATCAGTGCTTTCTAGTATAATAGCCACTCTTTTAGCGTTTCTTGCTAGTGTAAATAAGTTCTGTGATGAATTTGTATCCTGGTTGATTGACTTATTTGCATCAATACCTCATATCTTGTTAATCATGATGATTTCTATCGGATTAGGTAAGGGCGCATTTGGAGTAATGATGGCAGTGGCATTCACTCATTGGGTGAATCTGACAAGGGTGCTTAGAGCTGAAGTATTGCAAATTAACACATCTGAATATGTTGCATTATCTAAACGGTTTGGTAAAAACAAATTATGGATTGCAAAGGAACATATCCTGCCTTTAGTATTATCTCAAATATTTGTTGGAACATTACTTGTATTCCCACATGCAATCATGCATGAATCAAGTGTAACTTTCTTAGGTTTTGGTCTATCACCACACGAACCAGCAATTGGTATAATATTGTCCGAATCAATGACTTACCTTGCGATGGGCGCATGGTGGTTAGCATTCTTCCCAGGCCTTGCATTATTGATTGTTGTATTGCTGTTTGATATTATAGGAGATAATTTAAAACGGTTAGTTGATCCTTCACAAGCAAATAATTAGATTGGTGATATTATGGGAAATTTGTTAGAAGTAAATAATTTGTCAATAGCTTTTACGCAATATGTTCAAGGATTAAATAGGCATGATTTAAAAGTAATATCTGATTTAACAATAGATGTTAATGAAAATGAAATCGTTGCCATTTTAGGTTCCAGCGGTTCAGGTAAAAGTCTTTTAGCTCATTCAATCTTAGGTATTTTGCCTTACAATGCTCATGTAACCGGTGAGATTAAATATGGAGGAAACGTTTTAGACCAGGATTTGAAAGAAAAGTTAAGAGGTAAGGAAATCTGTCTGATACCCCAGTCAGTAAATTTTTTAGATCCTCTTATGAAAGTTTCCGAACAGGCAATTGGTGAATGTAAGGATGAAAAGGAACATGCCGAGAAAAAAATAAAGCAACGAGAAATTTTTGATAAATATGGATTGGATGAAAGTGTTGATGATTTATATCCTTTCGAATTGTCCGGAGGAATGGCAAGAAAGGTATTATTGTCAACAGCATTAATAGGCAATCCTAAATTATTGATTGCTGATGAACCGACACCAGGTCTTGATAAGAAAAGTGTTGAGGAAACAATCACTGACATTAAAAATCTAAAAGAGAATGGTAAAGGTGTTTTGCTTATTACTCACGAAATTGATGTTGCTTTAAGAACAGCAGATAGAATTGCAATATTTTATTCAGGTTATGTGATTGAAATTAATAATGTCGAAAACTTCAAAAATGCGGATGATGTATTGCACCCATATACTAAAGCGTTAATTAATTCACTACCAAGAAATGGTTTTAAGCTAACTGAAGGGGTTCAGCCATTGGATGATGTTCCAGGATGTCCTTATTGGGAAAATTGTCCAATACGTTTGGATAAATGTGAAAAGAATAAACCAGAGTTAGTTGAACATGATGGTGCAATGATTAGGTGTTTCAATTTTGAGGGGGCTAATGATGGAGCTTAAAGCAAATAATATTTCTTTTTCATATAATAAAAAAAGGCAAATATTAAAGGATATTTCATTATCTGTTAACAGTAATCAAATCATTGGCTTAATAGGAGATAGTGGTAGTGGAAAATCTACATTATGTAAAATATTGTCCGGCCATATTTCACATTATTCCGGTGAAGTGACTATTGATGGTAAAAAAATACCTGATAAGGATTTTTATCCGGTACAATTAATTTTCCAACATCCTGAAAAGACTATGAATCCTAAATGGAAAATGAATAAAGTATTAAATGAATCATGGAATCCTCCAAAAGATTTAAAAGATGCTTTTGGTTTAAAGGATTCATGGTTGACACGTTGGCCTAGTGAACTTTCTGGTGGAGAATTGCAACGTTTCAGCATTTTAAGGGCTCTCAATCCTAAAACTAGATTTATCATAGCTGATGAGATTTCCACTATGCTCGATGCTGTAACACAAGTACAAATCTGGGAAGCACTTATCAATCATGCAAAAGCAAATAACATTGGGATATTGGCAGTTAGCCACGATGAAGAGCTGTTAGATGTATTGTGTGATGATATCTTAAAGTTTAATGAAATAAATAATATCTAAAATTGAATTGAATCTATAATTTAATTTTAGATTTTTTTTCTTTTTTTGTAAATAACTAATTTTATATCTGAATAAATTTTAATAGTTACTTATGTTAAGTAATGATTCTAGCAGTGTAGACATAATGCTTCAAAATCCAAAAAAAGCGTTGATAAAAATGTCTATTCCTTTAATAATTTCATTACTTATAACTAGTTTTTATAATTTAATAGATGCCGTGTGGGTTTCTGGCCTTGGAGCCGATGCGCTTGCAGGTGTAGGATTTTTCACACCAATATTCATGATCTTGGTTGGTTTTGGTAATGGTCTGGGTTCAGGTGCAGCATTCGCTTTGTCAAAGTATCTGGGCGAAGACAATAAACAAAAGGCAGATAATGCTTCTATTCACTCAATAATTTTGGATATTATCGTTTCATTGATTTTAACTGTAATTTTATTAGTATTATTAAATCCGATTTTAAATGCTATGGGTGCGGGTCAAACTATTGGTTATGCAACTGATTATGGTGTGATAATTCTTTTAGGGTCTGTTTTCATTATCCTTTCTAATGCATTATATGGTATTTTCAGGGGTGAAGGAGATACCACTCGACCGATGTATGCAATGATTGCATCAGCAATTTTAAACATGATTTTGGACCCTATTTTCATCTATTCCCTGAATTTGGGTGTTAAGGGTGCAGCTATTGCAACAATTATCTCAGCCGTATTTGTGATTTTAATTTTGATTTATTGGTTTTATATAAAAAAAGACACATATCTGAAGCCGAATCTGGTTAACTTTTCTTTTCAAAAGGATATTTCAATTGATGTAATCAAGGTAGGTATTCCGGCCAGCATCCAACTTTTGAACAATGCATTCTTTGCAGCGGTTTTTTCAGCGTTGCTGGCTTTTGTCGGGTCAACTGATTCAGTTGCTGTTTACTCAACAGGTTGGAGGATAGTAACAATTGGAACCACTCCTCTTTTAGCTATAGGGACTGCATTAATAAGTGTTATTGCTGCCAATTATGGTGCTAAAAATTATAAGAATATTCGGATAGTTCATAGATATGCCATGAAGGTATCCATCGTCGTTGCATGTGTTGTAGCTATTCTGACTAATGTTTTTGCAGGCGATATTGCATCAGTTTTTGCTTCATCCGCAAGCAGCGTTAGGATTTTGGGAGAGCTTACCAGTTTTCTTTCTTGGATAGTTATATATTACCCTACAATGGCAGTTGGTGTCGCATCAACTTATGTGTTCCAGGGAATTGGAAAAGGAATAACTGCAATGTTTCAGACAATTATGAGGGAAACAGGTTTTACAATATGTTTTGCAGTTCTTTTAGGGGTTGTTTTAGGTTATGGTGTGTGGGGCGCTTGGATGGGTATTGTTTTAGGTGAAATAGTATCGAATAACATTACTATGATATGGGCTGATTGGGAAATTAAAAGGTTGATAAATATTAATGACTAAGTGCCATTAATATCCTTTAAGTAAATTTTATCATCACATATGGTATCAACTAAATCCATATCGTGACTTACGAGTAAAAATCCCATTTTCCTTTCTTTTACTACTTTTAAAACTGAATCTAGGATTTGCACTTGTGTTATTGCATCGAGCATTGTTGTCATTTCATCGGCTATTAGGAATTTTGTATTTGGATTTAGTGATCTTAACACTGAAAATCTTTGAAGTTCCCCTCCGGATAGTTCCTGAGGGAATCTTGTTAGCCATGTTTTTTGTATACCGAATTCCTTTAAAAATTCATCCGGAACGTCCCATGATTCATTTAATACTTGTTCCATTTTCCATTTAGGATTCATTACTTTTTCAGGGTGTTGGTAGATTAATTGCACAGGTTTGAATCCTTTTTTGGGAATAGGCTGTCCATCAAAGGTTACAGTGCCTTCGTATTTTGTAACATAGCCGGATAATATCTTACATAATGTTGATTTTCCGCTTCCACTGTCTCCAATTAATCCGATTATTTTGTTATTGTCCAATTCTAAGTTAACATCTTTTAATAGGTATTTCTTTGCAGAAGGATATTTGAATGAGATATTTGTTGCTTTAAGTTCCATCTTATGCACCTTCTTCGTATTTAAAGCATCTTACTTTTTTATCGCCTAAATCAATTAATTCTGGCCTTTCTTTTTCACATCTATCGAAGCGCATTTCGCATCTGTCATAGTATGGGCAACCTTCAGGGATTTCCCCATGCAATGGTTGGTGTCCTTTTGTCAGTTCGAACCCGTTTGCGGGGAGTGCTTTGTATAGTGCTTTTGTGTAAGGGTGTAGAAGGTTTTCACCGTCTCCGGTAAAGTCTTCTGCAAGTGCGATTTCAATCACGTATCCTGAGTAGAATATTCCGATTCTGTCTGCCACTTCTAGTGCTGCATGAATGTCGTGAGTAATTAATAAAACTCCTATTCCATCTTCTTTCATGTGTTTGAAGTGATTTAATGTTTCTTGTACAGTTTTTTCATCTAATCCTGGTGTAGGTTCATCTGCTACAACTAATTTGGGGTCTGAAAGTAATGCGGTTGAAACAAGCACTCTTCTGGCCATTCCCCCAGATAGCTGGAAGGGATACATGTCATCCACTTCAGGGCCAAGATTATAATGTTCGAAGATTTCTCGTTGTTTTATTTTCTTTTGTTTTTTGTCCTCATCGCTTTCTGTGAGGCCGATTGCTTGGTCTGAAATTTTCATTAGGGGGTCTAGGAAGTTTACTGATTGGGGAACGAGCACTATATCTTTTCCTCTGATTTCTTCTTTGTCTTCCTGTGATAATTCTTTTCCATTGTATTTTATTTTTCCATTTAGATTGGCATTTTCTGGAAGAATTCCGAATATTGCATGTGCAAGCAGACTTTTTCCAGATCCGCTGGAACCTAATACGGCCAATATTTCTCCTTCAGATATATCTAAAGTCAAATCTGTGATAACCTTCAAATCTCTTTGATTTAAACCTTTAGTATATTGAATAAATGAGATTGAGACATTCTCTACATCTAATAATTTTTCCATTAAATCACCTTATGATTTTCAAATGATAACTTTTAAATAGTTATTTGTACTTTATTAATATTAAAGTTATTCAAAAATTATAAAAAAGTATTACTTATTGTATAATTTTTTTTATATTTGTAATACTTTTTGGATTGGTGTTGCTATGAAGAATGTTACTATAAAAGAATTAGGTAAAAGTTCAAATGAAATTAAAGAGGTTCAGGAATTTTTATTTAAGATGATAAAAAAGGAATTTGGATATGATTATGTTCCCGAGTGGCATCAAGATATTGTAAAAATTGATGAATATTATGTTAATCCTCAAAGAAACAATTTTTATGTTGCATACTTCGAAGAAACTGGTGAAATCATTGCAACAATAGGCATAAGGGCTTATGATAAGGACTTTCCTGAATTTAGACATTTGTATTCTAATGATACTACCTCAAGCATTTGGAGATTGTTCGTTGATGGGAGATGTAGGCGTTGCGGTTTGGCTTCAAAAATGTTCAGCATTGCAGAAAACTTTGCTAATGAAGTCAATTATGAAGATATTTATTTACATACCCATAAAAATTTGTCAGGAGCTATTGAATTTTGGACAAAAATGGGTTTTGTTGTTGCATTGGATGCAAATGATGATTTGGAAACAGTTCATATGGATAAAAAAATTCAAGGCTTGGAAATTGATCAGTTAGCTAACGATTTTCGCTATGCTGTAAAGTTATAATTTTTTAATATATTTTTGAGTATGTGGGCATGCAAAGATACATTTTCCACATACGGTATCTGCTTTTCCTAAATTCTCTTCAGATACTTTTAATGCATATTTTTCGCATTTTTTGTCATCATAAAAGTCATTTCTTTTAAGTTTATAATTCCATTCTTTCCCACTTATTGCTCCACCAAGACATGCATCTCTGCATTCCATGCATTTCCCACATCTTGATTTTAGGATAGGCTTTCCAATATCCAGTGGAGCATTTGTTAAAACGGAAGACATCCTTAACGCTGATCCGAAATTCTTTGTTGTAAATAATGCGGATTTGCCAATCCATCCAAGGCCTGCACGTGTTGCTATGGTCTTATGGGGTAGTTCAAATGAGTTGAACTCTCCAAAATCAGTTCCTAATCTCTTTTTTGTTTGAGCATATGCTTTGAAGCCTTTATCAATTAAAAATCTTTCACATTTCATGCCCAATGCGTCTAATCTTGAATTTAGACTAACTAGTTCATTGACATATTCTTGGGTGGGTGCATTTTGCATGTTCCGTATTATCTCTTTTGGGTAAGTTATGTAGAAAACAATGCCTTTATTTAATCCAATTTTTGGTGTAAAATTGCTTATGTCCGCAAAACCTACTTCGGTTGCACCATTATTCAAAAGGTAGTTTTTAAGTTCAAGAGATAGATTCATAGCCAAATATTTAAGATTAATAATATTTAAATTTAATTAAGTATTACTTTTCATAAATTTTTCTTTCATTTTTTGTATTTTTTTAATAGTCAATTTTTTCTTATTTTTGCAATTTATTATTTGAATATTTGATGGTTATTCATTTTTTTAAGGAATTTATGTTTATTAATAAATTTTTAAAGTAAATTTTAAAAGTAATAAATATATTTTTATATGTATGTTAGTAATATATAGAATAATGTTAAAATAATATTAAAAAGTATTACTATTCAGTTACTTTAATGTAGAAAAGTAATACTATTATTTTAATATGGTATTTAATTTTATGGTGAAAAGTTATGGATAAAAAGACAATGATGATAATTGGTGGTGTTGCTGCTGTTCTTATTATTGTTGGAGGTGCTTTGGCATTTATGGGAGGCTCTCACGATAATGACCCCACCCACTTAACCGTTGCAGCACACAGCAATATCAAAGAACCGGAAGCAGGTTTCAGCCCTCTTGTCGGTTGGGGATGCGGCCACCAAAATTATAATCCTTTAGTACAAAGCTGTTTGTTTAAAACAGATAAAAACGGAAGTATAGTTCCAGATCTTGCTACTGATTATTCAATTAGCAGTGATGGAAAAACATGGACTGTAAATGTTAGGGATGATGTTAAATTCTCAGATAATTCTACTTTTGATGCAGAAGATGTTGCATTCACATTCAACACTGCAAAAAGTACTGAATCTGAATTGGATTTAACTAATCTTGCAAATGTAACTGCTGTAAACAAAACTACTGTCAAATTTGATTTGGTTGAACCTAGGTCCACTTTCATATATGACTTAAGATATGTGGGAATAGTTCCTTCTGATTCATATGACAATACTACTTATGGTGAAAACCCAATTGGTACCGGACCTTATGTATTAGATCACTGGGATAAAGGTCAACAAGCAATATTTAAAGTAAATGACAATTATTATAATGACAAACCATACTTTACTCAAATCACTCTATTGTTCCCTGAAGAATCAACCTGGTTGGAATTAGCCAAATCCGGTGATGTGGATGTAGTTCCGGTAGCAACTTCCGCATTGAACCAATCAGTTGATGGATACCAATTTGTAGAAAAATCTGCAGGTAGGGCACAAGGTGTATCCTTACCTTATCAAAATGATACTGGTGAAGTATTCAATGGCACATATAAAATAGGAAATAATGTAACTGCTGATAAAGCAATCAGAGAAGCATTAAACGTTGGTGTTAACCGTCAGACAATGTGTGATTACATTTTCTCAGGTCATGCAACCCCAGAATATACCAGTGTAGATACAAGAGACTATGCAAACCCTGATGGTAAAGTTGAAGATGGAAATGTTGAAAAAGCAAAACAAATTTTAGCAGAGGGTGGATGGAACGATACTGATGGTGATGGAATTGTAGAAAAAGATGGTGTAAAAGCATCATTTGAGTTATATTATCCACCAGATTATCTTGACAGGCAATCTCTATCAACCGTATTTGCTGAACAAGCAAAAGAAATTGGAATTGAAGTAAAATTAGTTGGTGCTGACTGGGATACAATCTATAATAACATGTATTGCTCCGCAGCATTAATGCAACAAACTTCTCCAGACCCATATAAATCCATCTATCAGCAATATCACAGTAAAGAAGCAGATGGTTTCTACATGAATCCTAACTTGTACAACAACACTGATTCCGATAAATTGATGGATGATGCAATGCACTCAAGCGATTTGAATGCTGCAAACACCTTATGGTCTCAATCTGCTTTTGTAAATGGTGGAGGTTGGAGTCCTGCTGGTGACGCTCCATTCGTATGGCTTGTAAACTATGACTACAACTACTTCATCAAAAACGGAATCGATATCGGTCAACAACCTGATGGTTTAGGAAATGATATATTAATTAACATCTGTGATTGGACTAGAACCAATTCAACATCTTAATTAAATATCCTTTTCCTTTTTTTTATTTTTTTAAAATTTTCATGGGGGTTTATTTTTGAATAAAAATCAATTATTAAAATTTTTTGGTTACAAATTAATACGTTTTATAATATTAATTCTTGTAGTTGCAATTTTTAGTTTTGTATTATTAGATTTATCCCCTATTGATCCAGTTAATGCTTATTTAAGACAAGCTGCAGTATCAGAAGCACAGAGGCAAATCCTTGAAAATTATTTTGGAACTAATGTTCCTTTGACTACTAAAATTTTTCATTGGCTAATGGATTTAATACATTTTGATTTGGGAACTTCATTAATATATCGTGCACCTGTTATAGACATTATAATTGATAGGGCTTCCGCTTCAATTGTATTAATGGCCATTTCATGGATATTAAGTGGAATTATTGGTTTTGCGATGGGTGTTGTGGCAGGCAAAAACAAAGGTTCATGGATTGATAAGGCAGTAAAAGTTTACTGTTATGCAATTCAATCTGCACCATCCTTCTGGGTGGGAATGCTTGTATTAATGGTATTTGCTGTTTATTTAGGGTGGTTCCCAATAGGATTTGGTGTTCCAATTGGTGTAAAAAGTACAGATGCCACATTTATGGAATGGGCCTCAAGATTGGTATTGCCTACAATCACTTTGAGTCTTGTTGGATTAGCGCCAATTGCAATGTATACACGTAATGAATTAATCCAAGTTTTATCTTCTGATTATGTATTGTTTGCAAAATCCAGAGGAGAAAAAGGTTGGGATTTAGTGAAAAATCACGGAATAAGAAATATTCTCCTGCCTGCAGTCACTTTACAATTTTTGTCTTTCAGTGAATTATTTGGAGGAGCAGTACTTGTAGAACAGGTATTCTCATATCCGGGTGTCGGTCAAACTGCCGTTGCAGCAGGTCTTAGCAGTGATGTTCCACTATTTTTAGGAATTGTAATATTCAGTGCAATATTTGTATTTGTTGGTAACTTGCTTGCGGATTTATCATATTATCTAATTGATCCAAGAATTAAGGAGAGTGAATTCAATGATTAAGAAAAAAACTGATGATGACAAGCAGTGGTTTTTGTATCATGCTAATCTCAGGACTAAAACTTTAGTCATTATTGCTCTTTCAGCACTGGTTATTGTAACAATATTTATTTGCGGTTATTTTATCAAAGATATTCCGACAAGTTTTATCAGTGCAAACCAAATGCCTTCATTTGAACATATCTTTGGAACTGATTGGATGGGAAGGGATATGTTTCAAAGAACTGTCGCAGGTCTTGGATTAAGTATTATGGTGGGTTTCATTGCATCAGTTATAAGTACTATCATTTCTATTATTCTAGGATTGTTTTCAAGTTTTAATAAATTTGCAGATGAAGCTGTTGCCGGAATTATTGACCTATTCGGTTCAATACCTCACATCCTCTTAATTATTCTTGTTTCCATAATGTTTGGTGGAGGAGTTATTGGTGTTGTTATGGGTGTTGGATTAACACATTGGACACCGCTTGCAAGGGTTTTAAGATCAGAAGTCAAGGAAATCAGGACTAAAGAATACATCCATTTAGCAGAAAACCTTGGAAAATCAAAAATATGGATTGCCACAAAACATATTCTTCCATTAATTGTTTCCCAGATTATTGTTGGTGTTATTTTAATGTTTCCTCATGCAATCATGCACGAAGCGGCGATTACATTTTTAGGATTTGGTTTGCCACCTCATGAACCTGCTATTGGTGTAATTCTATCAGAGTCTATGCATTACCTGTCTTCAGGATATTGGTGGTTAGCATTCTTCCCAGGTATGTCATTATTGATTGTTGTATTGCTCTTTGATTTCATTGGGGAAAATGTAGAAAGATTACTTAACCCGGAAACAGCTCAAGAATAGGAGAAATTTTATTAATTTCTCTATTTTATTTTTTTTTAAAAATTTTTAGGTGATATTATGGATTTTACAATTAAAGAACTTGACAATGACCATGAAGCGATTGAATCTGCAAAAGATTTCTTATATGGTCAAATCAGGAAGGTATATGATATTGGCCCTACTCCTGAATTTCATTATGATATTGAGGCAATTGATGAATATTATATTTTGCCTTCATCCAACGCTTTTTTTGTAGCTTATGATGGTGATAAGATTGTTGCAACTGCTGCCATTAGGGCTTATGACAGGGATTATGAATTCTTTAGGGGGATTTACTCTAACGAGGATACTGCAAGTATTTGGCGATTGATGGTGGATGAGGAATACCAGCGTCATGGGATTGCACGGAGGCTTGTAACTACAATGGAAGAGTTTGCAAGAGAAAAGGGATATGTTAGGATATATCTCCATACCCACAGGTATTTGGATGCTGCTTTATCTTTTTGGAAATCAATGGGATATGAATTAACTGTGGAAGAAGATGATTATGATGAAACAAATCATATGGAGAAAATTTTGAATTAAAAAGTCCCACCATATTTTAGTAGCATTATTTTGTTAAAAAGTATTACTTTTTTTAGGTTCTTCTTATTCTGTATCATTTTTTATTTTTTCAGCAGTTACTTTTTAAATGTCAATTTAAATCCATGATTAATCTTTAATAAAACAACGGGGGAGATTTTAGATTTTTTTCTGAATTTTAATTTGTTTCATTGATTATCGTTGTTATTATTAAATTTGAATAAAACCATATTGATTGATTATATGTCATTTGAAGGGATATTTTATTTTAATTTTTTCCATAACTTATTATGATGGGATACTTTTGAATAAAACCCTTTTTTTGAAGAATAATTATTTAAAAACATTTATATGGTTATTACTATTTACTATAAATTATATTATCCAATTTTTGGAATAATATTTAGTTAATATTTGCTTAGAATTTTGTAATATTTATTAGAATAAAGTCATATAACCAAAATAGCTATTTTATAATAGCTATTTTCCCCTCCTCTTTTATTCTTTTTTTTTAAATTATTTCTTAAACTTTATTTTATAGTATCTTAAAATATTATAATAATGAAAAGAACAGCACTAAAAATCGGTTATATTGGAACTAACTTTCATGGTTTTCAAAGACAGCCTAATTTAAGAACAGTCGAAGAGGAGCTGATTTACCATTTGCGTAAGCTGGACTACATCGATGATTTGAAAAAGTCCAGATTCAGGATAGCTGGCAGAACCGATGCGGGCGTTCATAGTTTGGGTAATGTCATTAGCTTTCAGTCCGAAAAGGAAGTTAGGGTCAATGAAATTAACAACTCTCTGCCCGATGATATACAAATATTGGCTAGTGCACCTGTGAGATATGCATTCAAACCAAGATATGCTCAGATGAGACAATACCGTTATATGCTGTTCCAAGATCTGGATATTGATAAGCTTCAAGAGTGTGCTGAAGTTTTTAAAGGAACTCATAACTTTACTAATTTTACTAAAAGATTCCAAAAAACCACTACAAGAACAATTGATGACATTAAAATCACAAAAGTGGACTTGTCCGATTATCACAATAAGGAATTTCCCAATCTCCACGACACCCTTTCCCCAATTTTCGTAGATATCTACGGGGAGTCATTCTTATGGAATATGGTGAGAAAGATGATGAGGGTATTTGTGGATGTGGCTGTTGGCAAAATGGATTTGGATGATGTGGAAAAGCTGTTGAATCCTGAAGAAGACGAACCAAGAGCCTACATTAAGGTCATGGAAGCCGAATATCTGATTTTAATGGATATTCAATATGATGGAATCAGATTCACATACGATGATTATGCCTGTGAAAGATTTAGGCGTGACCTTGTTGATTCATTATCAGATTTACAAAAAAGATATGCGATTCGTGAGTCAATGGTTAAAAGTTTGGCGGATTTGCTTTAAGGGGAAAAAATGAATGCTTTAGAAAATAATCAGGATAGAATATTTACAAAATCATTTTTCTTAGTCTTTGGAGCATTACTGTTTACTGCTTTGGTTATGTATGCTTTAATGTCTACTGTGGCCGAGTATGCTACTGCAATGGGTTCAAGTGCAACAATTGCTGGGCTTGTTTCCGGAATATATATTTTTGGAGGGCTTTGCTCAAGAATTTATTCTGGCAATTCTTTAGAACGGGTAGGCTGGAAGAAAACTGCATTGGTTTTCATGACCATCCATTTCATATCCTGTATTTTGTATTTCTTTGTCAGGGATGTCAATTTGCTTTTGATTGTCAGATTTATTCACGGTATAGGTTTTGGAGCATCTGCCAATGCTATCGTTACAATAGCAACTGCTGTTCTTCCTAAAAGCCGTTTCAGTGAAGCTTTCGGTTATTTCATGCTGGGAACCACTATTGCTGTAGGGTTAGGTCCATTCATCTCAGGATTTCTTTATGATGCTGTCGGCGCCAATGGATGCTTTTTAATAGCCAGCATATTTTGCGCACTTGCATTAATCTGCATAAGTTTTGTTGATGTAAGTGAAAAGGACCCTGGCGTTAACAGTCAAAATAAACCAGTATTCAAAGAAGAAAGGGAATATTCTGGAATTGAGAAAGTTTTTGAAATTAAAGCGATACCTGTTTCACTTTTCACAGCCCTTACAAGTTTGGGTTATATTTCAATTTTATCTTTCAATAGACTATATGCCGCTGAGATTAATCTAACAACAGCATTCTCATGGTTTTTTATCATATATTCAATAGTTTTAGTTTTGTCAAGGCCAATAGCAGGTAAAATCCAGGATTGGGGTGGTGACAGATTAATCTGCATAACAGGTATCATTGCACAATCAATCGGTCTGTTCCTGATTGCATGGATCCCGTCTGTTATTACAGTTTATATCTGTGCAGTATGTTGTGCTCTCGGATTCGGTACCTTGAATTCTGCTTGCACCACAATAGTAACCCGAAACGTATCTGAAAGCCGCAGGTCTTATGCAGTATCAACATTTTTCATATTCTGTGATGCTACAATGGGTTTTGGACCGGCATTGCTTGGAAGTTTCGTATCTGCTAGTTCAGGATATGCACCAGTATTTTTCATTTCATCATTCATTACACTTCTTGCATTGCCGATTTGTTTATATGCATTGAAAAATTAAAAAAAATTTTTAAGTTATTTTAATAAATATATTAATATTATGAAAATAGCAACTGTTTTAGGAACTAGGCCTGAAATTATTAAAATGGCCCCTATCATTGATGAAATATCTAAAAGGGGAATTGATCAAGTTATTCTCCATACCGGTCAGCATTATGATAAGGAGATGTCTGACAATTTCTTTAAGGACTTGGAAATTCCAACTCCTGATTATAATATCCATGTCGGTTCAGGAACCCATGGAAAGCAGACTGGCTTAATGATGGAAGGCATTGAAGAAGTTCTTTTAAAAGAGAAACCTGATATTGTCTTGGTTCAAGGTGATACCAATGCAGTTCTTGCAGGAGCACTTGTTGCAGCCAAATTGCATATTGCGATAGGCCATGTTGAAGCAGGACTGAGGTCATTCGACATGACAATGCCTGAAGAAGTGAATCGCAGAGCTGCCGACGTATGCTCAGCAATGTATTTTGTTCCGACTACACAATCAGCCATTAACCTGTTATCTGAAGGATTTTCAAGAAAAAATCTTTTTATAATAGGCAATACAGTTGTTGACGCATGTTTTAGACACTTGGAAATTGCCAAAAAGAGAGGATTTGAAGAGGAATCTCTTAAGATGTTAAATATTGAAGAGATGGATAACATCTTGACTTTAACAATGCATAGGGCTGAGAATGTGGATGACATTACAAGGGTTACAAACATCATCGATGCGCTTAAAGAATTGGATGATATGAATATTATTTTCCCTATTCATCCGAGAACTAAAAACACACTTCAAAACTTCGGTTTATTTGATGAATTAAATAATTTGAATCATGTTCACGTTATAAAACCTTTGGGATATCTTGATTTCTTGCTTTTAACTTCCAATTCAACTTTAATTTTAACAGATTCCGGAGGTCTTCAGGAAGAAGCGATTACATTAGATGTTCCTGCTTTAACTTTAAGGTATAATACTGAAAGGCCCGAAACAGTTACTGCTGGCGGAAATATTCTTGTTGGTTCCAATAAACAGGCTATTGTTGATAATGCTAGAAAAATCCTTGATGATGAAGATTTTGCAAACAAGATGAGAAATGCAGTCAATCCATATGGGCAGGGAAATTCTGCAGAATTGACTGTCGATGCAATAGAAAAATATTATGATGAAGGTTTATTGGATATTAAAGCTCCAGAAAACATAATGGCCTCATTTGTAAGGAAAATGATAAAAATTGAAGAGGATATTTCTGTTGAAGAATTTGAAAACAGGGAAGATGCACTTATCCACATGGCTTTTGATGGGGAAAAAATGCAATTTCCTGCTGATGAATTAAATTTAAATGGTATGATGATTGTTTATGACAAAAGAGAATGATTCAATTTTAGTATTTGAGTATTTTACTGCTTCAGGGGAAAAGGATAAATGCATCATCTCAGAAGCTGAAGCATTAATATTTGCACTTTTGGAAGATTTAAAGGACTTTGATGTTGATTTGGTCATCAACGAATCTTATGAAGGAACTGTTAAGGATTATCCTAATGTTAATCCAATTTTAATCAATCAGGATATAATCTCCTGGCTTGATGAAAATGCCGAACAATTCAGTAAAGCCATTTTCATCTCCGCTGAAAACAACAATAATCTTTACAATATCACCAGAATATTGGAAGAGAATAATGTCAAAATTTACAATTCCTCTTCTGAAGCTTGCTTAAAATCTTCAGATAAATCTGAAACCTATGAGGCTTTGTCCAATATTGTTCCACAACCAAGATCATTCAGATTCAAAATAGACCCAAAAGGATACTGGAAAAGGGCAATCGAGAATCTGCATGAAAAATGGCAAGCCGAAGATCCATTGACTCCCCTTAAATTAATCATAAAGCCATTAGTTGGCGTTGACTGCGAGGATATTGTGGTAATTGAAAAAATTGAAGATTTGACATTGGATTTGGATAAGATTTTCACACCAGGATCCCGTGTCCTTGTTCAGGAGTATATTGAGGGAACAGATATAAGCGTCAGCTTAATATCCGACGGCAAAAAAGCAATTCCAATCAGTTTAAATCAGCAATATGTGGAGTTGAAAAATGATAAGGGAACTTACCTTGGAGGTAAAATTCCTTATGAAACCAAATACAAAGATGAAGCATTTGAAATTGCAACCAAGGCAGTTGAGGCCATTGATGGAATGAAAGGTTTTGTTGGTGTTGATTTATTAATCAATGCTGATGAAAAAGATGTTTATTCAGTTTATCTTTTGGAAATCAATTCAAGATTTACAACTCCATATGTGGGTTTGAGCGAAATTGCCAATTTCAACATTGGAAAGACAATCATTGACCTGATTGACGGTAATGTGGATATTAATGAACTTGATATCTCTTTAGATGGTGAAGTGGAGTTTAAAAAATCTGGAGATTCCTTAGTAATCAGGAGAATATAATATGAAAGTAGCGGGATTTGATATTGGCGGTGCAAACACTGATTTGGCGGTCATTGACTTTGACGGAGAGGAAATTAAAAATATTGAAGTTGATTTTGCATATCTTCCGATGTGGAGCAACAACGATGATTTATCAGAAGTTCTCGTTGAATTGATAGAAAACATCTGTCCGGTATCAGAAATTGATGCTGTGGGCATCTCCATGACTGCTGAACTTGTTGACGCATATGATACCAAAAAGGATGGAGTTTTGGATGTTGTTATGAAATGTGAAGAAACATTTGACTGCCCGATAGCATATGTTGGAATCGATGGTATGCTTTCCAAAAGCGAAATTGAAGAAGCTCCACTTAAGGCAGCGGCAGCTAATTGGATTGCAACAGCTCAGATTGCTACTTTAATATCTGACAACTGCATATTTATTGATACCGGAAGCACAACAACAGACATTATCCCAATCAAGGATGGAAAGGAATGTGCAATAGGCAAATCTGATTTTGACAGGTCTGCAACTGGAGAACTGGTCTACACTGGAACTTTAAGAACAAATCTTGCAAGCTTTTTGGATAAAGTGGAATTGAATGGAAAAGAGTATCGTGTAGCTAGCGAACTCTTTGCACAGACTGCTGATGTTTACACTGTTTTGGATTTAATTACCGAAGATGATTACGTGTGTGATACTTTTGATGGTGCAAGCAAATCCAAGTTGGATTGCGCAAAGAGGATTGCACGTGTCGTATGTGCCGATTTGGAAATGTTGACAATGGATGATATTGTTGAAATGTCCAAGTTCATTCATCAAAAGCAAGTTGAACAGATTGCAGATGGCTTAAAACAGGTTGTTGAAACACAAGGCTTTGATTTGATTGTTACAACAGGGCTTGGAAAGGATATTCTTGATAAAAAAGCGGCTGAACTTTTAGGCTTGGAAGTCAAATCAATGGGAGATATCCTAACAGATGAGGAATGTGTTGTAGCACCGGCTGTGGGAACTGCAGTGATGATGAATAAATATTTAAATTAAAATAAGTTCTCTTAATTTTTAAAGGTTAATACCAAACATCTTTCAAACCAAGCAGATATGCTCCGGTATTGGCAAGTAAATGAATGATTAAGGTTAATATGATAGCTATTGCTATAAATGTAACATTCAGTTTCACAACTAATGAAACCAAGATAAGTGCAACAATTAAAAAGTCTAGCTGATCTAAAATTGGAGCAGGTTTTCCACGGCCAATTCCAAGTCTTCTTTTTAAAAAACTGCCGATTGCATCACCTAACAATGCTCCGAAACCAAGTAAAAATCCAATCAGTATTCCATTAGGGACGCTAGTTACAATTGGGGTGGTAATGTATGTTCCGAATTGTGAAATGATGTGCGGTGCTAAAAATCCCTGAATGGCTCCTGTTATAATTCCTATGAAAGTTCCTGCAATCAATCCTTTCCAGGTCACTCCATCTCCAATCCAACGAATGCCATTTTTGTCACTCTTTCCCATGTCAAATGGAAGACCTCCTCCAAAAACTAATCCTGCGCCGTTTGCAAAATATGCCGGAAGAAGGAAGTAGAGTGTTGCAACACAAGTTATTAACAACATTACAATTTCATTAGCCATTAAATAATTCTCCAATAATATTTAATATTATTTTGTTTTAACTAATATATATTAATTAAGTTTAAATATTTAATTAATTTAAATATATAATATTATGTAAGTTATGTACTAATGACATTTTATTAGTAAAAGGTGATTTTTTTGAAAATTAAGGGAACAAAAAGTTTATGTCCAGAATGTGGCAAACCTATAGATGCAGAAGTCTATGATGAAGACGGTAAAATTTTCATCAAAAAGACCTGTGATGAACATGGGGAGTTTGTTAACACATACTGGAGTGATGAAGAGTTATATCATAATGTGAGTAAATATATTCCATCAGTCGCTCCTATTGAAAATCCTTGTGTTGATGATGTGGGAGCTTGCCCAAGCAATTGTGGTTTATGCTCAAAACATGAAACCTCTACTGTTTTAGGATTAATTGACGTGACTAACAGGTGTAACCTAAGATGCCCTGTTTGTTTTGCAAATGCGGCTGCTGCAGGATACCTATATGAACCTAGTAAAGATGAAATTAGGCAAATGCTTAAGAATTTAAGAAATCTAAAGCCTAATCCTTGTCCGGCTATTCAATATGCCGGTGGTGAACCAACTGTCAGAAATGACATTGTTGAGCTAATTGAAATGGCTAAGGAAGAAGGTTTTACTCACGTTCAGATTGCTACCAATGGTATTAGATTAGCTAAAAGGGAAAATTTAGCTAAAGACTTGAAGGAAGCTGGTTTGAATACTGTTTATCTTTCATTTGAAGGTGTAACTCCAGAACCTTATATTGCAAATAAAGGTAGGGATTTGCTTCCGGATAAACTTCAGGCTATTGAAAACTGTAGAAAAGCAGGTTTAGGAGTTGTATTGGTTCCTACATTAGTCAAAGGAGTAAATGATCACCAAGTTGGTCAAATCATTAAATTTGCATTTGACAATAACGATATCATTTATGGAGTTAACTTCCAGCCGGTATCATTTTCAGGAAGAACCCCTGCAGACCAAGTAGAGGAACAAAGAATTACAATCCCTGACTTTATAAAGATTATTGAAGAAGAAACTGATGGTCAGGTTCCAACTGATGCTTTTTACCCACCATCCTGTGTTGAACCAATTGCGGAATTCATATCTCTGCTTGATGGAAATGATGCTGCTACAGTAACTTTGAATTGTCATGAGCATTGTGGAATTGCTACTTATGTTTTCAGAGAAAAAACTGAAGGTGACGGAAAAGATAAACTCATTCCAATTACCGATTTCATCGATGTTGATGATTTGTTCAATAAACTTGAGGAATATAATGAAAAACTTAGGAAAGGCAAATTCGGTTCTCATAAGAGGGTTCTTGCAGGATTAACAGGAAATCTTCCTAAATTAGTTCACCCTAGCAGATCTCCTAAAGATTTGGATATTACTAAAATCTTGTTAAACGTATTTGCCAAAAGAGATTATGAAGCATTAGGTGAATTTTCCAAGGATGCAATGCTTATTTCATGTATGCATTTCATGGATCCATTTAACTTTGACGAAGATAGAGTTAAAAAATGTGTTATTCATTATGCAACACCGGATGGTAGAATTATCCCGTTCTGTACAATGAATTCCATGTATCGTGAAAGTGTGGAAAAAGAATTTTCAACACCTTTTAAACAAAAAGAATAAATTAATTATAAAAATCACCTAACTTATTTTGTATTTGGGTTTATCCCAAATACTCGTTTTTTTTAAATCAATTTTACAGTGATATGAATGGATATTATTGAAGGAAAAACATGGACTTTTGGGGAGAATATTGACACTGATGTCATTATTCCCGGAAGATATTTAAGAACTTTTAATCCTCAAGATTTAGCAGATCATGTTTTGGAAGGTGAACGCCCGGATTTCACAAAAAATGTTAAACAGGGGGATATAATTGTTGCTGACGAGAACTTTGGATGCGGTTCATCCAGAGAACAGGCACCGGTAGCTATTAAAACTGCAGGTGTTAGCGCAATTGTTGCAAAGTCCTTTGCAAGAATTTTTTACAGGAATGCAATAAATATTGGTTTGCCGGTTATTGTAAGCGATATTGAAGCTAGCGATGATGATGTCATAAGCATTGACTTATCCAAAGGCATTTTAGTTAATAAAACAACCGGTGAAAGTAAAACTTTCGAACCCTTTAAGGAGTTCATGTTAAGCATTTTGGAAGATGGTGGTTTGGTTAACCATTATCTAAAGGACGAATGAGGAGGTATAAAAAATGGAATGCCCTATTTGCGGCTCTGATGATATTGAAATTTTAAATTCAAAACAGAAGCCTTCCAAGAAAAAATTAATTGAAGAATATTTATTGAAATGTGAAGAGTGCGGTCATGTTTTTAAAGATATTTTTTCTGCAAAGAAACCTCAACCTTATAGATTAATTATTTCAGAGCAAGATAAGTCTTATAAAACATCTATTAATTTATCTCCAAGCGATGAATTAAAATGTGGTGACGTATTGCTTTCCGATTTGGGCCAGGTCGAAGTGACAGGCATTGAAGTGAAAGATAAGAGAGTTGAAAAATCCCTAATTGAAGATATTGACACAATATGGGCTATTTCTGTTGAAATTCCTGCCCGTATAGGTTTTTCAGTGGATCTTCATGGTGAAGTAGATTCATATAAGCTGGACTTGGATAGAGATTTCGAAATCGCTCCTGGTGATGTCATAAAGATAGACAAGCACATTGTCAAAGTGCATGTCATCAAGACACAGGATAGAAAATTAACATCCGGTTTTGCAAAAGCAGGGGTTATTAAACGTGTTTATTCAAAGCCGGTTAAATTCAATAATTATGATTATGATTTAACTAAGGATATTTGCAAAAAAACATCATAGAGTGTAAGACAATGAAAGTATATATTGAGTCATATGGATGCACCTTCAATAAAGCTGATGGTCAGATTATAGCAGGCAATTTAAAGGATAATAATATTGATATTGTCGATTCCATCGAAGATGCCGATGTTGTTATTGTAAACACATGTTATGTTAAACTGCCCACAGAAAATAAGGTCACCTACAGAATCCAGAAATTGCAGGATGAATTTCCCGACAAGAAAATTATCGTAGGCGGGTGTATGGTTGAAATTGACCCTGAAAAATTGGATAAGGTCGGGCCTGACTGTTCATGGATTGGACCTCATCAATTAAACAAGGCGTATGATGTTGTCACAGGAGCCTATAATGGTGAAGTCGTTCGTGAATGTGGATTTTCAAAGGAACCGAAAGTTGGTGTTTCCAAAGTAGTTGATGACAGCCTTATCCACATAATTCAAATCTGTGAAGGATGTTTGGGTGCATGTACATTTTGTTGTACTCGTTTTGCCAGAGGTCCTTTAAACAGTTACCCGATAGCAGACATTACTGAAGAAGCAAGGAAAGCTATTGAAAATGGGGCATGTGAAATTCAGCTCACTGCACAGGACACTGCCGCATTTGGCCGGGATAGTGGTGAGAAACTATCAGATTTAATTAAAGAAGTGGCTAATTTAGATGGAGATTTTCGTGTTCGTGTTGGAATGATGCATCCTAAAAATGTTTTAAATGATGTTGATGAAATAATCGATGCTATGAAACATCCTAAGGTATATAATTTCATTCATTTGCCCGTACAATCTGGAAGTGATAAGGTGCTGTCTGAAATGAATAGGGGTCACACATTAGATCAGTACTTGGATATCGTGTCCAGATTTAAAAATGAGATTCCTGACATAACTCTGGCTACAGACATTATTGTGGGTTATCCGACTGAAAATGATGATGATTTCAATGAAACAGTAAAGTTGCTTGAAAACATTGGGCCAAGTTTAATTCATTTATCAAAATACCAGCATCGTAAAGGTGCAATTTCATCTTCCCTTCCGGAAATTCCTCGTGAGGTAATGAAGAATAGATCAAAATTTTTATCTGAAATTAAATCAAAAATAACAGAAGATGAAAACAAGGAATTGGTTAATTCCATTCAAAATGTATTGGTTGTTGAAAAAGGTTCCAAAGGAGGTTTTATTGCTAAGACTGATTCTTATATTCCAGTAATTGTTGACAATGTCCAATTAGGGACTTTTGTTAAGGTAAAGATAACCGAAGCAACCGCCACATATCTTAAAAGCGAATTATTGGAAGAATAATTTTTTATTTTTATATATCTTCTTATTTTTATTTCATAGTTAATTTATATCCCTTAATTTATTATAATACCGATATTCTTAATCAAATTTCAAAAGCATATTCTGATAGGGGATATGCTATAATATAAGCGGTTAATATCCATTTTTACCGATACCTTTATATACTATTGTTTACTACCTTTTAATTGGAGGTGTCAAAATGAGTGAATTACCAATCGCACCAGTCGGTCGTATCTTAAAAAATGCTGGCGCACAAAGAATTAGTGATGATGCA